>JAGDZK010000069.1:0-23256 GCA_049115935.1 Bermanella sp. | reverse complement strand
GCTTACTAATTTCATAGGCATATGCTTTTAGTACTTGGTCCACCACGATTACCAATGACGCAATAATCGTCATCTGCACGATAATACGAATATTACCAGGGATATGGTTACGAATAAGAGAGATGGCTAAGTTTGAAAAAGCCGTTACCGAGGTTAGTGCAATACACATAACCAAGGTCACATTTAAACTGGTTGTTACAGCCAGTGCTGAACACACACCCAGTATTTGAACTGCAATCGGATTATTTAGCAGTAATGGCTGAGTTAATACTTCTTTAACTGATGTAGACACGTTAAACCCCCTGCTCTTTAAAATTAGCTAAGTAAGAAGCAAAACCCTGCTCGCCTAACCAAAACTTCATCAAATTAGCGACACCCTTACTTGTAAGAGTGGCACCTGATAAACCATCAACTTGGTTTTCGGCTTTAGGTGATGCAGGGTCAACTTTACCCTTAATTACATCAATCGCTAAAGCGCCTTCATCATTATAAAGCTGCTTACCCTGCCAAGTGGCTTTCCAAGATGGGTTATCAATTTCACCGCCTAATCCAGGTGTTTCACCATGAGCATAAAAACCTAAACCCGATATAGTTTCGGCATTACCCTCTAAAGCAACAAACCCGTACATCGTTGACCATAAACCATAACCGTGAACAGGTAGGATAATACGATCAATTGCACCGTCTTTTTCAACTAAGTAAACCGCTGCAAAGTTTTCTTGACGTTTAATGCTCGCCATATCTTCAGAACCTTGTAGTTTTTCACTGAACTTAGGATCTTTAGACAATTTCTTTTGATCGAACTTCTCAACTGGGTAACCTGCTTGGGCAAGTTCTGCTAATTCAGCCTCAGTTGCATAAGCACCTGTTTCAAGATTAACGATGCGCGTGGTTACTTGCTGGAATTGCTCATCAATGGTTTTATCAGCAACTAAAAGACCTGCCGCAGCTAAGATGTTTTTCTTTTTATCTTCAAGTTTGTTTTTAACTTGAATAGGTTTAAGTGCAACCGCAGAACCTGCCACAATAATTGAGCAAACAAGGCAAAGTAGCACGGCAACCATTATGGTTTTTTGAATACTATCGTTTTTAGCCGACATTGCGAGCCACCCTCCGCTTAATATTTGCTTGAACTACAAAGTGGTCAATTAAAGGTGCAAATAAGTTTGCAAACAAAATTGCCAACATCATGCCTTCTGGGAAAGCTGGGTTAATGACGCGAATCAACACAACCATTACACCAATCAACGCACCAAAGAAATATTTACCTGTATTGGTCATAGACGCTGAAACTGGGTCTGTGGCCATAAAGATCATACCGAACGCAAAACCACCGATCACTAAGTGCCAATACCAAGGCATTGCAAACATTGCATTGGTATCTGAACCAATAAAATTAAACAACGTTGATAGTGCCACCATACCGATCATCACACCGGCAACGATACGCCAAGAAGCAATACCCATCACTAATAACACTGCACCACCAATCAAGATTGCAATGGTACTTGTTTCACCAATTGAGCCTTGAATAGTGCCGGCAAAAGCATCAAACCAAGTTACACCGTGCCCAATAATATCGCTTACACCACCTAAAGCCGCTAAGCCCAGAGGGGTTGCACCAGAGAAGCCATCAACAGCAGTCCAAACAGCATCACCAGAAATTTGTGCAGGATAAGCAAAGAAAAGGAAAGCACGGCCTGTTAAAGCAGGGTTAAGGAAGTTTTTACCTGTACCACCAAAAATTTCTTTACCAATAACCACACCAAAACTAATACCTAAGGCAACTTGCCATAACGGAATATCAGGTGGGCAAATAAGTGCAAATAGAATAGAAGTAACAAAGAAACCTTCGTTCACTTCATGGCCACGGATAGTGGCAAATAACACTTCCCAGAAACCACCGACAATAAACGTCACGGCATAAATGGGTAGGAAATAAGTGGCGCCAAAAATCAAATTATCCCAGATACTACTGGCATCATAGCCTGCAACCATAGAGATAATCGCACCGCGCCAGCCTTCAATTTCTGCAAGGCCCATGGTGTCTAACGCGTTATTGGCTTGAAAACCAAGGTTCCACATGCCAAAAAACATAGCAGGGAAACAGCACAACCAAACCGTAATCATAATACGCTTAAGGTCAATACCGTCGCGTACGTGTGAGGTATTATTCGTCACTGACGGTGGCGAGTATAAACCTGTATCGATAGCCTCATAAAGAGGATACATCTTCTCGAATTTGCCGCCTTTCGTAAAATGCGGTTCGAGGCCTTCTATAAATGATTTCAAACCCATAATTATGCCTCTTTCTCAATACGCTCAAGGTTACCGCGTAAAATTGGACCGTACTCGTATTTACCTGAACAAACATAAGTACAAAGCGCTAAGTCTTCTTCGTCCAGCTCAAGTGCGCCTAAACTAATGGCAGAATCCATATCTTCTACAATAAGTGCACGCAATAGCTGAGTTGGCAGAATATCCAACGGCATAATTTTCTCGTAAGCACCCACAGGCACCATTGCACGCTCACTACCATTTGTAGAGGTTGTGAAATTCAATAGTTTCTTAGGTAATAACTTAGACAAGTAAATGTTCTTAACCGAATGACGATCGACACCTGCACGTAGGTAGTGAAGCAAGTAACGTTCGCGACCTTCAGTCAATACAGATACCTGATTAGCAAAACGTCCAAGATAAGCTGTTGGGCCTGCTGCAGTACGACCACCAAATACAGAACCTGAAATAATACGGTTCTCACCAGCATTTAGTTCATTCGCCAATAACTCAGTTAAACTTGCACCAACACGGGTACGAACTAAACGTGGCTTCGTTACTTGTGGTCCAGCTAAAGAGATAACGCGATCTGTATTGATCTTGCCATCAGTAAACAATTGACCCATTGCGATAACGTCTTGATAGCCTACATGCCAAACGGTTTTAGTGGCACTAACGGGATCAAGATGGTGAATATGTGTACCCACTAAACCTGCTGGGTGTGGACCTTTAACATCCACTACTTGCGCCTTGCCCACTGGAATAGTGGCAGCCGGTGATTTAGTAACAAACACCTTTTTACTCAAGCAAGACAAAATAGCCAAACCATTAGCAAACGCTTCTTTTTGCTCAGAAATAACAACAGCCGGATCAGCAGCAAGCGGATTTGTATCTAGCGTGGATACAAAAATAGAACTCACATCACTTTCAGGCGCGGGCGCTTTTGAAAATGGACGTGTACGAATCGCAGTCCACAAACCTGACTCAATTAATTGAGATTCAACTTGCTGTCGCGTTAAAGAAGAAAGCTCACTGGCATTGAAGTTATTGAAAGTTACTTCCTCATTGCCTTCAACCTCAATCACAAGCGACTCAAATACTCGACGCTTACCACGGTTGATTTCAACAACCGTTCCAGAGGCTGGGGCCGTATACTGAACCCCTTCGTTTTTCTTATCAGTAAAGAGCAACTGCCCTTTCTTGACCTTGTCACCCACCTGCACAAGCATGGTAGGTTTCATACCCACATAGTCAAAACCCACCAATGCGACCCTAGAGACATCATTACCTTTAGTAATGGTTTGCTCCGGTTGCCCAGCAATCGGCAGGTCAAGACCTTTCTTGATGTTAATCATATGCCTTGCCTAATCACAGTTTCAAAAGAAATCTTTGCGTTTGCGCCGCTTGGCGCTGCTTTTTTGCTTATTATTCAAACAGTTATGAGCAGAGTAAACGCTCTATTTCAACTATTTGCTAGTATAATCATCCAATTACAAGGTGACTAGCTATAACTAAGCAATATTCTCAAAGCAATTGGGAATAAGTATAGTCAGAGTCATCTAGAATGCGCATTTTTTGATCATACAAAAAAGCCGCTGACTTGCAGCGGCTCTTTATATTGCTTACTTAACGAGAGGGTAAGCTGGGTAATCAACACCGCATAGTTGTTCTGCGATGCGCACTACCTGGCAGCTGTAGCCATACTCGTTATCGTACCAAACGTAAACGTTTACACGATTTCCGCTCACGATTGTCGCTTCACCATCTACGATGCCCGCACAACGGTTACCAACAAAGTCACTTGAAACCACTTCAGGGCTAGCAACGTAATCGATTTGCTTTTGCAATGGAGAGTGCAAAGAGGTATCACGTAAAAATGCATTTAAATCTTCACGAGAAACTTCTTTATTAAGCGTCAAAGATAAAATAGCCATAGATACATTTGGCGTTGGAACACGAATCGCGTTACCAGTTAGCTTACCTTTTAGTTCAGGTAATGCCTTAGCAACTGCGCTCGCAGCGCCTGTTTCTGTAATAACCATGTTCAATGCAGCAGCACGACCACGGCGATCGCCACTATGATAGTTATCAATCAGGTTTTGGTCATTTGTATAAGAGTGAACCGTTTCAACATGACCACACTCAACACCGTACTGATCATTAAGCGCTTTAAGCACAGGTGTAATAGCATTAGTAGTACAAGAAGCAGCCGATAAAATCGTGTCGTCCGCTTTCATATCCGCATGGTTTACGCCGTAAACGATGTTTTTAATATCACCTTTACCCGGTGCAGTTAAAAGCACACGAGAAATACCATTACACGCTGCATGCTGACCAAGGCCATCCGCATCACGCCATACACCCGTGTTATCAATTAATAGCGCATCTTTAATGCCGTACTGAGTGTAATCAATCTCAGTTGGGTTTCCGGCGTAAATGATATTGATGTAAGTACCGTTAACGATCAACGCACTGTTTTCTTCATCTACTTGGATAGTACCCTTGAAAGAGCCATGAATAGAGTCACGACGTAGCAAGCTTGCACGCTTAACCAAGTCATCACCCTTACCTTTACGCACAACAATTGCGCGCAAACGCATACCGGTACCACCACCTGCTTTCTCAACCATGATGCGAGCAAGCAAACGACCAATACGACCAAAACCATAAAGAACAACGTCTTTGCCTTCAGCGTCTGTCATTTCTTGAGCTGTCAGCTCAATTAACTGAGCTTTTACGAAATCTTCTAAAGACGCGCCATTGCCTTCTTTGCGGAAGTTAACCGCCATTTTACCAATATCGATATGGCAAGACTTAACACCCATCTCTTTCAAGATAGTGATAACAGGATATGTTTCTTGAACAGAAAGCTCTTCTTTTTCCACCTGACGAACAAAACGGTGAGCTTTAAGGATATCAATCACAGAACGATTGATAATAGGACGGCCATACACAGACAACACAACGTTGTTCTTACGGTATAAACCACCGATTAATGGGATCATGGATTCTGCGGTTTCTTCACGCAACGTCCAATCAGACAAGCTGGCTTCACGAACATCTTGACTCACGGATATACCCTCGATACTTAGGCCAAAAAATTGTGCGGTATTATGCCCATAAAGGCCGTTAATCTCAATATTTATAGCATCATTAATAGGCGCAGCATCCAACTGCTCACACTTTAAACAAGTCGATTAAGGCCTGATAAATTGCCCTGCGTTAAAATTAAAGACTCGTATTACCACAATCCTTCCAATCCTAGCAGGCAAACCTTAACAGGCCCCACTGCTTTGAGTACACTACCCTCCTTTTTTAATCTCTCTAAGGACCGTCATGGTGGCCAACCCTCCATTACCAAGCAAATCTGGTGACATTTTATCTTGGGGTAATATTCAGGGCTCCCACCTAGCCCACGCCATCGCCAACTGCGCTCAAAGCTATACGGGCTTGACCATCGTGATAGCCAACAACAGCAGCGAAAGCCAGCGACTAACAGAAGAGATTCGTTATTTTTTCCAAGGGGAAGTATTCAACCTGCCAGATTGGGAAACACTCCCGTATGATTACTTTTCTCCGCACCAAGATATTATTAGCGAACGCTTAAGCACATTAGTTAAATTACCACAGGCAAAAAACAGCATATTGGTGATACCCGCCCTATCACTTCAATTGAAGTTACCGCCAGTCAATTACATTTTAGGCCACAGCTTTACGGTTAAGGTTGGCCAAACCCTAAATCTTGACGAGCTGAAACCACGCTTGATATCGGCAGGCTACCAAGCAGTTGATGGCGTATTTGAACATGGTGAGTTTTGTGTTCGTGGTGCCATTTTAGATATTTTCCCAATGGGCTCTGAACAACCGTTTCGCATCGAATTATTTGATGACGAAGTTGAAAGCATCCGCTGGTTTAATGCAGAAACTCAGCGTTCCACTGAAACCACACAAAGCATCGAACTTTTACCTGCCAAAGAAGTGCCATTAGATAAGAGTGGTATTCGTACATTTAAGCAGCGTTGGTTTGATTTTTTCGAGTGCGACCCAAAAGAGTCACCCCTATATACTGATGTAACCAAACAAATTGCCCCTGGGGGTATCGAGTACTACCTGCCGTTATTTTTTGAAGAAACGGCAACCATATTTGACTACCTACCAATGGATTGCCAACTGGTTTTTAATCAAGACTTAGAAAAAAGCCTGCAGCACAACTGGAAAGACATAGAGCATCGCTATGAAGAGCGTCGCCATGACATTCGCCACCCCGTACTACCACCCAATGAAATTTATTTAAACGACAACCAAACGTTTGCTCAATTCAAACATTATGGCCGCATAAAAACGTTTAATGAAAACATTAAAGAGCAAACAGGCCATTATAATTTTGCACCACCGCAACTGCCTTCGCTTCAAGTCAATCACAAGCAAGATAACCCTCTAGAAGCCCTAGAAAACTTTTTAATGGAAAACAATGAAACCGTTGTTTTTTGTGTAGAAAGTGCCGGTCGCCGTGAAGCGTTATTAGAGCTGCTTGAGCGCATCGATATCAGCCCTCAAGTCATCGACTCATGGTTGGATTTAAATGAACACGAATTTGAATTTGCCATTACAACAGCACCTACCGAAGACAGCTTTTACAGCCAAACTCTTAGCGCATGGTTAATTAGTGAGAATGCATTATTTGGCGAGCGCATTCGTCAAAGCCGCCGCCAGAAGCAAGAAAAAGATCAAAGTGAAAATGTCATTCGCAACCTTACGGAACTAACCATGGGTGCAGCGGTTGTTCACATTGATCACGGTGTTGGCCGTTACCGGGGTATGCAAACCATCGAAGTGGATGGTGATGCTACCGAATTTGTCATGCTTGAATACGCCGACCAAGCCAAACTTTACGTACCGGTTTCATCCCTGCATTTAATCAGCCGCTACAGCGGTGCCGATACCGACATGGCACCTATGCACAAACTGGGCACTGAGAAGTGGTCAGCGCAACGTCGAAAAGCGCTGGAAAAAATCCGCGATACAGCCGCAGAATTATTAGAAATCTACGCTAAGCGTGAAGCCAAACCTGGTCATGGATTCAGTTTTCCTCGTGATGATTATGAAATTTTTAAATCTGATTTCCCTTTTGAAGAAACCGTCGACCAAAAAACGGCCATCAATGCCGTAATCACTGACATGATGAAAGCCAACCCCATGGATCGCTTAGTCTGTGGCGATGTAGGCTTTGGTAAAACAGAAGTTGCCTTACGTGCTGCCTTTATCGCCGTACAAAATGGCATGCAAGTGGCTGTTTTAGTTCCCACCACCTTGCTGGCCCAGCAACACTATGAAACCTTCAGTGACCGTTTTGCAGACTGGCCAATAAAAGTCGAGGGACTTTCTCGCTTTAAAACAGGACAAGCTAAAACCAAGTCACTGCAAATGTTAGAAGACGGCTCGGCTGACATTGTCATCGGCACACATAAGTTATTACAAGGTGATGTGAAATTCAAAAACCTTGGATTACTGATTATTGATGAAGAACACCGCTTTGGTGTTCAACAAAAAGAAAAAGTAAAAGCCCTGCGTGCAGAGATAGATATTCTCACCATGACCGCAACCCCTATACCTAGAACATTAAACATGGCCATGTCAGGGGTACGGGATTTATCCATTATCGCGACACCTCCAGCTCGCCGATTAGCCGTTAAAACATTCGTTAAAATTTGGGATGAACATCTAATAAAAGAAGCGGTGCTTCGTGAAATTTTACGTGGCGGTCAAGTTTACTTTTTGCATAACGAAGTAAAAACCATCGACAAGGCCGCTGAAGATTTAGCCAAGTTGATCCCTGAAGCACGCATTGGCGTCGCTCACGGCCAGATGTCAGAACGACAATTAGAATCTGTCATGGGTGATTTCTATCACAAACGCTTTAACGTTTTAATGTGTACCACCATCATTGAAACCGGCATTGATATCCCTAACGCAAACACCATTATTATTGAGCGTGCTGATAAGTTTGGCTTAGCCCAACTGCATCAATTACGAGGACGCGTGGGTCGTAGCCATCATCAAGCTTATGCTTACCTGTTAGCACCACAAGAAAAGAAAGTAAGTAAAGATGCCGAAAAACGTCTAGATGCGATTACCAATGCACAAGATTTAGGTGCAGGCTTTATGTTAGCCACCCACGATTTAGAGATTCGAGGCGCAGGTGAGTTATTAGGTGAAGAACAAAGCGGTCACATACAAAACGTCGGCTTCAGTTTATACATGGAACTCTTAGATCGCGCAGTAGAAGCCATTAAAGAAGGCCGCGAATTAAGCCTAGATAACCCAACTGAGAATCAAGCTGAAATCAACCTGCGCATACCAGCGTTAATTCCAGAAGACTATTTACCCGACGTTCATAACCGCCTGATTTTATACAAGCGCATTGCCAATGCGAAAGACAAACATGAGCTTAAAGACCTACAAGTTGAAATGATTGACCGCTTCGGTTTATTACCACAACAGGTTAAATACCTTTTCCAGGTCACAGAATTAAAATTCAAACTTGCATCATTAGGCATAGTGAAGTTAGATGCCGGTGATAGCCAAGGTCGCATGGAGTTTGGCGCACAAACTTCAATTGACCCATATACAATGGTTCGCATGGTTCAAACCAAGCCTGCCAGTTACAAGCTAGATGGCTCAAATGCATTTAAATTTATATTTGATATGCCTGACGCGCAAACGCGCTTCAGCACCATCAACCATGTTTTAGATTTGCTCTCGCAACCAGGTACGCCATGATTACCCGTTTACTTTTAATATTAATAACCATCAGCTCAAGTGCTTTTGCTGAAGATGAAGCACCAGTAAAAGAAGCTCGCTGGTATAAAGTCAACCTGACGTTGTTTCAGCAAAAGCCTGACAGCCATCTTGATGAGTCGTTCAAATTTACACCTTTGCCACTTGAGATGGCCGATGTCATCGAACTTAAAAGCGCACGCCCATTGCCACTAGCAAACTCAGGCATGAATGCTTCACTGGCTTTCCACCATGAGAATGCAAATAACCTCGCCTTTACAGAGCAGACGATTGATCAAGAATGGGCTGATAAAATGTCCAAATTAGACCCAGTCAACCAACCTATTTTATACAATGCCCAATGGCAGCAACCTGTTTATGATCAAAAACACAGCTTGCCAATTTACATAGAAAGTTCTATTCAACAACTAGGCGCACCTCAGTTAAAAGGTTTATTTTACTTGCACGTATCTCGTTACTTACACAGTAAAATTGATTTGCAATTCATCCCTGAAAACGCCACCACACCAACGCAGCTAATTAGCTTTCAAGAGAGCCGTCGCATGCGCAGTAAAGAAATTCATTACATTGACCATCCTTTAGTGGGGGCGATTATTCGTATTTTACCGGTTGAACACCCTCTTAAACTTAAAGAGAAACAAAACATTCCTGAAAACACACAACCCGCTTTAGATTCGGCATTAAACGTTCGCCTATAAACTAAAAAGCCCCTTGCTGAATAATCAGCAAGGGGCTATAGATCACACTTTCCCACTATTTATTTGCTAAAAACCCAGCAATAATCGACTGCACTTTATGCATTCCCTGATCTAAAACGTAGCGAATATCATCCATAGTAATTAATTCTTCGCTTTTACCTGCCGCTTTATTTACCACTAAAGACAAACTCGCATAAGGGATATTAAGTTCACGAGCCAAAACCGCCTCTGGCATGCCCGTCATACCCACCACGTCACAACCGTCTTTTTCTAAACGATTGATCTCTGCAATGGTTTCTAACCGAGGCCCTTGTGTGGCCGCATAAACGCCGCCTTTTTGCACATCAATATTTTTTGACTGCGCTGATTCATATAATTGTTCAGACAGCATTGAGTCATAGGGGTAAGTAAAATCCACATGATCAAGCGGCTTATATACGCCATCAAAAAACGTATCTTCACGACCATGGGTATAATCAATTATTTGATCCGGTATGCAAATCGCCTGGGCATCCATTGCATCAGTAATACCGCCCACTGCATTAACAGCGATTATCTGTGTCACACCCGCCTCTTTAAGCGCTAGCACGTTCGCTCGGTAATTGACCTTGTGTGGCGGCAACTTATGGGGATGTCCGTGACGTGCTAAAAATACAACAGGTTGCCCCATCAGCTCACCAAACATCAAAGGCGCACTTACGTCGCCTAAGTCAGTTGAAATGTATTGCTCATGGGTAATATTCAAACCAGGATATTGCGTCAAGCCTGTCCCACCAATAATGGCGGTCAACGGTGTTAATTCAGTCATAAACTTATCCTAAATTAATTATTCCCATCAGACTCACCAACATCAGGACCATTTTTACTGACACTTCGACCTTTGTGCTCTGTATGAGCAGACTCATCTGATTTTAATAATTTGCCAGACTGGGACTTATGCTGAGCACGCTCCACATCATTACGATCAACATTTTGTAAGGGCACATTGTTTTCCATGTAAATACTACGGCTTGGAAATGCAATCTCTGCACCTTCATTATTGATAATTTCGCCGACCTTAAACAATACTTCCTGCTTGATAGAATGGAAGGCCTCCCAATTGGTAGTATGGGTAAAGCAATAAATGAAAAATTCTAAAGACGAGTCTGCAAACGTATTAAAATTCACCATCAAGGTTTGCGACTCATCAATCTCGTCATGACCCTGCAAAAAAGCTTCAATGTTATCGCAAATTGTTTGCACCTGCGCAAAGTCGCCATAACGCACACCAATTGTTTCATAAATTCTACGATGGCTCATGCGGGATGGGTTTTCAATACTAACCTGTGTAAACACGGAGTTGGGCACATATAAAGGTCGTTTATCAAATGTTCGAATTCTGGTTACACGCCAGCCGATATTTTCAACAGTACCTTCAATATTACGATCAGGACTGCGGACCCAGTCTCCTACTGCAAATGGTTTGTCTAAATAAACCATTAAACCACCAAAAAAATTAGCCAATAAATCTTTTGCAGAAAACGCAATTGCAGCACCACCGACACCACCAAACGCAATGATTCCGCTAACTGACAAACCCAATGTTTGAAATACAACCAAACATGTAATGGTAATAACAGAAATGCGTAACAATTTAAAAATAGCGGTAATCGTTGTTTGGTCTGCTTTCGTTTTTACGTCTCCTTTTAAAATTTGATGTTCGCGAATTCGAATTAACCGCATAACAAACCATGAAAAGAATACAGACAAAACAATTACGTATAAGTGACTTGCCTTAGGCAGCAGTTTCACTTCAAACTGAACTTGAACAATGAACATCACATAAATTACGATACACGTGAGAATGCCATAATGAATCGGGCGCTCTAACGCCTCCACAACCGCATCATCAAATAGGTTACGGGTTTTACTGGCTTTGTTTTTTAATTGCCCAACAATAATTCTGGCCGCAAGGTATGCCACACCGCCAGCGAATACCCCTACCAGCGCTTGCGCCCACCAAATCTCCAACAAATCCAACCAAGTTTTTACATCTAACATATTTAACTCAACTCTGTTAATAACGCTAAGGCACTCATATATACCTCTTTATTATCATTTAAAGACACTCGTGTTTTGTAACCTTTCAAACTTAAAGGTTCCACATCTATTTGCTTTAAGCCTGTTAAAATTTCAAGTGAAGCCTCAGAATGATTACAAGCCAGCAATACATCACAACCTGCATTAATTGCAGCCATTGCGCGATGCTGGTAATCACCCTTTATCGCAGCGCCCGCCATACTTAAATCATCACTGACAATTCTGCCCGTAAAACCCATTTTCTGCCTGAGAATATCCTGCAACCATACCTTAGAAAAGCCAGCAGGCTCGCTGTCAACTTTTTCATACACCACATGTGCAGGCATCATCCAATCAATTTGGGGCAACAGCTGAATAAAGGGCTGAAGATCTTGTTCTTGGATTTCAGTAAAAGAGCGCTCATCAATTGGACATGCCACATGACTATCTAAATTCACCCAACCATGTCCAGGGAAGTGTTTGGCCACTACGGCAAAACCTACTTCTTTTAAACCCAGCATAAAGCTGTTCGCTAAAACGTTAATGACATCTTTGTCATGGCAAAAACTGCGATCTCCGATAACCGTATTACGCTCATAATTTACATCAAGCACAGGGGCGTAGGTCAGATCGACACCTACTTCTTGTAACTCATACGCCAAAACAATCCCAGCGGCTTTAGCCAATTGAATCGCTTTTTGAGGGGACTGCTTATAGAGTGCGCCAATTTTTCCCATGGCAGGTACTTGTGTAAACCCTTCACGAAACCGCTGTACCCTGCCGCCTTCGTGATCCACCGTAATCAGTAAGTTGGGGTTAATCGATTTAATTTCTTTGATTAATTCAACAATTTGATCACGACTTTTAAAGTGACGTGAAAACAGAATCAGGCCACCTAAAAATTCATCATTAAGCCATTGTTTTTCTTCATCAGTAAGCACACAGCCCTGAATATCTGTTATGAGTGTTACTTGCACTTAAACCTCGATCATCACAGGGCAACCAGCGGGCGCCCAATCAAATAATGTTACGACATCCGCATTTCGCATACGTACACAACCATGACTCTTAGGAATCCCCATTGGCTCACTATCAGGTGTGCCATGAATATAAATAAAACGAGACATGGAATCCACGCATCCTAACCGATTCACACCCAATTCTTGCCCGCAAAGCCATAAGATTCGCGACAATATCCAATCTCGCTTAGGGTACTGCTGCGCAAGTTCTTCAGAATAAATTTCACCCGTGGCACGGCGAGCAACAAACACCGCATTAAGAGGCTCTGAGCCCCCTATTTTTGCGCGAATATAATGTTTGCCGAGCGGAGTTTTGCCTGAGCCTTCTTCACAACCTGCGCCATTTAAAGCAGTTGAGATAGAAAACTCAAAGACCTTTTGCTGATCTTCGAAGGCAGATAAGATTTGATCACTAATCGAAATGTGCAAATAACGCACTGGAATACTCGCTTGCAAAGTTAGACGCTTACTTTGCCCGAATACCTGCCGCAAGGAAAGGCAAGAGATAGCCAACTACTTCTTCTTCTGTGCACTTTGTATCAAAATCATGCTCAACAATGGCACGTAGGTTTTCCATGCTAGATAAGGTAAATGCTGCAGATCCCAACATAAAGTGAAAACGCCAAAAACGCTCAACAGGTTGAAGATCAGGTGTCGCCTTTGTAATAAGCGCCATTACACGACGAAAAAGACTGCGGTATTCTGTTTGAAGGTATTTACGTAAATGGCCCTGCCCTTGGTTATAAGCTAAACCCAGCAAGCGCATAAATATGGCCAATCGATTTCGATCACCTTGAGTCACACTGGCCATGGCCCGTGCCACAAAACGCAATATGTCTTCAATCGAAAGTATGGTGTCAGGGTGCTGTTTTTCATGGGTATCAAGGCTTGACTCTACCAACTTGTAAAAAGGGCCTAAAAAACGGGCAAACACAGCCTGAATAAGGGCCTTCTTAGAGCCAAAATGGTAATTCACCGCCGCTAGATTCACATCGGCCCGTGTTGTAATGGTACGTAATGAAGTCTCAGCAAAGCCATGCTCTGCAAACAATTCTTCTGCTGCGTCTAAAATCCGTGTAACTGTATCAACTTGTGCCATGGTAAACACCCAAACAAACAACTGTTTGAAACATACGTTTAACTCAAAATCATGTCAAGCAATCAAGTCCAGACTCAGTCCTTTGCACACATTACCTCACACTTTATAGCATACAGAATAAAAAAAGGGCTCAAAGAGCCCAAAAGAAAGGTCTTGCTTAAAAAGGATTTACAAATAGTAGGACAGCGTTAGCTTGATGAAATCTTCATCACGGAAATTCCATAATGGGTTGTCATCTTCAGGAGCAAATAAACGCGCTTCAAGGGTCAGGGTGGTATTATTAAAAATACGGGTATTACCCTCAACACTTAAGCTGTAATCGGCGTATTCATAATCCATTAACACACCCGCCAACAATGTAGATGACGCCGCATCATTAGCTGCCCAACGTGTGGCGAATAACACATCGTGCTCAAAAGCGGACGCTGGCGCATCTTTTTGGCGAGAGTCATATAGATGTTCAACCACCCAGCCAAGGTCAATACGCGTATCCCAAATACCTACCTGGGTGTATTCAAAGCCTGCTGTGGTAGCAAAGTATTGCTCGTCATCGGCAACCGCTAAATTAACGCCGTCATAGAATACCGGCCATTCTCCGGCCATTGTTAGCATCGTGTTTTTAGGTACACCATCACGTAACACACCCTCGAACTTCCAAGCCCAACCCTCATTTAAATACTGCATCTCAAGCCCAAGCTGGGTAATCAAGGCGTAATAAGGTAAGACTTTATTACTAACAGCATCAAACCCCAATGAAGGCGCCCTGCTATTACCATGAAACAATGACACTGCGTATTCAAACTCATCTATGTAGGTATAAAAGCGCGCAGCAACATCGATATGTTTTTCCTCATCACTGCTTTCATAAACGGCATCTGCGTAATCTTGACCAATTCCTAGGCGTCCTTTTTTACCGACAAATGTGCGCTCACGATGATACGGCAGCACAAACAAATCCAAATTCCCCCAATCGCGCTCAAGCATCAGTTGTATCATTGGCTGACCAAGTTTTTGCTCGCCGTCTAAACTTTCAACTGCATCAGTCTGATTGACAATATCAACCAAATGCTGGGATTCAGTTACTCCCCAAAACACCTTACCAATACCCGCTTTAAGCTCATATTCATCCGCCACTTTGTGCCAAATAAGCTCTCGAACATCACCATGACTACGTTCATCATCATTTTCATCCAAGCGATAAAAAGGTTTAAAGGTAATCGACTGATCACCTTCAAGCTCTTTATATAGCTCAGTACGCAAGACAACCGAATTATTAATACGGGTGTCATTTTGTGTCTGCGTATTATCTGCAAAATAGCCAGCCACCTCGTAATCAAACTGAGAGGTTACACTTAACTCAGCCTGTGACGCAGCGCTAAGTAATAAGCCACCGGTCAATAAAGATAAAATCTTCATATTACTTGGCTCGTTTTAAACTATTTTTAGTGAATTCTTTCTTGTTTAAACCAACTTGAAATTCATAACCTTTATACTCTAAGCGCGTGGCCTTACCTGTTTGATGATTTTGCATCACACTCAAAGCAGGACGCCAGAACTTCTCTAAGTACAACTTATAGTCTTTATTTTCTAAGGTTTTCAATAAGCTTTTTTTACGATCATAAAACTCAATTTTTAACGCACGATATTCAGCCTTATCAATCCAAGCAACTTGCTTGGTATAACCAGAATATTTGTCGGTAGGTACTCTTTCAACCACAAAGCAGTCCTGGCCATCAAAGGTTTCGTCTCGTAAATATTTATACGTGTATTTTTCTACTTCTTGAGAGCTAATATCTTCAAAAGCAAATTCACTGCCCACAAATGGACCTGATTTATTTTTACTAGATATTTTTTTCACACGCTTTAATGCTGGCAAATACAACCATTGATCATCTGACTTCTCTTTATGGGTATAAGTCAGCATCGCCACACCCTTTTGATCGATTGGAGTATCAAAGATCATCAGTGATTTATCACCCTCTTCAGCAATACCTTCGAGAGTTTTAACACGCATATCTCGAGGGGCTTCAGTACCCTTACTATCAATCAGCACCATTTTAAGCTCAACTTGCGAGTCGCCAAAACCCTCACCGCGTTTATCACCCTCTACAGCAATCGCCAACCCTTTTTCTTCAGGTGTTTGTGCAAGTGCTGTTACGTTAAATACCGCAAGTAGCGCTACCATTAATAAATATTTCATTCTAAAAGCTCCTTTTATGCTTGTACTTCAATTTTTTGATCACTGGCATGCTCTTTTGAACCAGCTCCACGAACACTATTTGCACCACCTTCACTTTTATCTTTATCCAGTTTTAATAACAGTGGCGGCAGATAAAAGAAATCAACTATTAACGCTAAGGCAATGGTAAGCGCACTCATAATTCCCATGTGGGTATTAATCGCAAATGGAGATAACGCTAACACCATAAAGCCCGCGCACAACACAATAGTTGTTGCGGTCAAAGCAACACCAACCGTATGAAACGCATATTCAATAGCGGCTTCAGTTTTCAAACCAAGCTCACGTTTAGCTCGTACATATTTCGTCATAAAGTGAACGGTATCATCCACCACAATACCCAACGTCACACCCATCACAACCGACAGACCTAAACCAACCATACCATCAAACACAGCCCACAAACCAAATGCCATACCAGCTGGTACAAGGTTAGGTATCAAACTAATAAAACCAAGCTTCACTGATTTTATGGCCAGCATAATGATAAATGAGATTAAGAATAACGCACCAACAACACCACCAATCATGCTTTTAATATTACGCTCGGTGATATGAGCAAACATGACAGCAGTACTCGCCCCTTCTGTTACCATGTATTGCGGCGCATTTTGCTCCAGCCACGCAACTGCGCGATTATCAAGGGATATAATTTCTTGAGCGGTGATTTTATCAATTTGAACTATCATACGAGTGGCCGACTTATTACCGTTCACTTGGTTAGTTAAATCTAAACCATATGGCAGTGACAGTTCATACAACAGCATATATTGAGCCGCCAACTGACGATCTTCTGGTATTTTGTAATAAGCCTCATCATCGGCATTCATATTTTTATTAAGGCGCTTCATTACGTCACTGAACGTACCCACATGACGCACTTCAGGCTGGACTCTTAAAAAATCAGCGAATGCATCAATGGTTTTTAAATATTCAGGGTCAGCAACCCCCATCTCACCATCTGCTTTTAATGAATAGTTCATGCTTTGTACACCAGTTAAGGTGTCCGCAATCATCTCACTGTCACTTCTGAACTTAATACTCCAATCAAAATATTCAATGGTATTGTCATCCAGCTCATTCATAGGAATTAAAGCAATCAATACAACAATAACAATTGAAAAGCCAACTAATAACGCGCGATAGTTTTTGATTACAAAATCAGATAGAACCTGCATCTTTTTATTTTCACCAAACGATTCAGATACCTTTTTAGAAGGCAGTAACATCATCAATGCAGGCAAAAAGAATACCGCTAAGATAAAGGCCGCAAGCACACCAATACATACAATATTACCTAAATCATGAAACGGAGGCGCATCTGAAAAGTTAAGCGTTAAAAAACCAATCGCAGTGGTCAAACTGGTCAACAATACAGGTTGGAAATTAATGCGGATACTCTCAACCATGGCAGCAGGCTTCGATTCACCTTTGGCAATACCGTGGTAGTAACTCATTAATATATGAATACAATCAGCAATTGCTAGGGTCATAATCATAACCGGTGCTGACAACGTAGTCGGTGTTACTTCAGGCCCAGGCCAGCCAAATAACCCCATGGCAATGGCGCTAGAAAACACAACAATACTAAAAGTGGCTAACGTTCCCCACATGCCTTTTAAAGAGAAAAACAGTAAAACCAAAATCAATAGAATCATCACTGGATATAATTCTTTAATATCCTGCGCACTGGCTTCTGGGAATGCGTTATTGGTCATGGTTACGCCAGTAAGATAAAAGCCTACTTCAGGATAAGCTTCTTCATATTTAGCCACCATTTCTCTAACAAAGCCCACTACCTCGGGCACTTCTTTAGCTTGATTAATACCTGGCAAGTTAATGGTGATATTTACACCAGTGGCTTTGCCATCGTAAGCAATAAGGTTGCCAGCTAATACAGGATCCTTTAGGGCAACCGCTTTCTTAGCTTGAATCTCTTCTTCAGATAAATCAGAAGAGAACTCAAATAAACTTTCAACAATCATGTCGTCTTCTTCGGCATAGGTATGCTGAAAGTTTGATATTGAATCCACTCGACGGCTGTAAGGCACTTGCCAAGACTCTTCAGTTAATTCTTCAACCAACGTCAATATACGGTTATTGAAGACTTCACCATCTTCTGGCACTAAGGCTATTAAAATATTATCAACTTTATTGTATTGATCTTGCAGCTCTTCAAATGCTTGCAGGTGAGGGTTATCACTACTAAAAAAAGCGCGATAGTCGGCATTCAGCTTGATGTTTTTTGCCCCATAACCACATAGGGCGACGATTAATATAGTTGACAGCACAACCGCCCAAGGGTGACGTACCAGCCACCAGGTGAGTCTTTCAATCATGTGATTTCCTTATTGTTATATTTATAATTGTATGAGTATTTACGAAAAAACGTGTTTAGCCTGAGCCTGCACCATTTCAAAATCATGACTAATATCGTCACGCTTTACACCAAGCCCATCTAAAAAAACATGTAACGACTCAAAAAAATAATGCTTCGGGTCATCAAACCCTAACTTGGACATTTCCCAGTCGTTAACCAATACATCTTGCACCCCCCATTTCATTGCCCACCAGCCAAAAGCACCGACTTTTATTTTTTCAGCCGGTATATCAGTTTGATTGGTAAATATACCAATGACACGAGATAAAATACTTTGATCAATTATCGAAATGGCTTTTTGGTGGGCCGGTGTGACCTTTGTTTGAAACTCAGGAGACTTAACCATAGAAACTAAACCTGCCGTTTCTGCCTCTTGTTCGGCATTAATAAAAAATGCCCAACTCACCATTACAATTTTATGCCTTAATCCATCGCTATTCTTTAAAGCAATATCAATTAAAGAGATTAATCGCTCACCGCAACGAATGATCAACTTGGCAAGCACATCTTCTTTGCTACTAAAGTGCTGATAAATTGTACCCTTAGAATAATCAGTCTGATTGGCAATGGCTTGCATATTCAATCCATGAAACCCGTCATTTTTTAGCAATGACAAAGCCACGTTAAGAATTAATTCTTCACGTTCTTTACGCACTTGATCTTTATGACGAATGGTTTGCTCTGATTTCACTTGGATATCGCTTTTATTATTTTTTTGACGCCTCGTCATTTTTTGACGCGCCGTCAAATTTAAAGATATTGTCTAACAAGGTCAATACTTAGCAATCATTCTTTTGCTGAGTACTTTACAGATGTACAGTACTGTATATAATCCCAATATGTATATAAAAACAGATAAGAAGCCGCAATGATCAAACTTACCGCTCGCCAGCAAGAAGTATTGAATTTAATTAAGCACTCTATCGAGACAACAGGCTTTCCCCCTACCCGTGCAGAGATCGCAAAAGAGCTCGGCTTTAAAAGCCCAAACGCCGCTGAAGAACACCTAAAGGCACTAGCCCGCAAAGGCGCCATTGAAATGACCCCAGGTGCCAGTCGCGGTATTCGCCTAGCTGAAGATCAAAGTGGCATTCCGTTAATTGGTCGAGTTGCAGCAGGCGAACCAATACTGGCTCAAGAACATGTTGAGCGTTATGTGGAACTACCACGAGAATTCTTTAAGCCAGGTGCTGACTTCTTACTTGAAGTGCACGGTGAAAGCATGAAAGACATAGGAATTATGGATGGGGATTTAATCGCGGTTCATAAAACAAACCAGGCACGAAATGGACAAATAGTGGTCGCGCGCGTAGGCGAAGAAGTGACGGTTAAGCGTTTTCAGCAAGACAAGCACATCGTGAAGTTATTACCTGAAAACCAAGAGTTTGCGCCAATCGTTGTGGACCTACAAACTGAACCGCTTGAAATTGAAGGTTTATATGTGGGTATTATTCGTCAACACCTTCATTAAGCTTGTACGAATCAATAACATAAAAAAACGCTGCAATTGCAGCGTTTTTTGTTTGATATAAAGATAGCACTTAGTGAAATATGCGTTCTTCGTAATCGGCGATCGCAGAGGTATCTTCTACGTGCACACCACTTAATTCACCTACTTTACGCACACCCGCCTCTATCATGGCTTTTGCTATTTCAATGTGCTGCTCAGGAAAACTATCTTTAGCATCTCCGGAAAAGGTGATGCGCACTAAAGGCTCCCCTTCACCATCACTGCGCTTTAACGCAATGTCGCCATCATCTAATTCTACAATTTCAAATACAGCAGCCATAAAAACTCTCGAAACTTGGTGACACGATACAAAGGGGGCGAGAGTATATCACCGCCAAACAAGCACTCCAACGCCTAAAAAATCAGCAATTAGTTTTCTTGGTAGTGCAAACGCATACGTTGAATGGTTTTTTCTAACTCAATCAACCAGTTACGTAATAAGTCCACATAGTCCGACTGAGTTGTAATTAATTGTACAGATTGCACTACCCCACCTTCATCCAGGCCAGTTAGCAGCATTCTGTTATATTGTTTAAGCAAAGCACCTAACCAGCCAGAGGTTTCATGACTAAGTAGACTTAACTCATATAACTCAGCGGGCAACTGATCCCGAGCAAACAGCTCGCTAAGCCCTTTAAAAGGCGGCAAGCGGTACTGAGAGGTTAATTCATTGGCAAACGAAACAACCCCTGCATATAAGTGGCCTAAAGCCGCTTCTTCTAGCTGGCGCTTTTCTTGATCTGTGGCTTGCTCGGCCTGTTTAAGACAGGTTCGAGCAAAAAACACCACCTGATTGGTACGACTAACAGGACTCATCATTAGAAGTTAATACGCAGACCAAAATGACCTGCATTCACCACATCGATATCGCCCTTTTCGTCATTCGCTTCAACAAAGCGATAACCAAGGTACACCATAGCCGTAGGTAACAACATGAACTCTACTCGCGCACCCACATCAATCATGTTTTCAGTAGTTGAAAAAGACAGAACACTAGGAGCGTAATACACATGTCCACCAAAACCTAAACCATTGAGTTCAGGGGGCATATAGCGAGCAAAACCACCAATGGCCAATGCACCACTGTCATTTGTATCCGTGAAATAGCCGTAAACCTTACCACCCACACCAATGCGCAAACTACTTTGTTGGCTGCGCACATCAACGGCATTTAAACCAAAAGACATAAGGTCACCGTCTTCTTCATGATGTAAAAAGCCTGCGGTTACATGCATCGGGCTACCCATGCGCGTGGCGTCATAGTCTAAGCCGGCCATGCTATCGTTGATGCTTAAATCCAAAGTACCGCCAGCATGAACCGCTGAACTCATCAATAAACCGATTGGGGCCAAGAGGCGTAGCAATTTCATGAATCACCTTTATTATAAATGTGTAATTATTAAGTTGGCGCTATGATACGACATGCAAAAGCATAAACCTAGCCGTCGATTGTGCACCAGTGCCCTGATTAGTAACAAAAAAAAGGCCCGCAAGGTTTCCCTTACGAGCCATTTTTAACTTCAAAGCAGTTAACCGTCTAATAAACCCACTAGTAATTTATTAATACGATCTACATAACCAGCTGGGTCTTGCAGCTGACTACCTTCTGCTAATTGAGATTGCTCAAAAATTAGCTCAGCCATATCAGCAAAACGCGCTTCATCACTTTGCACATCCATTTTAACGATCAATGGGTGAGTAGTATTAATTTCAAGCACACGCTTCGCTTCTGGTAGTGCTTGACCAGCGGCTTCCAGCATACGGCGCATCTGCATGCCCATATCATCCTTGCCAACCACCAAGCATGCCGCTGAATCCGTCAAACGAGTTGAGATACGCACATCTTCAACTTTATCGCCTAAGGTGGTTTTGATACGACTAATTAAGCTTTCGTTTTCTTTTTCGGCTTTCTCTTGCTCTGCTTTATCCGTCTCATCTAACGCAAGATCACCTTTAGTGATGTCTTCAAAGGTTTTGCCTTTAAATTCACTTAAGTGAGAAATCATCCACTCATCAACACGATCAGTTAATAGTAGAACTTCTAGGCCTTTCTTACGGAATACTTCTAAGTGAGGGCTACGAGACGCCGTTAAATAGTTTTCAGCGGTTAGGTAATAAATTTTATCTTGGCTCTCTTGGGCACGCTCAAGGTATGCATCTAAAGAAACAGTCTGCTTATTATCTTCACCTTTAGTAGAAGCAAAACGGAATAGCTCAGCAATTTTTTCTTTGTTAGCAAAGTCATCTGCCGGACCTTCTTTAAGTACCTGACCAAAGCCATCCCAGAACGTTTGATATTGCTCAGGGTCTTTTTTCGCTAACTTCTTAAGCATATCTAAAATACGCTTAGTTAAAGCCGTGCGCATAGAGGTAATACTGGCATTTTCCTGCAGAATTTCGCGACTCACGTTAAGTGGTAAATCGTTACTATCTACCACACCTTTAATGAAACGCAAATAAGGCGGTAAGAACTGCTCGGCATCATCCATAATAAATACACGCTGAACATATAGTTTTAAGCCACGATTACCTTCACGATTCCAAAGATCGTAAGGCGCGCGCTTAGGCACATACAACAGGCTTGTATATTCAAGGGTGCCTTCTACTTTGTTATGGGACCAAGTTAAAGCGTCGTCATAATCATGGGCAATATGTTTATAAAACTCTTGATACTCTTCATCTTTAACATCTGACTTACTACGAACCCAAAGTGCTTTTGCACTGTTTACAGATTCCCACTCAGGCTCAGCAGGTGCTTCGTCTTCACCAGTATGTTCTTTAATCATTTGCACAGGTACTGCAATATGATCTGAATATTTTTTAACAAGGTTACGTAAACGGAAACCGTCCGCAAACTCTTTTTCATCAGCCTTTAAATGAAGCGTAATTTGAGTACCGCGACCTGCTTTTTCAGTGGTCTCAATGGTGAAATCACCCTCACCTGCTGACGTCCAAAGTACGGCTTCTTTACTATCACCGCCGGCACGACGCGTTAGAACTTCTACTTTATCGGCCACAATGAAAGAGCTGTAGAAACCTACACCAAACTGACCAATTAAGTGAGCATCTTTCTTTTCGTCACCTGACAATTTTTGCAAAAACGCAGAGGTACCAGACTTAGCAATCGTACCTAGGTTCTCGATCACCTCTTCACGGTTCATACCAATGCCGTTATCAG
>JAGDZK010000068.1:0-47164 GCA_049115935.1 Bermanella sp. | reverse complement strand
GGCTTGGGTATTACCTTTATGACGGTAGGCCTAATGTCTCTTGGCTTTATGTCATTCTCCGGCGTATCTCTATAAGGACGGTGACAGAATATGGGTGAATATACAGAAATTATTTTAGGTGTATTTATGTTCACGGCCATGGTTCTTGCCTTGGTAGCTGTGATTTTAAGTGCGCGTGCTAAATTAGTAAGTTCAGGTGAGGTGACCATTGAAATCAATGGTGACCCAGAGAAAACAATTAAAGCAGCCGCGGGTGATAAGTTATTACAAACGCTTGCTAATAATGGTGTGTTTTTATCTTCAGCTTGTGGCGGTGGCGGTACCTGTGCGCAGTGTAAATGTTTAGTGACTGATGGTGGTGGTTCAATGCTACCAACTGAAGAGTCTCACTTTACTAAGCGTGATGCTCGTGAAGGCTGGCGTTTGTCTTGTCAGGTACCTGTTAAGCAGGATATGAAGGTAGAAGTTGAAGATGAAGTCTTTGGTGTTAAAAAATGGGAATGTACGGTTGAGTCTAACCCTAACGTTGCCACTTTCATTAAAGAGCTGACACTTAAACTGCCAGAAGGTGAGAACGTAGATTTCCGTGCAGGCGGTTATGTGCAGCTTGAGTCTCCACCATTTGAAATTAACTTCTCAGATTTTGACATCGAAGAAGAGTACCGTGGAGATTGGGAGCACTTTAAGTTCTTTGACCTTAAAACGGTGAGTAAAGAAAACGTTATCCGTGCTTACTCAATGGCAAACTACCCAGAAGAGCGCGGTGTGGTGAAGTTTAATATTCGTATTGCTACGCCACCTCCACGTACTGAAGGCATTAACCCAGGTATCATGTCGAGCTATGTGTTTAACCTTAAGCCGGGCGATAAAGTAACGGTTTACGGCCCATTTGGTGAGTTCTTCGCGAAAGATACAGATGCTGAAATGGTATTTATTGGTGGTGGTGCGGGTATGGCACCAATGCGTTCACATATCTTTGACCAACTTAAGCGTTTGAAATCTTCGCGTAAGATGAGTTTTTGGTATGGTGCTCGTTCAGCTCGTGAGCTGTTCTATGATGATGAGTATGATGCGCTTGCTGCAGAGTTCCCTAACTTCAACTGGCATGTTGCTATGTCAGATCCTCAGCCAGAGGATAATTGGACAGGCTTAACTGGTTTTATTCACAATGTATTGTTTGAGCAATATTTACGTGATCATCCAGCGCCTGAAGATTGTGAGTACTACATGTGTGGGCCTCCAATTATGAACCAGTCAGTGATTAACATGCTGCTAGACTTAGGTGTTGAGCCTGAAAATATCATGTTAGATGATTTTGGCGGCTAGTTTGTTTAGCTGAAAAAAAGGCCCATAAAACTTTGTTTTATGGGCCTTTTTTATTTTAAAAGCTAGTGCAGGTGTTGTTATGTGGGTACAAAAAGAGATTGAATTAGCGGCTAAACCCTATGGTTTTCATCTTATTACAGATGAGTTTTTGCGGGCATTGCCTGAAATCAGTGAGCTTAAAATAGGCCTCATCCATGTGATGCTAAAGCATACATCTGCGGGTATTACTTTAAATGAAAATGCCGATAAAACAGTACGCTCAGATTTTTTAGGGTTTATGAATCGTTTGGTACCACAGGGCTGTGATTATTTTGAACATAATGATGAGGGCTTAGACGATATGCCTGCTCATATTAAAAGTAGTTTAATAGGAGCGCAGTTGACGATCCCCATCTCAAATGGTCGATTAAATTTAGGGGTTTGGCAGGGGATTTACCTTGGTGAGTTTCGTAAATCTGCAGGCAATAGGCAGTTATTGGTGACAATAAATGGCGATTTTTGAGAACTAGTCCGCCATTTCTAATGATTTAGTATGTGAAAAAGTACTATTTTTGCTATAAATTAATTGGTTGTTTGAAAAATAAACAATTTAGTTTATTACTTATAATACAATCATTGGTATATTTTTTGACATATGAATATGAAAGCAGTCAGTCCAAACCTTTCGCAGCCTTATCTGACGGTTGATGCTATGGCGTTAGATGGCTCTGATACATACTCACTATCAGGCAGCCAGATAACCCCTAGAGGTGTATGTGTCAGTTGTACTGAAGAAGAAATCACTTCTCTGCACGGCAGCAGTAGTTTTGAGGCTCAGCCTAAGTTTCCTATTTTAATGATTTCATTAGGCCTTTATTTTGTGTCGGGCGAGGTAATTGAGCTAGAGACTCAGGCTCAAATTCAAAGCATCAGACGTGTCTCTCAGCAAGAATTTGAGGTGCATATGGGCTTCAATGATATGGTTCAAGACGGGTATCGTCATATTGCGCGTTATATAGTTGAGCGTGATGCTTTGATTGAATAGGGTAGAGGTAATGCTTTACCTGAAGGGATTGTTGCGGATATCGTCACTTTCTGCCCATAGTGGCAATCAATAATTTCTCCACCAACATCGGTGATAATCTTCCTTATTTGTGCTTCTTGCGAAAATTCAATTTCGTATTCCACACTTTCCATTTCGATAAAATCTTGTAGCTTCAAAACCTCTAATGTTGCTCTTGTCGCGTCGCTGTATGCTCTAGCTAGACCGCCTGTTCCAAGTTTTGTCCCTCCAAAGTATCTAACGATGACAATGGTGATTTCACCAATATTGTTATGCTTAAGATGAGAAAAAATTGGCATGCCTGCTGTGCCACTTGGCTCGTTATCATCCGAGAACCCATACAGGTTGCTATCCCATGGTGCGCCAGCCATAAAGCCGTAACAATGGTGCCTAGCGTCAGGAAAGCGATCTTTTAGGGATTGAATGAACGTTTTTGCGGCTTGCAAGCTTGGTGTGTGAGCGGCAAACCCTAAAAATTGACTGCGTTTAACCTCAATTTCGGCTGCGCAATTATTGGCGGGTATACGGTAGCTAGCCATGGGCGCTCAGTAAAACGAACTTTGGATTAGACGCAATTTGCTCCACTTGTTTAAAATATTTTTTTAAGGTGAGGTGGTATTGCAAATGTCGATTACCTACAACAATGAGTTGACCATTTTTAGTTAAAGCGGATTGGCTTTGTTTAAATAAACGTTTCGCAATGTGATCGCCAACTGTATGCGCTTCATGAAAAGGTGGATTGCATAAAATTAAGTCATATGATTGAGCTTGGCAAGTGAGTCCGTCAGCCCAAATAAAACCCGCTGTATTATTGAGATTGTTGATCTGCCATGACTCTTTAGAGCTTTGTGTTGCCATAAATGACTCATCATAAAAATCAATTTGGCTTTGCATGTGAACTTGGGCGTATTTAATACCTAAGATACCGCTGCCACAGCAAAGGTCTGCTACATTTTCAGCGTCAGGCAGGCTCTTCAGGTTTTCAATAAAAAATTGAGCCCCTGGGTCTAATTTGTCTCGCCCAAAGACGTTGGCATGACTTATTAGCTTAACGTTTTCAAATTCGTTTCGTTTAGGGTAATTATTTTGAGTATTACGCTCTAGCGTTAACTCATAAATGGTCGCTTTTTTAACAAAAGGTAACCGGTTGACGGTGCCGAACTTTTGAAGCTGATTTAAAATAGTTTTCGGCAAATGCTTCATCATGCCTGCTAGCAATACTTTTTTAATGCCGACACTGAAGCACTGGTTAAGCTGGTACTCTAAGAAGCTTGTATTCTTGGCAATTTTAACAACAGCCAGCTCAGCATCTGTTTCAATGTTCATTGAATCAAATACCTTTAGATTGTTTGTTAGTTGGTTTTGCTTGAAATTGTTTTGCAGCGCTTCTTTTGCGCAAAAACTATCAGATGACCACGCATCAACTTGGGAATGTAGTGCACACGCTAACGCGCCAAATTGATCATTTAGAATAAGAATTTTTGAGTGGCTGTAATGCTGAGTTATTAAATGAATGAGGTATTCATCTGCGGCATCCCAAGCACGTAGTGGCTGCTTGGGATTTGCGCCTGGGCGAGTTAATACAAACTGGCCACTGGCGCATTCAAGTGTTTCTTGCTGCATAAATATAGAAGAGCGTCTTAGAAGGTATCGTTATTTGTTGGTTTTTCTAACTGATCCCAAAGAGATTCGTTTTCTTCTTTTGGCTGATAAACCGGACGAGTAACGTCTTCAGTTTTCACAACAGGTTTAGTAACTGCCTTTGTGGCAGTCACGTGCTGTTTTTCAACCAGTTCATTTTCATCTAAAAAGCGCTGATAAACAGAACGCTGGCGATTGCTTTTAACCGGGTTTGCGGCTTTTTGCTTGGCTTTGCGTTGCTTGTTTTCTAATTTAGTGCGTTCTTTAGAGCCGGTCTTAACGCCGCCAGTTACACGCTTTAATGAGCGAGATTTTCTTAGTCTAGACATGATGTTTACCCATAAATAATACGGCGCATAATAGCATAGTCAGTTATACAAATGAATTGTTTGTTTATTATACAGGATCAAACCCTCCAAGCTGTTACAATGCGCGCTTTTTGGGGGTGATATGGGCTATTTGGCGGCGTTAGAGTATACATTATCAGTGACTGGCCCTGTTTTTATCATTGTGTTTGTCGGTTTGTACTTGAAGCGAAGAGAGTACATTGATGCAGGTTTTGTGGGCCAAGCATCCTCTTTAGTATTCAATATTTGCCTGCCAATCCTGATTTTCCTGTCAATGATTGATAATGATTTGCATTTGCTTGACCAGCTACCCTTAGTTTGGTTTTGCATCAGTGCGGCTGTGATCTCATTTGTCGCTTTTTGGTTAATATCGGCTTTATGGGTGCCTCACCAAGATAGGGGGGTGGCGGTCCAGGGGGCTTTTAGAAGCAACTTGGGGATAGTAGGCATTGCTTTGTGTGCAAAGGCATTTGGTGGTGATGGGTTGGCTGTAGGAGCTGTAATCTTAGCGGTGGTCACGCCAATCTATAATATATTGTCAGTTTATGCTTTAAACCGAAGTCTACATGAAGGTAAGTCGGTTCAGTGGTTAAGAACCTTCAAAGATATTGCTAAGAATCCATTGATTATTGCCATCGCTCTTGGTTTTTTTTGTTCATGGTTGGATTTAAAGCTGCCTAAAGTCATGTATGATGCTGGTCAGTATTTAGCCCGTATGACATTACCTTTGGCCCTTATTGCTATAGGTGGCTCTTTGAGTCTTCGTGAGCTTAGAAATACCAGTGCTTTGTCTACACAGGCCGTATTCGCCAAGCTGTTAATTGTGCCTATCTTGGTTGGTCTAACTGCTTTTGGTTTTGGATTTTCAGGGGTAGAGATCGGCTGCATTATTCTGATGTTTGCAAGCCCAACAGCTGCTGCCAGTTTTGTTATGGTTCGATCAATGGGCGGCAATCACATGCTGGCGTCAAATATCATCGCCTTAAGCACGTTGTTATCGGCATTTTCGATTAGTTTATTATTGTATTTAGCTAAAATATTAGCTTGGATTTAAGCGGTAAATAAGGATATGAATCAACACTCTCAGCCAACAGTATTCATTTGTGCAGACCCCAACGATACTGCAGCGATTCTTTATACAATAAATAGGGTGGTTTTCCAGCTTGGTGGCCTACCTGTTTCTTTTTATTTTGTTCCACATTCTGGTGATTATGATTGGCCTTTGGTACGTAAAGCCATTGATTCTTGCTCTGTTTTTATATTATTAGTTGGCGATTCGTATGGGGCGTTATCGGATAGTGGCGAAAGTTATATTCATCGTGAAGCGGTTTATGCGAAAAGCAAAAATAAAAAAATGGTGGCCCTTCTAAAGAATACTGAGCTTAAGGGTATGAACGCCCAAGATGTGCAAAGGTTGCGTACATTGCATCGCTTAACCATGTCAGGCACGTTTAAGTATTGGAGCCATAAAGAAGATTTGCTGCTTATTGCTAGGCAAGTATTAAGGGACTTGCTTAAACCTCAACTTGGACTGGTTGATGCCAATAAACTGGCTGAGCTTGAAACCGAGAATCACCTTAACGAAGCCATTACCGATACTTTGTTTGGTATGGAAAGTTATCCAATGCGTTTTACTGGCAAAGTATTTGCCCATGGGAACTGCCATGAAGTTACGAGTAATATTTTACTCACTTGGGATATGGCATTTTTAAATATCGGTTCTATGATGACCTCGCCTGTGACGGAAGATCGAATGCGTTCAGTGCTTGAAGATTACGTCGAAGATAACTACAAAGAAGACTTTATGAAAGCCATTGCCGACTCACATGCATTATCGGGTGTACGCTGCAATGATATTGAGTTTCAGCGATTAAAGGCTTACCTAAAAGGGGCGGGTGTGATTGAAAATGTCGCGAAAGAGCGCACCGGCTTAAAAAGTTATTGGCAGTTAAC
Organism: Bermanella sp.; assembly: GCA_049115935.1. Lineage (GTDB taxonomy): Bacteria > Pseudomonadota > Gammaproteobacteria > Pseudomonadales > Oceanobacteraceae > Bermanella. The sequence goes on along the minus strand of JAGDZK010000068.1, from coordinate 40,855 downwards.
GCCTGCTGGTGAAAGTCGGTTACATAAGTTGTTGATGCCTAATTAATCAATTTATAGTCAGTCATCTGGATTTACGGCTGGATACATAGAGGGTTTTGGATATATCCGATATACTGGCTTTTTTTAAGGCGAATGTATGAAGTTTGTATTCATTTTTATCTTATTATTCCATTTAGTTGCTTGTTCATCTCAAAATGAAGCGCTAGATAAAATCCACGGTTACACCATGGGCACTAGCTACAATGTTCAATGGCGTTCACTTGCTTCTATCAATCCATCTGCTGCTCAAAAAGATATAGATCAGATTTTGCTGATGGTGAATCAGCAGATGTCGACTTATCAAACGGATAGTGAATTAAGCATCTTCAATGCAGCAAACCCGCCTTATGAACAAAAAATTAGCCCTGAGCTGTTCAATGTACTGGAACAGTCTTTCAACTTATATGAACTAACTGGTGGGTATTTTGATATTTCGGTGGGGCCAATCGTTAACCTTTGGGGGTTTGGTCCTGATAGAATGCCAATGCAGCTACCTTCCCAAGAAGCAACAAAAAAAGCCCAGCAACAAGTGGGGTTGACTGATGTGAGTTTGGGAGATTTATCGGTTAAAAAGGTTAAGCAGCGCTATTTAGATTTGTCTGCAATTGCCAAAGGTTACGGCGTTGACCTTGTGGCGGATTACCTTGAAGAGCAAGGTATAAGCCACTATTTAGTTGAGATTGGTGGCGAAATGCGAGTTAAAGGCCGTAAGTCTCTTGAGAAGCCTTGGCGAGTCGCGGTCGAAAAACCAGATGAAAACCAGCGAAGTGTGCAAAAGATTATTGAAATGAAAACCGGGGCCATGGCCACATCTGGCGATTATCGTAATTATTTCGAGATGAATGGTGAGCAGTACAGTCATACCATTGATCCATTTACCGCTAAGCCAGCTAAGCATACGCTGGCTTCGGTTACGGTTATAGATGAATCATGTGCCCGTGCTGATGCGCTGGCGACTGCTATGCTTGTAATGGGAGCTGAAAAAGCGAAGTTATTTGCACTAGAGCATGATATTAAAGCTTTTTTAATAGAACGAAGCCCTAACGGCTTCAGTGAATATTCAACGCCGACGTTTGATCGTTGGCAAGCTAAGTGAGGTTTCCCATGGAAATGATGTTAGTTGTGTTTGTTTTCATGTTGCTTGTTGTTGTTTTAATGGCAGTAGGTGTTCTTCTTGGCCGTAAGCCAATTAGTGGCTCTTGCGGCGGAATGAGTGCTATTGGTATGGAAAGCGCCTGCGATGTGTGTGGTGGCGACAAGCAAAAGTGTGACACTGAAAAGAAAAAAGTGGCTGGTAATGTATCTGCCGATTTAGGGTACGACGCAAGCCAAAAATAATATGTATAAGGAGTGTTGAATGGCCGATTACCATTATGACGTCATTGTTTTAGGAACAGGTCCCTCAGGTGAGGGTGCTGCAATGAACGCAGCCAAAAAAGGTAAAAAAGTAGCGGTCATTGAAGAGGCGGCACAAGTGGGTGGGCATTGTACCCATTTCGGCACAATACCGTCTAAAGCGCTGCGTCATTCGGTTAAGCAAATTATTTCTTATAACACCAATCCAATGTTCCGCGACATTGGTGAGCCTAGGTGGTTCAGCTTTCCTCGTGTGTTAAAGACGGCAGAGCGTGTTATTGCAAAGCAAGTTAAGTTACGTACTGAGTTTTATAGCCGTAACCGAGTACATCTTTATCATGGACATGGCAGTTTTGTAGATAGCCATACCGTGGAGATTACTGAGGGTCCTGCATCAAGTACACGTCTACATGCTGAGCAAATTGTCCTTGCAACAGGCTCAAGCCCATTTCGCCCAGCAGGTGTGGATTTTAACCATGAGCGTGTTTACGACTCCGATACGATTTTAAAATTAGAGCATACACCGAGAACCATTATTATTTATGGTGCGGGTGTAATTGGCTCTGAGTATGCGTCTATTTTTAGTGGTCTAGGGGTGAAGGTCGACCTGATCAATCCAGGGGAGCGTCTATTGCCGTTTTTGGATGACGAAATCTCAGACGCATTAAGCTATCACTTGCGAGATACTGGCGTATTGATTCGACATAACGAGCTGTTTGATTCGGTCGAGACGGATGAGACCAGTGTCACCATGCACTTCAAGTCTGGTAAGCAAATAAAAGCGGATGCGCTTCTATGGGCAGCAGGTCGCAGTGGTAATACGAAGAATATTGGTCTCGAACATGTTGGAATCGAGCCGAATAGTCGCGGTCAATTAGAAGTAGACGAGAACTATAAAACCAGTGCTGAACATGTATATGCGGTTGGTGATGTAGTGGGTTGGCCAAGTCTTGCCAGTGCTGCATATGACCAAGGTCGCAGTGCAGCGGCGCACTTAGCGGGTGATGACGACTACTGGTTTGTCAGTGATGTGCCAACGGGTATTTATACGATTCCTGAAATCAGCTCTGTTGGTAAAACTGAGCGTGAATTAACCAATGAAAAAGTACCTTATGAGGTCGGGCAGGCATTTTTAAAGAGTATCGCTCGAGCGCAAATTACTGGTGAAAGTGTTGGAATGCTCAAGATTTTATTCCACCGCGAAACACTGGAGATTTTAGGTATACACTGCTTTGGTGACCAAGCATCTGAGATCATCCATATCGGGCAAGCCATAATGAAGCAAGAAGGTGCAGGTAATACTGTGCGGTATTTTGTGAATAATACGTTTAACTATCCGACCATGGCTGAGGCATATCGGATAGCGGCATTAAATGGTTTAAACCGTATTTCCTAAGTTTGAATCTCATTGCTGAAAAAGCGAGCTTAGCTCGCTTTTTTTGTGTCTGATGTTTTTCTATTTTGGTAGCTAGTGCACATTTCGCTGCATGGAAAATATCCATATCTAATGCTATATGCTTAAATGTTATGAGAACTGAATTTTGTTGTAGTTTAAATAATAAGAAGTAAATATAGATGGCATTGATCAAATATCTTCAAATCTTAGCTAAGCATGATGGCTCAGATCTTTATCTAAGCACAGGTGCGCCGCCTAGCGCTAAGTTTCAAGGCACACTTAAGCCATTAGGCAAAGAACCTTTAAAACCAGGTCAGATTGAGAAAATGATTGAATCCGTGATGGATGCAGATCAAAAGAAAGAATTCGAAACGGAACTTGAACTTAACATGGCAATTAGCTTGCCTACCGGTGGTCGCTTTCGATTAAATATGTTCAGGCAGCGTAATGAGGTTTCTCTCGTTGCCAGAAACATAGTGACAGATATTCCCCGTTTTGATGATTTAGGTCTGCCAGAGGTTTTAAAGAAAGTCATATTGGCGAAACGTGGTTTGATTTTGTTTGTGGGGGGGACAGGCTCGGGCAAATCTACCTCGCTGGCTTCTTTGATTGACCACCGTAATACCAATGTTCCAGGGCATATTATTACCATTGAAGATCCTATTGAATTTGTTCATACCCATAAACGCTCAATTATTAATCAGCGCGAAGTGGGTGTGGATACAAAGAGTTTTAAAGCGGCTCTTAAAAATACACTGCGCCAAGCGCCCGATGTTATCTTAATTGGCGAGATTCGCGATCAAGAAACCATGGAGCATGCTTTGGCATTTGCTGAAACAGGGCATCTTGCTATTTCTACCCTTCATGCCAATAACGCCAATCAAGCGTTAGACCGTATTATTAATTTCTTCCCTGAAGAGCGTCATAAGCAGCTTTTACAAGACTTGGGTTTAAACTTACAAGCGATTATTTCTCAGCGTTTAATTCCAACGGTTGATGGCAAACGTGTGGCCGCTGTTGAAGTTTTATTAGGCAATAAAACCATTCAAGACTTGGTGTTCAAAGGGGATACTGATGGCATAAAAGAGATTATGTCTAAGTCTGAAAATTTAGGCATGCAAACTTTTGATGCTGCATTATTTAAGCTATACCAAGCTGGGAAGATTTCCTTAGAAGAGGCACTTAAAAATGCAGACTCTGAAAATAATTTGCGCCTTCGAATTAAGCTGGCTGACACAAGTGAAGCAGCGGACAATAGTGCTAACCCATTAGCGGCATTATCATTACAAAAAACACCGGAAGAGATGGCACGTGAAGCTCAAAAAGAGCGAGAAGAAAAAGAGCTAGAAGCGTTAATGGCCCAAAGTGCTTAAGATCAGGACGTAAAACCCAAAAAAGCCGCTATTAAGCGGCTTTTTTGTATGTTTTAAATATTCTAACTATTTAGCAATGCTCAAAAGGGCTTTGTCGATATCTTTGGCACAGTAAGCCAAGCCGAATTTATTCAGATAGTCTTCACGGTTAAGCTCCATGGCACGTGCTTGAATATCATCAAGGTCAAACGCAATGCCTTTAGCCTGGTATAGCTCTTCTAGATAACCCATGTAAGGGCTTAAATCCATTAGCATTACCACGGCACCTACATCTGATTTTACATCCACTTCATTGTTATTCAGGGTGACTTGAATGATCTCAGGGGTTTCATCGTTGCCTGTATGCACCTTACGGGCGCGAACCTTCTGTGTTGCCCAGTAATAAGCGAGTTGTTTACTTTGAGTTAAGTAAATAGGCTCTTTGCGTTCTGTGTAGCTGTTACCAATGGTTGCCATCGCTTTTTTGGTGGCTTGATTGATTTCATCGTCACCAGAGCGTTTTAAGCCGTGTTTAATGATTTCGCTGCTTAGGCCTGAAGTGGTGCCGTGATACCAAATGTTGCTGGTTTTGAAGCCAGCATCGGTCAATAAGGCGTCAGCATCTTGATATTGGGCTGGGGTATCAATATTCGTGGTCATACATACTCCGGAAACAGGACCGTACTTTAATCAGTACTACAGTCGATTTGCGGCGCATTATATCAAAAATCCTCTTAATTGTTATCCAAGACTTAAGTAGCTGATTAAGGCTCTAAATAGCATCGTTAGAATTCGGACCGAATGGTTTCTAGCCTTTGTCTATTTACCCCAAGATCGCTATAGCCTAAGCGAGAAGCTGATCGCATGTGAATTTTTTCGCCGGTAAGGATAAATTCAACATCATCCACAAAGCCCCAAAATGAAGAAGTCGCTTCGGCTCTTAGATAGTGTGTTTCACTATGGGTGACTTCAATATTGCTTTTGACTGAAAGTAATTGATGCAGGCGTTTTAATTTATCATCAACGCTCAATTTTGAATCTAATGGTGCAATATAATGGGGGGCATTCTTATCAGCAAAACTTGAAACACAATTGGGGGAGCTTGGACAGGGGAGTAAAACTTGTGGGTTGGTGATGATTTTAGGAGGTGTGCCTGTGCAGGCCATTAATAGGCTGGTTAGAATAAGTAGGGTTGCTTTTTTAATATCATTCATAGTGTCTATATTGGCCTTGTGAAATAGTGTCTATATTGGCCTTGTGAATATGTTTAATACCATTAGTTATTGGTTTGAATATACTCTTCAGCGGTTTGATTAAAATATTTTACATTCCTGTAAGGCAATATCACTGGGTTAGGGTCAACCACTGCTACCTCAATGTTATTTTTCATGGCGATATCCAGAGCTATATTAGTGATATTTACACTGAATGACGTACCTATGAAAACCATTTTCTCTGCGTTTTCCATACGCTGTTGTGCTTCACTAATTTGGTACAACTCGGTGTAATATTCATCAAATAATAGAACAAGGGGTTTAAAGCTACTGTTTAGAGTGGGCTTGTTTTTGATTTTAAAATGTTCAAGTAATGACGCACTTAAATTCGATTCATCAATAGTATCCCAAGGCGCATCGAACACCTCGACAGCTTCACCTTGTTCATGGAAATGAGTTATCTTATCGAGCCTGCCATGAATAGCGATGTAATCCTGATTCCCTGCTTTGCCATCGAGCCCATCTATATTTTGTGTAATCAGGTTTTTATCGGCTAACCAGCGGTGTACATCGTTGGGACCATGATGGCGATAGCTGGCGAAACGATGGTAATACCATGCTAAAAATTCAGCAGGTTGATTGATATACATGGCGCGCGTAGCCATTTCCATTGGCGTGTAATTTTTACTGCCAATGGTCCAATAGCCATCTTGCCCTCTAAATGTGGGGATGCCACTTTGTGCACTGACCCCTGCACCCGTTATATAGAGTGTGTTTCTTTTCATGTTGGTTTGATCGAGTTAATTACTTCTCGTGCTGCTTGGGGAAAGTCGCTGATAATGCTGTCTACTTTGTAATTGAATAACCGACACATGTCATCGGCATCGTTTACCGTCCATACACTTACTTTTAAACCTTTGCGCTGAGCCTTTTGCACGTAGCTTAATCGCGCAAGGCTTTTATTTAAACAAAGATGAGTGCATTCAAGTGCAAGTGCGGTACGTAGCCCATTTGGTAGTGGCCACTCTTGAACATAACCACGTTCAATGTGAGGGATGCTGCGTTTAAAAGCGCGAAGAATGCCAATGTGTTTTGAAGTGATGACAACTTTATCTTGTAATCCAAAGCGCTCAATCAATTGTGCCATGGGATGTAAAAAACCAGGATTGGTTGTTAACGTTTTTATTTCAAATTGCCAATGAACAACATTAGGGCAGGCTGCAACAACTTGCTCTAACGTCGGAATGCCTTGCTGCGTGCCTTTAAGCATGGTCGAACCAAGTACTTGAGCCGTGCTTCGACTGACCGCTAATTGGCTACCGGCTAAACGTTTTAACTTTTCGTCATGAACCACCATTAATTGCCCGTCACTACTCAAACGAACATCTAACTCAAAGCGATCAATGCCTTGGCTGGCCGCAAGTTGAAAGCCAGCAAGGCTGTTTTCCATGGCTACCCCTTTGGCGCCGCGATGACCGTATATGTGCATAATATCTCTAATAATTTTAAGGGTTATACCTATGTACGCGAATACTTGGTAAAAAAGGCGAATCTTCAATTTTACGGTCGCTACGTACAGCTCTTTGTCGTTGTGTGGGTGCGTCTATTTCAGGTTCATTATGTTGTGGCAGTGTTCCATCTTTATGTGATTTAAATAAAATGGGCAAAGAAATATTCATTGCTTGGCGAAGTGGTGTTTCGCTATCGTCATAAAATAAATTGGCTCGCATAGTAGGGGCAAGGTTTTGAACTTTGGCCAATGGTGTATTTACTGATAGTTTTGCTACAGCCGATAGCTGGGTTTGAATATGTGAGCTGGTTGTATCAAGCCTAGAAAGCGCATCATAAGCTTGCTGAACTGAAACCTTTTGAATGCTTCGACCTGAGTGATACCAATTGAAGCCGATGCGTACAGGGGTGCGATTAATTACGGTGATAGTGCGCCAGGTTTGTTTAAGGTGAAGTCTGCTTAAACCAGAAAAATGCAGTTGAGCTTGTACAGAAGGGTGGCGCCTAGCTAGCTGGCCTTTAAGCTCTAACCAATGTTGTTTGTTTTGTTTTTGCATAACTTGGGTTTGATGCTTTAGCGTATCTTTTAATTTGTTTACATTATTCGCTAAATCTAACGTTCCCTGTGGCACTGCAATAAAACCAAAGCAGCTGCGGGTTTCTCTGCCATCTTGCCCATCTTGATACCAAAAATCGCTGAGTATGTTGCAAGCTTTATCCAGTTCGGTTGTTGCACTTAATTGTTCGGTTTGCGTTAGCGGAACCCAAATTCCCTGTTGTTCGCTGCGGATACTGCGGCACAGCATGGCAGTGGTTTCAACGAGATTATCAAATGTCTGAATGAGGTCCGGCGTGTTCATTTTTATACCGTTATCTTTTTATTAAGCATAGCGCTAAAAAAAATGTTTTGGTAGGGGGGAGATTGAATTTTCTATCGTTTGTTTAAGCAGTGTCATACCTTTAGCATGATATGAAAATGTGACAGTTCAATGACTGAGTGCTTATAAAAAAGGTATATTTAACAGCATCATCCGTAGGGCGAGTAATGTTAGTAGTGCTTTGAAGAGAATATTGAATTTATACTCAGGAAGGCCTGAGCGCAATTTATTGCCAATGAATGAACCTAAAATTGCGGCTGAGCTTAGTAGAATTAGAAGCTCGATATCTGCCCATAGGCTAATGCCAAGCAAGCTGAATAAGATAATTTTAATAAGGTGGCTGGTGCTCATGATTACCGCATTACTGGCGACTATGGTGTCCTTGGTTAGCCCTTTTGCGACTAATAATGCGTTACTTAATGGTCCGGTCGCACCTAATAGCATGCCTAGGCTACCTTGTAGTAAACCTGAGCTAAATAAAGCACCTGGCACAGTAAATGTCATTGATAGGGGTAGGCTGGACTTCCATGTTAAATACAGGATATAGGCGCCCATGATCGGCTGCATCCATTGCCAGTTTGTATGCTCTAAGGCTGGCGTGATGAGGATAGCACCAATAATAGTGCCAATTAAAATAGGTGAGATGAGCTTCCATCTAATATGGGGAAGAGCAAAAACAGCTCGGCTGGAATTGCTACTCATTTGGATGACAGCATGAATCGCAATGAGTAGCGGTAGATCGATATACACAGATAATAGGGCAAAGAGCATTAATCCACCCCCTTGACCTAAAACAGCCGCAAAACCACTTGTGATAATGGTGGCCAGTGCTAGCAGCAATAAGTCAGGGGAGGATAAATCAAGCACCTTGCTGTGAGATCCATGTCGATATTTTAGGGGTTAGTTTGTCAGAGTACTTCACCCAATTGAAGTGATCCACATTAGCCGTTTTCAGCTCAAGTGAGCTGGTTCGAATATGCAGTTTTGATGCTCTTGAAAGTTTATCTAAAAACTTTACAGTTGCACTATGCGGTGCAAGTTTGTCGCCATCAAAACTGATGGCTAGAACGGGTTTCTTCATTTGTGTTAAGAAGCCATCGAGCACTTTGTATCCGTTCTTTTGTTTCATTCTGTAGCGCCCTGTGCGTGCATTATATGCCCAGTCTCGCATCATTTGCCTGGCTTCACGTCCGCCAAAGCCAATCAGTTTTCCAGGAAGATAGCCCGATAGATGGCTAAAAATAGATAAAAATTGTGAGCCAAGATAGGTGCGCATTTTTTGGTGATAAGCTTTGTAATAAACCGTACCGGAGGCGACCATTATGATGCCTTCAACATCATGAGGGCTGAGTGCGGCAAAGCACACGCTAAGTTGTCCGCCTAAGCTATGACCCATTAAGAAAATAGGGTTATCAGGGTAGCGCTCTTTGAGCTTATGAATAGCAGCGGGCCAATCCTGCTGTAGCATTTCTTGGTAGCCAAAATTATAAAACCATGAGGGTTTTGTGTGTAATGGGCCATTTCCGCGAAGATCAGTGCAGGCAAAGTGAATATCGAGCGCGTTAAAGCTTTCTGCCAATTTAAAGTAATTAGATGCTTGAATCCCCATGGCAGGAAAAAGTAAAACAATGGGAGTGTTAGGGGAAGGATTGGTAGCAGTGAAGAACTGCAAACAATGTGAGCAGCCATCTGCACTTGAGTAGTGTATTGGCTCAGGCATAGATGATGTATTTGGTGGCGGTATTGGCTCAGTATTACTCGTACGTTTCATAAGTGTTACTCCAAGTTCATTGTGCCCCATTATGAGGCAGATTGAAGATAGTATCGTAAACATGATTAGGCAGCAAAATTGATTAACGCAATTGGTAATCTATTCTCAATATAGGAATACATGGAGTGAGCTCATGAAATGGTCTGATCTTGGCTTAGCAAAGAAATTAAGGCTACCAATCGCAACTATTGGAATCTTATTATTCGTTCTCTCTGTATTGCAAATCACTGATATGCAAAGGATTTCTAGTGAATTCTCCCACATTAATGAACAATACATACCAGGGATTGAGCTTGTTCTAAATGCTGATCGTGACTTGTATCAGGCTCAAATTGCTGAGCGCACCATCGCATTGGGCCTTAAAGACGCACGCTATTTTAAAATGCATCAAGAGAATATTCAGCAAGTTGAGGATAGGGTGAAGCAAATCACTTCTCTGAATGTATCACAAGATATTATCGCTCAAGCTCAGCAGTTTCTGACCGTGTTTAGTAATTGGCGTCCCCAAACGCAAGCGCTTGTTCAGCAAGTTGAAAATCAAACAATAACCCTAAATGAAGCAACGCAAATTAGCACGAATAGTCTGGATAAAGACTTTGAAGGGATGCGTGATAAATTAGATATGTTGGGCGAGCAACTAGGTAAAGAAGCCTCGGCTTTACAGTTGCATACTGCACAGACAAAAAAACAGGCAGTGTCTAATACAGTGATACTTGTGATTATCGTATTGTTTATTATTACGTGTGTGGCGGTTTTCTTTCCTCGTATGATTATAGGTCCACTTAATAATTTATCTCAGTCTTTAGATGAATTGGCCAGTGGTAAAGGGGATTTAACTAAGCGAATGCCCAGACTTGGAGATGATGAAATTGGTAGGTTGTCACACAGCTTTAACAGATTTCTATCGGGTATGCAGTCTTTAATGAAAAATATTCAAGTTGTCGCAATGGAGGTCAATAGTGCTAGTGGGCGACTACAAGAGGGTGCCCAAGACAGTATGAGTAATAGCGAGCAATATTCAAAATCAATGGAAATGGTATCAACGGCCAATCATGAAATGGGGTTGGCTATTCAGGAAGTTTCAACCAATACCCAGCAAGTATCAGAGGAGGCAAGAACCTCGGATCATACTGCTAAGCAAGTATCAAAAGATTTTAATCGGGCCATGCAGGAAATTGAATCACTCGCTGAAAATGTAAAAAACTCAGGGTTAGTCATTGAAGAAATTGTAGAAGAAACAACGAATATAGCCTCGGTTCTAGATGTTATTAAAGGTATAGCTGAACAAACTAACCTATTAGCGCTTAATGCTGCAATAGAAGCGGCTAGGGCAGGTGAACAAGGGCGAGGGTTTGCAGTAGTGGCTGATGAGGTAAGAACACTGGCAAGTAAAACACAGCAGTCTACAGGTGATATTAACAATATGATTGAAAATTTAAGGTCAGGTGTTAATCGTGCTGTTGACTCAATGAAAGAGGGTCAAGAAAAAGCAACGTCTACTGTTGAATACGCTAAAAAATCTGAGAAAAATCTATCGAATATTTCAGTATCATTGGTCAGTATTAGTGATCGGATTTTACAAGTAGCTTCAGCTATTGAGGAGCAAACATCTGTGATAGATGAAATCAACTCTAATTTAAATGGCGTTAATGAATTAAGCCAGAATGCGAAACAAAGTGCGCAGTCAATAGGTAATGCAGTAAAAGGACTTAATGTGCAATCAAAAAGTCTGACAGATCATGTTTCAAATTTTGTTGTGTAATTCTAAAGGTTAACATTATGAATCGTTCTATAAGGTGTCTTAATGTTGTACTTGTTTTAACTGTTTCAGTTTTTTTATCAAAAAGCGTTTTCTCTTCTCCTGTTGTTACCATTTATGAGTATCACCAATTCCCCCCTATGGTTGTCAGTCAATCCAAGCGTGTTGGGTTGTCCTTTGGTTTTGCACGATATTTAACAAAAAAAAGTAAGGGTATGTATCGTTTTAATGTGGAAGTGGTAACCATGCAGACATTGCAGAGTCATCTCAAATCAGGCCTGAGTGCTATGGTGATCTTTGTTAACCCAATTTGGTTTTCAGATAATAATATGGAAAAATATTTATGGACGGACTCTGTTTTAGCTTTAAGAGATGAAATTGTATCAAAAAAAGAAAAACCATTTTCATATCTGGATAAAAATAGTTTTATAGGAAAAGTCATTGGCGGTATTGAGGGTTATACGTACCCAGTGCTGGATGAAGTGGTTAAATCAGGTGATGCTGATCGGGTTAATGCTAAAAGTGATATAGAAAATCTTAAGAATTTGAAAGAAGGTAACGAATTAGATGCTGTTATTGTAAATGAAGGGCCTCTGAAGTTTTATAGTCAAATTTTAGGTATCGAAGATGAAGTTTTTGTGTCGAACAAGCCAAGTGGTGAGTATAAGGTTAGAATTTTACTGACAAAAGATCTTTTGCCTGTGTATCAGTTTTTAGCTGGAATCATTCCGAAATTCGAGTCCGATGATGATTGGATAGCACTTAAAGATTTATATCTGCCTTAAGGTGCCTTAAGACAGATATAAGATCGATCTAAAAGTTATACTTACCTTGTTTTAGCTCACTATTTAATTGATTACCAATTGCCTGATATTGTGACTCTCCAGGCAATAAAACAAAAACAGGTTCCTTGAACGTTTCAAAATCAAAGCCATCTGATTTTAGAGTGCCTTTTTTATATTTAAACGTCCCTGTGATCTCCTGTGTTGGTCTAATACGAATGAAGATAGGCACCGCATAATTTGGAAGTTTGCTTTTAATATGTTGAGTAAAGCCTTCAATATCAAACTCATTTAATTCGGTGTTTAAAGTAATGGCTGCCATGCCAGCGCGACCGTCGGTGTTAGGTATTTGTACACCATAAGCTACGCTGTTTTGTATTTGTGGAAATTGGTTTGCTACTTCCTCGACTTCCGTGGTTGCAACATTTTCACCTTTCCAGCGAAAGGTATCACCTAGTCGATCAACAAATGCCACATGCTTGTAACCTTGTTTTTGCACAAGGTCGCCGCTATTAAAATAGGTGTCGCCTTTTTTAAACACATTAGTTAATACTTTGCTTTTATTTGCCTTAGTATTTGTATAACCCTCATAAGGGCTACGCTTTGTCACTTCGGCAATCAATAGGCCTGTTTCACCTTTGGCAACAGGTATCATGAATCCTTCATCATTTAAAACGGGAGTGTCTTGTTCGATATCATATTTGATGACATTGAAACTCATAGGGCAGTAACCGGCAGTCATGTCTAGGTTGAGATTGTTAACAAATGCAATATTGCATTCACTTGCACCGTATAGCTCCATTATTTGAGGTATAGCAAAACGCTTTTTAAATTTCATCCAAATGTCTGGGCGTAATCCATTGCCACCTATTACCCGTACATTATGATTACGATCATTATCTTTCTCAGGTTGATTTAATAGGTAGCGGCAAAGCTCACCAATATAGCAAAAGGCAGTGACACCATAGTGGCGACAGTCATCCCAAAATCGAGATGCGCTAAATTTTCTAGCTAAAACCATTGTGGCCCCAGCACCTACTACACTGGCCCAAGAAACCGTAAGGGCGTTGTTATGATAAAGCGGAAGACAAACATAATAGATATCATCTTTTCGTATGCGAAATGCTGATAGGCCAAAAGCGCCCATGGCTTTTATCCAGCGAAAATGCGTTAAAATTGAAGCTTTCGGGAGCCCGGTGGTCCCGGATGTAAAGATATAGTAAGCCGTTTGTTTCATTTGTATGCGTTTAGACGACTCAGGGTTACTTGTTGCTTGTTCCTTGGTGACTAAACTTAAATTAATAAAGTCGTCAGGGGCTGCATTTGAAGTGCCATCGGCCATGTAAAACAGTTTGAAGTTAGCGTCTTGATCAATGTTAGTTTTAACCTGAGTAAACGCGTCTATGCACTCTTCACCTATAATCGCCATCTTGGAGGGTACGGTGGTCAAAGAGTGTATTAGTATATCGTCTCTTTGGGTGGTATTGATCATGCTGACAATGGCCCCAAGTTTTGTGATTGCTAGCACACACGCTAAGGTTTCAGGGCGGTTTTCCATCATTAATGCGATGGTGTCACCACTTTTTACACCTTGGCTGCTAAGATAATGACAAATCTGGTTGCTCCACTGATTGAATGCCTGGTAGGTGTATTGGCGGTCTTCATAGCGTAAGAAGCAATGATTTGGGCGCTGTGCAGCGCGTACTTCGAACATTCGACCTAGAGATTGATATTTATCGGGTTTAGCGCTGGCAAGGTGATAAACACCCTTAAGAATACGGCCAATATCTGGCAATATACGCAATGTACCAGAAAATACATTTATACCGGTGACAGGTTTGGGTTGCATAATTAGGGTGCCTCGTAAGCATTTTTATTATTATCGCTTTTGATGGCTGGCAGCAATGAACTACTATACGTATCCTTAAACTAAATGAAAAACGTCCAAAGTCGCCAATTTGATTTCAAGATGTAAGGAAAGATGATGTTAATGCTCGTCTCGCCAGCAAAAACGCTGGATTATGAAACACCTTTGCCATTTGATGAATTTACTCAACCCGACATGCTTGATCAGTCCCAGCTATTGATTGATGAGTTAACAGACCTGACACCAAAAGATGTGGCAAGTTTAATGAAGCTAAGCGATAAACTTGCGACACTTAATGTGACTCGGTTTCAGCACTGGTCGCTACCTTTTAATCAAGATAACGCACGTCCTGCCATGTATGCATTTAAAGGCGATGTATATACAGGCCTTGACGCGTATTCTTTGAAGAAATCGGATGTTAACTTTGCGCAAAAACATTTACGTATGCTTTCTGGATTATATGGTCTGTTAAAGCCGCTGGACCTTATGCAACCTTATCGATTAGAAATGGGTACTAAGTTTGCTAATCAACGGGGTAGTAATTTATATGAATTCTGGGGAGATCGTATTACCCAGATGATTAATGCTGAAAATGCAGCAAAAGATGTCGTATTAAACTTGGCATCTAATGAATACTTTAAGGCGGTTAAGGTTAAACAATTAAATGCAGAAGTGATTACCCCTGTATTTAAAGATGAAAAAAATGGCCAATATAAAATTATCAGTTTTTATGCTAAAAAAGCGCGAGGATTGATGGCTGCTTATGTTATTAAAAATAGAATTAATGAAGTTGAAAAGATTAAAAACTTTGACGTGACGGGCTATAAATTTAACCCAGAACAATCAACGGCTAAAGAGTGGGTGTTCTTAAGGGCTGAGCAAGCAGCGAATTAAGATATTGGTTACAGTCTATTAAAGAGGAAAAACATATGAAAAATTTATTGATTGGTTTGTTTGTATTGTCACTAGTCGGTTGTGCAGTTGGACCTCAATCGCTAAAAGTCTCACCGCAATTGGAATTCTCGCAATTAAATGGTGTGAAAGTACCGATAGAGTTAGTTGTCACTGATCAGCGAGAAAATACAGATTTATTGGGTTATCGTAATGCTAAAAATCAAGGCCCTATTAGTTTTGAGGCAAGTTTAGCAAAGTCGGTTGGTGAGTCTTTGCAAGCGGCTATGATTGCTCAAGACATTGAAATGCGTAAAGGACCTGAGCCATTATCTAAATTAGAAATTAGTATTGTTAAGTTACACTATTTTTCCCCTGATGAAAGCTGGGTTAATCATATTGAACTTGAAGGTGAGATCGTTGTGAAAATTTCACGTTCCGGTTCAAGTTTAACGAAACGTTTTGCCGCAAATAGGGCGCAAGATGTGGCTACAGCACCGGCTAAAGAGTTTAATGAAAATTACTTAAATGCCATGCTGTCTGAACTGTTCAATAAAGCATTAAATGATAAAGAAATTGTAAATTTTCTTAAGTAGAGAAATATATGGAAGATAAGTTTGTTCTGAATTACACAATTTGGAATTATGTTGCTTTACTGTATTTCTTTATTATTTGGATTGGCTACAGTAATTTCGCAAAATATATGGCTAAGCGAACCCATTGTTTAGCCTCAGTGCTTGATGTTCATCGCGTTTCTTGGATGGAACGCATGATGTTGCGCGATAATAGGATTGGTGATGCAGCATTGCTTGCTAATCTAGAACGCAATGTGAACTTTATGGCATCTACTACCGTGATTATTGTTGCCGCAGTATTAACCGCCTTAACATCGGCATCAAAGTGGGTGCTATTTGAAAGTGTTGGCTCAGGCTTTAATCAATATAAACTTGGATTGCTCTTGTTTATCATGGTGTATGCTTTTTTTAGCTTTACCTGGTCTTTACGGCAGTACGGTTTTGGCAGTGTTTTAGTTGGAGCAGCACCTATGCCGGACCAAGCAGAATTTAATGCTCGCCAGCGAAAAGAGTATGCTTATTCCACAGGAAAAATTTTAGACCAAGCAGGTCATGCATTTAATTACGGCTTACGAGCGTATTATTTTGCGATGGCATCTTTAGCTTGGTTTATACACCCTATACTTTTCATGTTTGCAACGACACTGGTAGTCGCTGTTTTATATAGACGAGAATTCTCATCTAAAGCACTAAAACTACTGGTAATGGACGCCGATATTTTAGAAGGTAAGATCCGCTGAAAGGTATGAAGTTGTTTTGGAGCATAAAAAAACCACGCTTAGCGTGGTTTTTTTATGCCTATTGATAGAGCAATTATTTTTTAGTGATAGCGTTAGGGCTTGTATTCATAAAATCGACCAGTATCTCGCCACCTTCGATTAGTAAGGCATCTTCAGTTGCGTCTTTTTTGTCAGTATCTGGTTTTGACTCATCATCATCTTGCTCTTCTAGTTTATCGAGTAGCTTAAGGCCTTTTGCTTTACGGCGTTTATTTTCCAGTGCTAGGCGACGGGCTTCTGTCTCAAGGCGCTCTTTTTCCCTTGTATCAATATTTAGAGAAATACTGGTGTCATTTCTTAATTCTTTTAAGAATTCGACCTGTTCATTTAAATACTCGAAATCAGGGTTGTTTTTAATGCGCTGTGTGTGTGATTTTTGAAGTGATGGGATGATACCGCTTAGGCTAGATTGTGCTTTGTATTTAGATGCTTCAATTTTATCCCACACTAATGCTTCTTCAAGTGCGCTCTCACCAATTTTTTCGATGTCATAGATCTCTGGATATAAGATGTCTGGGATAACACCACGGTGTTGAGTACTTTCGCCACTGACGCGGTAGAATTTGGCATTGGTAACTTTCATTTGCCCGCGGAATAGTGGGATAAGCGTTTGCACAGTGCCTTTACCAAAAGTCTGGCTGCCTACAATGAGGCCGCGGCTATAATCTTGGATGGCACCTGCAAATATCTCCGAAGCACTGGCGCTTAAACGATTGGTCAGTACAACAAGTGGACCGTTATAAAGCACAGAAGGGTCTTGGTCGGCTAATACTTGGGTGTGGCCAAAGCTATAGTGAACTTGTACGGTAGGGCCCTGAGGAATGAATAGACCCACTAAATTATTTACTTCAGCTAAAGAGCCGCCGCCATTATTCCTTAGGTCAATAATCAAACCATCAATATTTTCGCTTTTAAGCTTTGTAATTAAATTACTTACATCTCGGGTTGTACTGCGATAATTTGGATCGTTAGAGTTTTTCGCTTCAAAGTCTGCATAAAATGCAGGTATATCTATAACACCTAATTTGTAGTCTTTATCACTACGCTTGATATTGATGATTTCACTTTGAGCAGCACGATCTTCAAGTTTGACCTCATCACGAACAATTGAAATAGTGCGATGAGTTTCGGTCTGGCCGCTACCTGAAATAATATCTAAACGAACAGTGCTATCCTTGGGACCACGAATTAGATCGACTACTTCATCTAAGCGCCAGCCAATGACATCCACCATTTTTTCTTTGTCTTGAGCAACACCAATGATTTTATCACTCGGCTTTAGCTGATTTGCCTTAGCTGCAGGGCCTCCTGGAACAAGACGCTCAACAATGGTGTTTTCATTTTCACTTCTTAAAACAGCACCAATGCCTTGTAGAGACAAACTCATGTTTATATTAAAGTTTTCACTGTTGCGTGGTGACATGTATTGAGTATGAGGATCAAACGTATAGGTGAGGGCGTTCATGTAAGATTGGAACGCATCCTCAGCGTTTATTTGTTTAATTCGATTTAACTGGCTTTCATAACGGCGCTCTAGCAGCTCAATGATGTCTTTATCTTCTTTGCCTGCAAGTTTAAGGTTTAAAACCGTATTTTTGATGCGCTTGCTCCATAGCACATCAAGCTCTTTGCTGGTTTTTGCCCAAGGTGCTTTTTCACGATCAAGTTCAAGAGATTCATTCTCTTTGAAATTAAATTGTTTGATGCCGCCTTTTAATAGTGCCAGCGCATAATCTAAGCGCTCTATTGCGCGTTGCTCATAACGGTTGTAAATCACAAAAGCGGGATCTAGATTGTTTGTTTTAATGGCGTCGTCTAATTTGTCACGGTATTGTTCAAATTGATCAATATCAGCTTGTGTGAAATATGAGCGAGTATTGTCTAGGATATTCAAATAGCGGGTATATACCTTTTCTGAAAACTCATCGTTCATGTATTTACGAGAATAGTGGTGTTGGTATAAATGCTGAACCACAGTTCGATTGGTTAAAACATGCTCAGATTGAGGTTTTAAAACAGGGACATCGGTAGTGGTTGCTTGAGCGAAAAGTGACCAAGAAAGTGTGCTAAGTATTATTAGATGACGCAACATTTACGTTATATTCCTTATTGGATGACGCACTCAAATTTAAAGTTGGCTTATGCATATTTATAGCACTTAACCCAACTAAATGTGTGCTTTGGCCCAATGTTTCTAAAATTAATGGCATAATATCTTATGCATTCATAACTTTCATGTGAAAAGCCATGCGTATTCGACTTGATTTACCTCAAACAGTTCTATTTTCTTTAGAAATTCCTGTGCGTGTCACAGATGTCAACTATGCAGGCCATTTGGGCAATGATAGGTTGCTGGTGTATGCGCAAGAGGCCAGAAGCGCCTGGTTTGCCTCATTGGGGTTTAATGAGCTAGATATAGAAGGCTGTAATACTATTATGGCGGATGCTGCATTACAGTATGTTAATGAAGCATTTGCTAATGAGAGTTTAACGATTACTTTGTTTCTGGGTGAGCAGCACAAATACGGTTTTGATATGTATTATTTAGTTGCTCGAGATGAAGACATTATTTGTAAAATGAAAACGGCTATCTTATTTCAAAAAGATGGTGCGCTGACTGCACCACCCAGTTCGTTGTTTTAGCTTTCAATAAATAAAAAATCCCAGTATGTACTGGGATTTTTTACTGCTGTCATCCATCACAATAATCTAAAATTAGTGATGTACTGGGCTAATCACAAATAATAAGTCACCTTGGTTTACCTGTTGGCCTTCAGGGTTATGAATGCGTACAACCTTGTACTGAGCATCAGGATCATAAAGTGTGTTGCCTTGAGAATTGAATGACTTCAAATTCAAAGGGCTGAACATTTTCATGGCTTCCATCAAGCACAATGTTTTTGTAACCGTGATTGTATCGCCTTCTTTTACATAGGGAGGCTCTGTTGGTGACGGGGCGCTATAAAATATAGAGCTTGCCGGTGCTAGCACTTTTAATTCGTTAGAGCCTTCAATGCGTAAGTGATCAAGTGTTACGCTTTCTTTATCGTCACCGGCACTGGTTGCAATATCTTTAATTAATGCTTGTTTATCTATTCTGTTTAAGAATTTTGGAAGATAGCCAGTATCGTAATCACCATTAATAAATACATCATCATTCAGAATGCGTTTTAATAATGGGATGTTGGTGCTCACACCTTGAATGACGGCTTTGTCTAAAAAGGTTTTTAGTTTGTTAATGGTGTCATTTCTATCTTTGCCATAACAAATTACCTGAACCACCATGCTGTCATAAAATGGTGTGACTTCTTTGCCGCTATCAATGGATTTGAGTATTTGAATGTGTTTTTCATTAGGCAACTCAAAGCGAGTGATTTTGCCCGCATTTGGAATGAATTGTATCTCATCATTTTGCAGCGTTGCTTTTTCAGCATTGATACGTAATTCCATTGCATAGCCTTTCGGCTTATACGTAATATTTGAAATGCTGTCGCCGCTGGCAATCTTGAACTGCAATCCCATAATGTCAGTGTTGGTGACAAGTTCAGTGACAGGGTGTTCAACTTGAAGGCGAGTGTTCATTTCCATGAAGTACACGTCATTTGCATCAAGGTTGTAAATAAACTCTACAGTACCTGCACCAAAGTAATTAACGGCATTGGCTAATTTTTCGGCGTAATCATAAACCTTATCTTCAAGGTTTTTAGGCAGCATGGTTGAGCCTGACTCTTCAATGATTTTTTGGTTGTTTCGTTGCACAGAACAGTCACGTAGCCCAAGTACTTTAGTATTGCCTTGGCTATCACGTAAGATTTGAACCTCAATATGACGCAGTGATGTCACAAATTTTTCAAGGTAGACATCACCACTACCAAATGCACTGCGTGCTTCGGTTGATATTTGATGGAATAGTTCATGAATCGTAGACGGTTCATGCACCACTTGAATGCCTTTACCGCCGCCGCCATGTACAGCCTTCAATAAGACAGGGTAGCCGATTTCATCTGCTACTTTTGCCGCCATTGCAGATGTGGTCACAATACCATGAGAACCTGGCACAACCGGTACGCCGGAGCTGATTGCCGTATTAATGGCATTGGATTTATTACCCATGGTTTCCATTGAAGAAACACTTGGCCCAATAAAGTTAATGTCATGGTTGCCACAAAATGCCGCGAACTGTGAGCTTTCAGATAGAAAGCCAATCCCTGGGTGAAGAGAGTCAACTTTTTCAAGGTCTGCAATGCGTATAACACTTTGTGCGTTTAAATAGCTTTCATCTGGTGTGTTACCACCAATACAAACCAAACGGCCTTTAGCATTAAGGTTATCAGCGGCAGTGCTGTTCATATCCGGATCTGATTGCACAAGAACCACATCAATATTATTTTCTTGTGCTTTGCGTACGAGTTTTTCAGCTGTACAACCGCGAGCGTGAATAAGCACTTTCTTCACAGGGCGGAATAACTTTTCTTTATTGACGTTAGCGACTTCCTTCGCTTTAGCTTTGCCTGGGGTTACGTAACCTTTAAGAATACGAGCAAGCACTTCGTCAACGGTTTTTCTTGCAACCGGAATGGCTGGGTCAATAGCACGTAATTGGCTGTCTAAATTTTCTACGAAAGGGTGTTTTACCAAATCGGCCATTGCTTGGCGGTTTAATGATAAATAGTTGGACAGCGTAGAAGTGGATGGTAGATACGACGGAACAACAATTTGCCCAGCAAACGGCATGTTTGTGCCTGAGAAATAGAAAGTTTGTACCATAGGATGTGTCACAAAACTGGCTTGAGCGCCACCGGTACAGTCACCGAACCCAAATACAACAATAGGGAGGTCATTATCACGAACAAAACGAGTAATACGATCGTTGACCACCGACATGGAAAATAACGCAGAAGCACCTTCTTTGGTTTGCATGCCGCCAGAGCTTACAAAACAAATCACAGGGTAATTGTGACGAGCGCACTCAACTAAAAGCTTACAAAATTTCTCAGCACTGGCCATATCAAACGCACCCGCTTGGAAGTCAAGGTTTGAAATCAAGGTGCCAACACGGCGGCTTTCGTCGCCAATTTGAATGGTGCCAAAGCCTGTTATAACACCGCAAGGTGTAATGCCATTACTCAGTGATTTTTCAATAGCACTTCTGAAGCCAGGGAACTGAACAGGGTCAGCTGTCATTAGGTGGTCATTAATCTCTTCGAAGTCATGAAAAAAGCGATCAATGAATGCTTGGCTTTTGGTCGTTTTTTCTTTTTTGACATCGTCTAGCACGTCTTGAATTAATAAATCAAAGTAGGCAATGGTTAAGCGGTTCCAGAAATCTTTTTTACGGCCGATCGAGTATGGGTTAATTCGACCGTTGTAGTCTGATCCGTCGTTGGATTCATAAAACTCTGCAAGCAATTTATCAAAGAAAAACGTTACGATAACAAAAAGCGTATCACTTAAGCGTGGGAAGCTATGTTTTTTCCATTCTTCTACTTGAATTAAGAATGCACCACGTTGGCTGGACTCAACAAAATACTTAAACCAGTTGGCGAATTCGTCCTTGTGGTTCGCCGCAATACTTAAATTGTTTGTATACTCTAGGGCTTTGTTGAGAAGGTTATTGACAGCCATGTAAGACAAGCTATGGGTTTCTTTGGCTTCTTTTGCGATTGTACCAAGATTGTGAATTACATAATCGTAAAGTGTGCCAAACATAATTAAGTTTTGACTGATACTAATAAACTCAGTGCGCAAGTCATCCATTAAGATGGCGTCTAAAACGCTTGCATCTTTACTGAGTTTGGCAATAGGTGTGTCTGTTTTAATTTGAATGTAAGGAGCGAGCGCATCCTCTAGAATTCGACGATTAGCTTCTAGCGAACCGCTGGCAACACTATGCAAAAGTTGATCGGTGGTTGGGCTTAGTTTAATGCTGTCGGTGACACTTTTAGGCATCTTGTCAGACGTGATGATGCTATTAAGTGCCTCGGTTAAACCAGTGATTAACTCATTAGATGCCTTGCCTTTTGTATGTTTGGCTAATAGAGCTTGAGTGTCATAATTTAACGATTTTTGAATGAACTGAGCCAGTGCATGGTCGTTGGTTTTAATGAAAGTGATTATAGCTTGGCTATCTAATAAATCATCGAGTGTTAATAGAAAGCGACTTTGTTGATAGTTTTCCAGATAGCTGATGAGTTCAATGAAGTTGATATCAGCATCAGACTTCCAGCGATTGAATAAATATAGCCCTAAAGAAAAGCTAAAATCTTGTTTGGCTTTTATGTAGTTATCTTCTGGTTCGCCAAAAAATAATTTTGAAATAGAGCCCCGTGATTCGCTACGACCTTCAAGTTTTTGTAGATAATTTTTCCAAAGTTTATTTAATTCTTCGTCATAGCGAATTTTATCAGGGGCTTGTAGCCACTTTTGAAATTTCTTGCGTTTTTCTTCTTCTAACCGCTCGTTTAATTTCCCAGTAGGGACTTCAACTTCGGCAAGACGACTATAGTGACCTGTGGTGGTGGAAGAAATGCGTTTTCTTAATGTTAGGTAACGCATGTAGCGGTACGTCATCCGAAATAAGTTGTGGTGTTCAGAGGGTGATGACGCAAGATTTAAGCTGGAACCTTTCTCTAATGCGATTAATTTATCGGAAGGGTTTAAGTAACGTTCAACACTTCGCATGTAGTGATCCATTAAATAAGGGTTTTCACGTGCAAAGTTCTCTGCGCCTTTTTCAATGCCTTCAATGCTGCTGGTGATAGCGGTGGCTAAATTTTGTAACTGGTCGATTCGATCACTTGGAGCGTAATCGATAATGCCATCAATGACGTTTCTTAATTGAAGCTCGTAGGCTGATACGCCGACGTATTTTGCACATTCTTGCCAAGACAAATTATATTTACGTGCAATGCTTGCAAGACCTTGCGGCTGAATGGTGTTGAATATGCCGTCGCGTACTGATAATAAAATATTGGTTGAAGCAAGTGGAATCGCACCGCCGGAATAACCCGCCCCTAAAATAATGCCTACTGTTGGAATATCGATATTAGACATTTCAGTGATTAAGCGGGAGATGCTATGTGCTTGATTGTCCAAGTTTGCTTGTTCACTGGCATCGGCTCCGGGTGTGTCAATTAGAGTAACCACTGGAATGATATGTCTGGCAAACTGACGTAAGGATTTTACCGCTTGGCGGTGATGCTCGGGTAACCAAGCGCCATTTCGTTCAGCACGATTTTGGCAAATGAAACCAACACGACGGAATTGGTTGTCAAATGCAAGTTCGACTTCAGCCACATATAATGGGCCAAACTCTTGCTCAGTGATGAATCGAGAGGTTAATTTATGTACCAATTGTTTTGCATTAAGACGTTGGCTTGATTCACTTGGTGAAACGACTTCTTTGATGTAACCGTCAATATCTAACTGCTTTAATTCTTCACTTTTGGTGTTCACTTGTTCTTGGCTTAATAAACCTTTGACAACGGCAGCCGCGTGATCACCCTTAGTATTTGGAAAGAGTGAGAAATCTTGACTTAATTTTTCTGCTATTTGAAATAGCTGATCGGTATCAAATTGAGACATAACAATTGGCACTTTTTCATTAGATTTATTGTGAAGCTGGCTGGTATGTAAAGCCAATACGCATTGCTTTATAACAGACATTTTATAAGAATACAGCAATCTTCCGGTGATTCTTGAATTCCGTCATATATTCTATTTTGGTGAGCAAAAAAACCAAGGTTTATCCTAAATCTTATCAAGACTATAATGGTACAAAAATGAGAGGCCCTTATGGACTTAGCTGAAATACGTCGCACTAAAGCAATTGAGATTATGCATGAAAACGCATTGGACGAATTATCGTTTGCAATGTGCTTGGGCAAAGATGAATCTCAAATTGCATCATTGATGCTACCAAATAGTAAAAAAGCCATTTCTGACTCTCTTGCTCGGTTGATGGAGCAAACCTTCAGTAAACCAAAGCTTTGGTTAGACCAGATTGAGGGTGAGGATCAACCTCAAGGGCCAAGTTTTGATCTGTTTGGGTAATTTGCCTCCCATAATGTGATGGTTACTTTACATAAAAAAGCCCAGCGATTGCTGGGCTTTTTGTTGCATAAAGAGGACTTTATGTAATTACGTGCTTGATGGGAATAATTAAGGGTTCTTTGGAAACAGTAAGTTGAAGATTATTTGAGAGTTATTACTTTCCACGTTGATTGAGCCGTCACCGGATGAATAAATCCCACTTTTTATTTCGCCTCCAGCATTCGGAATGATGAATTGAAACCCAGAATTAGTAATGGCTTGTTGGGCTTGTAGTGGGTCACCAGTGGTTTGGCCTGCAAACGAGCTCAAATATTGCCCCATTAGTTCAGGCGTAATCTGTGTACCTGATGGTAGGCCAAGGCCTTCGCGTACAAGGTTTTGCGCGTACGCTTGTTGTGCTTGTGCTGCTGCATTGAGTTGAGGGCTAATAAATAGTTGATTACTGTTGGCTTGCTCTTGCTGGCGAAGCTGTTGCTCACCTTGTTGTTGCAACAAGTTTTGCTCATATATGGTTTGCTGATTAGCTTGTTGATCGAGCTCTCTCACGGTGTCTGCTTCAGAGATGGCTGGTTTGCCGGGGCTTAGGGTGATGCGCTTGTTTGTTTTAGCATCAGGCTTTGGCTCAATTTGTTTTTGTTTAACAATGATTGAGCCATCAAGGATGTAAGCCTCGGTCATTTCGGTATTGCTAAGCTCTTGCACCTGAGCGTTAGCGGTTGCGCATATGAATAGGGCGACGCTGAAAAGCCATAGGGCAATCTGTCTCATAATGACTCCTTAATCTCTACCTATACCTTAGCGTAATAGCGACACTTTACTAGGGCAATTTAGTCTAAGAAACGGCTTTGTAAGCCATTATAGGCATCAATGCGACGATCCCTGAAATATGGCCATATACGACGGGTCTGCTCTGTTTTGTTAAGGTTAATTGTGGCTTCAACTAAGCAGGCGTTTTGATGATCAGCCAAAGCCAAAAACTCACCTTGCTGGCCCGTAATAAATGAGTGACCCCAGAAGTTGATGCCAGAGCTTTGATTGCTTGGATCAGCCTCGTGACCCACGCGGTTAATGGCAATAACCGGTAAATTGTTGGCAATGCTGTGACCACGCTGCACACCAATCCAAGCGTCTTTTTGGCGTGTTTGTTCATCAGCTGTATCATCACTGTCCCAACCAATAGCAGTAGGGTAGATAAGCATTTCAGCGCCTTTAAGAGCCATGATGCGTGCACCCTCAGGATACCATTGATCCCAGCAGACCATCACACCTAGCTTGCCTATGCTTGTTTGAATTGGCTCAAAGCCATCTATGTCGCCAGGGGTAAAATAGTATTTTTCATAAAAACCTGGGTCATCAGGAATGTGCATCTTACGGTAGAAGCCAGCTAGGCTGCCGTCCCTGTCAAAAACAAGGGCGGTATTGTGGTAGATGCCGGCAGCACGACGTTCAAATATCGAGCCTACAATAACGGCGTTGGCTTGTTTTGCTTGGGCGCTTAAAAATTGTGCGGTAGGGCCATCAAGCGGTTCGGCTAAATCAAATTTAATGGGCTCTTGAGTTTGACAAAAATAATCAGTGGCATGGAGCTCTTGAAGTACGATGAGATCAGCATTTTGTGCGGCTGCTTTTTCAATCCAGCTACGAGTGGTTTCAAGAGAAACGGCTTTTTCCGGTGAGCAGGTTTGTTGAATGCCAAATACTCGGATATTACGAGACATTTAAAGAGCACCTTGTTGTTTGCTTGTTGGGATTTGCATCGTTAGGCAATGCAAACTGCCATATTGACGTACCACCACTGCACAGTTAATTGGTATAACTTTGTGATTGGGCAGGGCGTCTGTCATAACTTTAATAGCTAGTGCATCTTGCTTGACACCATAAACAGGTAATAACACCGCGCCATTAATGAATAAAAAATTGGCGTAAGTTGCAGGCAATCGCTGGTTGCTTTGTGTTTCATAAAGGGCATCAGGCCAAGGCAGTTCAATCAGCTTATAAGGCTTATTGTTTACGTTGGTTAGCTGTGAAAGTTCTTCTTTCATTGCATTAAGATCATTATAGTGATCGTCTTCTGGATCTTGGCAGCCTTGAAAGATAATCTGATTATTAGGTGCAAATCGAGCTAGCGTATCAACATGGGCATCGGTGTCATCACCAATTAAATCGCCATGTTTGAGCCATAATATTTTGTCACAGCCTAGTGCGTCTTTTAAATAAACTTCAATCTGGTCTTGGTTTAATGACGCATTGCGATTGGTGTTCATAAGGCACTGGCGAGTGGTTAATAAAGCACCATTGCCATCACTTTCGATACTGCCGCCTTCTAAAATAAAGTTATGACTCTCATAGGTGTGGCTATAGTAAGCATTTTGCTGGAATAAATAGGAGGTTATTTGATTATCTTGGTTGGCATCAAATTTACCGCCCCAGCCATTAAACTGGAAGTCTTGTATCGCTAGTTTGCCGTCTTCATAAATGCCAATAGGGCCGTGGTCTCGTGCCCATGTGTCATCATTAGCAATCACATAAAATTCACACTTAAAATGGTTTGTTTTTAATTGTGTGCGAATGCCGTCAATGCATTCAGAGTTAGGCACACTTAAAATTACATTTTCATATTCTGTAATGGTATTAATGAGCTCAATGTAAAGACTTTGAATCTCATTTAATACCCAATCCCAGTCAGTTTTTGAATGAGGCCATGTAAGTTGAATGGCATATTGGGGATGCCATTCAGCAGGAAAGTATCGAGTCATGTATTGGTGTCTTTATAAATCAGTTAGAGCGACTGACGGTATGAATAACAGAATTAGATTCAAAATACACGCTGAATTGTGGGTAATCCCAACGCGTGATTGGTGGCTTACCTTTTGCTGGGTGTATTTTGATGGCTTTACCAAATTTAACTTCTACTTGTTTCATGGTTGTGCCGCGTTTAGGGCCAGCCATATTTTTTTTAATGTCTTGCCCAGATAATGGAATGATGACCTCTGATACTTGAGCGTCACTTTGTGTCACTGTATTGGTCTTATTCTCTGCATAGGTTAAAGAGCAACCTATTAAAAGTATTAAACCTAAGCAGCTATGAGTCATTTGCGTTAACGATTTCATAATACTAACCATTATGTCCATTTATCCTTTGATTTTAGCGCCAAAAGCGCCATAAGACCATTTCAATTACGCGGTGAATTCTTTAGTCTTACGTTTTATTTTGTGGTTGTAACAGCAAATGCTTAAAACATTACCCATTATTATCGGTTTGCGATATACCGGCGCTAAGCGGCGTAACCATTTTATCTCTTTCATATCCGCAATTTCCATGGCTGGTCTGACGCTGGGTGTTGCGGTTTTGATTCTTGTTTTGTCGGTTATGAACGGATTCGATCGTGAATTACGTCAGCGTATTTTAGGTATGGTGCCTCATGCTGCTTTGTATTCAAAGGACGGTTTAGATAATTGGCAGGAATTAGCGAATGAAGTAAAAACCAAGCCCGGCATCGTAGGTGTTGCGCCATTTGTGAATATTCAAGGCATGATGAGTCACAAGGGGCGTGTTCAAGGCGTTATGGTCAACGGTATTGAGCCTGATTGGGAAAAAAAGGTGTCGATACTGCCTGATTTTATGAAGTTAGGTGAATTTGATTCATTAGCCGCGGGTGAATATCACATTATTTTAGGGGATTTATTAGCAAGAAAACTGGGTGTGACATTAGGCGAGAAAGTTACTTTAATTATGCCTGAAGCCAGTTTGACCCCAGCAGGGGTAATGCCTCGTTTGAAGCGTTTTACGGTAAGCGGTGTGTTTTCTGTTGGCGCTGAGTTGGATGCTAATTTTGCTTACATTCATATGGTTGATGCAGCAAAAATGGCTCGAATGAAACACCCAGTCCAAGGGCTACGTTTAAAAACTGAAGATTTATTTCAAGCCCCTCGCATCGCTTGGAATCTTACGTTTGATCTTGATGCTTCCATCACCAGTAGTGACTGGACTCGCACCCACGGTAATTTATTTCAGGCCATTCAAATGGAAAAAACCATGATTGGGTTGCTGCTGCTTATCATTGTGGCGGTTGCTGCCTTTAATATTGTTTCTACCTTGGTGATGGTGGTAACCGATAAACAAGGAGATATTGCAATTTTAAGAACATTGGGCATGTCACCTGGCAGCATTATGCGGGTATTCATGGTTCAAGGTTCTGTTATTGGCGTGGTTGGCATCCTACTTGGAACCAGTTTAGGGATCATTTTAGCGTTAACGGTTACCGATATTATTGCCGGTGTTGAGCGATTGCTGGATGTTCAATTTTTGAATGCCAATGTTTATTTTATTAGTTACTTGCCGTCTGAATTAAAATGGCAAGATGTCATGATAGTGACCGGTAGTGGTTTATTAATGAGCTTTTTAGCCACACTTTATCCTGCTTATCGTGCTTCAAAAGTAAAACCAGCAGAGGCATTACGTTATGACATCTAATAAAACGGTTTTACGATGTGAAAATCTAATTAAAGAATATCAAGTGGGCCCAGAGCCTATTCGTATCTTGGACGAACTGCAATTCTCCTTATCACAAGGTGACTGGGTTTCTGTGGTGGGTGCTTCTGGTTCAGGTAAAACAACGCTGCTTAATATGCTGGCGGGTTTGGATCTGCCAAGTAGTGGTCGTGTGATGTGGGGCGAAGAAGATATTAGCACTTTATCCGAAGCAAAATTGGGTACGTTGCGTAATGCGCATTTAGGTTTTGTTTATCAGTTTCATCATTTATTGGCTGAGTTTAGTGCCTGTGAAAATGTGGCGATGCCATTGTGGATTCAGGGTGTAAATAAAAAGAAAGCGTTACAACAAGCGGCTGAAATGTTGGCGAAAGTAGGGTTGGGTTCACGGGGTGAGCATAAGCCAGCCGAACTATCAGGGGGGGAGCGTCAACGTGTGGCCATTGCTCGGGCGTTAATTACGCAGCCTGCGTTGGTTTTATTAGATGAGCCTACAGGTAACTTGGATGCACATACCGCGCAGGATATTCAACAGCTTATTACTAAGTTAAATTACGAACTGAATACGGCATTTGTTGTGGTGACCCATGACTTGGCATTTTCCCGCTTAGCTAAGACCAGTTATCAATTATTAGATGGAAAGCTGCAAGCCTTAGAATCACTAGCTTAGCTAGTGGTTTCTTTTTGCGCTAAGCGTTTAGCTTTGCGTTTATTCCAGTTGCTTACCACGTGAAAGCGCCAGAATAAACGTATTCCGATAAAGCTGAGGGCTGAAAATATAACCGCACATATAAGTGAGCCCAGTAGTAATGGCTGCCAAATTGCCCCTAACTCTGTGAGGACCCAATCAAGTGAGAGTTCAATTTCAAATTCTCTGATTGGGGTATCTAAAATGACGGTACCTACTTTATAGGTGAAGTAGAAAATAGGCGGAATAGTGATTGGGTTGCTAATCCAAACTAAACCTATGGAGATAGGCAGGTTTGAATGGATCATAATGCCTAAAATAGCGGCGGCCACCATTTGAAATGGCATTGGCATAAAAGCAAAAAAAACACCCACTAAAAAAGCCCGTGAAACAGAGCGACGGTTTAAATGCCAAAGGTTTGGTTCATGAAGTAAAGGCCCTAAAAACTGCAAAGAAGGATGCTGCTGAACGGTTTTAGGGTTAGGGAAAAAGCGCTTAAGTAACTGTTTTGGCATAGTATTCTCGGACACAATCCAAAGGGAATATTAATGACTATGGAACATGTGTCCCTTGAGAAGGGCGCAATTATGCACGGAATGCATATGACATGCTAGTTATGAAACAGCCCTTTATGGGCTTCATTATAGGTGTTTTATTGGCCTCTATTTGGCCCAAACTGGTCTTGCTGCTTGCACCGATTATTCTTTTGGTTGCAGCGGTTTGTAGGTCCAAGCATCTTTTCATGATCTTTTTCATGGTAGCTGGTGTCATTTGGGTGAGTGCTCATTGGTTTGTTGCTAGCGAAGACGTATTGCCTTTGTCACAAGGAAAAACTACTCAAATAGTAACCGGTACTGTTGGTGCCATATCTTATCAGCCTCATAAGCTGGACTTTGATTTTCAGGAAGATGGCTCTCCCTATAAATTGAAAGTCAGTTGCTATCGCTGTCCCTTTAAACTGCAAAGCGCTGATCGCTGGCGATTTAAGCTCTCTATTAAGCCTATTTATTCATTTCAAAACCCCAATGCGTTTAATTACCGAAAATGGATGATCACAAAAGGCTATGGCGCACAGGGAAGTGTGCGCATAAAAGCATCTGAGAATACCCTTTTGCAGCGCTCCAATTATGGGGCGCTTGATGTGTTGTCAGGTCATTTACATGCATTGCAATTCCCCATATTAAGAGCTCTGGTGTTGGGTGATAAAAGTGGTATTGCTGGTGAAGATAAGCGTCTTATTTTTTCTTCGGGTATTAGCCATTTATTTGTCGTGTCAGGGCTGCATGTTGGAATTGTTGCAGGCTTGGTTGGTTTGATCATGTATTGGCTCCAGCGACCATTGCTTCTGTTGAATTGGCCTTACGGGCGGAGTGTAGCGGTGCTGGCGGGTCTTGGTGTTGCAATGATTTATGGTGCGATGGCGGGCTTTCAAGTACCCGCTATGCGGGCTGTACTCATGATCATGTGTGCCGGCGTGATGCTTTTTCAAACACGCTTTACCCATGTTATGCATTATTACGTGTTTGCATTGTTAATGGTTATGCTGATAAAGCCTTTAGCATTTATGGATATGGGTAGCTGGCTGTCTTTTGGTATTGTACTTGCCTTGATTCTAGGTTTTGCAGGCTCCGCCAAAACTTCTTGGTTTAGTGGGTTGCTTAAGGCTCAGTGGCTTGCCTTTGGTATGGGCGGTATTGTATTGCTTGGTTTTAATCAGGCCTTGGTGCCATTGTCCTTTTTGGTTAATCTCCTGTTAATACCGATATTTACTCTGTTAGTGATGCCCTTGGTATTAATAGCTGTATCTTGGGCGTTGTTTTTCGATAGTCAGGGGTTGAATTTACTCGAATCATTGCTCGCTAATTTAATGCAGGTGTTGCATCAAGTAGAGCCCTTTATTACATGGTCGTTGCCTATTGCCCATGAACATAGATTCTTATTTATGTTGGCGTTAGTGTTGGCGCTGTTGCCTAAGGTGCTGGGTTTGAGAGCTTTGGCTGGAGTTATGGCCGTCACAGTTCTAGTGCTGCCTATAAAAAAACCTGAAGTGGGCGGCTTTGATTTAATTGTATTTGATGTGGGGCAGGGCAGTTCAGCACTAATAGAAACCGCTAATCATCACGTGCTTGTAGACACAGGGGCATTATTTTTTAACGGGTTAGGGGTAGTGGACTTTGTCCTAATTCCTTATTTTCGCCAGCAACGTATCCCCCGTTTAGATATGTTACATATTACCCATTCTGATAATGATCACGCCGGTGGTGCTGTTTTGCTAGGGGAAAGGTCTAATAAGGTGGTTACCCAAAGCAATTGTGACGCTCTGCAATGGCAGTATGATGGTGTGACTTTTGAGCGCTTTCAGGCTAAGGGTTATACAAAAGGTAATAATGGCTCCTGTTTATTAAAAGTCACTGCACGCTCAGGCAAGAGCGTATTGTTTACCGGTGATATCGAAAAAGAAGCCGAAGCGCAGTTGATCCAGCAGCAGACTGATTTATCTTCTAATGTACTAATTGCGCCTCACCATGGCAGCCGAACATCCAGTACAGCTGAATTCTTAGATGAGGTTGCAGCGGATACTGTGATTGTGTCTGCTGGTTTTTTAAACCGATATGGTCATCCCCATGAACAAATAATAAGCAAATACCTAGACAGAAACATGATGGTCTATACAACTGCTGACAAAGGTTCGGTACAAGTTGCGTTTCCACCTAGACAAGAGCCGCTAGTTGTTTCAACATACCGCCCTAATTTTGGTTTAATAGAATAAATATACGTAGGAGTAATGAGGTGAAAGAACTGGTATTTGCTGGCGGTTGGATGATGATCCCCCTCATTTTAGCATCCGTGTTAGCGGTTGCGATCTGTATTGAGCGTTTTTGGACGCTTCGCCCTGAGAACATTGCTCCGAAACACTTATTAGCTCAAGTGTGGATGTGGATCAAAAACAACGAATTAGACAGCGCAAAGCTTAAACAGTTGAAACAAGAGACGCATCTTGGTGCTATTTTAGCAGCCGGTTTAAGCAACTCTCGTCATGGCCGTGACATAACCAAAGAGGCCATCGAGCAAGCCGCGAGTACCGCTGTACATGAAATGGAGCGTTTCTTAAATGCACTGGGCACTATCGCTGCGGTTGCCCCTTTAATGGGATTACTCGGCACGGTACTAGGCATGATTTCTGTTTTTAACGAGATCATGGCTCAAGGTACGGGCAATGCGGGTGTGTTAGCAGGCGGCATTTCTGAGGCATTGGTAACAACGGCAGCTGGGATGATGATTGCGATTCCGGCTTTGGTTTGTTTCCGTATACTTCAACGTCGAATTGATGAAATTGTTGTATTCATGGAGCAAGAAGCGGTCAAGTTAGTTGATGTGCTGCACGGCGACCGTGAAGTTAGTGAGACGCCAGAGGGTTAAATCTGTGAACTTTAAGCGTCAAAACAAAGAAGAGCTCAGTTTAAATCTGACGCCGTTAATTGATATTGTATTTTTGCTGTTAATATTTTTTATGGTGAGCACTACGTTCACTAAAGAAAATCATTTGGCGGTTAATTTACCTGAGGCTGATGGTGAAGTGGCCGAAGCCCCAGTTAAGATGGTGGAAGTCGTCATTGATAAGCAGGGGACGTATAGTATCAATGGTCAGGCCTTAATCAGCCAAAAACTGGTGACATTAAAACAGGCCATTGAAAAGGTGTCTGCAGGGGATAAAAGTTTGCCTTTTATTATTACCGCAGATGCATCAACCCCCCATGAGTTCGTCGTTCGCGCGATGGATGCCGCCGGTCAACTGGGTTTCTCTCGGTTGAGTATTACCAGCAAGCAAGCTAAATAATCATGAAAGATACTTCTAACTTAACAGATTGGGCGCTTTATAAGCGCCTGCTCGGTTATGTGTTTCAGCAAAAATTCCTCTATTTTACCGCGATTTTAGGTTTTTCAATCTACGCCTCAACAGCGCCGATGCTGGCCCATTTAATGGATCTAATTGAGAAAACCTATCAAGACCCCACCATGGAAGCCCGCACGACTTTAGTATTATTAATACTGGGTATTTTTGCCCTACGTGGACTAGGTAGTTTTCTAGGGGATTTCTTTTTAGCAAAAGTCGGTCGTACCGTTGTGCATAAATTAAGAACGGCTTTGTTTAATCATTATTTGATTTTACCCAATGAGTTTTTTGATAAACATGCAAAAGGCCATATTATTTCTAAAATCACATTTGATGTTGAGCAGGTCTACGGCTCAATTACCTCGGCTGTCACTAGTTTAGTGCGTGAAGGTTTGACGGTCATTTTCTTATTGAGCTACATGCTCTATATGAACTGGAAGCTAACCCTTATCTTTTTTGCGGCAGCACCTTTTTTAGGGTTTATTGTTAAAAAAGCCAATAAATATTTCAAAAAATACAGCACCAATGTTCAAGGCAGTATGGGGCAAGTGACCCAGGTGGCCGGTGAAGCAGTCAATGCTTATCAAGAAGTTAAGATTTTTTCAGGTCATGAATACGAGCAAGATCGTTTTGCAAAAGTCAGTAATACTAATCTTGTACAAACATTAAAATTTGCCCGTGTAAAAGCCATTAGTGTACCGGTTATGCAAATGATAGTGGCCATGGCAATCGGTGCTTTAATGTGGGTGGCGCTGGATCCATTAATTATTGGTGGAATGGACTTTGGTCAATTAATGGCGTTCATGACAGCTGCAAGTACATTGGCAAAACCCATGCGCACATTAGCGGGAATAAATGCATTGCTACAGCAGGGTGTTGTGGCGGCTAAGAGTATTTTTTCCGTGTTAGGCGAAGATGCTGAAAATGATTCAGGTGTGCAGAGTATAAAAAAAGCACATGGGGATATTCAAATTCAAAATTTGAGTTTTCAGTATCCTGAATCTGATGAACGCGTATTAAAGAGTATTCAGCTTGATGTCAAAGCCGGTGAAAGTGTGGCTTTAGTGGGTAAGTCAGGCAGTGGTAAATCAACATTGATCAATTTATTAACTCGTTTTTATGAGTTTAATGATGGCGATATTCTATTGGATGGCCGCAGTATAAAAGATTATCCGTTAGATGATCTTCGTCGCCAAATAGCATTGGTTAGCCAAGGTGTCACTTTATTTAATGACACGGTTTTTAATAATATTGCTTACGGCAGTTTGGCGGATAAAACCGAAGAAGAAGTATATGCAGCAGCAAAAGCAGCCCATGCTTTAGAGTTTATCGAGCAAATGCCTCAGGGCATGCAAACCATGATTGGTGATGATGGGGTGATGTTGTCTGGTGGTCAGCGTCAGCGTTTAGCCATTGCACGGGCCATTTTAAAAGACGCGCCTATTTTGATTTTAGATGAAGCGACCAGTGCGCTGGATACCGAATCGGAACGCTATATTCAAAAAGCCTTAGATAACTTAATGAAAAATAGAACCAGTTTTGTTGTGGCGCACAGATTAAGCACCATAGAAAAAGCCGATACTATTTTAGTGGTGAGTAAAGGTGAAATAGTTGAGCGCGGTAATCATAAAACTCTGATTGAAAAGCAAGGGCTTTATAAGAATTTACATGATATGCAGTTTGATGGGTAAGTCATGTTAGAGCGTTTATTTAACGCAGCGTGGTATGGCCGAGTGCCTTGGACGTGGTTGCTTTGGCCTTTATCGCTGCTTGTTTTGTTTATCACCAAGCGTAAACGTAAACAATATTTAGACTCCCATATGAAGCCTTATCCTGCACCGGTTGTGGTGGTGGGCAATATTACGCTTGGCGGCACAGGTAAAACGCCCGTTGTGCAGTCAATGGTTCGTTATCTTCAAGCAAAAGGCTATCAGCCGGGTGTGATTAGCCGAGGTTATGGTGGCACGCTAACAGATTTCCCACATTTGATTCACAGTCAAGACAGCTCTCAAAAAGTGGGTGATGAGCCATTCATGTTGCATCAATCGCTAAATATTCCAGTGGTGGTTGATCCTATTCGCGCTCGAGCTGTGTCTTTCATTTTAGATAAAGGCGTCGATATTATTATCAGTGATGACGGTTTGCAGCATTACGGTTTGCATCGTGATTACGAGGTGTGTGTGATCGATGGCTCTCGTGGGCTGGGTAATGCTCAACTTATGCCTGTAGGGCCGTTGCGAGAGCACAAGAGCCGTTTGTTGAGTGTTAATTATGTATTATCAAGTGATGCTGTGGCTAGTGACAAAACATTTCAGATTAAGCCTGTATCTTGGGTAAATCTTGTTACTAATGAAGAGCAGCCATTGGAATGCTTTAAAGCTGAAAATGGTACCTTGGCCGTTGCTGGTATCGGTAATCCAAATAAGTTTTTAGCGACACTTAATCAGTTGGGTGTGTATTGTGAGCATAAATGGTACCCGGATCACTATGATTACAAAGAAAATGATTTTGCAGGGTTAACCCAGCAAATATTGATGACAGAAAAAGACGCAGTGAAAATTCAGCCGTTTGCCACAAGTAATATGTGGTTCTTAAAAATTGCGGCTGATTTGCCTGAGGCGTTTTTACAAGATTTAAACCTTAAACTTGAACAGTGGAAGCGAGATCATGGATAAAAAACTATTGTCTCTTTTGGTTTGCCCTTTATGTAAAGGCAATCTTATTTTAGATAAAGAGAAAGCAGAGTTGATCTGCAAGTTTGACGGTGTGGCCTACAAGATAGATGACGGTATTCCTGTTATGCTGCCAGAAAGTGGTCGCGCTTTAACCACAGATGAAAAGCTAGCAAAATAGTTATTTGAAATACAAAAAAGGATCCTGAGCTTTGCCTTTGAAACGGATCTCAAAGTAAAGCCTTGGGCGTTTACCGTCACTTTCGCCAACCGCAGCAATGAGCTGGCCTTTTTTTACTGTATCGCCTTCATAAACATAGTTCGAATAATTATTGCCATATACACTTATCACGTGGTTTTGGTGTTGGATCAAAATTAAATTGCCATAGCTATTGATTGCATTGCCACTATAAATCACCTCGCCATTTTCTATGGCTACGATTGGATCGCCTAATTTAGAGGCCAGTTCAATTCCGTGTTTGTGTTGAGCGTACTCAACTTCGTTAATGTTTGATTGTTTCTCTAATGGCCATTTAAATTGGTGGTTTATGCTGGCACCAGCTGTAACTTGTTTATTGCTGGAGCTGATAGAAGACTGCAGTTGAGTGCTTTGTTGTAACAGTGGAATGAGTTTCGCTTGTTGTTCTGCAATATTTAACTGGCTGGGAGATGTCGCGTTAAACTCTTTAAGTCCTAGATTGATACTGGTGAACATAAGTAACGCCAGTACAAAAGTAAGACTTAGCTCTTTGTAACCAATATGATGACGTAATATATGGTCAGATGTTGATTCAAGACGACTTATTCGTTTGTCCATATGACTGACACGGTTGTTTAAACCAAGTAAAAATTGAGCGCTGCCCTTGGTTTGGGTTTTTAGATTAATGTTTTTAGTACGACTATCTTCAGTCTTTACAAGCTTTGGTTGAGTTAACATGCGCGGCATTCACATAAATTATTTAACTCTTTAAAGCATAATGTTTGCCATATTTGTAAATGCTGTAAAATTAAGGTTTTAAGTGCTTTTTATAGACGAGTAACGGCAATCTTCTGCCTATTATGTGGCAGGGTGAGGTTCTTTATGAAATTATTATTTGTGTGTTTGGGCAATATTTGCCGATCTCCCACTGCTGAAGCTGTTATGAGAAAGTTGGCTGAAGCTCGTGGATTGGTTGTTGAAATTGATAGTGCAGGTACTGCTGCTTATCATATTGGCAAATCACCAGATGCTCGTTCACAGCAAGTGGCTCTCAAACGTGGCATTAATATGTCTGGGCAAAGTGCTAGAAAGGTGGCGGAGAGTGACTTTTATGAGTTTGATTTTATTCTAGCCATGGATAAAGCTAATTATCGGGACTTGCTCACCATTAAACCCAGTAATGCTAGCGCGGATGTACTTTTGTTTTTGAATGAGTTCGGATCTATGGGCTATGACGAGGTACCTGATCCCTATTATGGTGGTGAGCAGGGTTTTGAATTGGTATTAGATTTACTCGAAGATGCATGTGAACAGTTTTTAACAGTAAAGGTCGTAGAATGAGTATTAAGCAAGACGTTGCTTTATTGAGCTTTAATACCTTGGCCATAGAATCTTATGCTGAATATATGGCTCAGGTGACAAGTATTGAGCAGTTCAAAAAGGTAGCTGAATTTGCCAAATCATCAAAGCTTGAAATAAAAGTGCTTGGTGGTGGCAGTAATGTGGTTATGTCTGAAAAAATATCTGGGATGGTTGTTCAATATGCCGCAGGGCAGTGTGCCTTGATATCTGAAAATGCAACACACGTATTGATTAGGGTTGATGCGGGTTTTAATTGGCACGAGCTTGTAATGCATTCCTTGGAAGAAGGTTGGTACGGTCTTGAAAATCTTGCGTTCATACCTGGCTTGGTAGGGGCTGCGCCTGTGCAAAATATTGGAGCGTATGGTGTTGAAGTGAAAGACTGTATTCAAACTGTTCATGGTGTTTATCTTGATTCATTGGATGAGTTCCATTTGTCAGTGCAAGAGTGTCGATTTGAATATCGTGAAAGTATTTTTAAACAAGAATTAGACGGCAAGGTATTAATTACAGCAGTCGACTTTAAATTAAGTAAACATCCGGCCGTTAAT
The DNA here is from genome assembly GCA_049115935.1 of Bermanella sp. Lineage (GTDB taxonomy): Bacteria > Pseudomonadota > Gammaproteobacteria > Pseudomonadales > Oceanobacteraceae > Bermanella. Next base: position 2,776 of record JAGDZK010000068.1, on the reverse strand, counting down.
GTCAGTTATGCGCCGTTAGATCAGATGGCAAAGGAGAAAGGGGTACCCACGCCAATTGAGCTTGCTCAATGGGTAATTGATGTTCGTAAAAGTAAATTACCTCAACCTGATGAGCTGCCAAATGCGGGTTCATTTTTTAAAAATCCAGTGATTAATGAGGCAGTTTTTAATTCGCTTATCATTCGATACCCAAATATGCCTCATTATAAACAAGATGAAGGTGTCAAAGTCCCCGCAGGCTGGCTGATTGATCAACTTGGATTTAAAGGCAAGTCGTTTGGGGCGGTGAGTGTACATAAGCAACAAGCACTGGTTTTGGTTAATCACGGAGGTAAGGGGGCTGATGTTTTAAATGCAGCTACGCAAATTAAGCAGGCTGTATTTGAGCATTACGGAATTGAGTTAGAGCAAGAGCCTAGGTTGTTTACCTGATTTTTAAGGGGGTGCTTGGCTGTGATGATTTCTTGAAAGTAATAAAAAAGGGACTCATATGAGTCCCTTTTTTATTGGTTGATTCGAATTATGAATTCGATTCTTGTGCAGCCGCCTCAGCTTCACGCTGGCGACGTTTAACTTCCCTTGGGTCGTTATAGGCACGTTTAGGTGCGCCGTTCGCAGCGGGTGCTTGATTCGCTGTTTGTGCGGGTTCAGAAGTTTTAGCAACGGGTGTGGCTTTTTCTTCTGCTTTAGCGGGTGCTTCGGCTTTAGCTGGTGCTTCAGTTTTTACTGGCTCAGCTTTAGTTGTCTCCACTGCTTTTTTAGCTTCAACAGGTTTGGCTTCAGTCGCTTTTGGCGTTTGAGCTTCTGGCTTAGTCGGCTCAGACTTAGCTGGCTCTGACTTAGCTTGCGGAGCTGTATTCTCAGTTGCTACTTTCACTGCCTCAGTCGGTGCTGATTTGGTCTCATTGACAACTGGCTTTTCAGTTTTAACGGCCTCAGTTTGAGCTTTCGCTGCAACTGGCTTGTTTTCAGTGGATGCTGGCGTTACGACTGGTTTTTGCTCAGCTTTTGGCGCCTCTTTTTCCGGGGCTTTAGGCTGTTTTACGTTTACTTCTTCGATCTTGCGAGCAACATTTTCATCCAGTTTATTTGGCTGTTGGTTGCGGTTACGACGACGAGCGGTGTTTTGATTGCGGTTTTCATCGCGATCATTATTGCGCTCTGTGCGATCGTTATTGCGGTTTTCATTGCGCTCACGACGTGGCTGTTCGTTGCGGCCTTCATTACGATCGTTACGCTTTTCGTTGCGTTTGTCGTTAGAGCGAGCGTCTTTTTTAGGCTCGTTACGACGATTACGATTGTTGTTAGGGCGGTTGTTGCCATTACCATTACGCTGGTTGTTATTGCGATTACGGTTGTTTGTGTTTTTGTTCGCTGGCGCTTTTTTGTTTTTAGTGACAGGCTTTTCTTCGCTTTCAAAAAGACTAGAAACAGCCGTTGCTAGTTTGCTGAATAGGCCTGGCTCTTTAACGGGAGCGACAACTTTAGGTGTAGGTGCAGGAGCGCGAGCAGAGGATACGGCTTGAACGGCAGCGGCTTCTTTTTTCACTTGTGCAACTTGTTCAACTGCAAGCTCTTGCTCGTAGTTAATTTCAAAGCTCACTTGATCAATTTGATTGTCGCCTGAGCGAACACGTGATACTTCAAAGTGCGGAGTATGGAAGTTCGGGTTAGGGATAATCCAGATTTGAGCTTCATGACGCTTCTCAATTACCATAATTTCTTGACGTTTTTCATTGGTCAGGAAGCTGGCTACCTCTAAAGGTACTTGAGCGCGCACTTGAGCTGTGTTGTCTTTGCTTGCTTCTTCTTCGATTAAGCGAAGCAGTGATAGGCTCAAAGAGCGCATGTCACGAATAAAGCCTGTGCCAACACAACGAGGGCAAACATGTCCACTTGTTTCGCCAAGAGACGGGCGTAAGCGTTGACGAGACATTTCTAATAAACCAAAGCGAGAAATTCGACCCACTTGAACTCGTGCGCGGTCAATTTCTAGTGCGTCTTTAACACGGTTCTCAACGTCACGCTGGTTTTTGTTAGACATCATGTCGATGAAATCGATCACGATTAGGCCACCAATGTCACGTAGACGTAATTGACGAGCAATCTCGTCTGCCGCTTCAAGGTTAGTGTTAACCGCAGTGTCTTCGATATCAGAGCCTTTGGTGGCACGAGAGGAGTTGATATCAATCGAAATCAAAGCTTCTGTGGTATCGATTACGATCGAGCCGCCAGAAGGTAGTTTCACTTCACGCTGGAAGGCCGTTTCGATTTGCGCTTCAATTTGATAGCGGCTGAACAAAGGCGTGGTGTCTTCGTAAAGCTTAATTTTGTTTTCGTACTGAGGCATAACATGCTGAACGAAGCTTAAGGCTTCTTCATATACTGTTTTGTCATCAATCAGTACTTCACCAATGTCTTGGCGTAGGTAGTCACGAATGGCGCGAATCACTACGTTACTTTCTTGAAGTAGTAGGCAAGGGGCTTTGCGAGTTTCTGAAGCGCCTTTAATTGAGTCCCAAAGTAGACATAAGTAATCTAAGTCCCACTGAAGGTCTTCCGCTGCGCGGCCAATACCAGCAGTACGAACGATTACGCCCATATTGTTAGGTACCGTCACATCACGCATGGCGTCACGAATTTGGTTGCGCTCATCACCTTCAATGCGGCGAGAAATACCGCCAGCGCGAGCGTTGTTTGGCATTAGTACCAAATAACGGCCAGCTAGGCTGATCATGGTAGTAAGGGCTGCGCCCTTGTTGCCACGCTCTTCTTT
>JAGDZK010000067.1:0-28974 GCA_049115935.1 Bermanella sp. | reverse complement strand
AAACCTTATGAAATTAGGAGTTGTACATGTCTGAAGTTGGACTGAATTTATTGAAGGTGAAAGAGCCTAAAATAAAAATGTTGCACGTGAGTTGGTTTGCTTTCTTCTTAACCTTTGTTGTGTGGTTTAACCATGCACCTTTAATGGGGTTCATTAAAGAAGCGTTTGATTTAACCACGCAAGAAGTAAAAGCGTTATTAATCTTAAACGTCGCATTAACCATTCCTGCTCGTATCATCATTGGTATGTTGGTTGATAAGTTTGGTCCTCGTCATGTTTATGCTGGCCTTTTGTTAACCACTGGTGTGTTATGCACCGCGTTTGCATTATCACAAACCTATGAGCAGCTAGCTTTGTTTCGTTTCTTAATGGGCTTTGTGGGTGCCGGTTTTGTAATTGGTATTCGTTTAGTGGGTGAATGGTTCCCTGCTAAAGAAGTGGGTGTGGCTGAAGGTATTTACGGTGGTTGGGGTAACTTTGGTTCAGCGGCTGCAGCTATGCTAATGCCAACACTTGCGCTTATGTTTGGCGGTGAAGATGGTTGGAGATATGCACTGATTTGTACAGCGGTTGTAGCTTTTGTGTATGGCCTTATCTTTTTCAAAGTAGCACGTAATACACCTAAAGGTTCTACCTACTTCAAACCTAAAAAATCCGGTGGCCTACAAGTAAGCAGCAAAAAAGACCTTTATTTTTACCTGGCTATGAACATTCCTATGTATATCGCATTAGCGGTTCTCACGTGGAAGTTGTCGCCTAGTAACCTTGGCTTATTAACAGAATTAGCCGCTAGCTGTATTTATGTTGGCTTGGTTGTGTTGTTCTTTGTGCAAACCAAACAAATTTTTAATGCCAATAAAGAGCATTTGTCTCAACCTGTACCAGAGTTGCAGCAGTATAAATTCAAACAAGTGGCTATCTTACAGTTAGCTTACTTTGTAACATTTGGTTCAGAGTTGGCGGTTGTATCTATGTTGCCTCTGTATTTCTTAGAAACATTTGAAGGCCTGTCTGCGGTAACAGCAGGTTTATTAGCATCAGGTTTTGCTTTTATGAATTTAGCGGCTCGCCCAGGTGGTGGTTGGTTAAGTGATAAGTTTGGTCGTCGTAAAACGTTATCTATTTTGATTTGTGGTCTAACCATAGGTTATTTGGTATTGAGTCAGATTGAAGGTACGTGGTGGATTCCTCTAGCGGTTATTGCCACTATGTGTTGTTCTTTCTTTGTTCAAGCCGGTGAAGGTGCGGTATTTGCTATGGTGCCATTAGTTAAACGCAGCATGACAGGGCAAATTGCGGGTATGACAGGTGCGTACGGTAACGTGGGTGCGGTTATCTTTTTAACGGTATTATCGTTTGTTGATTACAGCACGTTCTTCATTGTAATCGCAGCGTGTGCGGCAGTGATCTTTGTGGCGGTTCAATTCATTGAAGAACCAAAAGGTCATGTTGCTGAAGTGAACGAAGATGGTAGTGTTGAGCTGATTCAAGTCGGCTCATAATCTAGCATGACAATTTGAAGGGCTTAAGTACTTAACCGTTGCAAAGATAAGTACTTAGGCTCTTTATTTATTTAAGGTCTAACTTATAGGGCCACATGGTTTGAGGCGTTTGTGCATTTACAATCTCAATTATCTTTAACGGTCGGTCAACAAAGCAGTGCAGGTTTAAAAACCAGTAACGAAGATTGCATTGGTATGCGTATACCTGATCAACCTGCGTTAACTATTAAAGGAGCCGTCGCGGTTATTGCGGACGGTGTGAGTGCGGCTGAAGCCGGTAAAGAAGCCAGTGAAATGTGTGTGCGTAATTTTATCAGTGATTATTACGCCACCCCAGATGCTTGGTCGGTGAAAACCGCAGGGCAAAAAATTGTACTGGCTTTAAACCGTTGGCTGGTAGGTCAAAGCCAAATCAAAGGCCATGTGAGCACGCTAAGTGCTTTGATTTTAAAATCTCAAACGGCTTATATTTTTCATATTGGTGATACTCGAATTTACCGTTTAAGAAAGGGTAACTTTGAGTGTTTAACCACAGATCATTCTATTAGCATCAATAAAGATACCGTATATTTGTCGCGTGCCATGGGAATGGATAATCATCTTGAGATGGATTATCAGCAGTTTGAAATCGAGCAGGGTGATGTGTTTTTTCTAAGTACAGATGGTGTGCATGATTTTATTTGCCCTAAAGATATTCAGGCAGAAATAGAAAATAGCTCCGATCTTAATGCCTCATGTCTGCGTCTAAATGAAAAAGCATTAGCAGCAGGCAGTAATGATAATGTGAGTTGTCAGTTGGTTAGGGTGGATGCGTTACCAGATGCGAACAATCAAGAGATCTATCAGAAGCTAAGTGATTTGCCATTCCCTCCGCCTTTGTCTGTTGGGCAGAGCCTTGATGGGTTGACGGTTGTGAAAATCCTGCACGAAAGCCCAAGAAGTCAGGTGTATTTAGTTAAAAATTCGAGCGGTGAGCGTTTCATATTAAAAACCCCTTCTGTGAACTTTGAAGATGACCCTGCTTATATTGAGCGTTTTGTTTTAGAACAATGGATCGGTAAGCGCATTGATAGCCCATATGTGGTGAAAATCATAGAGCCTGAAAATAAAACCGCGTTATATACACTCATGGAATACGTGGATGGTTTAACACTAGAGCAGTGGATGAAGGAAAATCCAAAGCCTGATATTAAAGAAGTCGTACGACTGGTTGAATTAATCAGTCGTGGCATTCGAGCACTGCATCGTAAAGATATTCTGCACCAAGATATTAAGCCGGATAATATTCTGTTAACCGCTGATGGCATACCTAAAATCATTGATTTTGGTTCTTGTTATGCTGCTGGGGTCGAGGAAATCGATACACCATTTGATCGAGAAGAGGCACTGGGAACGGCTGTATATAGTGCACCTGAAACACGCTTTAGAATGCGTAAAACTAAAAAATCAGATTTATTTAGTTTGGCATTGGTAGTGTATGAAGTACTAACAGGTAAGCTGCCTTTTGGTGATCAATTAGAAAAGCTAAAAGATCAGCGCAAACTATCAAGTTTAAAGTATCAAACAGCTATGCAGTTTAATCCAATGGTACCAGCTTGGATGGATCAAGCATTAAAGCGTGCATTATCACCTCTGCCTGAACATCGCCAAGATGCCATGTCTGAATTTGTATTTGATTTGCAGCGCCCCAATACTGAATATAAACAATCTGCGTTTGTACCGTTATCACAACGTAACCCGTTAAAGTTTTGGCAAGGGCTAGCGGCACTTGAAGCTATTATCATTGCTGGATTTATTTATTTTATGTTTAATTCGTGAAGTAGAGGTCAATAGTGAAACGAAGTGGATGAGAATCGTCTCTGTTGATAAAAACGAAACATATTTTTGCACTTCATAAAAAAAACCAGACACGATCGTCTGGTTTTTTGCAGATATAGGCGTGTACGATTAAGGTTTATAAATCACTTTCACCGTACCGTCTACCGAACCTTCATCAATATAGCCAATGATGTTTGGGTTAGAAGAGACCATGCCTTTTACCTCTGTGTCACCACCCACGACCTGTGGGGCTTGTCCTTTACCGGTAAAAATAAGTCTAGACCAGTAAGATTTGAGTTGCGCTTCTGACTTCTTCACGACATTAGTGTAGAAATCATTACGAATGGCATTACCTTCACCCTGATCAACAGGTACAACGGATACACCACCTAAATCTTTCTTTTTGCCTAAGAATGCTTTAATCACATCGTCTTCACTAGAAGCACCAATTGGGCTGCCTTTACCGGCAACCACTACGGGGCCAGCTTGTGCAATTGAAAAGCAGCCAATTAGGGTAAGAGTGGTTAATAATTTAAATGTTAAATCTTTCATAATCATCTCCTCCCTTAAAATACGGTATCAATAGTGATAGAAATAATGTTGGTACTGTCTGGTTCGCTGCCTGTAGCTGCGGCACCCACATAAGCGGTCGCATCTTCTGCGGATGAACCAAATAACCCTGGTGCATCATCGGTTGTGATGATGTCGTATTGGAACTTTATCGCGGCACCTGATGTGAAATCCCAGCGGGCACCCAAGCCAATACGTTGAGTATTACGATTGAATAAAGCTGCATATACTTGAGCTTGACCTTGAACTTGAGCTGGTAAAGCCGGGTTGACTGTTCTGTCTTCATCATCGGTGGATTCTGTCACGGCATAAGTTAAGTGGGGCATCCAAGCGCCAATGCGATAACCAAATGTGCCATATGATGATGTAGCATCTGCCAAAGATCCATCGACTTCTAATAATGTTGTTTCAGCAGCAACATAGATGTCGCCAGGGTCATAAGTTGCGCCTAGGCTGGTAAAGAATCCCTTAACAGTTTTATCATCACCAAATAATGCAACGCCGCCAAGGTCGCTACTTGTATCTGCTTGAGAATAAGCAAAACGTGTTTGCCAGTCATCACCAGCGAGGGTTAGACCAAGTGACATAACATTCTTTAAACTAATACCTTCATAGTCAACGCGACCGTAAGCCACTTGAGCTGTGCCTATCATGCTTCCCACATCCATAGAGTAGGTTAAGTCAGCGCCATCCATATTTGAAAAGATACTTAGGGCTTCATAGGTTTCTTGCGGCATAGTAGCCCAAGGAACTGCATAGCCTACATCTAAGTACTCTGAAAGCATGTAAATAGGTGTGCGAATTCGGCCTACCTTTGCAGTTAGGTTTGATGAGAATTGGTGTTTTAAATATGCCCATTCCATTTTTGTATCAAAGTCATCAGTACCACGAGATACTAACTGAGCAACCACAGATGTTTGCTCGTCAATGCCAAATGACATTTGAATACCGGCTTTAGTGTTGCGACGAAAATTGGCTTCGTTATTGATACCGTTGTAGCTGAATTCTTCATCACTTTGGGTTAAGCCAAAACTAGCAAAACCGTTTATTCGAAATCGTTGATTGGACTTAGCAATTCGCTCATTGAGTTGCTGAACTTGGCTATTTACCTGATCAACTGTAACAGCATGTGTTGATAAGGAGGCAGCCATAAAAGGAATGGCTGCATAGGTTAAGTATTTCATATTGTGAGGCATCCTTGAGGTATGACAGACTTTTAAAGGACCCTCGAGCCAAAACGCTCGAGGGTTCTTGTTTAGCTTCAGCAGAAATTAAGGCTTGTAGATAACCTTAACCGTTCCGTCTACAGCACTTTCATCGATGTAACCCACAATATTAGGGTTACTTGATACCATGTTTTTCACTTCAGCATCACCACCTACAACTTGTGGGGCTTGCCCTTTACCCGTGAAAATCAAGCGTGACCAATAAGACTTTAACTGGGCTTCTGATTTTTTAACCACTGCAGAGTAAAAATCATTTCGGGCAGGGTTGCCTTCACCTTGATCAACAGGGATCACAGAAACGCCACCTAGGTCTTTCTTTTTACCTAAGAAGGCTTTGACCACATCATCTTCATTGGATGCACCTATAGGGCTATTTTTACCTGCCACAACTACGGAGCCAGCTTGAGCCATTGCGAAACAGCTTGCTAGGGTAAGAGCGGTTAGAAGTTTAAATGTTAAATTTTTCATAATCATCTCCTCCCTTAAAATACTGTATCAATGGTGATTGAAAGAATGTTGGCTTTACTGTCGGCTGGAAAACTGTCGAATTCACCGATAGTGTCACCTGTATCAACCATGTCATATTGCACTTTTATCGCAACACCTGGTTTCCAGTCATAACGAACGCCTAGTGCGGTGCGGTCTTGTTCTTTGTCAAACTCGGCTTGCGCAGAGGCTATGCCTCCTGCTGCTGCCGCTGATGTGGCTGCAACTGTAGCTGCATATGCCGCATCACCGTCAGCGACACCAAGAACATTGTTGACATAGGAATCAACCGCAACAGCTGAAACAGTCGCATCGCGGGTATCATCATCGGTTGTTTCTGCGTGAGCAAATGTTAAGTAAGGCATCCACTGGCCAATGCGATAACCACCCATTAAGTAATAACCGTCTTGGTCAGGGAAGATTGTATCCACTGTTAGACTATTAAATTCACCCATAATAACGAGGTTGCCATCGTCATACATGGCAGCTAGGCCATAGAAAACGCCTTTTTGAGCGCCATTGATTTGTTCAGCGGTTTTATCAGTTAATGCAAGTGCACCATTAACAGCTGTAACAGTTGCGGCTAAATCTGTGCCTGCAATCAAGTCTGCATCTGCTTGTGAATAACCTGCACGTAACGTTAAATTGCCGTTATTCATACTAAAATTAAAAGCAATTAAATCTTTTGATATAGCCGTTTCAGTTTGTGAGCGACCATATTGCACTTGTGTATAAGCGCTCCAGTCACCAATTTCAAAATCGTAAGTTAAATCAACCGCTTCAAAGTTCGCAGAGTCTTCTAATACTCCGTACACTTCAACCGGTGGTTGAGTCCATGGCATGGCGTAACCCACATCAAAAAACTCTGAAAGCATGTAGTTTGGTTTACGTAAGCGACCCACTTTAGCTGATAAACCATTGCCAAAGCTGTGTTTTAAATACAGCCAGTCAGCTTTAGTATCAAAATCGTTTTCACCTTTTGACACTAACTGGGTGATGACCGAGGTGCTGTCATCAATGTTGAATGTCATTTGAATACCTGCTTTGGTGTAGCGGCGGAAGTTTGCTTCGTCGGTGATGCCACGATGATAAGCGTCTTCATTATCTGATTGCACTAAACCAAAACTGGCAAAACCGTTAATACGCAGTTTGTTATCTTGTTCAGCAATGCGTTTATTCATTTGCTGCACTTGTTTATTGAGCTGCTCAACAGTGATCGCCTGGGTTGGCAGGGCTGCCATTAATAAGGGGATCGCTGCGCAGGCAATTTGTTTCATCGCCATAATTCATCCTGTTTTTTTGTTAATTAATGAACAGCCCTAAAAAGGCTGGGGCCATACATTGGGTATAGCACATATGTGTAAAAGCGCTAAAAAAGAGAAAAAAAGTCTCAAAAAAGAGTAAGGGAGGGAAAAACTGTCTAATAAGCTGGTAAATATATGTCGATAATTGGATTCTGGCGGGCACGGTGGATTTTAAGGCTTATATTAGTGCTCTGTATCTTTTGGGTGGTGTTGTTAAATAGCGCCTACCAATTTGAAAGTCTTTGGTTTTAAATAGGTTCACAAAAATAAGGTCATACAAGTTAACCATGCATATTCATATTTTAGGTATTTGCGGCACCTTTATGGGGTCATTGGCTCAACTGGCTATTGCACAGGGGCATCGTGTTACCGGCTCTGACCAAAATGTTTATCCACCCATGAGTACACAGCTTGAGCAGGCCGGCATCGAAATCATGCAGGGTTTTGATGAAAGCCACTTACAGCCCAAGCCAGATTTAGTTGTAATTGGTAATGCCATGAGCCGTGGCAATGTGGCGGTTGAGTATGTGTTAAATCAGCAAATCCCCTATACCTCTGGCCCTGCTTATTTAGCGGAGCATATTTTAAACGGTAAATGGGTGATGGCGGTTGCGGGCACTCACGGTAAAACCACTACAACCAGTATGCTGACTTGGGTATTGCAAGATTGCGGTTTTGAACCGGGGTTTTTAATTGGCGGTGTGCCTAAGAACTTTGGTGTGTCTGCGCGCATGGGCTCCAGTGATTTTTTTGTGGTTGAGGCCGATGAGTACGACAGCGCGTTTTTTGATAAGCGTTCAAAGTTTGTGCATTACCACGGTCGCACGGTGATTTTAAACAACCTTGAATTTGATCATGCGGATATTTTTAATGACATTGAGGCCATTAAAACTCAGTTTCATCATCTAGTGCGCACGATTCCAAGTGACGGCCAGATTATATATCCAGCGGATGAAACGCATCTGCAAGCTACCCTAGAAAAAGGCTGCTGGACCCCTAAAGTGCAAATAGGTGTTGATTGGCAATATCAGTTAATTGATGCATCTGGCTCACATTTTAAGGTGCTGCAAAAAGACAAAGAAGTGGGTGAGGTTAACTGGAGCCAAACGGGTATTCACAATGTGAAAAATGCATTGGTGTGTATTGCTGCAGCTTACCATGTGGGCATTTTGCCAAAAGACGCCATTGCCGCGTTAAATCGCTTTGAAGGTGTAAAGCGTCGCATGGAGCTGGTTTGTAAGGTGAATGACATTGAGGTGTACGATGATTTTGCTCACCACCCAACAGCCATAGAGAGTACCTTGGCAGGGAGCAAAAACAGCGGGCGTTACTCTCATATTTGGGCGGTAATTGAACCAAGATCCAATACCATGCGTATGGGAATACACAAGCAGGCCCTACCAAGCTCGGTTAACAATGCCGATACCAGTATTTGGTTTCAACCTAAAGGCCTTGATTGGGAAATGCAGCCAGTCATTGACGGATGTCTTGAATTAGGTCAATCGGCACTATTAATGGATGACGTAGACGCTATAATCGCCCACCTTGTGGATAACGCCCAAGCAGGTGATGCCATTGTGTTGATGAGTAATGGCGGTTTTGCCGGTATTCACCAACAGCTAGCAAACGCTTTAAAGGATAAGTATGGCGCTTGAATATGAACAGCATGCCCCTATTACTGTCGCCATAACCGGAGCATCGGGTGCGCCTTATGCTTTACGTTTATTGCAATGTTTAGTGGCCGCTAAACGGCCTGTTTATGTCATGGTCAGTAAAGCGGCGCAAGTGGTCTTTGCCACCGAAACGCAAGTGAAGTTGCCAGGCACCCCTGAAAAAATGCAGGCGCACTTAACCCAGTATTGCCAAGCACAAGAGGGTCAAATTCAAGTGTTTGGCCGTGAGCAATGGTTTGCCCCCGTTGCCAGTGGTTCGGGTCGAAAGGGGGCAATGATTGTATGCCCTTGTTCAACCGGAACCTTAAGTGCTATTGCCACGGGCGCCAGTAATAATTTGATTGAACGAGCTGCGGATGTGGCCATCAAAGAAAAACGCACTTTAATTTTGGTGCCAAGAGAAACCCCATTTAGCCCGATTCACCTAGAAAATATGCTCAAGCTTGCCAATATGGGCGTGACTATTATGCCGGCAAGCCCAGGGTTTTATCATAACCCTAAAAGCATGGATGATTTGGTGGACTTTATGGTGGCAAGAATGCTGAATCATTTAGGGATTGATCAAAACTTAATGCCTATGTGGGGCGAATAAAATTTTAAATGTTCATAAATCTTTAGTGGCGTCGCAATAAAAGCCAGTCATTATTGATTTGTTGTGTGAATGGATTAGGAGTCCAAATGAAGTTAACAGAAAGAGATATTAAAGTAGCCATTGTTGCAGCCATTATTGCATTTACAGTATCTGTGATCATGCTTGATATGAAAGGCTATATTAAGCATGTCAGTGAAGAAGATGAAAACGTGATTGCCGAACTAAAAGTGTTATCCGTTGATGTAAAAAGCACCACAAAAGTGTCTCCTAAGTCTTCAAACAAAGAGGCGTTCTGTGTAGACGGTTATTTGCTGGTACGCCCTCAAAAGAATAATTCGGGTAACGCCGTGGCGGGTATTTTGGTTGACGATAAAAACCGAGCCATTGCTTGCTCAAAAGAATTACCCGCACCGGGCTTGTAGTCAGGTGCAGGTTGGCCAAGGATGGCTAGCCATATTGATTAATTCGCACAGACTTTTAAAATATTCTGCGCTAAAGGATTTAATAAGATTCAGCTTATGAATAACAATAATAAAGACGAGCAAATCCATAAATTAGAGCGTGAAATTTGGCTGTTTGAACAATGGCTGCAGAGCATTGACGGTCAAGAAGGGGATACTCAGTCTCGTATTCGTCATGCTTACAAAGAATGCATCACATCACGCAAAGTCGAGCTGGCCAAGCTTTTATCGGTCCAAGATGACTCAATGCTCGGTAATACGAATACATCATCACAGCAACTAGGCTAACCATTAGTCTCTGGCTCGTCACAGGCTGGTTGAGCCGTTGATGACTTTCGTTGGCTGTGTGGTAGACTTGCGAAAAATAATAATTAAAAAAGCGGTTTCTTATGGGTAAATTCGCCTTACTTCTAATGTGTTTTGGCGCATTAGGGCTGGTCACTTCATATTCTCAAGCAAAAGACATTGATAGCGATGGCGACGGCATAGCTGATCGTTTTGAACGTCTATTAAAAACCGACCCTAAAGATGCAAACAGCAAACCTGCCGATTTAGATGGTGATGGCATCCCTGATGGTTATGACCTTGATATAGACGGTGATGGTGTTAACAACTGGCAAGACCCGTTTCCTCGTAATGCCCAAGAAAGCGCCGATGTAGATGGTGATGGAGTAGGTGACAAAAAAGACAGTGACAGCGATGGTGACGGTTTTAGCAACGAGCAAGAGCGACAAGCCGGTACGAATCCAAATAATAAAAACAGCTTCCCTGATCAATCTGGCCCAGTTCTAGAAGTGATGGAAATGCCAGAGTCTGTTAATGAGCGTATCGTTGCCATAAGAGGCATGGCGTTTGATATGGGCATGGGCATTAAAAAAATCCAGGTGGTGAATGCTGATGGTGATATCTTCCCCGGCCAGTTTGATTACACCACACACTTTAGTGTGTTAGTGCGCTTAAGTCGGGGTGAAAACCAGTTGCAAGTGGCTGCTTACGACAGTGCAAATAATGTGAGCCGTCAATTTGTCACCCTAAGTTATAATCCATAGGGCATAGATTTCATTTTAATAAACAAACTTAATCTAAGGTAAATAGCTCAGTGAGCTAAAGTCATTATTAAGCCTAACAAGCACCCTAGGTGAGTACAAGAAACAGGCCGCGAAGGAATCGCGGCCTTTTTTTGCCTATGAGATGGGTATTAACTTAATGGTTGTTTGTTGCTTTTTAAAGCGTAACTCACCAATAGTGCAATCATTGAAACCACAACAAGGGCCAATAACCCTTGCCAGCTCAATAACCATTTGATGTTTAGCTGCTCACCCAAATAATAACTGGGCAATAGATACGCAACCCCCCAAGCGATGGCTGATAAACCATTTAGTAGCATAAAGCGCTTATGAGGCATGGCCATCATACCTGCTACCATGGGAATGAATGGGCGAATCGGCCCGATAAAACGGCCAAAAAAAATGCTTTTACCACCATGACGGGCAAAAAAATCATGGCCATTGTTGATCCAGCTTGGGTGTTGTTTGAACGGCCAAATGTTCGGCAAGTTAGGTTGAAAAAAACGACCAATATAAAAGCTGGCTAAATCACCTATGAATGCCCCCGTGATGGCACAGCCTAATAATAAAAAAACATCGAGCTGTAAATTCCCCGCCATGATACTCGCGGCTGTTATTAATCCGACACCAGGGACAATAATGCCTACAACTGCAAGTGATTCGCATAAGGCAACAACAAACACTGTAACAAAAATGTATTCAGGGTTTTGAGACAGAAATACAAGAATAGAGTCGATCATATTAATTATTAAAAGACATTAACCTTAATGCAGTTTGTTGTTGTTTGTGAACAAATCCACTGGCGCGATGTAAAAAACTTTCCGCATTTTCTTTGTGATTTAAACTAGCTAAGCCAATGTTTAATTGTAGGTCGCCGATATCGCCCCAGTGTTCTTTGTCCATATCTTTTAATAAACGCTCTTTTAAAATTACGCCACCCTCCATCGAGCAATTAGGCAATAATATATAAAAAGTACCCTTAGCGTTATGAAAGATATCATCCCCAGCCCTAAGCAGTGCAATGAGTTTATGTCGAAACATTTTGACTAATCGATTGCTGGCATCTTTGCCATGAATGTCTTGAATTTGTTGGTAGTCATCAATGGTGATGGCCAGCATAGAAAGTATCCGGCTGGTGGTTTCACTGCGAGCTATTTCTTGGTGCAGCTTTTCTAGAAGGTAGCGACTATTGTAGGCACCGGATTGATAATCTGTCACGGCTAGTTTAAGTAAGTTAGTCTGTTTTAACGTATTTACATAGGCGTAACACAGTGAACAAACAGCGATTAGCATATAAATAAACATAAATTTTAAAGTTTGTTCTGTATTGATTATAAAAATGAGTTGAGAAATAGAGCTGAAAATAACGGCGATATTAAGTAAAAAAGCCCACTTAATAGGCAGAGCAAAATAACTGATAACAGGGAATACATAAATCCAATGCATCGCCAGATCAGGATTAAAGTTTAATTGGTACTGCATGAGTAAAGCGACAGAGGTAAGCGTTAATAAATTAATATATTGACTTAAAGCACGATTTCGATTTAAAAATAAAAATACAGAGGTGAAAATAAAAATAGCAATACACATAAGTTGAATGAGTAATACATCAAAGTGGCCAAAAAAATAATGAGTGATGCATAACAAACTCATGGCCCCAGCGATAAGGGCATACAGCAAACTTAATGCAGGTTCTTTTTCCATGCTGATATCAAACATGTTTTAGCTCCTGCTGAGCCAATTGAATAAGGCTTTCTTCATTATCACCAACATTTAAACTGGCAAAACCCACTTGCATCTGGTTTTGTATGTCACTTGGCATCTCATCAAACATTTTTTTAACCGTAATCAGTGCGTCACTAGAATTGGTGTGAGGCATGATAATGGCAAAATCATTATTTTGTAGCCTGTAATATTGATCAAATGGCCGTAAAAAAAGCGAAATTGCATGGGCACACTGCTTAGCTAACGCGGAGCGGTTTTCAGCTTTCTTTTGAGGCAATTGATGTTTGATGTAAACCAATAATAAGCCGGTACCTTCGCGTTCTGCTCGGTTAATTTCGGTGGTTAGGGCTGGCCGCAAAAACATTTCAAGTTGCGCGCCGGTTTCTTCGTCACTACTAATGAGCGGTTCAAGCAATTGATTGGTGCGAGACTTTACCATTGCCAGAAATAGCGCAATGGTGCTGATGGCTGCATAGGAAAATATAACTTGTGCTTGAATCAAGGCCGGGCTGTATTCAATAAAAATATAAAGCGCTAATGGGGTGTACGCCAGCACGCACCAGATAGCAGTACGCAATGAGAATAAGAAAAAAGCGGCAATAGGAAAAAAATAAGACCAATAACTGTGCTCAGCTTCTATATCCGCTGCGAATAACGAAAAAGCGGCCAGCAGTATTAAAAAGAGTACATCAACATGGTGGCCAGCTTGTTCTTGCTTATCCAGCCAAATATAAAGGCCATTGATAACCAGCACACAACCCAAAAGCAGCGTGAACAGAGCAATAATGTCAGCCCCTGCTAAATAATCTAGGTACGCAATTAGGCTTAATATCACGGTGCCTACAAAGCAAAACAGAACTCGAATGTGATTAACCGTTAATGCTTGCATGAACAAAGTCCTTATAGTCCCTAAAAAGCAGCCCTTAACCGACAGAATGCGGGCATATCTTACCCATACCCATGGCTTTAATACTAGCACGTGCGAATCATTGTTTGGGTAAGCCCTCGGTTAAGGTATAATCGGCCCACTTTTCTTACGATTTGTCTCCTAGGCTCATGCCATATATTAAGGGGAGGCAGCGATTGGGTAACAAGATGGATGTAAAAAATTACATGCTGCAAGTGGGCCAACAAGCCAGAGCAGCCAGCGCCGCCATTGCAAAAGCAGACAGCGGTGAAAAAAACCAAGCACTTCAAGCCATTGCTAACGCCATAGAAGCGGCCCGCGATGATTTAATTGCAGCAAACCAAAAAGACATGGCTCGCGGCCAAGAAAATGGCTTAGATGCCGCTTTGCTTGATCGCTTAGAGCTAACCCCCGCTCGTATTGACGGCATGCTTGAAGGTCTAAGCCAAGTGATCGCATTGTCTGATCCTGTGGGCGGCATTACCGATTTAGACTATCGCCCATCGGGTATTCAGGTGGGCAAAATGCGTGTGCCTTTAGGCGTAATCGGCATTATTTACGAGTCACGCCCAAATGTGACCATTGAAGCGGCCAGCTTATGCTTAAAATCGGGTAACGCAGCCATTTTACGTGGTGGCTCTGAGGCCATTGAATCTAATCAGGCATTAGCCAAATGCATTCGCCAAGGCTTGGCCGAAGCGGATTTGCCTGAGCATGCGGTGCAAGTAATCGAAACCACAGACCGTGCAGCTGTTGGTGAGTTGATTACCATGCAAAATTACGTCGATGTAGTGGTACCTCGTGGCGGCAAAAGCTTGATTGAGCGCATCAGCAAAGACGCAAAAGTCACGGTGATCAAACACCTTGATGGTATTTGCCATGTGTACATCGATAGCGATGCCGATCTAACCAAAGCTGTGAATGTTTCCATCAATGCTAAAACACACCGTTATGGCACCTGTAATACCATGGAAACTTTACTGGTTAATGAATCAGTAGCGGCCAAAGTATTGCCCCAGTTGGCAACTGCTTACGCTGAGCTAGACGTAGAACTGCGTGGCTGTGAAAAAAGCCGTGAGATTGTCACAAGTATGCAAGTGGCCACTGAAGAAGATTGGTCAACTGAATACTTAGCACCGATTTTGGCGGTTAAAATTGTGCAAGATATGGCCGAGGCCATTGTGCACATTAATCAATATGGCTCCCACCATACTGATAGCATTATTACTGAGAATTACACCAAAGCTCGCCAGTTTTTACGCCAAGTAGATTCAAGCTCAGTGATGGTAAATGCCTCCACTCGATTTGCAGATGGCTTTGAATATGGCTTAGGGGCTGAGATTGGTATCAGCACTGATAAAATTCATGCTCGTGGTCCGGTTGGTTTGGACGGTTTAACCTCGCAGAAATGGGTGGTGTTAGGTGATGGTCATATCCGTCACTAACAACAAAACAGAATATGTGGTCATGGGGGGCACGTTTGACCCCGTTCATAATGGGCATATTCGAAGTGCACAAGCGCTGGCAAAAACCATGGGTTATACCCATGTTTATATGATGCCCTGTGGTGATGCTTATCATAAGCAGGGTGCATCATCGGTGCAGCATCGTTTAGCTATGTTGCATGAGGCCCTAGATAAACAGGCTGTATTACAAATAGACCCAAGAGAAACCCTGCGCGAAGGGGCGACTTATACGGTTGAGACATTACGTCAGTTACGCAGTGAATTGGGCGATGATGCTCATATTTGTTGGATACTAGGAACCGACGCCGCCAAAGGCTTAACCCTTTGGCAAGATTGGCAACAGGTTTTTGCGCTAGCCAATGTGATTGTGATTAATCGAGCGGGGGTTGCATTACCTGATCAGTTTTCACAATCATGGCCAGCTAAGCAAGAACACGAAATAGAAACATTTAAACAGCGGGCAAGTGGCTGTTTTATGCAATTGGCACTTGAACCGGTTGAAGTGTCGTCGACCCAGATTCGACAAGCGTTACACAAGCAAGAATCTGTGGATCACCATGTGCCACAGGCTGTTATGAACTATATTGAGCTACATGGGCTCTTCAAAGGTAAAAACTGAAATCAATGGACTCAGCAAAGTTAAGTGAAGTTGTAATCGATGCGCTTGAAAGTTTAAAAGCACAAGACATTGTTACTATCGATGTAAAAGATCGCACATCCGTAACCGACATGATGGTGATTGCCACCGGTACTTCTAGTCGTCATGTGCAGGCCGTAGCCGACAACGTATCAGAGAAAGCAAAGGCAGCAGGCCTGATGCCTCTTGGCTCTGAAGGTCGCGGTAACAGCGATTGGGTGCTGATTGACCTAGGTGACGTAATTGTACACGTTATGACAAGCCAAGCTCGTGAACACTACGATCTTGAACGTTTGTGGAGCGAACCGCGCGTGGCGCAATAATGTCATGAAGATTCGAATTCTCGCCGTTGGGGGCAAAATGCCCTCATGGGTAGAACAAGGCTTTAATGAATATGCCAAGCGTCTGCCTAATGATTGCCGCTTAGAGTTAGTGGAGTTACCACTAGGCCCTAGAGGTAAAAATCAATCGCCAGCCAAGGCCATCGAAAAAGAAGGCCAAGCCATGTTAGCGGCCATGAAGCCGCAAAATACGTGTGTGGCCTTAGAGGTATTAGGTAAACCTTGGAGTACTGAGGTGCTCTCAGAGCAATTAACCGATTGGCGCATGATTGGCCAGGATGTTGACTTGTTGATTGGTGGCCCAGATGGTTTGAGCCCTGAATGCTCAAGCAAAGCAAAATACAAGTGGTCGCTGTCACCGTTAACCTTGCCCCATCCGTTGGTGCGCATTGTATTGGCTGAGCAGTTATATCGCGCCTGGACAATTTTGAACAATCACCCATATCACAAGTAAGCACTTGTTTTTTAATAATAAAAAAGCCTAAATGGTACGCTATCTATTTATCTGCTCCATAAGTGATGACTAAATGAGTTTTGCCTTAAAGGACGCACGAGTTGAAAAGGACATATTTGTTAAGCGCGCTTATCTAGCGGGCTTATTTGTGTTCTTGTTGGTGTGTGCGTTAGCGGCTCGTATGACGTTTCTGCAGATCACTCAGCATGATCTATATGCCAGCAAGTCAGAAAACAACCGTGTTCAGCTAAAAACAGTTGAGCCGATCCGTGGATTAATATTCGACCGTAATGGCGTGCTTCTGGCTGAAAATTTACCTAGTCATAGTTTAACTATCGTACCTGAACGTGTGGACGATATGAGTAAAACCCTAGGTTTAATTGAGGCGCTCATCGGTATTACTGATGAAGAACGCGAAAGTTTTGAAAAGCGCGTTAAATCTTACCGTCGCCCTTATGAAGCCATCCCCCTTAAATATCGTTTAAACGAAACA
Source organism: Bermanella sp. (assembly GCA_049115935.1). Lineage (GTDB taxonomy): Bacteria > Pseudomonadota > Gammaproteobacteria > Pseudomonadales > Oceanobacteraceae > Bermanella. Next base: position 12,252 of record JAGDZK010000067.1, on the reverse strand, counting down.
GAAATCGCTAAAATCAGCGTAAATGATTATTTTTTATCCGGTGTACAGGTTGAGGCAGAGCTAGTTCGCCATTATCCAATGGGTGAAGATTTCGCTCATGTCCTCGGTTACGTTGGGCAAATGAATGAAGCAGAGAAAAAACGTTTAGACCCTGTTCAATATAAAGTAACACGTCGAATCGGCAAGATTGGTATTGAGCGCTACTACGAAAAAGAATTACACGGGCAAGTGGGTTATCAAAAAGTTGAAACCAATGCACAGGGGCGCATTTTAAAAGTCATCGAAAAGCAAAGTTCGATCCCAGGTAAAAACATCATTCTTAATTTAGATGCACGCTTACAACGCACCGCCATGGAAGCATTCAAAGGTCGTCGCGGCTCTTTGGTGGCCATGGAGCCAAAAACAGGTGGTGTACTAGCCATGGTTTCAAGTCCATCCTTTGATCCTAACTTATTCGTAAATGGCATCAGTTATAAAGATTACAACGCATTAAGAGATTCCTTAGACACGCCATTGTTCGATCGCGCTACCCGTGGGCAATATCCTCCAGGCTCCACCATGAAGCCTTTTATTGGTTTGGGTTTTTTAGAAAGCGGTGTAACAAACTGGCAAGAAGAAATAAAAGACCCTGGCTGGTATATGCTTGAAAATGACGAACGGGTTTATCGAGATTGGAAGAGACAAGGGCACGGAGAACATATCAATCTACGTGATGCCATTATTCAAAGCTGTGATACGTATTTTTATGAAATGTCCTTTAGAACGGGTATAGATAACCTTCATCCGTTTTTATCTCAGTTTGGTTTTGGCCAAAATACAGGTTTAGATATTGGTAATGCGTTGCCTGCTTTACTGCCAGATCGAGAGTGGAAAAAAACATACCGAGGGCGTTCATGGTACGCCGGTGACACCCTTAACCTAGGTTTGGGTCAAGGTTTCATGCTAGCGACGCCTTTGCAGTTGGCAACCGCCATGAATGTGTATGCAGCAAAAGGTGAGTGGCATCGAGCCAAACTGGTTCAGTTAATTGATGGTCAGCCATTATTAGAAGATACCAAGCCAGAAAATATTGTGCTTAAAAATCCAGATAACTGGAACAAGATGAACAATGCAATGGAAGGGGTGATCAAACACTATTTAGGTACCGCCAGAAGTTTGCAAAGAAATCTGAAATACCGGTTAGCAGGTAAAACTGGTACCGCGCAAATAGTGGGCATCAAACAAAATGAAGAATACGACTCTGAAGCATTGCTTGAGCGCCAGCGTGACCACGCCTTGTTTGTGAGTTTTGCCCCTGTTGATGACCCTAAAATTGCGGTGGCGGCAGTGGTTGAAAATGGTGAGTCAGCAGGTGCCACCGCGGCGCCAATCTCTAAAAAAGTAATGGATCAATTTTTGAACGATGTTCAGCCACAAGGTATTGCTTATGATTTTTAATTCCGTAAAAGTGGTTGTTCAATGAACGTATTAGGGACTGTTGAGGCACCTCATGGCCGGTGATTTTATTCGTCAGCTAGACGATTCAAGCATGCAAAGTGGCCGTGGTGTTTTGCGCCGCTTGAATATTGATATCACTTTGCTGTGCTTGTTATTACTACTTTGTGCTGGCGGGTTATTTATCTTGTATAGCGCCAGCGGTCAAAATATGGGCATGGTATACCGCCAGATGGTGTATTTTGGTTTGGGTTTTTTGATTATGTTTATGGTGGCCCAGATTGACCCTCGTTGGTTTCACATGGCGGCTCCTTGGGTTTACGGTGTTGGGGTTATAGCATTAATTTTAGTTTTACTTGTGGGGGTAGGCGCAAAAGGTGCTCAACGTTGGTTAAGTGTTTTTGGTGTATTTCGTTTTCAGCCATCAGAAATTATGAAGCTAGTGACCCCAATGATGGTAGCCTGGTATTTATCGTCTAAATTGTTGCCGCCTCGGTTAAAGGTGATAGCCATCGTATTAGCCTTGATCATGTTGCCTGCGCTATTGATTTTTAAACAGCCTGATTTAGGCACAGCCTTGTTAATCTCGTCGGCGGGTATTTTTGTATTATTGTTTGCTGGGTTAAGCAGTCGCTGGATTGCCATTGCTATTGTTACTGTGTTGGCGGTTGCGCCGGTCATGTGGTACGGCGTGATGCACGACTACCAAAAGCAACGTGTGCTGACTTTTTTAGACCCTGAAAGTGATCCACTGGGTTCAGGTTGGAATATCATACAAAGTAAAACTGCCATCGGTTCTGGCGGCTTAGAGGGTAAAGGTTGGATGCAGGGGACGCAGTCCCAATTAGAGTTTTTACCAGAACGCCATACCGATTTTATCATTGCCGTTTATGCAGAAGAGCAGGGGCTTATTGGTGTTCTGCTGCTATTGTTTTTGTACATGGTGATTACGATGCGCGGAATTTATATGGCATCTTGTGGTCGAGATACTTTCGCAAGACTATTCGCAGGTGCGTTAATCGTCACGTTTTTCATTTACGTGTTTGTTAACATAGGAATGGTGAGTGGGATTTTACCGGTAGTGGGTGTGCCTTTGCCGCTAATTAGTTATGGTGGTACATCCATCGTTACCCTAATGGCGGCATTTGGCGTTATCATGTCAGTTTATATGCATCGTCGGATTTAATGTTATGAGGTTTATTGTGTTAGCAGCCAGTTTCGTTTTTTTATTAAGTAGCATTTCCGTTTCTGCAAGTGATTATAAAGACCATCCAAAGTATGAGCCTTTTATTGCAGAGATGGTTAAAGAGCATAATTATGATGAAAAAGTTTTGCGCGATGTGCTTTCTCAGGCTGAGCGTAAAGAAAGTATTTTAGAAGCTATTTCTCGCCCAGCTGAAAAAGTAAAACCGTGGCATGAATACCGCGATATCTTTTTGACTGAAGGCCGTACAAAAGCGGGTAAAGCATTTTTAAAAGAGCACAAAGCCACATTTGATGTGGTTGAAGAAAAATACGGTGTGCCCCGTGAAATCATTGCTGCCATTATCGGTGTTGAAACTTATTACGGCCGACATACTGGCAGTTATCGAGTAATCGATGCGCTTGCTACGCTGGGCTTTGATTATCCTAAGCGCTCTTTATTTTATCGTGAGCTAAAGAATTACTTCTTGATGATTCGTGATAACAATTTAGATCCGCTATCAATTAAGGGCTCTTATGCAGGCGCTATGGGGCTTGGGCAGTTTATCCCATCAAGTTACATTAGCTATGCGGTAGATTATGACGGCGATGGCAAAAAAGACTTGTGGACCAATGTGGATGATGCCATTGCCAGTGTTGCGTATTACTTTAAGCGTTATGGTTGGAAGCAAAATGAACCTGTTGCCAGTCTAGTAACCCTTCATAATGCAGAAGCGGATACCTATGCCAATAGTGGCCTATCTTTGAGTGCGCCAATTTCACAGTGGAAAAAACGTGGCGTAAATACACCTAAGAAAATGAAAGAACAAGATGCGGCACTTTTTCGTTACGACCTAAAAGATGGCCAAGAATATTGGTTGGTGTATAAAAACTTTTATGTGATTACCCGTTATAACCGCAGCAGTATGTATGCAAGAGTGGTATCTGACTTCAGTGAGATTTTGAAACAACCATGAGTTTTGTCCAAGCTTGCAGCATTGTTCTAATTTTGAGTATGGTGCAAGCTTGCTCCACTTCGCGCTATCAGCAGAGCCATGATAGTACGCCTATCTTTCAGGCCAGTATTTTAAATCTAGCTGAACCTAAACCCATACGAGAGCCCCTTTCTCGAAAAGGTAACCCGGACAGTTATGAAGTATGGGGGCAAACCTATCAGGTGCAAAAAGGACTCACAGAATATTCGCAGCAGGGCATTGCCTCTTGGTATGGTGAGAAGTTCCATGGCCACGATACCAGTAACGGTGAGAAATTTGATGTTTATCAGTTTAGCGCTGCCCATAAATCCTTACCCTTACCAAGTTATGTGCGAGTTACCAATATTGATAACAATGAAAGCTTAGTGGTGCGAGTTAATGACAGAGGTCCTTTCCATGAAGATAGGCTAATTGATTTATCTTATGCCGCGGCTGTTCGCTTGGGGTTTCATAAACAAGGCACAGCGAATGTAAAGGTGGACTTGCTTGCACCCCCGCTTGCGCAAAGTGAATACTTATTTTTACAGGTGGCTGCATTTGAAGCAGAGCCCTTAGCGCTAAAAATGCAGCAGCAGTTAACAAAAGCGGTTGAAGAGCCTGTGTACATCACCAAAGACGCAAGTAACGGTAAATTGCTGCACAAGGTGCGCATTGGCCCCCTTGATCCTGCCAAAATAGATGCGCTACAGAGCACATTACAAGCACAAGACATACATTCTACTCTGATCGTGCCATAGCCACGCTTACCAAACACAATAAGCGTGTTACAATGCGGCACCATTTTATTTATAGCTAATTACGGTCCTATGCGTTTACTTACTTTTTGTTTGGTTTTTCTGTTTTCTTCATTATCGTTGGCTGCTCCTAATATCATTCCTCAGGCCCCTGTGCTGGCGGCAAGCTCATATATTTTGATTGATGCCAACAGTGGTGAAGTATTGGTTGAGCACAATGCAGATGAAATACTCCCCCCTGCCAGCTTAACCAAGATGATGACCAGTTTTATCGTCACCGAAGAGCTGGATTACGGCAACATCAAAGAAGACGATCTAACGCGTATTAGTGTTAAAGCTTGGAAAGCCGAGGGCTCTCGCATGTTTATTCGCGAGGGGACTTATGTGTCGGTGATCGATTTATTAAGAGGTGTCATCATTCAATCAGGTAATGACGCTAGTATTGCCTTGGCTGAACATATCAGCGGAACAGAAGAAGCATTTGTTGATGTAATGAATCAATACGCCGCTTCATTGGGTATGGTCAATACTCGATTTGAAAATGCCACTGGTCTACCCGCTAAAGGTCATGCATCCACTGCCCGTGATATGGCTAACCTTGCCAAACACATCATCAGTGATCACAAAAGCTATTACCCAATTTATAAAGAAAAAGACTTCACTTATAACAACATCGCTCAGCAAAACCGTAATCGCTTATTATTTTGGGATCCTCGTGTTGATGGCTTAAAAACGGGTCATACAGAAGAAGCAGGGTTTTGTTTGGTATCCAGTGCCACCGAAGGGGATATGCGTTTGATCTCTGTAGTAATGGGTGCCACCTCTGACCGTGCCCGAGCAAGAGAATCGCAAAAACTATTAACTTACGGTTTTCGCTATTATGAAAGTCACAAGCTGTATGAAGCGCAAGAAGTACTGCAGACTCATCGTGTATGGTTAGGTCAAGAAGATGAGATTGCACTTGGCGTTAAGGACAGCGCTTACATTACGATTCCAAGAGGCCAAAAAGGTAACCTAGACGTTAAATACAGCATTAATGATGTGATTAAAGCGCCTATTACTAAGGGGCTTGATTACGGCAGAATGACGGTATCCCTTGGGGATAAAGTATTGATGGATAAGCCAATGATCGCTTTAAACGATGTTGAAGAAGCTGGCTTTTTCTCTCGTATCCTTGATTATATTAAATTGTTCTTTTACTCCTTATTTAGTTAATTTCTTGCAATTGCCTGTTTAGCAACCATATTAGGGTTAAGCAGGCACTCACTAGATGTATTATGGCTCAAAAAACGCAACCCCCTAAGATTGAATATCCGTGCCCAAACTATCCTGTAAAGGTGTTAGGTTTGGCGGCGGATGATTATGAAACCTTCGTGATTGAAACCATGCGCATACATGCGCCAGATTTTGATGTTGAAAAGCTGAAAATAAATCACAGCAGTAACGGCCGTTTTACGTCTATTACTTTTTTTATTACGGCCACTTCTGCTCAACAACTTAAAGATTTACACGCTGAATTTATTCAGCACGAACGCATTAAGATGGTTCTGTAATGCAGTTAGGTGTGCGTTTCTTAGAGGGTGAGCGAGCTTACGAGCCTGTTTGGCAGGCAATGAAAGCGTTCACAGACTCTAGGGATGAGCACACCCAAGACGAGGTGTGGATACTGCAACATCAAAGAGTGTTCACCCAAGGCCAAGCAGGCAAGCCAGAGCATTTATTGTTTACCGGTGATATTCCTGTGGTACAAGCTGACCGCGGTGGACAGGTTACTTATCATGGCCCGGGTCAAATAACCGCTTATATAATGGCGGATTTAAAACGCCTTGATTTAGGGCCAAGAACATTAGTCGATGCCATAGAAACGAGCCTAGTTAAATTATTGGCGTCATATGACATTGAAGCGTTTCCCAAAGCGGATGCGCCTGGTGTATACGTGGGGGAAAGCAAGATAGCATCATTAGGTTTACGTATTCGCAAAGGTTATAGTTTCCATGGGCTTGCGTTAAATGTGGATATGGATTTAGAGCCTTTTTTGCGCATAAACCCATGTGGATATGCTGGAATGAACATGACACAAATGGCTGATCATACATCGCAGCCTGATATTAAGGTCGTTGGCCAAAAGCTGGTCGATCAAATTGCAACCTGCCTGCCTTATGAGGGCACACAAGAATTAGGTCATCACTTACCATGAGTACAGATCAAAAAGCCAAAGTGGTTCAAGGTGAAAAAAAGCGTGGCGCTGACAAGGTTGCTCGCATCCCAATAAAAGTAATTCCCACTGAAACCATGCCACGCAAGCCAGATTGGATTCGTGTGCGTATTCCAGCAAGCCCAAAGATCAACGAAGTGAAACAAAAACTGCGTAAGCACGGCTTACACACAGTTTGTGAAGAAGCATCGTGCCCCAATATTGGTGAATGCTTTGGTGGCGGAACGGCTACCTTTATGATCATGGGTGATATCTGTACCCGTCGTTGTCCATTTTGTGATGTGGGCCATGGTCGCCCTAATCCGCTTAATCAAGACGAACCAAAAGAATTGGCCACCGCGATTGCCGACATGGGCTTAAAGTATGTGGTTATTACCTCGGTAGACCGAGATGACTTACGTGATGGTGGTGCGCAGCACTTCGCAGACTGTATTCGCTACTCTCGCGAATTAAGCCCTAAGCTTGAGATGGAAATTTTAGTGCCAGACTTTCGTGGGCGCATGGATATCGCAGTGGATATTCTCGCGCAAACCCCACCGGATGTATTTAACCACAACCTAGAAACCGTGCCGTCTTTATATAAAAAAGTACGCCCAGGTTCTGATTATCAGTGGTCTTTAGACCTGCTGAAAAAATACAAAGAAAAATGCCCAGATGTCATGACTAAGTCTGGTTTGATGCTAGGCATTGGCGAAACCAAGGAAGAAGTGATTCAGGTTATGCAAGATATGCGTGACCATGATATCGATATGATCACGTTAGGGCAGTACTTACAGCCAAGTAAACATCACTTGGCAGTAGAGCGATTTGTGCACCCTGATGAGTTTGAAGAGCTAGGTGAACTGGCTAAAAAAATGGGATTCAAGCGAGTGGCCAGTGGCCCAATGGTGAGATCCTCATACCATGCAGACCAACAAATGAAAGGTGAACCACTGCTGAAATAAACCCAGCAGCTGGTGGAAAAGTGGTCTTTAATTAACCTGAATATAGCTATTTAATGTGTTTATTGTTGGGCAATCAGAGTGAAATAGCACTGATTGCCCCCATAAAGCAGTGTAAATAGAGAGTATTTTAATTTTTAACTGTATTAGTTTTGGCCTATTGCGCGAAGATGCGTATAATATGCGCGACTAGATTTATAGACGCCCTCAAAACTACTTCAGGAGTGAGCAACTGATTCATGGCTAAACTTGGCAAGCGTTCAAAAGTATCACAGAAACGCCCTTCCTATAAAAAAATCATCAAACAGCAAGAAAGCCAACCAGAGAACATTGTCGATCAAATCGCGGCATTGGAAGCTCTATTAGGCGGCGGTAGTGATGATTCTAAGGAAGTGGTTACAGCCAAAGCTGAGCCTCAAAAAGACCCTGAGGAACAAAAGCGCTTAGAAGAAGAGCGTGCAGCACGTAAGGCAGAAATCGAAGCACTTGAAGCGGAGCGTGCTAAAGAACGCGCCTCTCGCGAAGAAGAGCGTCGTAAGCTTCAGCAAGAGTTGATCAAGCAGCAAGAAGAGCGTGAAGCTCGTTACAAAGAAGAACAAGAGAAGCTTAAGGCTGAGCAGCAAGACAAGAAAGAGTTGAAAAAACAACTTGTCGAAGCTAAAAAAGAACTTAAGCGCCTACAAAACTTAGATCGTATTGGTAAATTAGACGCCGCGCAGAAAAAGCGCATGGCTGAAATTGCTGAGTTCGTTAAAAGCGGCGTAGCGCCAAAAGCCGTGGCTAAAAAAGCGGAGCCCGCTAAAGCTGAGAAAGCAGCTAAAGCACCAGCTAAAAAGACCACAGCTAAGAAAACAACGGCGAAAAAAACCACTGCTAAAAAAGCAGCAGTGAAAGCAGACGACGAAACCGCTGAAAAGAAAACCACAGCGAAGAAAACAACTGCTAAAAAGTCTACAGCTAAGAAAACCACAGCTAAAAAGACAACCGCCAAGAAAACCACAGCTAAAAAGTCTACGGCTAAGAAAACCACAGCTAAAAAGACAACCGCTAAAAAAACGACGGCTAAGAAAACAACCGCCAAGAAAACCACAGCTAAGAAGACAACCGCTAAGAAAACGACAGCGAAAAAGTCGACAGCTAAGAAAACCACAGCTAAAAAGACTAAATAACTTTTACTGTATTTTCGTGGTAATAAAAAAACCCAGCTTATGCTGGGTTTTTTTATGTCTCTATTTTGTATCTGTGTCTAACTTAAGGGTCAAATTGTTGTAAGTGATTAATGAATTTCGGCTTACTGATCTCTCCAAGAATGTTTGCTTCGGTAATTAACTCACCATTTAAACCATAAAATAATAATGCAGGTGGGCCGAATAAATTATGCTGCTCTAAAAAGCGTTTATGAAAATCATCGAATGTGGTGATATCAAATTTGATGCGTACAAAGTTTTCTAGCTGGGCCTGAACATCAGCATCTTTAAATAAAGTGTTGCTCATGATTTTACATTCAATACACCAATCCGCATAAACGTCTAAAAATACAACTCTTTCATCTTGTTTTGCTGCATCTAATACCTTGGTTAGCTCAGCTTCATCACTTATGGTTTGAAAGAAGCGATCATTCTTTTGTGGGCTTACCGAGGTCGATGCCGAAGAGCTAGGTGCCGTATTAACCACTGTTTCGCCTATTACCAGTTTAAACATAAGCACACAGGCAAAAACAAAACTCAATAAAGCAAACCCTTTAACGACACGTTTTGAAATGCTTTGGGCCGGTTCAAACGCACCTAAAACAACAGCATAAACACTAATAAGAATAATCCAGCCAGCCATATAAAATGTGTCAGGAATAAAACGCCCAAGTAACCAAAGTGCAACTGCAAGCAATAACACACCAAAGAAGTATTTAACCCCATCCATCCATGCGCCTGCTTTTGGTAATACATAAGCGCCGCTGGTGCCAATAATAATCAGTGGTAAACCCATGCCTAAACCCAATGAAAATAATGCAAGACCACCCAATACCGCATCACCGGTTGTACTAATATAAAGTAAAGCTCCCGCTAGTGGTGCGCTAACACAAGGGCTAACCACAATGGCACTTAGCGCTCCCATTAATAAAACACCAATTAAACTACCACCTTGTTGTTTTTGATTTAGGTTATCGAGTGGCTCTTGAATAAAGCGCGGTAAGCGCAGTTCAAATAAGCCAAACATGGCAAGGGCAAGGATCACAAATAGCGCAGCAAAAATACTCAGCACCCAGGGCTGCTGCATATAAATTTGAATATTAAAACTGGCACCGAGTGAACCAACTAAAACCCCGGCCAGTGCAAACGTAAGGGCCATGCCTAAAACATACACACCAGATAAAACAAAACCTTGTTTGGCCGTCAGTTCTTTTTGTCCCGCAATGATGCTAGAGATAATTGGCATCATAGGCAGTACGCAAGGGGTAAACGTCAATCCCATGCCTAATAATAAAAAGGTAGCCAGAATCAACACCAAGCCCGCGCTTTGTAAAAAGCCTAAGATACCGCTGGCTTGATCAAGATCGCTTTGCGTTGACGGTGTTGCTGTACTTGTTGATTTAACCGCTGCAGATCGGTCAAACGATTGAATATCAACCATACTGGTTTGTGGTGGGTAACATAAGCCGATAGCTTGATCACAACCTTGGTAGCGCATTTTAAGTTGTGATGTACTCTCAGGTAGATTGGTTAAATCTAGTTTTGCAGTGGCGCTATTAAAAAAAACAGGCACATCACCAAAACTTGGGTCGCTGATCACTTCAGGGGTTTCAGTAAAGCTTGCAGAAGAATAAGAGGTTTTATCTAACAAGCTAAATTTTAACTTGTCTTGGTATAGGTAAACATTGTCGGCTAGTTCAAATGCGATGGTTAATACTGGGCCATCTTGCTCGGTGATAAATTGAATGGCTTCGTGAGCAGGCAGTGGGCCGTCAGTCTCATTAGAAAACAAACCGGCCCAACTTGATGGCGCGGTTACTAAGGCAAAGCAAAAACAGAGAATAAATCGTAGCAGCATCGTGGATGTCCCAAATTTTTTTATAAGACAATGATGCTGCAAATAAGTGCCATTGCCCAGTGGCAATGGCAGGTTTTAATGAGAGTTGTTAACTGCTGCGCGAAAGGGCCATTTCAGCCAGGGCATGTAATGCCTGTTTGGCTGGGCTTTGTGGTAAAACGTTAATAGCAGCTTGGGCTGCATTGACGTGTTCCCGTGCTTTTTGGTTGGTGTAATCAATGGCACCGCAAGCTTGAACGATTTCAATGATTTCGGCCAAATTTTCTGTACCGCCTTTGCGGATGGCTTGGCGAATCATTTGTACTTGTTCGTCAGTGCCGTTTTGCATGGTGTAAATCAGTGGCAGGGTAGGTTTGCCTTCGGCTAGGTCGTCCCCTACGTTTTTGCCTAATTCTTCTGCGTTACCCACATAATCTAATACGTCATCAACCAACTGAAACGCCATGCCAGTGTGGTGGCCGTATAAACGCAGCGCTTCTTCTTGTTCGGCGGTGGCGCCTGCTAATACCGCACCAGAGTGGGAGCTTGCCTCAAATAACATGGCGGTTTTGCCTTCAATAACGGCCATATATTGCTCTTCGCTTACATCCGGATTTTTTACATTCATCAGCTGCATGACTTCGCCTTCGGCGATGACGCGAGTCGATTTAGACAGAATATCCATGATTTTAAGAGAACCCAGCTCCACCATCATCTCGAATGCACGGCTATATAAAAAGTCGCCAACCAATACGCTTGGCGCATTGCCCCATTTGGCATTGGCGGTGGCTTTGCCTCGGCGCAGATCAGAGGTATCGACCACGTCATCGTGTAATAAGGTGGCAGTATGCAAAAATTCAATAATGGCCGCTAAAAGGGCGTGATCTTGTTTGTCATAACTAAGTGACTTGCTTGCCAATAATACCAATAGCGGGCGCATGCGTTTGCCGCCGCTTTCAATAATGTGCTGACCAATTTTAACCACCAATGGCACATCACTGCTTAGTTGCTCTAAAATCAGCTGGTTAACCTGCTGGAAGTCCTGCTCTACAACTTGATATATGTCTTTTACTAGCATGGGTGAATCACTTTCCTCAAGGAGGTGGCTATCCTAATGAGTGAGGCTAAAAGAGGCAAGAAAACAGCCTAAATTGCCGCTAAATTCAGGGTTAAAACCGGTAAATAGGCGGGCATACCCCTAATGTCGTTAATCTTTGCTTATTTCCCAAGCTTACTATATAATCCGCGGCCGACTTGTAGTGCATTAAATGTACATGGTCCGCTCCCTACCATAGAGCTTCAAAGCGAGGTTCATAGAAGTAGGCGCCATCAGCCCGAAAGGGTGGCAACCAAGCAGCAACCGATAGACAAGCGATATTGATAGGCTTTGGCCTCAAGCTCTTTGGAGAGAAACATGTACGCAGTTATCGTAACTGGCGGTAAGCAATACCGCGTTGAAGAGGGTCAAACCCTTAAAGTTGAAAAAATTGAAACTGCAACTGGCGAATCTGTTCAATTGGACAAAGTTTTGCTAGTTGGCAACGGCGACGACGTTAAAATCGGTCAGCCTGTTGTTGAAGGCGCTAAAGTGACTGCAGAAGTCGTAGCTCATGGTCGTCACAAAAAAGTGAAAATCATCAAGTTCCGTCGTCGTAAGCACTCTATGAAGCAAATGGGCCACCGTCAGTGGTTCACTGAACTGAAAATTACTGGCATTTCTGCTTAAT
>JAGDZK010000066.1:0-2275 GCA_049115935.1 Bermanella sp. | reverse complement strand
CATCCATGGCACCGCGTTATACCGTACATCCTGTACATAAAAAAGCCCCGAGGAATCCTCGGGGCAAGCGGTCTACACAACAATGACAGGATAACTAGATAGGGTTAGACTTCGGCATAGCGGTGGCTTAAGGCATCAAAGAATTGTTCCCTAAGCTTGCTGACTTCACGTTTAATGTCTTGGGCTTCTTGTTCATTTAAATCTTTTTTATCAATATAAAAGTGGCGGCGAAAAAAAATCACCTTGCTGCGAAATTTGCGCAGGCTTTTATACAGTGGCTTTTCATTGAGTAATAACAGCTTAGATTCGGCAGCGGTTAGCTCATTGAAGCTATGGACCAGCTCATCAAGCACCAAGTAAAGTTCGCTGCGGCGGCTTTGAGGCCAGTCGTAACGGTTTTTGGTGGCATTCATGTATTCATTGATTAATTCGAAGTACTTCATAAATACGTGATGGACTTGTTCTGCTTGTTGCGCAATGCCTTCTAATAAATCACGCTGGTGGTCTAGGCGCTGCTGGGCTCGGTTGTGCTTAATGCGCATGCCCGATAGCCAGTACCCAGATAAACCGGCAATCATGGCACCAAGGGTGACCTTGATGCTGGTATCTAAAATGACGATCAGTTCTTGCATGGTATCTCCGCGTCAAAAAAACGATGGTTATCCTTGAAAAGCAAAAACAACACCACCATTAAGGTATCTTGGTAAAAAAGAGAGAAATTATGAGATTTTTATTGTTATTGGTCCTATTGCCCCTTATTGAAGTGGCAGTCTTTGCGCAAGTTGGTGGTAAGTTAGGGGCTATGACCGCGGTTTTTATGACCTTGTGTACCGCATTCTTAGGGGTGTTTTTAATCAAGACCCAGGGTTTTCGCACATTAAGTTTGGTTCGTGAGCAAATTGCTCAAGGTCAAATGCCGGCGCAAACCGTTTTAAGTGGTTTGATGGTGTTTATTTGTGGCGCATTGCTGCTAATACCGGGATTTGTCACCGATACATTGGCTTTGATCGGCCTTTTACCCTTTGTTCGCAATACATTGGCAGCGGCTATTTTACAAAAAGGCATGATCATACAGCCTGGTGGGCAAGCTCCAGGTCAGGGGCCGACAAAGGGTGAAAGCGGTAATGTTATTGAAGGTCAGTACCGCCGGGAAGATTAATTGAAAAAAAACTCAGGTAAGGTGTTGAATTCTCCTTAGCCGCCCCCATTTTAACAACACGATGTTAATCCGGTGATGCTAAGTCACTTAATAATAAAAGAATTGGCTGTCTCAGCCATTTAACACTGAAACTCGTTTGGAGATACGTTAATGAAAATCCGTCCGTTACACGATCGAATTGTTGTTCGTCGTAAAGAAGAAGAAACTAAAACGGCTGGCGGTATCGTGCTTCCTGGCGCAGCTGCGGAAAAACCGAACCAAGGTGAAGTCGTAGCAGTCGGTACTGGCCGCATTTTACAAAATGGTGATGTTCAAGCCCTAGCGGTAAAAGAGGGTGATACCGTATTGTTTGGTCAATACGGCACTAACACAGTAAAAATTGATGGCGAAGAGCTATTGATTATGAGCGAAGGCGAGATCTACGGCATCATTGAAGCTTAATCTTCAGTTCACGTTTGTTATTTTCAATAAGTATATTTTAAGGAATTGAATCATGGCTAAAGAAGTAATTTTTAGTGATAGCGCTCGCAAAAAAATGCTGGCGGGTGTCAACGTTTTAGCAGACGCAGTAAAAGTAACCTTAGGACCAAAAGGTCGTAACGTTGTTTTAGACAAATCTTTTGGCGCACCAACCATTACTAAAGATGGTGTATCGGTTGCAAAAGAAATCGAGCTAGAAGACAAGTTCGAAAACATGGGCGCACAAATGGTAAAAGAAGTGGCGTCTCAAGCAAATGATAAAGCCGGTGACGGTACTACTACTGCAACTGTGCTTGCCCAAGCTATTATCAACGAAGGCCTTAAGTCAGTTGCCGCTGGCATGAACCCAATGGACCTAAAACGCGGTATCGATAAAGCCACTGCTGCGGTTGTTGAAGAGCTAGCTAAACTAGCGCAACCATGTGCTGACGGTAAGTCAATCGCTCAAGTAGGTACGATCTCAGCTAACTCTGATAGCACAGTGGGTGATTTAATTGCTCAAGCGATGGAGCGTGTTGGTAAAGAAGGTGTGATCACGGTTGAAGAAGGTCAAGGCCTTCAAGACGAACTAGAAGTGGTTGAAGGTATGCAGTTTGATCGCGGTTACTTGTCGCCTTACTTCATTAACAACCAAGA
>JAGDZK010000065.1:0-1460 GCA_049115935.1 Bermanella sp. | reverse complement strand
AGGCAAACGGCCGTCCGTTCGGGGTGTGGTTATGAACCCGATCGATCACCCGGACGGTGGTGGTGAAGGTCGTACCTCTGGTGGCCGTCATCCTGTAACACCTTGGGGCGTTCCAACTAAGGGTTATAAAACTCGTAAGAATAAGCGTACTGACAAGATGATTGTCCGTCGTCGTTCTAAATAACGGATAGGGTGAATTAGATGCCACGTTCATTGAAAAAAGGTCCTTTCGTTGATCATCATTTGATGGCGAAAGTTGAGACCGCTCTAGAAAAAGGTGACCGCAAGCCAATTAAAACTTGGTCTCGCCGCTCTACTATTTTCCCAGAGTTTGTTGGATTGACCATCGCAGTACATAACGGCCGTCAACACGTGCCAGTTATTGTTAGCGAAGAAATGGTAGGTCACAAGTTAGGCGAATTCGCCGCAACTCGTACCTATAAGGGTCATGTTGCAGATAAAAAGGCCAAGAGGTAATTGAGATGGAAACAGTCGCTAAATTAAAAAGCGCTCGTTTATCTGCTCAGAAAGCCCGTTTGGTCGCCGATCAAATTCGCGGTAAATCTGTAGCAGACGCTTTAAACATTTTGTCTTTCAGCCCTAAAAAGGGTGCAGAGTTAATCAAGAAAGTTCTTGAGTCTGCAATCGCTAACGCTGAGCACAACGATGGTGCTGACGTTGACGAATTGAAAGTTTCAACAATCTTTGTTGACGAAGCTATGACCATGAAACGTATTCGCCCTCGTGCGAAAGGACGCGCAGATCGCATCCTAAAGCGTACATGTCATATCACCGTCAAGGTAGCAGAGGTCTAAGGTTATGGGTCAGAAAGTACATCCAACAGGTATACGCCTGGGCATTACCAAAGATCACAACTCTGTTTGGTATGCAGGCAAAGATAAATATGCAGATCAACTGCTAACTGATATTCAAGTTCGCTCTACTATTGAGAAGCGTCTTGAAAAAGCATCAGTAAGCAAAGTGGTAATTGAGCGTCCAGCTCAAACTGCAAAAATCACCATTCACACTGCCCGTCCAGGTATCGTGATTGGTAAAAAAGGTGAAGATGTTGATAAGTTGCGTCAAGACGTAACTGCAATGATGGGCGTGCCCGTTCACCTGAACATCGAAGAAATTCGCAAGCCGGATTTAGATGCAAAACTAGTTGGTCAGTCAGTGGCTAGCCAGCTTGAGCGTCGCGTGATGTTCCGTCGTGCAATGAAGCGTGCTGTACAAAACGCTATGCGCGGTGGTGCTGAAGGTATCAAAATCCAGGTTAGTGGTCGTTTAGGCGGTGCAGAGATTGCACGTTCTGAGTGGTATCGTGAAGGTCGTGTACCTTTACACACACTTCGTGCCGACATCGATTACTCTACCTACGAAGCTCACACAACTTATGGTGTTATCGGCATCAAAGTGTGGATCTTCAAGGGCGAAGTCCTAGGTGGTATCGATGAAGT
>JAGDZK010000064.1:0-9816 GCA_049115935.1 Bermanella sp. | reverse complement strand
CCCACCAAATTGTGGCGCAGATAATGCCGTTGCTTGTGTTTTGTGTCAAGTAATTCTATTAAAAATTACATATTTTCAAACACTTAGTCGACTTCACCTACTTTCTTCACATCAAGAACTCTGCGAAGAGGGCGCGCACTATACCTAAATTTTAAGCTTGTGGCAAACCCGAATCACAACGAATTTGCAGCCATGGATTTTCACGCCCCTCCATTAGTCGTTTTCGGGTGCTTTCATCCACAGGGTGTTGCGCACTAACAGGTGCAATCACCCAATATTGATTTCGTGTTCGCTTCAAAGGTTTAACGCTTGCCTTAATATTTTTCTCTTTTAAGCGCTCTAGCAGACGATCTACAGACGCCTGCTTAGCAAACAAGCCAAGTGATATACCATTCTCCAATTCGCCCTCGGTAATTACAAAACTATCAACCTTGCGCTTTTGTAGCTCTTTAAGCTTTCGCATAGCCTGCTTACGATTCGCAAGCGGCGGCAAGTAAGCCCAAAATTCTTCTTTTATGACTACCGATTGGGGTTCAACCTTTGCGCGAATATCCATCGCCAACATACGAGCATATAAGTGCTTTGCGTCTAGCTCAACAGGGTAAGGCCCTACCGCCCAACAAAGCGGACTATTCTTTGAAGCAGGTGCAACAACCGACACAGGCTTTGAAGCCACTTCCGAGAGCAAACGAATGGGCTGAGCACCGGTTGCAACAGCCACATCTATTATAGAATCCTGCTCCACCTTTACAGGCTGAGTAAATTGATAACCCAAATAGGCAAGATTTATTATCAGCAATGAAACAAGAATTAAGCGCATAACGTTCTACTTTGTAAAATGAACCTGCAAACCATCTAGCACCATATCAGGCACTAGCTCTACGGCTTCAACTAATAACGTCGATAATGCCTCAGCATTACCGCCGGTAATCCAAACTTTCGCCTCTGGCTGCAACGACCTATGATGCTCGATCCAACACGCCACCATATCCTGAATCCCATGATCAACGCACTGCTGCGTAGATTGACCTGGCGCTCGACCAATTTGCCATTGCGCTTCAGCCAACACACCACTGGTCTCAGCTAGCAATGCACTTTTCATCATATGAAAACCTGGACAAATGTAACCACCCACATGACGCCCAAATGCATCCACGATGTCTAAAGTAATTGCGGTACCTGCATCTACAATTATATTTACTTGATCCGGATTTTTATGCCAAGCAGCTAGCATAACCAGCCAACGATCCACACCCATTTTATGTGGGTCTTGGTAGCTATTACTCAATCCAGCATGAGCAACCTCACTATGGGCAAATTGTGCCTGAGGGAATTGCTTACTAATCCAGAGGTTTTGCTCCTCATCAACAGAGCTCACCCAAACAGCTTCAACTAATCCAGCCCAAGCAGGCGACTCAGAAAGTACCTGCTTGAGATCTAGACCCCCATCAAATCGACCACGGTGATCATACAAACGCCATTTTATTCGGGTATTGCCTACATCTAATTCTAAACGCATTTTATTTCTCCCCACTCAAACGCAAACTGACTTCACCAGCATTCACCACTTGTATACCGTCCTGGGTTTTAAGTTGATACTCACCCTTGGAATTCACACCACAACCCACGCCATCAATATGACCCGATGGCAATAGAACCTTTAACGGCTTACCAAAAAAACAATCTGCAGCATTCCATTCATCCTGAAATGCACTGAACCCTTTTTTATTAAATTCTTCTAGCGCACAAACAAGCTCGCTTACCAGCTCGGCTGCCAAGTTGTTTCTCCCACCGGTATAACCCAATTGCTTAAGCCCTATAGCTTGCTGATCCAACTGCGACTGATCTTGCACGCAGACATCCAAATTAAGACCTATACCAATTACGATTTGACAGTTATCCGTCACATCGCCTGTTATCTCAATCAATATCCCACCCATCTTGGCAAACACACCACCTTGCTCAACAAGGATATCGTTCGGCCACTTTAAGCCTGCACCCTGAATATTATTTCGCTGTAGGACCTTGTTAACCGCTAAGCCCACAACCAAGCTTAAACCCTGAATAGCTGCAATACCCTGACTAAAGGGCCATAACACAGAAAAATATAAATTCCGGGCAAACGGGCTTAGCCACTGTCGCCCGCGACGACCCCTGCCTGATGTTTGCATCTCAGCAAAACAAATATGTCGATGGGCAATATTTTGCTCTGCCTTTTGCATCATCACACTATTTGTAGAATCAACACTTAAAGCCAACTCGCAACTTTCAAACACTTCAAAAGGGAAACCATGGGCAGCCATTACTTCATTGTTAAGTAGCTCAACAGAATCAGGAAGTCGGTACCCTCTACCCTTCACAGAATGCAACGGGATATTTAATGACTCTAATTTTTGAAGCTGTTTCCAGATTGCCGCTCTTGAGATACCTAACGCGGCACCAAGGTCTTCACCTGAGTGAAATCGCCCGTCGGATAAAATCTCTAATAGCGCCTGATTCATAATGGCATCTCAATTATTCTTCCCAAGCATCTAATATTTCTTTAGCCGCACGAAAGCCTTCCTGTGCAGCAGGAGCCCCACAATATACCTGTGCATGCAAAAAGACAGCCGCTATCTCTTGTTTTGTCGCACCATTGCGTAGCGCGCCACGGGTGTGCCCTTTAATTTCAGTAGGCGCTTTCAAAGCAGTCAACATAGCCAACGTAACTAAACTTCTTGTCTTAAGATCCAAATCATCCCGCAGCCAAGTGGCGCCCCATGCATGCTCATTGATATTATCCTGCATGGGCTGAGTCAACTCATCTGCCGCATTAAGCGCACGATCAACAAATTCATCGCCCATCACTTGTCGGCGAATTAGCTCACCTTTTGATTGAGACATAGAAACCTCACAACGTTTAAATCGGCCACAATAGTAATCAAAATATGAGATAAAACACAGGTTAGATCTAAACACCCAAACTTGAACTGGCCTATTTCAACTTCTTATTGAAAAACAAGCAGACATAAAAAAGCCCAGATAAATCTGGGCTTTTTAAAAACGCTAGAATCAGATTTCGAAACTATGGCGCAATACGATTGTTTGAATACGATCAGGGCCTGTTGAAATAATATCAATTGGCGCACCAATGGCCTTTTCCACAAAGCGAATATAGGCTTTAGCGTTCTCTGGAAGATCTTCAAGCTTCTGTGCACCAACCGTGCTTTCACTCCAGCCTGGTAACTCTTCATATACTGGGGTAATTTTTTCAAACTGATCAGCAGAGGCTGGTACATTTAAGCGATTACCATCAGCATCTTCATAGCCAACACACACTTTAACAGTTTCAAGACCGTCCAATACATCTAGCTTAGTTAGACAGATAGCATTCACAGAGTTTACGCGGATAGCATGCTTAACAAGTGCCGCATCAAACCAACCACAACGACGAGAACGACCGGTAGTTGTGCCTTTTTCGTGACCTACTGTGGACAAATGCTCACCCACTGCATCGAATAATTCAGTTGGGAACGGGCCAGAACCAACACGGGTTGTGTAAGCCTTGGTAATACCCATAATTTGATCAAGGTATAAAGGACCCACACCCGAGCCACACGCCACACCACCAGCAGTTGTATTAGACGAGGTTACAAACGGGTAAGTACCATGGTCAATATCTAATAATGTACCTTGAGCACCTTCAAACATAATGTCGCCACCGGCTTCGCGAATGGTGTGCACTAGGTCAACCGCATCAACAACGATGTCTTTAATCTGAGCGGCCCAATCCATACAAGAGGCTAACGTTTCTTCATAGCTAACTTCTTCAACGCCGTAATAATTTTTTAGCGAGAAGTTATGGAATTCCATCACTTCTTTTAATTTATCCGCAAATTCTGGCTGATATAAATCACCAACACGTAAGCCACGGCGAGCCACCTTATCTTCGTAAGCAGGCCCAATACCACGACCGGTAGTGCCGATTTTTGCGTTACCACGCTTCACTTCACGGGCCTGATCAAGGGCCACATGGTAAGGCAGAATTAATGGACAAGCATGAGAGACAACCAGACGCTCCATAACAGGAACGCCACGCTCTTCTAATGCTCGCGCTTCTTTTAATAACGCGTCCGGCGCGAGTACCACACCATTACCAATGATGCACTTCACGCCATCACGTAGGATACCGGAAGGAATCAAATGCAGCGCGGTTTTCACACCATCGATAACCAAGGTATGACCCGCATTATGGCCCCCTTGGAAACGCACTACTGCAGTTGCTTTTTCGGTTAGAAGGTCAACGATCTTGCCCTTACCTTCATCACCCCATTGTGTACCTAGTACAACGACATTCTTGCCCATAGCTGGTTTTGCTCTGTAATAATTTGCTTAAAGAGTTTCCACGATCCACTGGTCATTCTTGTATACCAGTACCGAAGTGCAACCAAAGGCTGCCGGATTATCAGTACTTGATAATCCACTAATGACTCGCTTGCCTTGTGAGCGTAATTCACTCACCACAGACCAGTCCGCATCTACCGGTGCAAAAATGCCATCCTCTGCAGATACTTGTTTATTTACGATTCGAACCCACTGTTTAATGTCTGCACTGAATCCGGTGGCCGCGCGGGCGCGTCCAAACACTGCGCCGGTATCGTCATAACGACCACCCTGCGCCACAGCCTGACCATGACCAGCCACATACGCAGCAAACACTACGCCTGTGTGATAATCAAAGCCACGCAATTCAGCCAAATCTATAAAGATATCCACATCTTTAAAGCGTGACTGTAAAACCTGACAAATATTGTTTAGGTTTTCTAAAGAAGAGGCCACATCAGCAACCTCAATCAAAGCTTTTGCTTTTTCAAGCACATCAATAGAACCATTGAGTTCAAGCAATGATGTAAATGCTTGTTGCAACTTAGACTCGCTTACATATTGCTCTACCAATAAGCGATATTCAGTTACCGACTTATTATTTAAGGCTTCGAAAATCTGAACCTCTGCCTGCTCACTCAACTGAGCGGCATTAACCAGGGCTTTATAGATGCCAACATGACCCAGATCTAAATGTACTTGAGACAGCCCGACGCCATCCATACTTGATAGCATTAAAGACAAGATCTCAACATCCGCACACGGCGCAGACTCACCAAAAAGCTCGGCACCAACTAACATTGGAGCACGACTGCTTAATAAAGACTTAGCACGGGTGTGTAACACAGAACCGCAATAACTTAAGCGGTTCACACCCTCTTTAGCCCAACTATGGGCATCCATACGCGCAACTTGCGGTGTAATATCGGCACTTACGCCCATTAAGCGACCCGTCAACTGATCGGTTACTTTGAACGTATGTAAGTTTAGGTCACTACCAACACCTGTTAGCAATGACTCAAGGAATTCTAACTGCGGCGGTACGACCAGCTCATAACCCCAATTAGAAAACGTATCTAATAGGGTACGGCGCATGCCTTCAAGCTGCTTTGCCTCAGGGGGCAAGAGTTCTTCGATACCGTCGGGTAACAACCAGCGATCGGCTTGATTCATACTGAACTCGCTCATCTCTAGGTAACTATTATTAAAAGCCCTACACCACAGAGCATGCTCACAAGGCCTACTATTCGCATTGTATTGTCGTTCATGGCGGCCATTTGCACCACCAAGCGACGCCAGCGACTAGGGTAAAGGAATGGGATAATACCTTCCAGAACCAAGACTAGGCTAAATGCGATTAGAATTTGCTGCCAAACAGAGCTGTCTATCATAAGGGTCACTACATATGCGCATTATATCGTACTGATTTTGCGCAATACCATGCATCCTGCACATAAAAAAACCGGGAATTTAGCCCGGTTTCGCGAATTCTACACGGTTTTAGAGGGATATGTAAGATGAGGAACGTAAGATGAGAGATGCGGAATTAAGTCTCACATCTCTCATTACCATCTAACGTTTTACGTTACTTACCCTTGGTGCTCTTCATGTACTTGAAGAAGTCACTATCAGGCTTAAGCAGCAATACGTCTTCTTGGCCATTGAAGGTTTCTTCATAGGCTTTCAAAGAGCGGGTAAACGCATAGAACTCAGGATCACGATTAAAGGCTTTGGCATAAACAGCCGACGCAATTGCATCACCTTCACCGCGGGTCACTTCAGACTCTTTATAGGCATTGGCCACCAAAACTGTCTTTTGACGATCCGCATCAGCACGAATACCCTCCGCCAACTCTTTACCTTGTGAACGTAATTCACGAGCTTCACGCTCACGCTCCGCCGACATACGGCGGTAAACGTTGTTCATCAGGTCATCCGGCAGATCAATACCTTTAACACGCGTATCTAGAATCTTAATACCAAACTGACTTTCAGACTGTTCGTTTAAGATTTTAGTTAAATGCAGCATTAACTCATCACGCTCACCAGACACCACCTCTTGCACGGTACGATTAGCAAACTCAGCACGAATACCATCGTTTACTAAGTTAGCAACCAGTGCAGCGGCTCTCCAGCGATCACCAGAAGTTGCTTTATAGAAGTCACGAACGTTTTCGATTCTCCACTTAACAAAGCTATCAACGATTAAGAATTTTTTACCCGCTGTTAAGAAACGCTCAGGACGCGCATCCAAAGTTAAAATACGAGCATCGAACTTTTTAACGTTATCAATCATTGGGACTTTAATGTGAATCCCTGGTTGAATATCGTCTTCAATGATCTCACCGAAACGCAACTTAATGGCACGTTCAGTTTCATTCACCATATAAACACTAGAGAAACCCACTAGCACAATAACAACAGCAATCACGCTGAGGAAAATAGACTTAGGACTCATTAGCGACCCTCCCTAACACGACCGGCTTGACGCTGACGTAACTCTTCAACTACTTGATCAGCAATGCCAGATATATCCGCGTTAGAGGCAGCACCTGACTCACGAGCACCTCGGCTTGATTCCATGATCTTATCTAACGGCAGATACATCATGTTATTGCCACCATCAACATCCACAAGCACTTTGCTTGCATTACCATATACTTTACTGATGCTATCTAGATATAAACGCTCACGTGTGACCGTTGGCGCTTTACGATATTCCGCATGCAACTTCACAAAACGATCCGCCTCACCTTCCGATTGAGCAATGACCTGCTCTTTGTAAGCATTGGCTTCTTCAAGCATACGCTGCGCTTTACCACGGGCCTCAGGCACAATGGTGTTGGCATAGGCTTCTGCTTCATTCACATAACGTTCTTTATCTAACTTAGCGCTTTGCACATCATCAAATGCGGCTTTTACTTGCTGTGGCGCTGTTGCATCTTTGATGTTTACCTTATCAACCTCAATACCGGTTTGATAATTACGCATGTAATCCTGCAAACGGTCGCGAACATTTGCCGCAAGTAGGCTACGACCACTGGTTAAGATTGGGTCCATGTCAGTACTACCCACTTCGTGACGAAGAGCAGATTCAGCCGCATGGATTAAAGATTGCTCAGGGTCTTCAACACGCAGTGAGAATGACACAGGATCAACCACTCGGTATTGAACGTTCATGGCCACTTCAACCACGTTTTCGTCTTGGGTAAGCATCAGCTCTTTAAGTTCAGCGTTACGTACGTTAGTAACGTTAACTGTAGTAAGCACTTCAATAAATGGGATAACAAACTGTAAGCCTGGGCCTAAGGTTCGATCGTATTTACCAACACTTAACACCACACCACGATCTTGCTCATCAATGGTGTAAACGGATTTAAAACCCAGCACCACAATCACAAAAAGAAGGATCAAACCAAAAAAGCCACCAGCACCTGGGCCGCTGTTTTTTGATCCACCGGAACCGTTTGATTTTTTACCACCAAACATTCCGTTTAATTTATCCATTAACTGTTTTAGGGCTTCATCCAAATCTGGCGGCCCTTGATTGCCACCACGATTGTTATTTCCCCACGGGTCTTTGTCGTTATTACCGCCACCCGGCTCATTCCAAGCCATAAGAACTCCATTTGTTAGTTCGTATCAGTGAAATCATAACTGTTTGCTTTTTTGGTTGCGACAAACAGTTTAACTATTTATTGCCAAGATTCTTTTTCTTGAGGGATAAACCGCTCAGCAGGAATACCTGCACGGGAAAGAATTTTAAGCATATCTTCTTTTTCTATACGTACATCGAGGACAAACTGGCCAGTCTCATCAACGGTTTCATTTAAAACCGCACCCTGGTCATACAGCAATGCACGCAATTGTCCGTCTTTAGGACTCAACTCTATACTTTGTTCAAACAAATTGCTGGTAAGAATTTCACCAATCACCTGATTGATTAATTCTAAGCCATCACCTGTCTTTGCGCTCACCCATACGCGCCAAGGCATGCCACTTTCATCACGATCAATGCGAGCTTTTTGACCAGGTAACAAATCCGCTTTATTAAATACTTGAAGGGTTGGTCGATCTAATGAGTCAATCTCATCAAGCACAATCTCAACTTGCTCCATATTTAACGAGCGGTCATCATCTGCACAGTCAATCACATGAAGTAGTAAATCCGCCTCTCGAGTTTCTTGTAGTGTCGCTTTAAATGCTTCAACTAGTTTATGCGGCAAGTGTCGAATAAAACCAACCGTATCCACCAACACAATTTCACCTAAACCCTGTACAGGTAAGCGTCGTAAGGTTGGGTCTAGCGTAGCGAACAATTGATCCGCAGCATAAACCTCAGCATTAGTAAGCGCATTGAATAATGTGGATTTGCCTGCGTTGGTATAACCTACCAAAGAAACTGAAGGTATAGCGGAGCGTTTTCGAGCCCGGCGGCTTTGGTCGCGCTGGCTTTGCACCTTTTTTAAACGCTTATTGATCAGTTTTTCACGATCACGCAATAATCGACGGTCAGCCTCAGATTGGGTTTCACCGGTACCACGCATGCCGTAACCACCTTGCTGACGGTCTAAGTGAGACCAGCCATGGACAAGGCGAGTTGCCTGATACTGCAGCTGTGCCAACTCAACCTGCAACTTACCTTCATGGGTTCGTGCACGTTGCGCAAAGATATCAAGAATCAAGCCGGTGCGGTCAACAACACGGCATTCTAATTCAACTTCTAGATTACGTTGTTGGCTTGGGGATAACGCATGGTTAAAAAGCACCAATTCAGCTTCGCAAAACGCAATAGCTTCACGAACTTCTTCAAGTTTGCCTTTACCAATATAGATTCTAGGATCGGGGGAACTGCGAGTGCCAGTAATCAAAGCAAGAGCTGCGAGCCCTGCACTTTGAACTAACTCTTCAAACTCACGGGGATCTTCCTTTTCGGCGCCTTCAGGAAAATCAATGTGGACCAGTACTGCACCTTCGCCACTATCAGGACGATCAAAAAACAAGGCCTACCTCAATATATAATAATATCGCCCACTGTGGTGCACGATTGCAGGCACAAACAAGCGAAGTAATAACAAAATAGCTCGCACCATAGACAGCGTACGCCGAATATCGTTCGAGCTATTTTGGATAATTCGATTATTCTTCGTCTTTTTCTGCTGGCACTAGGCGAACATTACGTGAAGGCACAACCGTCGAAATGGCATGTTTATAAACCATCTGACTTACTGTGTTTTTTAACACGATGACGAATTGATCAAATGACTCAACCTGACCTTGCAGTTTGATGCCATTAACCAAAAAAATAGATACAGGAATACGTTCTTTACGAAGCGCATTCAGGTAAGGGTCTTGTAGGGAGTGCCCTTTTGACATTATTTTTATCTCCTAATGATTGAGCGATTCGCCCATGCCCTATGCAATTGTGCGCGGACTATGCCACAACTATGGCCT
>JAGDZK010000063.1:69309-85272 GCA_049115935.1 Bermanella sp. | reverse complement strand
AGTGTTTTGGGTATTGCAGGCGGCCAGTTTGTAGGTGTTAGTAGTCGAAAGGTGGCTAAATACAAAAATCGACAAACCCAAAATCCAATCTTACCAGTAGGAGGCTGCCAGTGTGCCCCGCTTTCAAAGAAAGTGTTTTGGGTATTGCAGGCGACCCGTTTGTAGCTACTTGCAACCTAAGGGTGGTTAAATAAAAAAAGCGGCTAAATAAAAACGCCCCACCCGTCATTCCCGATTCGAGGCACGAGAAAACCGGAATCCATTTATAATGAAAGTAACCGCCAGTTAAATTGGATCCCCGATAAAAGCACTCGAGGATGACGGTGCATCTGTTTTGCATTCGGGGATGACGGGGTAAGTGTCTTGCTTTGATAAAACCGCTCAACTCGATTAAAAATCACACAAAACACCAGATTTAAAATGCTCAGCTTTGTACAATCATTAATCAGATTTTCTATTTACAAGATAACAATCATTATCTGTCTAAAATTTAAACGACATCATTCTCTAGTGCGAATTTAGTCACAAAAAATTCATTATTTGTTTGAAAAATAAACATTTTATCTTGGCTGTTTAATCGAAAACGCACAGCTGTTGTGCATTTAAATTTGCCTGCTTTCAAATAAATAGTGCGCCAAGTATAAAATCGTTTGATTTTTACGCATCTCTGTAAGCATTCTCCTACATGGTTATAGGCAATTAAATTAATATGCATAAACTGTTGTCGTTTTGTAACGTTTTCATTTGAAGTGTAACTTTTTGAAACTATAATGCCATTCTCAAATTTGAGGCTGATACGGATAAACACAAGGTGCAAGAAATTAATGCACCAAACCGGCCTTAAATAATCATTTAGATTCGTTCGTAGATAAATTGCAATATCGCAAGTCGATAAAAAAGCGCTTCGGATTGAGCACTTTCTCGAGAAAAAACATGGCTGTTGTAATAGATACCACCAAAAATATTAATTCTTTAACCCAATCTGTGGTTGAAGCTCATGATTCAGTTCTTGAGCAAAGTCGTCAAATACAGCGTTTAGCCCAATTTATTGATGAGCAGTTTAAATTAGCTGTAAACGCAATTCATAACTGTAAAGGTCGCTTAATTATCTCTGGCATGGGTAAGTCCGGTTTAATTGGTAAAAAAATCGCCGCAACAATGGCCTCTACTGGCACATCATCTTTTTATGTTCACCCTGGTGAAGCATTTCATGGTGACTTGGGAATGATTCGCCCAGAAGATATTGTTTTATTAATAACCAATAGCGGCGAAACAGATGAAGTAATCAAGCTAATACCGTCACTAAAAAACTTCGGTAATACCATTATTGGTATGACGGGCAAGATGGATAGCACTCTAGCGCAACATGCAGATATTACGCTTAACGTCTCGGTAGAGCGTGAAGTATGTCCTAATAATTTAGCCCCTACTGCATCCACCACTGCAACATTAGTTATGGGTGATGCCTTAGCGGTTGCGCTTATTCACATGAGTGACTTTAAACCAATGGATTTTGCCATGTTCCACCCTGGTGGCAGCCTAGGGCGAAAACTATTAACCAAAGTTAAAGACGTCATGGTGAAGAACGATTTACCGTTTGTTAATCCTAGTGACACCATGCACAGCGTTATTATGACTATGACTAACAGCCGCTTAGGCTTAGCCATGGTGATGGAAGACGATGAATTAATTGGTGTCATTACAGATGGAGACTTACGCAGAGCATTGGCCGAAGGGGTTGATTTAAAAGTCGCCACAGCTAAGCAAACCATGTCATTTGCACCTATAACAATTAAAGAAGAGGCCATGGTAGCTGATGGTGAAGAGCAAATGCGTGCAGCGCAGATCAAGCAAATTATTGTTAAAAACAGTGAAGATCGTGTAACCGGAGTACTGGAGTTTTTTCAGTAATTTATTATGGCACAGCAAAAGCGCAGCTCACTTCAAATTACCAAAGATACCGTTCATGCATTGTTAATGCGCGAGCTGAAAACTCGTTTTGGCTCGTCAAAATTGGGGTATTTTTGGGCAATTGCAGAGCCAGCGGCACAGGCTGCAGTCTTAGCTATATTGTTAACGCTTATTGGTCGCAGCAGTTTATCCGGCGTTCCGGTTGCGCTGTTTTTAATATCTGGTGTTATGCCATTTAAAGCGTTTAGTAAAACCGTTACACAATTATCTGTGGGTATTTCTTCAAACACCGCTTTATTTGCGTATCGCCAAGTCAGCCCCATTGACCCAATTCTTACCCGCTTGGTTATCGAACTAGCCACATTTTTTATTGTTTATATGATTATTTTAAGTGTCATGGCGTGGCTGGGGTTAGATGTTTGGCCGCAAGATTTATTAGCGCTGATGGCAGCATCGCTATTGTTGGTGTCATTAGGGTTTGGTATCGCCTTGTGCATGAGCAGTGCTTTATTGTATTGGCAAGATGCCAACAAATTATTGGGCATGGCCATGACCCCCATGTTTTTCATATCAGGCATTATGTATTGCGCCACCATGATCCCCGCTAAATATTGGTATTTGTTTACGTGGAACCCAATCTTTCATGCCATCGAATTAAGCCGTGATGCGTTTTTTGCAAGCTATACCACACCCGTGGGTAGCTGGGGCTATTTAGCGTTAGTGTCATTAAGTTTTGTAACGGTTGGCTTGATGCTGTACCGCGTGAATCGCATAAGGTTTGCCACCTTATGATCAAGTTTGAAAACCTAAGTAAATATTACCCAACCAAACAAGGCCGACGTTACGTCTTTAAAGATGTAAATATCACATTGCCCACGGATGTGAGTATTGCCATTTTGGGCCCGAATGGTGTGGGTAAATCCACCTTGGTACGCATGCTAGGCGGGGCGGATTACCCTAACAAGGGCGAGATCACCAGCGACAAAAAAATCTCATGGCCATTAGGTTTACAAGGTGGCCTGCAAGGCAGCATGAGCGGCCGTGAAAATTGCCGCTTTGTGGCACGCATACATGGCTATAAAGATACCCAAGAGATCGAAGAAAAAGTGTATGAATTTGCCGAGATCGGTGCCTATTTTGATGAGCCAGTGAAAAGCTACTCAAGCGGTATGCGCTCCCGTGTGGCCTTTGGCTTAACCATGGCGTTTGATTTTGATTTTGACGTACTGCTAATAGATGAATTAGGTGCAGTAGGTGATGCGAATTTTCGTCATAAAAGCCAAGCATTACTAGAAAGTAAATTTGAAACCACCAAGTTAATTATGGTGAGCCACTCCATGGGTGAGCTACGCAAGTATTGCCAAGCGGGCATTGTGGTTAAAAACCAAACCCTAGAATTCTTCCCCAATTTGGAAGATGCCATACAAGAATACGAAGATACCTATGTCACAGCCAAATAAACAAACACCAACGGTACAAGAGGCTAATAAGTCACTCTCGCCGTTGCAGCGTAAAGTACGCAAACTAAAACGTGACCCAAAACAATTTGTTATCGACAGTAAAGCGTATGTGGGTACACGCAAGGCGGCCTATATTGCGTGGGCAAAATTTGGCTCGTTTGCGTTGGTGTTATTGGCCTCTATTTTAGTAGTGGGTTATTACACAATTGTAGCGTCACCGCGTTACGCAACGAACACCCAGTTTGTAGTAAAAGAAGCGGGCAGTAATGAGGCCGCTTTGATGGGGTTTGCGGCATTGGGTACTACGTCATCGGCCATGCGCGATGCGTTAATTATTAAAGAATATGTTGAGTCTCGCCAAATGGCCGTTTCATTGGATGAAGCCATTGGTTTAAAAGCCCATTATCAAAATGATGAATGGGATGCTTTAAGTGGCTTAAGTGAAAGTGCCACGGTTGAAGACTATGTGGAATTTTATAAAAACCACATTAGCGTTCGCCATGATGAGCTGTCCGACATTGTGCACATTGAGGTTCAAGCGTTTACTCCAGAATACAGCTTGTTATTGGGTCAAACCTTATTAGAAAAGAGTGAGCAGTTTATCAACTCACTGGGCGATAAAATGGCTAAAGAGCAACTGGCCTATGCCCAAAAAGAGGTAGAGCGTTTATACACCAATATGAAAAACCAGCAGCAACAGCTGGTACTTTTTCAAAACAATAACGAGCTCTACAACCCTGAGCAGCAAGGCAGCGCCATGTTAACCGCCATAGGTAACTTGCAAGCTCAAATTATAGGTGCACAGGCGAAACTAAAAGAAATGATAGCCGTCATGCGTGATGATGCCGCAGAGGTAAAAAGCCAGCGCATTTTAATTAAATCATTACAACAGCAGCTAAATGAAGAGCAAGGCAAGTTAACCTCAGACGATCAAAAATCGTTAAACCAAATTACGGCCAACTTTCAAGAAATTAAACTCAATACTGAGCTGGCAACCGGTTTGTACCAAGCGGGTTTATCCAGTATGGAAGTAGTGCGCGCAGATGCCTATCGCAAACTTAAACACCTATTAATCGTACAACACCCAGCACAACCCGAGACCGATCAATACCCAAGACGCATCTACAGTATTTTCACGTGGTTTGTGTCGCTGTTAATTATGTATTTATTAGGCCGTTTAATTTGGGCCATTGTTAAAGAGCATAAAGAATAATGAAAAAACAACTATGTAGGAGCGCAGCCCTCTGCGCGAAAATAAGCGGCGCTACTAAGAGCGTAGCGCTATGCGCGATAGTATTACTATTAGCATCTACTGTTAATGCGCTGGACATTCCAAAAGACCAAAACGCCGAAAAGCAAAATGTGTTGGCTGAAACTAATCATACGCCAGAGTTCGCTCAATGGCTGTTTAGTGGTGCTTTCACAAAACAAGGCTTTAGCGGCGTAAACCCAGAATACCGTATTAATCAAGGTGACACCTTATTAGTACAATTATGGGGCGGCCTAGATTACCAACAAGAAACCCAAGTAGATGCCCAAGGCAATATCTTTATACCTAAAGTGGGCCCTGTAAAAGTACTGGGGGTAGAAAACAAAAACCTAAATAACGTAGTGCTTAAATCCATTAAACGGGTATACAAGTCAAACGTACAAACCTATGTAACTTTGCTATCAAGCCAAACCGTTAAAGTGTTTTTGTCAGGCATGGTCAATAACCCAGGTTTATACGAAGGGCAAAGCGCAGATAGCGTATTGGCGTTTATCGATAAAGCAGGCGGTATTCGTAAACACATGGGCAGCTACCGCAATATTAGTGTTAAGCGCAACGGCAAAACCGTAAAAGAGATTGACCTATATGCCTTTATACAGCAAGGCACCATGCCAAGTGTGCAGCTACACGAAGGGGACGTGATTTTTGTAGCACCAAAAACAGGTGACATCACAATAGAAGGTGAAGTGGGGTTTGCCGGCAAGTACGAACTTAAAGACAAACAAGCCAATCTAAATGAAATATTAGCGGCCGTAGCCATTAACGAAAACGCCACTCATGTGACTCTTGTACAGCCGTTTAATAAAAACGGTATGAAAGAGGTGAGCGCAAAACAATTTGGTTTAAGCGAGCTTGCTAACGTTAATATTCGAGCAGGCTCAACCGTAAAAGTTTCATCCCAGTTACGTGCCAATAGCATAAGTGTTGAGGTGGTTGGTGAACACAACTCCCAATATGAAATGGTTCTGCCTTGGGGTGCAACCCTTAAAGACTTATTAGATAAAGTCGAATTCACAAGTCTTTCAAATCAAACTGCCATTCAGCTGTATCGCAAGTCTGTGGCTAAACGCCAAAAAGACATGTTAATGGCATCGCTATCATCATTAGAGCAAAGCGTATTAACCGCACGTTCAGCCACTAACGAAACCGCCCAGCTACGCAAAGCTGAAGCCGAAATTATTCTACAGTGGATTGATAAAGCAAAAGACGTACAACCAAAAGGCCAAGTGTTATTGGCAGACGGTTACGATGCCAAACAAGTCATCCTACAACAAGGTGACCGCATTGTAGTACCCGCCAAGCAAAGTTTAATTATGGTGCATGGTGAAGTGTTATTCCCAACGGCCATTACCTACGATGCCGAATTTAATACTCAAGATTACATCAACAAAGCAGGCGGGAGCACTGCCGATGTTGACGACATGAATGTACTTGTCATGAAACCAAATGGCTCATTCATCGATGTGAATTCAGATTTAAGTGATGAAGATGAAATTCACCCGGGTGATGAAGTGTTTGTATTAGCAAAACCAGATGTGAAGTCTTTGCAATTAACCAAAGATATTATGCAAGTAATTTATCAAGTGGCTGTATCAGCTGCTGTTGTATTAGCGATTTAAAGGGATGTTAAAAATGATTTTAAATCATGTAATGTCATCGGATATAAGTAGTGGAATCTTTTCTGATTTAATTGCGTATAGTCGACAGTATTCAGATGATGGTGTAGAGATTAAAGTATCGAATAAACCTATAGTTGGATGTGATGTTTACCATTATCATCGTCCGCATCTTGAGACCTCTCTTTTGAGAAACGCTGTAGTGACTGTACATCATGATTTGAATGATGACGATAAGTGGCACTTGTTTGAGAATTTCGAGAAGCAATATAGGCAAGCGGCAAAAGTAATCTGCTTGAATACAATTCAGCAATCCATTCTCAATGATAAAGGTATTAAAAATACCGTTGTTATCCCTCATGGTTTTAATCAGCATATTTTTACTGCAGAAAATAAACCTGTAAGGGATGTGGTGAATCTTGGTGTTGTATCAAAACGTTACGGTCGAAAAGTGAAAGGTGAAGCTTTGCTTTATGACTTAATGAAAAGACTAAATAGAGACAGCGTCTGTTTTACTTTTGTCGGAAAGGATAGAACTCAAGATTGTTGGAAAGCTAGGGATTTAGGTTACAAGGCAGAAGTGTTTGAACGATTACCATATAAGGTTTTTGGTAGTCTATATCAATCCCTTGATGCATTGCTGGTTCCGAGTATTTTTGAGGGTGGCCCTGCCAATGTGCCGGAAGCAATATCGACTGGAACCCCTTTGATTGCCAAGCCAGTTGGTATGATTCCAGATTACCTTGATGAAAGTAGAGGTATTTTTCTCACCGGAAACCCTGATGTTGATGCCCGTAATATTAATAGATATGCAAAGGATAAAGAATATCAAGAGTCTATAAAGTTTGAAGCATATTTAAATGCACATAGTGCAATGACATGGGAGCAGGTAACTAAAAAACAGTTTTCTCTTTATCAGGAGTTGGTCAAATGAGTTATAGTAACTTAAAAATTCTTATGCCTGATACGATCCACTTCCATGAAAGAAATTTCAAAAGTTTATTTGATTTTATTGAAAGACATAAAGTTAATGTAACTAAAAATTCTGAGGTTAATTCGTGGGCTGGTTTGTATGGTGATTATTCGAGTAAACTCAATGAAATTCAGCCATATTTAAAGAAGTTGAAAAACTTATCTTCAGACGAATTGTTTTTATTTAGATATGCCAGTCAAACAATTTGGAAAGTGGCGCGAGCTGAGTTGTTGAGCTACTTTTTACCAAAGGTTGAGTTTAACGTATATATAAAACATAGGGATGATAAGTCACATTTAGATTTAATGCTGAACCTAGATCGAGCTGTGGTTCTTAACTGTTATGCAGCCTCAATGTATTTTATGGATTATTGGAAGGCTAAGCTTGCCTCTATTCCAGTGCAAAAATACGCACTCATATTCTCCGGTAGTCAGATATATAACAAGTCGTTATTAGAAGTACTGAAGCACTCCCAAACAACTCCGGTTGTGATGGAGCACTTCTTTACAGGTAACGAATATTACTTTGAAGATCGCTATACACCGATTGCTAATGCAAGTGACTTGAAGTATTTGGTGCATCACAAAGTAAAGGATGAAGAATCTAATGATTATGATCGCCGAAGATTAAAAGCTATTAATAAGATACTACTTTCAAACAACCGTAATGTTAAGAAGACGGGAGAGTTCTTACATCTTGATTTTCCCGAAGGAAAGACGGTTGCTTTGATTGGGCAGGTCGTGAATGATTACTCTGTGATTGAAACAGCAACTGAATATTTGAATTCGGTAGAGTTTTATAAAGAGTTTATAATTAAAGCAATTGATAGTGGCTTAAATGTGGTGTTTAAGACACACCCCTGGGAGCGGCATAAGAATAATGTGAGGACTTCTTTTACTAAAGATATGATTGAATTTTGGGTTAATAATGATCTGACTAACAAACAGAAATCTAAGCTTGTGATCACAGAGACTGCTGATATTGATAGTATTTTTAAACAAGTCGATTTTGTAGCTGGATTGTGCTCCCAGGGACTATTGGAGTCAGTGTTTGATGGGTTTAAACCACTTCAATTTGGTAATGCATTTTATGGTGGAAGAGGTTTTACTTCTGATTACGTATGTGTGGATGACTTTTTATCAGATCTTAATAGTGAACATGTTTCTGGATATCTAACGCTTGGTGAATATAAAGAATATGAGAGTTTTCTAGTCTCTGCATTTGAGCGAGAATTAGTGTCTGTTCATAAAAGTGGCATCTTGGTTTTAGAATCTAAGCTAAAAGAATACCCATTAATACCCTTGGTTGAAAAAAAGTTAGATGTTCCATCAAAAGAAGCGCATAACGTTGTGCAAGAATTGTCTATCTCAAAAGTAGATAATACTAGCTCTACAGTTCGCAAACTTCGAAAATTAAAGAAAGATCCTAAGGCTTTTTTTAAGGATTCACAATACTCTTTTTTACGAGCAATTTCAAAAGTAACAGAATAGAGAGGTAGAGATGTTTTCTATTATAATTCCTAGTTTTAATAAAATTAGGCAAACAGATTTAACGGTTAGAAATTTAATTAATCTTGTTGATGAAAACTATAGTGGTAATTATGAGATAATCATTTGTATTGATGGTTCATTAGATGGATCTTCAGAATACTTTTTGGAGTTTAATCGCATTAATTCAAGGGTTAAGGTTGTATTCTCTAATAAAGATGAGAATAAAAGGGCTAACCCCGGCTTGGCAAGAAATGCAGGTTTAAAAGCTGCAATTGGTGATATGGTTGCATTTATGGATTGCGAAATCATTCATATGCTTGATCCTATTAGTGCAACAATTAAATTATTAAAAGATCATGGCCCTAATACAATAGTGAAGGGTGTTCAAAATCGCATCTATCAAGATGGTAATTTTACTGAGTCAAACCCTGATAATCCTTTAATGCCACATGGAGGATGGTTGGCAGGTTATAAAAAACAGTTTATGAAGGTTGGAGGGTACGATGAACGTTTTAAAATATATGGGATGGAAGATACTGATATAGTTGCTCGTTTGCAGCGCGATGGGAATGATGTGATAACAGCTAGAAATATTTTTTACTATGTTCTATTTGAAAAGGATAGTGGCAGGGATCCATTGGAGCATTCAATGTACAAGTCTATTGAACGGGTTCAGCTTGAATATTGTAGGGATGCACTTTTTAATCCCGAGCAATTAGCTAGAAATATAGGAAAGGAATGGGGTGTTTTTCATAAGCTACCAGTTATAAAACCTATTCCTAAAAATCCTGAATATTGTACATATACTCAAGCAGATAGAATAGAGAAAATGCTTGACATTATTATTGATAAAGTTGTCCCGGATAGAGGTCGTAAGAGTTAAAAGATGATTCTGGATTCTGAAAAAGAGTTTAAAAATAAAAAGTATTGTTATGTCCAAAATGGTTCTAGTGATTTACTTATAGTTCTTAATACTCATAATCAAAAAGATAGGTATTTTGGATATAACTCAATTAATAATTCTATTAAGGATATTGATTTATTATTTCTTGTGGATCCAAATAATAAATATTACTTAGATGCTGATGAAGGTAAGGTATATAAAGAGTTGTTGGCGGAGATTCTATTAAATTATAAATCAAGTGATGTGAGTATTGTAGGTACTTCAATGGCAGGTTTCGCTGCTCTACATTTTGGAATGGAGTTTGGCCTTAATGTTGTTGCGATAAATCCTCAATTGAATTTAGATAGTGCCTATGAGCTCGCGTGGGATGACTTAAAGAATACGCTTTCTAATTTGGAATCCAAATTAAATATAGAAGAACTAATTTTAAAAAAATATTCAGGGCAGACTTTATTTTTTGTATTTGGCGGGCATAGGTTAGACCTTCAAGCTTATAATGAATTTTTATCACTAGATATGAGTGATGTTAGCTTCTATATTCGTAGGATTGAAAGCCCCGCACATAAGTTCTTTCTTTCTGACTTAGGTTATTTAAGGGATATTCATTACACCAATAAACTATTGAGTGAGATTAATGGGGTGTTACAACCTTAGGACTATGACTTCTATATTAATGACAGTCTTTTGATTTGGCATGTATATAATAGTCTGTTTTACATACAGACATCCCCCTGTGTTTTTACTACAATATCGGCCTTATTTTTATAACAGATGGCCGATTTAAGGTGTATATATGATTGATCAAGTAACGGTTGCCAATTTAGAAGTCAGCAATAACAAGCCTTTCACATTGTTCGGCGGCATTAACGTGCTGGAAAGCCGTGATCTTGCCATGAAAACCTGTGAAAAGTACGTTGAGGTGACCCAAAAGCTGGGTATCCCTTATGTATTTAAGGCGTCTTTCGATAAGGCTAATCGTTCTTCTATTAACTCTTACCGTGGCCCTGGTATGGAAGAGGGTTTGAGGATCTTCCAAGAGATAAAAGACACCTTTGGTGTGCCCATCATCACGGACGTGCATGAGCCTTTTCAAGCGGCCCCTGTAGCTGAAGTGGTGGATGTAATCCAGCTGCCTGCATTTTTGGCTCGCCAGACTGACTTAGTAGTTGCCATGGCTAAGACGGGTGCGGCTATTAATATTAAAAAGCCTCAGTTTTTAGCGCCCCATGAAATGCGCCATATTATTACCAAATTCAAAGAAGCCGGTAATGAGCGCATTATGTTATGTGAGCGCGGTTCTTCTTTTGGTTATAACAACCTAGTGGTAGACATGCTGGGTATGGATGACATGAAACCCATGGCCCCTGTGATTTTTGATGCCACCCACGCATTGCAACGCCCTGGTGGTCGTACGGACAGTGCAGGTGGTCGCCGTGCCCAAGCATTTGAATTAGCACGTTCTGGCATGGCATTAGGCATTGCAGGTTTGTTTTTAGAAGCGCACCCAAACCCAGATGAAGCAAAATGCGATGGCCCATGTGCATTGCCTTTGGATAAGTTAGAGCCTTATTTAGCTCAAATGAAAGCGGTTGATGATTTGGTGAAAAGTTTCGAGCCAGTAATCATTGAATAAACTTTGTCGGGCGCGGGGCACCCTCGTACACTTTAAATCGTTTGCGCCTGTGGTTATTGATTAAGCTTTTTGGTCGCCTGCGAGCAGCCTCCTACAGGCAGGTTGTTTGCGGCTGTGATTATTGAATAAGTTTGAGCCACTTTTTAACTGCGCTCAAATGAAAGCGGTTGATGATTTGGTGAAAAGTTTCGAGCCAGTAATCATTGAATAAACTTTGTCGGGCGCGGGGTTGCATGCCCCGCGAACGAAGTGAGTGCCTTGGGTACACCCTCGTAGACTTTAAATCGTTTGCGCCTGTGGTTATTGATTAAGGCTTTTGGTCGCCTGCAAGCAGCCTCCTACAGGGTTTTGCAAGTAGACATATATTGTACGAACCCGCACCGCGGGTGAACATTGGCATTCGGGCGCTGGTATACCCTCGCACAATGAATCTTTGTAGGTCGGACACTGCCCGACAAAAAAGGGATAATATTATGAGTACAGATATTCGTTGGCAGCAAAGATTTGAAAACTATTGCCGTGCGTTATTACAGCTTAAAGAAGCGGTTGAGTTATTAGACCAGCGCGAGCTATCGAATATTGAAAAGCAGGGCTTCATAAAAGCGTTCGAGTTTACCCATGAATTAGCTTGGAATGTTTTAAAGGACTTCTCCATTTATCAGGGTGATCAAACGGTTACTGGTTCAAGGGATGCAACCCGCTGGGCCTTTAAAAATGGTTTGATTGAAAATGGTGATACTTGGATGGAGATGATTATTACACGTAACAAAGCGGTGCATACTTATAATGCAGCAACGGTTGCAGATGTGATATCGAAAACGAAAGAAGACTACTATCCATTATTTTTAGATTTAGAAACGACCATGAAGCGTACTATTCATGAGCAATAGCGTAGTTAATGCCGGACTTACTGAAATCCAGTTAAATAAAATACTGTCTGTTTTTAGTCAGTATGACTCCCTAGATATGGTTAAACTGTACGGTTCTAGGGCGAAAGGTAATTATCGCCCTGGCTCTGATGTTGACCTGGCTATGTTTGGTGATAATTTTTCTCATAAAGACCTCACATCACTAGCGTTACAACTTGATGATTTAATGCTGGCCTATACGTTTGATTTAAGTCGTTTTCAAGATATTGAGAGCGATGAATTAGTTGAGCACATCAATCGAATAGGCATTACGATATATGAGTCTATTTAGATTTTAGTAATGGACGTTTATACTTCTTCTCGCGGCATTGCTAATAACCCACAGATTAGCCATTTATTAAAGACGAACAAGGTTCGTCTTTTGTCGTTTTTGTCACCTAAGTTTTTTAATGCATCAAACTCTGTTTTAGTGGGG
Source organism: Bermanella sp. (assembly GCA_049115935.1). Lineage (GTDB taxonomy): Bacteria > Pseudomonadota > Gammaproteobacteria > Pseudomonadales > Oceanobacteraceae > Bermanella. The sequence goes on along the minus strand of JAGDZK010000063.1, from coordinate 72,671 downwards.
TGGGGCTATAAAACCAATACCCTAAAAACCCGTGAATTAGCGCAAAAACATCAGTTGCCTTATTGGGCGTTAGAAGATGGTTTTATTAGTTGGTTAAATCATCCAAGCCAGTCTAAGCCTTACGAGCGTTTGTCTTATATTATTGAAAAAACCGGTATGTATTACGATGCATCTAAACCTTCAGGTTTGGATGTTGTGCTTGATGAACAAACTAATGCTGATGCCAGTCGTGTTGAGCGTTTACGAGAGCAGTTACTTAAATTAAATATCAGCAAATATAACCAAGCTCGTTGCAAGCTAGAAAACGGGCCTATTTGGTTGCAGGGTTTAAAGCAAAACCAGAGCTCTGTTTTGTTATTGGTTGACCAAACCTTTGGTGATGCCTCTATCGAGTTTTCAGGTGGTAGCGAAAAAAGCTTTGAGCGTATGTTGGGCTGGGCGATTGAGCGTTTAGCTCAAGACGAAAAATCTCACGTCATAATTAAAACCCATCCTGATGTGTTATTAGGTAAAAAAGCCGGTTATTTGTTTAATGCTCTTAAAGCGCTGCAACTTGGTGATGATTTAACTCAGCGTATTCATTTATTAAGCGAAGACGTGGCTCCTGCAGAATTAATTGCCATGGTCAGTGAGGTGGCAACTGTCAGCAGTCAAATGGGGTTTGAGGCACTTTGGCAAAACAAACCGGTGACCTGTTTTGCTTGGCCGTTTTATGCAGGGCGTGGATTAACTCAAGACTTGTGCACACAGCCGTTAAAGTATGATCGTCAAAAAACTTCACTTGCTCAATTACTGCAGGCCGCGTTAATTGATTACCCTGTTTACTTGCACCCAGATACTCAGCAGGTGTGTGAGGTTGAAGAGATAGTCGATTATTTACAGACCCATTTTTTAACACGTGACATGCAATGTGAATCACTGGCTGTGCCCAATGTGAGTTTATGGAAGCGCAGTTTTATTCCTGAGTTTGTTTCAGCTTCTGCTAATAAATTACGTTTTGGTCTGCCTGAAAATCACGATGTGACCTTGTTGTGGGGAATGAAGAGTTCTGCTGATTTGGTTGATGTGGACTCCCGCCTGCGCGGGAGTGACGTTGAAGATGGGGGCAGTGCTGTTAGCTGGAATGGCGCAGATAATAAGGTTACCCCGTCATACCCTCGCACGAGGGTATCCAGCATTGATGTGGATTCCCGCCTGCGCGGGAAGGACGTTATAGCTACAGCCGACATACATAATAAAAAAATCTGGCGCATTGAAGATGGTTTTATTCGCTCGGTGGGTTTAGGGGCGGATTTACGTCGCCCAAGTTCTCTTGTATTGGATGATCAGGGGATTTATTACAACGGCAAGCAGGCTTCTCGTTTAGAAAGCTTATTGGAGCAGTATGATCTCAATACTTATGAGCAATACCGTGCTGCGAATTTATTAGCCCAATTACGTGAGTCTAATATCACCAAATATAATGTAGAAAGCAGCAGTGATGTTACCCAATTTGTGGCTCAAGCCAATGGCAAAGAGATTGTGTTGGTAACGGGGCAGTTTCAGCAAGATTTATCCATGCAGTTTGGGGCTGAAAACATTCGCGATAATCTAACCTTGTTGCAACAAGTGAAAGCCGACTTCCCTTATGCTTATATTATTTATAAAGAACACCCAGATGTTTATAGCGGGGTGCGTCCGGGACGCATTGATGAAAGCCAGGTGTTTCAATACGCCGATGCCTATGTCACCGATACCAGCTTGACGGATTTATTTGGTATCACACAACGTCTTTGTACAATTTGCTCCCTAGCTGGCTTTGAAGCCCTCACTAGAGGCATTGCCGTCACCACGTATGGGCTGCCGTTTTATGCTGGCTGGGGGTTAACCGATGATAAGTGTGATTTTCCTCGGCGCACCCACATGCGCACCATTGAAGAGTTGGCGTATATCGTATTGGTGTTATATGGACGCTATGTAAATTGGCATACCCGTCAAATCACCACGGTAGAATCGACGATTAATACTTTAGTATGTGATCGACCGCAAGTTATGCAACTTAAAACCAGCTGGCTTGCTCGGCAATCCCGTAAAATAGGGTATTTGTCTCAAGCGCTATTTAAGGCTCGTCGTTCGTATCGAACTGGGTCTAGGAGCTAGGTTTGTCTGTACTGCTGCTACAAGGTCCCTTAGGCCCATTTTTTGATCATCTAGCTCGTGGATTTAAACAAGCAGGCTTGCCTGTGCATAAAATCCACTTTAATGGTGGTGATGAATCTTATTACTATCAAAGTAATGCATTGTCTTTCACCGGTTCGCCTGAGCAGTGGCCTGCGTTTTTAGCGCAGTTTATGCGTGATCATAATATCAAGTTAGTGATGGCCTATGGAGATTGCCGCTTTTACCACCATGAGGCCAAGCGCATTTGCATTACTCAAGGTGTGCAATACATTGCTCTTGAAGAGGGTTACCTTCGACCCAACTACATTACACTTGAAGTGGGTGGGGTGAATGGTCACAGCCCAATCAAACATGACGGGGTTGAAGCCTATAGGCCGATGCATACGATTCATGATGAAGTGATCATGCCGGGTAATATGAATAAGCGCATTCGCTATGTTATTAAATATTACGTCTCTAGGGTAATTAAAAAAATTAAGTTTGATCAGTATTTGCATCATAGATCTTATAGTTCTGTCATGGATGCTTTACTTTGGATGCGTGCGTATTGGCGTAAGCAGTTTTATAAAGTGAGTGAGCCAACGGCTATACGTTTAACGGGTAAAGGTGAATTTTTTTTAGTGCCCCTGCAAGTGCACAATGATGCACAAATTGAATTTCATAGTCAGTACGAATCTATTGAGAGCTTCATTCAAGAAGTGATGCTGTCTTTTGCTTTAAATAAATGCACGCAGCGTTTAGTTATAAAACATCATCCTATGGATCGCGGTCATGTGAATTATAAGCAGTACATTAATAAGCTTGCTAAAGAGTTAGGTATATCGCAGCAAGTGGATTACATTCATGACCAGCATTTACCAACCTTATTAAAATCATGTAAAGGTGTTGTAACGATTAATAGTACAACGGCGCTGCAAGCGTTTTATCATGAGGCGCCAGTTAAGGTGATGGGCAATGCATTTTTTAATATGCCGGGTTTAACCGATCAAAAAACCTTAGCGGAATTTTGGCTAAATCCTGAAAAACCAGATATGGAATTTGCCGACCGCTTTCGTGGTTATCTATTAGATCATGGCCAAATCAACGGCAGCTTCTACTGTCAGTTTCGATTTACTTGCGACAATATTATTGAGTACATGCAAAGCCATGGCATGTTGGATTTACAGCCCGCTAATAATACTTAATTGTACGAACCCGCACCG
>JAGDZK010000063.1:0-69201 GCA_049115935.1 Bermanella sp. | reverse complement strand
ACTCGTACAGTTTTTTGCGCAGGTAAACATTAATTGTACGAACCTGCACCGGCGGGTGAATCAGTTGTTATTCGTGCGCAGGTGCGCAACTCGTACAGTGTTTTACAAGTAGATATATATTTCGGACCTGCACCAAAACGCCTTTTCAGACCCATAAAAAAAACCGTTTACGCATAATACGTAAACGGTTTTTTTATGGGCGCTTGTTGAGGTGAATGGGCTAAAAATTAATACCTAGGGTGACGGTATGGGTTTCTAGTGCGGGGTTGTAATCATATACATCACCATTACTCATGTGTTGCCACATATAGCTGGCAAAAGTATTAATGCTTAAGCTTGTTTTTAGACCAAAGCCATAGGTCCAATGTACTGGGCCGCCGTAGCGCTTTCTGCCAAAATCATCTCTTGTTAAATAATGAACTTTACCGTGTGCGGTAAAGTGTAAATTGCCATTGGAGCCGCCAATGGGAATGCTCATGGCTGGCCCAAAGCCATATACATAACCCTTCTCTTCGCCAACATTTAATTGGCTAACGCTTAATTCAAATGCAGGTGTAATGAGTGAGCCGGTTATTGGGTGTAGGCGGTGTTGAAAATAAAATTCTTTGGTATTGATAGGCACAATTTGTTTGTTGCTGGGAGCACCGTATCGAAGGCCAATGGTATTTCTTAACAACATGTTAGAAATGATGTCATCAAGGCTGCGTTGGGATGAATAATTGTCGCCGTGAGTTGTGGCACTGATGAGCGAGAGTACAATGGCTGATAATATGATCGACTTCATAACTACTTCCTAATGGTTACGAATCGACCTGCATCCTTGGCAGTTTAGCTTGGTAATATGCAGGTCCCTTGAGTTTTATATTAGTCAGGATCTGTCATATTTCTCGCCATGTTGCAAAATAGTCTAATAAAATAACAATACATTACGCTTAGATAGAAAGAGTCAATGTATGGGTTTTCTTGGCGGTTTTTGGTGTGGATAAATTGACGTTTTGATTGGGCTTGGTTGTGCGGGTAGAAAAGGTTATTCGCGCGTAGGTGCGCAGCTCGTACAGAGGTGTGCCCAATAATCAGTGATTGTACGAACCCGCACCAGCGGGTGAATTGGCCAATCGTGCGCAGGGCACACTCGTACAGGGGACATAATAGCGGTTCGCGAGCAGGCTCGACTCCTACAGGGGCTTTGCGTAATCCGTGTCACACTTGCAGGTAATAAATGGTTATTCGTGCGCAGGTGCGCAACTCGTACAAAGGTGCATGCAATAAATCAGGGACTGTACGAACCCGCACCGGCGGGTGAATTGGTTGATCGTGCGCGGGGCACACTCGTACAGAGCTAGATAATAGCGGCTCGCGAGCAGGCTTGAATCCTACAGAGTTAAAAAAACCGCTTTCACATTACAGTGTAAGCGGTTCTCACATCCAAAAGTGTTAAAACTCAACCCCAACTTTAACCGCAGATTGGCCACCATCTTGTTCTGTGACCACCACTTGTGTGTATAAAAATGGTGTAATTTGTTGGTGCACACCAAAACCTAATAATTGCTCAACCGATTGGCTGCTGTCTAGCTGTTGCTGGGTACGTGTAATTTGTGTGAAGCCCATTAATTGTAGCTCGCCTTTATTGCCTATTAACCAACTAGGCTGAACGGTTTGCTGCTGGAATTCATTAAAGGTTTGTTGTTGGCTAAAAACGCTCATTGTTACTTCTTGCGCGCAGCATGCTTGTGCGTAGGCGGCCAAGGTTGTGATTAATGTGGCCAGAATGATTTTCATGGGTAACTCCTGCCAAGGTGAGGTTGTTTACTAATAACTCTAGTTCATGGTTTGGCAAGAGGGGCAAAGAAAGCAGCTTAGGATAAAAACAGACTAATAGCGGTTTTACACATAGCCGTCAGTTCTTTGTGATGATTGTTTGGGTGTGTATTCACTTACTTGTAGAAGCTTTGGCTTGAAGGGTGAGGGGACAGCAGGCATAAAAAAAGCCAGCAATGCTGGCTTTTTTTATTGGGCTATTAAATAGCCCGCGCTGAGCGATTAACCTTTAAGGGCAACAACCGCAGCGTTCAAACGGCTTTTAACACGCGCCGCTTTGTTCTTGTGCATGATGCCTTTAGTAACCATCTTGTCTACGAAAGGTGCAGCAGCTGTTAGAGCAGCTTGTGCATCGTCGTAGTTTTTAGTGTCGATGGCAGCACGTACTTTTTTAAGATAAGTACGAACCATAGAACGTAGGCTTGCGTTGTGAGAGCGACGGTTAACCGCCTGACGAGCGCGTTTACGTGATCCAGCTGAATTTGCCACTATCAGGCTCCTTCGAATAAGTGTATTTACAATAGATTTAAGGGTGCCGAATTATCCGGAGTGGCGAGCTTTTTGTCAAACCCTTTGTCGGTTTAAGCCTAAATCTTATTTAAGGCTCGTGCCTGTGTCGTCCTGCGATTACAATGGCGCCCAACTTTTAATAAAAACAATGGCTTAAGTCTGCTTGCATGAGTAATCCTGAAACGCCGGTTAATCCCCAGCCAACCCCAGTAAAATCGGGCCTGTTACGCTCTTCTTCTATTGTAAGTGCTATGACGCTGCTGTCGCGGGTGTTGGGGTTGTTTCGTGATATATTGGTGGCTTCGTACTTTGGTGCGCGGGCCGATGCCTTTTTTGTGGCGTTTAAAATCCCTAACTTTTTTCGCCGTTTGTTCGCCGAAGGGGCATTTAGCGTTGCTTTTGTGCCAGTTTTGTCTGAATACAAGGTGCAAGAGAAAGACGTAAAAGCATTAGTAAAGGCGGTTTCGGGCACGCTTTTAGCCATTATTGGGCCGTTTACCATTCTTGCTGTGGCGGCTGCACCCTTACTGACCTGGGTATTTGCCCCTGGTTTTGCCTCGAACCCAGAAAAGTTTGCCTTAACCAGTGAGCTGCTACGAATTACTTTCCCCTATTTATTGTTAATCAGCTTAACGGCGTTTTATGGCAGTGTGTTAAATACCTATGGCAATTTTGCCATTCCAGCGGTGACACCCGTTTTACTGAATCTATGTTTGATTCTGGCCACGTATTATTTTACTCCTTGGTTTGACGAGCCGCTTATGGCCCTTGCATGGGGGGTGATGCTGGCGGGGGTTGTGCAATTAGGCTTTCAATTGCCATTTGTGATGAAGCTGGGTTTGTTAGCGCTGCCTAAGCCTGCATTTGCTGATTCTGGTGTGAAGCGAATTTTAATGTTGATGGTACCTGCGCTATTTGGGGTGTCGGTTAGCCAAATCAACTTATTGTTGGATGTGTTACTGGCCTCGTTTTTAGAAACAGGCTCAGTAAGCTGGCTGTATTATTCCGACCGTTTAGCGCAATTGCCACTAGGGGTGTTTGCCATTGCCATTGCGGTGGTGATACTGCCTAGTCTTTCTAAGAAACACGCGGGCAAAGATCAGCAGCAGTTCAGCGCCACACTAGATTGGGGCTTGCGCATGGTGTTATTAATTGGTGTGCCCTCGGCTTTGGCCTTGGTATTACTGGCAACACCGCTTATGGCCACCATGTTCTACCGTGGTGAAATCACCGATTACGATGTGCAAAATATGTCTTTAAGCCTCATGGCGTATGGCGCAGGTTTGTTGGCCTTTATGTTAATTAAGGTATTAGCCCCAGGCTTTTACGCCCGCCAAGATACTAAAACCCCAGTGAAAATCGGCATCAGAGCCATGGTGGCCAATATGGTGTTTAACTTGCCGCTGGTATTGCTATTGGCGCACACAGGGTTGGCGTTAGCCACGACACTGTCTGCGTATTTGAATGCCTTTTGGTTGTTTAGCGGTTTGCGCAAGGCAGGTTACTACCAAGCTCAGAGTGGCTGGGGTAAGTGGGCGTTGCGTATTGTGGTAGCCAACAGCGTGATGGCGGGTGTACTTGTGGTGATGAACCCAGGCATTGATCAGTGGATGCTGTTTAGTGAGTGGCAGCGCATAAGCTGGATGCTCGCACTGGTGACGGCGGGTGTGGGTAGTTATGGCGCGAGCTTATTGTTAATGGGGGTACGGTTAAGGGATTTATCGGCCTCAACGGGCTCATAATGAATGTAAAAAACGCCTTTGCGTGTTTAATTGGTCACAGAAACCTGTAGCAAGGCCGTTATGGCTATTCACTGGGCCTTGCCTCCTCTATAATGCGGGCTTTTATTTTGCAGTTGTACTATGCAGTTTTTCCGCGCATTACATAATATTCAAACCTTTGAACAAGGCTGTGTATTGACCATCGGTAATTTCGATGGCGTTCACCTTGGGCATCAGCGTGTATTGAATAAATTAAAAGCCACGGCAAACACCTTAGGTTTGCCAACGGTTGTCATGGTGTTCGAGCCACAACCAAAAGAATGGTTTGATGCAAAAACCGCCCCAGCCCGTTTAAGCACGCTGGCGGAGAAAACAGAATTACTAGCTGCCCAAGGCATTGATGCGTTAGCGTGTATGGCATTTAACAACCGCTTTCGGGGTTTAAGTGCTGAGCAGTTTGTGAAACAAGTGCTGGTGGATGGCTTAAATGTAAAAGCCATCATTATTGGCGATGACTTCCGATTTGGCTGTGATCGCAGTGGCGATTTTGCTTACTTGCAAAAAAGCGGTGAACAATACGGTTTTGACGTACAAGATACCCGCACCGTGGAGCAAGAAGGGGAACGCATCAGCAGTACGTTAATTCGACAAGCGCTAAATGATGCAGACCTGAGTCTTGCACAAAGTTTACTGGGCCGTGAATACAGTATTTCGGGTCGTGTTGCCCATGGGCAAAAGCTGGCCCGCACCTTTGGTGTGCCAACGGCCAATGTTTTATTAAAACGCAATCACACACCGCTAGTGGGTGTGTTTGCGGTAGAAGTATTTACCCAAGCGGGTAACTTTAACGGCGTGGCCAATATTGGCATGCGCCCAACAGTAGGCGGTACCAAGCCTATATTAGAGCCTCACTTATTCGGGTTTGCCGGTGATTTATATGGGCAGCGAATTAAAGTAGTGTTCAAACAAAAAATACGAGATGAAAAACGCTTTAACGGATTAGATGAACTTAAAGCGGCCATTCTCAACGATATTCAATTGGCCAAGGCCTATTTTAACGAACAGTAAGAGCCAAAATGACCGACTATAAATCGACACTTAATCTTCCAGAAACCGATTTCCCAATGCGCGGAAACTTGGCTCAGCGTGAGCCGGCCACTTTGCAAAAATGGCAAGAAATGGATTTGTACAAAGCCATTCGTAATGCCCGTTCTGGTCGTGAAAAATTCATTTTGCATGACGGCCCTCCGTACGCCAATGGTGATATTCACATTGGTCACTCGGTGAATAAAATCTTAAAAGACATCATCATTAAATCTCAAACCTTAAGTGGCAAAGACGCCCCTTACGTGCCAGGTTGGGATTGCCATGGTTTACCAATCGAGCTAAACGTAGAAAAGCAAATTGGCAAAGCGGGCGTGGCGGTTGATGCTAAAACCTTCCGTCAAAAATGTCGTGAATACGCACAAACGCAAGTGGATGGTCAGCGCAACGACTTTAAACGTTTGATGGTGTTGGGTGATTGGGATAAACCCTACCTAACCATGGATTTCAAATTTGAATCCAACATCATTCGCACCCTAGGTCGCATCATCAATAACGGCCACCTACACAAAGGTGAAAAACCGGTTAACTGGTGTATGGATTGTGGCTCTGCCTTGGCAGAAGCGGAAGTGGAATACCAAGATAAAAAGTCTGTATCCATTGATGTGAAATTTGCATTCCAAAACACAGAGGATTTATTGACAAAATTTAAGCTAGAAAAAGAAGCCGCTGATTTTGCAACTAAAACAGCCAGCATTGTTATCTGGACAACCACGCCATGGACACTTCCTGCAAACGAAGCGGTTTCGGTTCACCCAGAAATTGAATACGCCTTGGTGCATTTAAAAGAAGCAGATGAATTAATTATTTTAGCCACTGATCTAGTACGTGATGCCATGGAGCGTTACGGCATTGCAGCAGACGGTTATGAAACCATCGGTTTTGCAAAAGGTGCGGACTTTGGTTGGGTGCGCGAAGAAAGCGATAGCGCGCCATTTAGTGTTAAACATCCGTTTATGCCAAGCGATGATGGCGCTGCTGAAAAATATGTGCCGATTATTACAGGCCTGCACGTAACCGCAGACTCAGGTACAGGCTCTGTGCACACCGCACCATTCCACGGTGCAGACGATTACGTGGTATCCAATAAATACGGCGTCACCTCTAAAGCTATGTTGGTTAATGCAGAAGGTTTGTTCATTGAAAACGAAGCCTTGTCGGCATTAGAGCTTTCAGGGTTAAGCGTTGCTGATAAAGGTAACTTTAAAGTACTGGGTATTTTAAATGAAAAAGGCGCGCTACTTAAAAAGCAAAACCTAACTCACAGCTACCCACATTGCTGGAGACACAAGAGCCCAATTATTTTCCGTGCGACACCTCAGTGGTTTATCTCGATGAAACAAAATGGTTTGTTGGAGCAAGCCATGAACGAGGTGGAAAACTCAGTTGACTGGCGTCCAAGTTGGGGTAAAGCCCGTATTGAAGCCATGATGGGCACACGCCCAGACTGGTGTATTTCGCGTCAACGTACTTGGGGCGTGCCCATTGCATTATTTGTACATAAGGTCACAGGTGAGCTGCATCCAAATACTCAAGACTTAATTGAAATCGTTGCCAAAAAAGTAGAACTAGAAGGCATTGATGCTTGGTTTGATTTAGACCCTGCTGAACTATTGGGCAGCGAAGCGGATGATTATCAAAAAATCACCGACACATTAGATGTATGGTTTGATTCTGGTGTGACACACGCGGCAGTTTTAGAAGAACACCCAGAGCTGCATGTGCCTGCGGACTTATACCTTGAAGGTTCTGACCAACACCGTGGTTGGTTCCAGTCTTCAATGCTGACCAGTGTCGGTGCCCGTGGTAAAGCCCCTTACAAAACTGTATTAACCCATGGTTTTACCGTTGATGGCGAAGGCAAAAAAATGTCTAAGTCATTAGGTAATGTTATGTCACCACAAGATGTGGTGAATAAACTAGGCGGTGACATTTTACGTTTGTGGGTGGCCTCTACGGATTACTCAAGTGAAATGACCGTGAGTGATCAAATTTTAAATCGTACGGCGGATTCCTATCGTCGTATTCGTAACACGGTACGTTTCTTACTGGCGAACATTAATGGTTTTGAGCCACAAAAACATATGATGGCGGCCGAAGAATTGTTGCCGTTAGACGCTTGGATTGTGGACCAAACCAATAAACTGCAAGGTGAAATTCAAGGTCATTACAACGAATACCAATTAATTAACATCTACCAAAAACTGCATCATTTCTGTGTAAATGAATTGGGTGGTTTTTACCTTGATGTGATTAAAGATCGTCAGTACACAACCAAAGCAGATTCAGCGGCACGTCGTTCTGCGCAAACTGCGTTGTATCATGTGGCAGAAGCCATGATTCGTTGGATGGCACCGATTTTAAGTTTCACTGCTGAAGAAGCGTGGGAGCAAATGCCGGCACCAGTTGGCAATGAGCGTGAGCCAAGTGTATTGCTAGCTGAATGGTACGGTGACCTGTTCAGTGCTAAAGATGAAAAATTTGATAACGCTTTTTGGCGTCGCATCATGACGGTGAAAACCGAAGTGAACAAACTGTTAGAAAAAGCCCGTAACGAAAAAACCGTAGGCGCAAGCTTAGGTGCAAAAGTGACGTTATATGTTGACGGTCAATTAGCACAAGACTTAGCAAGCCTAGGTGATGAATTGCGTTTTGTAACCATTACCTCTACGGCCGATGTAAAAGCATTTGATGAAGCAGCTGGGCAAGCCACCGAAATTGAAGGCTTACGTGTACTGGTTGAAGCCAGTGAACATGAAAAATGTGATCGTTGCTGGCACCACCGTGAAGATGTCGGCGCGCACAAAGAACACGAAACATTATGTGGTCGTTGTGTTGAAAACGTAGCGGGTGATGGCGAACAAAGGTCTTTTGCTTAATGTTAAAAAAGCTGATTCAAGAGCAGTTTACTGGCTTACAAGTGTCGAGACTAAAATGGTTATGGTTAGCGGTGCTGACCATCATTTTAGATTTTGCCACCAAACAAATGGCTGAGCACTTTTTGCACTATGCTCAGCCTGTGTATGTGTTACCAGTATTCGATTTAACCTTGCTTTACAACAAAGGCGCGGCGTTTAGCTTTTTAGCCAATGAAAGTGGCTGGCAGCGTTGGTTCTTTACATTGATTGCTATTTCGGTGAGCGGCGTATTGTGCGTTTGGTTAATGAAGCTTAAAGAAAATGAAAAATGGCTGGCGGCTGCATTGTCGCTGGTTATAGGTGGGGCGTTGGGTAATTTGTATGATCGCTTGGCGTATGGTCATGTGGTGGACTTTATTCATGTTCACTGGGGACCAAGTTATTTCCCAGCTTTTAATATTGCAGATAGTGCCATATCAATTGGTGCTGCCATGTTGCTGATCGATAGTTTGTTTTTACAAAACAAAGACACATCGAAATAAATTTTTAAAGTGAAGTAAGCATTATGCAAATCGAACAAGGTAAACAAGTTGAACTCCATTTTGCACTCAAACTTGCAGATGGTCAGGTTGTAGATTCAACATTTGATCGCAAGCCTGCTGTGTTAAAAATTGGTGATGGTAACTTACCGGATGGTTTTGAAGAATTGTTATTAGGTTTGCAAGCGGGTGATAAAAAAAGCTTTGTTGTGCCACCTGAAAAAGCGTTTGCCCAACCAAACCCAAATAATATTCAAAACATGAAGCGCACTGATTTTGCTGCGGACATGGAATTAGAAGTAGGTATGGTGGTGTCGTTTGCTGATGCAAACAAAGCCGAGCTGCCTGGTGTGATCAAAGAGTTTGATGACACCGCTGTCGTGGTGGATTTTAATCATCCATTGGCAGGCAAAGAATTAACGTTTGATGTTGAAATTATTCAAGTGACGAATGGCCAATAAAATGGATATTACGTTAGCAAACCCCCGTGGTTTTTGTGCTGGTGTTGATCGCGCGATTGATATTGTTAATCGTGCGTTAGATTTGTTCGAGCCGCCAATTTATGTGCGTCACGAAGTGGTACACAATAAATTTGTGGTGGATAACCTGCGTGACCGTGGTGCTATTTTTGTGGACGAGTTACACGAAGTGCCAGACGATTGCATTGTTATTTTTAGTGCTCACGGTGTTTCCAAAGCGGTGCAAGAAGAAGCGAAAGAGCGTGGTCTTAAAGTATTTGATGCGACCTGCCCATTGGTGACAAAAGTGCATATGGAAGTGACTCGCTACGCCAAAAAAGGCAGCGAAGTGATTTTAATTGGTCACAAAGGTCACCCAGAAGTTGAAGGCACCATGGGGCAATATGATCATAGCGCTGGCGGTGAGATTTATTTGGTTGAAGACGAGGCGGATGTACAAGCCCTAGAGCCTCGTGATCCAACCGCTTTGTCTTACGTAAGCCAAACTACGTTGTCGATGGATGATACCGCCATTGTAATCAAAGCGTTACGCAAAAAATTCCCTAAAATCCACGGCCCAAAAACCGATGACATTTGTTATGCCACACAAAATCGTCAAGACGCGGTAAAAGATTTAGCCACTAAATCTGATTTGATTCTGGTAGTGGGCAGCCCAAATAGTTCGAACTCCAACCGCTTGCGCGAACTAGGTGAGCGCATGGGGGCCAAAGCGTTTTTAATTGATAATGCAGACGAGATTCAAGCAGATTGGTTTACCGGTTCTAAAAAAGTTGGCATTACCGCAGGTGCGTCAGCGCCAGAGGTGTTAGTTCGCCAAGTGGTTGCACGCGTACAAGAGCTGGGTGGCACAATACCAGTTGAGCTTGAGGGGCGTGAAGAAAATATCACCTTTAGCTTGCCAAAAGAGCTGCGCTTAAAAGAAGTTTGATTGGTGATTGGGCGCATAATTTTTTATGGGCCACTGGCTATAAGCGTACGAACCCGCACCCAGTGTGCCCCACGAACGTAGTGTACCCAAAGGGCATGATAAGTGCTTTGGGTGCGCGGGTGAATCAATATTCTGCTTGAAGTGTTGTTGAGATTAACCACTGGGCTCATGGTTCTAAGCAATTGGTTTGTGCGCCTCGCGAGCAGGCTCGACTCCTACAGGCGTTTTTGCAAACCAGTATTAATTGTACGAACCCGCACCGGCGGGTGAATTGGCCATTCGTGCGCAGGTGCGCAACTCGTACGATGTTTAGACTGGTTTGGTCGGTCGCGGGGCAACCTCGTACAGAGCTCAGCTATTTTTTAAGTGCTTTCGAATGCTGGTATGGGAGCAAGCTCCCGTTTGATATCAAGCCGGGAAGCGCTTCTGTGGCGCAAACGTCACCTCACCTTGTTCACTGCTGACAAATACTTCACCGTCTTGAATACTCATTTGAATATCCATGTTTTTACTGACCAGTTTAGCAAGCTGTTCGCTGGCGGAACTGTTTATGTGAAACACCTCTAGTGCTTTTTGACGCTCAAAATGGCTTTGCATTTGGCTCATCCAAGGGCCAGCTTGTTTATCGTGATAAGTGTAAATGATGACTTTTTTAGCCTTGCCACAGGCTTGGCGTAAGCGTTTCTCTTCTAGCTGACCAAGCTCAATCCACAGCTCAATTTCATCGCTTAGGGTTTTGTGCCAAAGGTCAGGCTCTTCTTGGTTGCTTAAACCCTTGGTAAAACTTAGCTCTTCATGGGCGTTTAAAGCAAAGGCCATTAGGCGCACCATCATGCGTAAATCGTTTTCACTTGGGTGTTGCGCTAGGGTCAAGGAGTGGCTTTGGTAGTAATGGCGGTCCATGTCACTGATGTGTAGTTGTACTTTGAAGATGCTTGCGGTTAAAGCCATGGTTCACCTAATTATTAAGCGGTTACAAATGTTAATCATCAAACGGGGTATTATACGGTAAAATACGGTTAATCATGATGTTAGATTTTTGGAGCCTTTATGCCTGTTGCCAGTGCCTGCCATATTTTAGTAAAAGACAAAGCCTTAGCTGAGAAGCTAAAAGAACGTTTAGCCAAGGGTGAAGACTTTGGCGCTTTAGCAAAAAAGTTCAGCACCTGCCCAAGTAAGAAAAACGGTGGGAATCTAGGTGAATTTCAAAAAGGCGATATGGTTAAAGCGTTTGATGAGGTGGTATTTAAGCGCCCGATTCTTAAAGTCCATGGTCCAATCAAAACCCAGTTTGGCTATCATTTGATTAAAACCCTGTACCGTAGCTAACTATGTTTGAAGCGGTTGTACACTTTGCTAATGAGCAGCGGGCGATAATTCACTTATTTTTGCATGTATTGCTGCCATTAGGTGTGGCGCTGGTGTTTACCAAGGGTGATCACTGGAAATGTGCATTTGCTTTGATGATGGCCACCATGCTGGTGGATGTTGATCATTTATTGGCGACTCCCATTTACGTGCCTGATCGTTGCAGTATTCTGTTTCACCCCTTGCATCAGCTAATTCCCATATTTGGGTACGTACTGATGGCTTTATGGCCTGTGGGTAAAAAATATTTAAAGCAGTCGCTTAAACCACTAGATAAGGCGCTGGGCTGGATAGGGTTGGGGTTATTGATACACATGCTTTTAGACGCTTTGGATTGTCTATGGATGAATCTGAGCTAGTAAGGGTCAACCTCGGTATTGCTGAGAGCTTCTAGGTTCGCTTCTACCGCGCCTGTTAGTACACCTTGGATATTGCCATTTATCCATACGGGGATAGAGATTTGCGCACTGATGGTTCGTGAGCTTTCGTCCCAATCTAAGCTACTGACGTAAACGTTTTCTCTTTTGAGTGTTTCTATAAATTTAGCCTCATCACCCTGCCAATAGTCGGTTGTATGGGGCGCGCCAGCGAGTGTTTGCCCTTGTTTACCCATAAGTATTAACTCTACAAACATGGGGTGAGGCTGGCTTAGATACTTAATAAAAAGCTGCTGGACCCTTGGATCCAGTAACTCATTAGGCAAATTTGGGTTTACCTTCCACTGCTGGTCAATTTTAATCATACCTTGGATATCGAGAGGGTCATGACTATGGGCTTGAACCGACAATTGTATCGCAGGTTGCTCAGCGATGGCTTTTAGTTGAGTAATAGGTTTTGCGAGTTGCTCAAGTTCTACTGCGTTGGCGTTTACGCTGAAGATTAGCAAAAGGAATATAATTTTGACTGACGACATGTTGGCTCCAATGGCATCCTTAGGTAAATATAGGCTCTGATTGGGTTTGCAGCTATCTTTGTGGTGATTTTCTTTCTTCTACAGCCTATTTTTAATAGTGTAATTTGGGTAAAATTCCGCCCTATTTTTTCGTTATGGCCTTGCCCCTAGGAGTTTCCTTGGAAGTTCAACCGATTATCAACCAGATTAAAGACCTTAAAGCACGTACTGACATGCTTAGGGGGTATCTTTGACTACGATACAAAGGCCGAGCGCCTACAAGAAGTTGAACTAGAGCTAGGCCAGTCTGCTATCTGGAATGAACCAGAAAAAGCCCAAGAGCTAGGCCGTGAGCGTTCAAGCCTTGAAGCGGTTGTAAACACCATTGATGGTATGGATACAGGCCTGACTGACTGTGAAGAACTGTTGGAAATGGCCGTTGAAGAAGACGATGCCGATAGCGTTACCGAGGTTGAGTCTGAGCTTGAAAGTCTGCAAGCGCTGCTAGAAAAACTCGAATTTCGCCGCATGTTCTCCGGTGAAATGGATCCAAGTAATTGCTATTTAGATATTCAATCAGGCTCTGGCGGCACCGAAGCGCAAGATTGGGCTGAGATGATCCTGCGCATGTATTTACGCTGGGGTGAAGCAAAAGGCTTTAAAGTGGAATTGATGGAAGTCACCGCTGGCGAAGTTGCTGGCATTAAAGGTGCCACCATTCGCTTTGAAGGTGAATACGCCTTTGGTTGGTTGCGTACAGAAACCGGCGTTCATCGTTTAGTGCGTAAATCGCCGTTCGACTCAAGTGGTCGTCGCCATACGTCGTTTGCGTCTGTGTTTGTATCCCCTGAAATTGATGACAATATCGAGATCGATATTAATCCTGCGGATTTAAAAATTGATGTATACCGTGCATCCGGTGCCGGTGGTCAGCACGTCAACACCACCGAGTCAGCGGTGCGAATTACCCACGTACCGACCAATACCGTGACCCAGTGTCAGAACCAGCGCTCGCAGCATAAAAATAAAGACCAAGCCATGAAGCAGTTAAAAGCAAAACTGTATGAGCGTGAGCTAAGTATTCGTAATGCAGAAAGCCAAGCGCTTGAAGACACTAAAAGTGACATTGGCTGGGGTTCGCAAATACGCTCTTACGTATTGGATGATTCGCGAATTAAAGATTTAAGAACGGGTGTTGAAAATCGTAATACACAGGTTGTATTAGATGGGGCGTTGGATCCGTTTATGGAGGCCTCACTTAAAGCGGGTCTCTGATCTGAGTGCACTAACTCGATGATAGTGCGTTAAACTAAAAACTCGGCATGCTCATTTAGGAATACTAAACTCCGCAGCCTCGTTTTTAGTTTGCCTTCTCTCATCATCGTTATAACAACTCAGACTGTGTGTCACATAAAGTAATATTTTATAGAAAAGTAGGATGGGTTAGCGAGGCACGAGCGTAACCCATCATGAAAGCAGAAATTTAAACGTCATACCGGCTAAGGCTGATATCTAATGAAAGCCTAAATGGATTCCCACATTCGTGGGAAAGACGAGTAGGTAGATTGGCAGGCAGCGAGTCTCAATAGGCTGGCAATCTATTACACTAAAACAGAATTTAAACAAAAGCGTCTTACGTTTCCCGTTAAACGTCTTACGTAAAACTAAGGTAAAAAAATGACTGAACCACGTGATGAAAATAAATTGATCGCTGAACGTCGTGCAAAATTAGATGCGCTTCGTGAAGGCTGCCCAGCTAATGGACACAAGAACGATTTTGATCGAAAACACGTGGCCGCTAAGTTACAAGCTGAATTTGGGGAGTTTGATAAAGAAACCCTTGAAGAGCAAGATAACCAAGTGGCGGTTGCCGGTCGTATCATGTTTCAACGTGGCCCGTTTGCTCAAATCCAAGACACGTCTGGCACCATCCAGGTGTATGTGGATAAAGCCGTACAAAAAGAAATTAACTACAAAAGTGTATTTGATTTAGGCGATATCATTGGTGCACGCGGTGCATTACATAAATCAGGTAAAGGTGAGTTATACGTTAACGTTACCAAGCTAGAAGACCTTGTTATGTTAACCAAGTCATTGCGCCCATTGCCGGATAAATTCCACGGCCTTGCAGACCAAGAAACCAAATATCGTCAACGCTACATTGATTTGATCATGAGCCAAGACACACGTGAATTATTTAAAGTACGTTCAAAGTTGGTGGCGGGTATTCGTCGTTACTTAAGCGATCGTGACTTCATGGAAGTGGAAACCCCAATGCTGCAAGTGATTCCAGGTGGTGCTACGGCTAAGCCGTTTGAAACCCATCACAATGCATTAGATATGGGAATGTATTTACGTATCGCACCAGAACTTAACCTTAAGCGTTTAGTTGTGGGTGGTTTTGAGCGTGTTTTCGAAATTAACCGCAGCTTCCGTAACGAAGGTCTATCAACCCGTCACAACCCAGAATTCACCATGATCGAATTCTACCAAGCCTACGCTACTTACCATGACTTAATGGACACCACAGAAGACATGCTGCGCACCCTTGCTCAAGATGTAATGGGTACAACAGACATTGTGAACACCACAAAAGACAATGAAGGTAATGTAGTGAGTGAAGTGGTTTACGATTTCGCTCAACCGTTCACTCGTATCACCATGGCCGATGCGGTGATTAAATATAACCCTGATTTTGATCCTGCTGTGATTCAAGATTGTGAAAACAATATTGAAAAACTAAAAGAATACGCCAAGCAAGTGGGCATCAAAGACGAGCCAAAACAAAGCGTTTGGGGCCCTGGTAAGTGGTTGTGTGAAATCTTTGAAGAAACCGCTGAGCACAAGCTTGATCAACCAACTTTCATTACGGCTTACCCGTGGGAAGTATCACCACTTGCTCGTCGTAGTGATGACAACCCGTTTTTCACTGACCGCTTTGAATTTTTCGTAGGTGGTCGTGAGCTTGCAAACGGTTTCTCTGAGCTGAATGATGCGCAAGACCAAGCAGAGCGTTTCCAGCGTCAAGTTGATGAAAAAGACGCAGGTGATGATGAAGCCATGCATTACGATGCTGACTACATTCAAGCATTGGAATACGGTATGCCACCAACCGCTGGTGAAGGCATTGGTATCGACCGTTTAATGATGCTATTTACCGATAGCCCAACCATCAAAGACGTAATCTTGTTCCCGCATATGCGTCCTTTGAAATAAGTCACTTTGTGGCATTTGATGGGTTACGAAGTTCGTTGTACTCACTTCTAACCCATCCTACAGCTATAAAGCGAGGTAGGATGGGTTAGCAGTTCCCCGAAGGGAAGCTGCGTAACCCATCAATTACCCATACCTCTCGCATCCCCTTCCCCCTGTCGATATACTTAAGTCTATTGATAATTAAAATTCGAGATATGTTTCATATGAATACAACCGCTGTCGATATTTTAAAACAGAGCTTTAACTTTTATGGTCGCTTATTTAATAAAGTGTTTTGGTTAAGCATTGCATCTGCGTTATCGCCTTTATTGATGTTTCTGACCATGGGTGACGGACAACCAAGCTTGATTGGTAGTTTGTTGGTGATGGCGGTGAGCATGTTCTTTTCGGCCTATATGATGGTGTTGATTCATCAGTTTTCACAAGACCAGAATGATAGCCTGCAGGATGCATTTCGTTTGACCCTGCAAAAATTTCTAGCCATTACTGGCACCAGTATTATTTTTGGTTTAGGTGCCGTTGTAATCGCCATCCCTGCTGCAATTATTGGTAGTTTATTAGCTGCTGGTATTGCTGATCAGCAATTACAAGCAGGGTTTGTGGCCCTGATCATTGCTGTGCCAATGAGCTTTTACTTATACCGTTGCTTTTTTGCGGTTTACTTTACCTTGGTTGAAGGCACTACACCGTTTGATGCTTTAAAAGCCAGCAATCAATTAATTAAGAAAAATAAGTTTATTTTCAGAAGCTTCATGTTATTAAGCGTGGTGATGTTGGCTTATATTGTTGCCATTGTGTTAATTGGATTAATGGTAGCAGTAGGCCCAATGGCACAAGCCATTTTAGAATTTTCTGTCAATGTCATTGTGTTGCCGTATTTTACAATTTTCATTTATCGCTTATTTGTTGTATCTAAGCAGCAGTTTGAAAGTGAATCCAATGATTTGGACGCGGACGATTAACTGTGACATTGAATCCGATTAATGAATTAGACCCTTCATGGCAGGCTTACTTTGAATCTCAATTAAAGCAGCCCTACATGTTAAAGCTATTGGCATTTATTGAGCAAGAATATCAACAAGCCAAGGTTTACCCAGTAAAAGATCATATCTGGAATGCGTTTAATTTAACCAGCCTTGATGAGGTACGTGTCGTGATTATGGGGCAAGATCCTTACCACGGCGCAGGCCAAGCACATGGACTGTCGTTTAGTGTACAAGACCAGGTGAAAATCCCACCTTCCCTTAAAAATATTTTTAAAGAACTGAATCGTGATTTAAATTTAACGATCCCTGATTCAGGAAATCTCCAGGCATGGGCACAGCAGGGTGTATTGCTGCTGAACTCCTGTTTAACTGTGCGTGAAGGTGAGCCTGCCAGTCATGCTAAACAAGGCTGGGAAACATTTACTCAAGGTTGCATTGATTACATTAATGATAATAAGACAGACGTAGTATTTTTAGCATGGGGGCGATTTGCTCATGATGTTTGCGCCAAGGTTGATGAGCAAAAACACTGTGTGATTAAAACCTCTCACCCAAGCCCGCTTGGCGCGACCAAGCAAGGTAAAACCTTTGATGCGTTTTTAGGCTCGGGCTGTTTCTCTAAGGCGAATGATTACCTTGAACAACACTCCATGACTAAAATTGATTGGAAGCTAGCTGCTCAAGCCCCTCAGAATTTAGGGTTTGATTTTTAGCGATAAATGATTTCTTTACGCATGGGGGTGAGCAGACTTAATAATTGATTTTGAGTTTGTACAGGTAAATCAACTGCTTCCATTGCGCGAATTAAATCATCCACCAGTGCATTAAAATGATGTTCGTTAATTTGCATACCTGCATGTACATCTTCCATCGAATCACCTGTGTATTCACATGGGCCACCACTGATCATACAAATTTGTTCAATAAACTTACTTCTAAAGCGGTGTATATCACTTTCTAAAAAGTAGGGTAATACCTGTTTGTCATATTGAATTTCTTCAATGAACGCATCCGTCAGTTTAGCAATGCCAGCCTTTGCACCCAGCTGACTAAATAAGCTTTGTTCCTTTTGAAGCGTGCTACAGGCGTTTAATAATAAAGGGAGTAATAGCAGGCATAGTAGTTTCATTATTTATCCTTAAAATGCAGCTTGTAAAGAAACGTAGTAACCAGTTTGATTTTTTAATGTGGCAATTTCACCTAGCTGAAGATAAGCAAACGTCAGTGAAATGGATTTATTCGGAAAGTAAGCCACAAAAACATCTTGCCAGTCGTCTTCTGGTAGGCCATTTATATTATCTGGTTTTTGTCTGTATTCCATGCCGACTGCAATATGTCGGTTGATGAAAACAGCCCCAGCAAGCTCAAGTAATAGTTCGGCGTCATTGTGATCAGAAGTGCCATAACCTAACAAACCCAACTGGTTAGCTTTGCTGTAGCGTATATTTGCATTCAGCAATACAGTGCGTTGCAATGGGCCATTTAACCAAACTTTTGCGGCGCTAAGATAAATGTCGGTTCCGTTTGAATCGCTGGCATTAAGTGCTTTTGCGGTCGTTTCATCGATTAAGGTTTTATGCTGTACCCCTAAACTAACTTGTGGATATGTGCCATAAATGGCATCCCCGTATAAGCGTGTTTTTATGCCAAAAATATTTTGTTTAATGTCAATGTTACCTTGCTTGTCCTCAAAACGCAGTTGGGCGAAGGATATTTCCAGCCGATCATAAAAACCTGCGCTTATGCCGTGGGAAGATAGTGTGTAGTCATTTACATCAGCTTCGCTAAAGGTGGTGTTAAAACCGATTTCATCTTGAGTTGCATAGCTTCCTATCATCGCCCAAGGAATTAAGCCGCCACCGCTGCCTCCTTCCACCGGGCCAACGCCAGATGTGGCCAGTAATTTTCCGTTTTGTGCATGGCTCAATGTGTTCAGCATGACAAAGATTAAGATGAATAAAAGACACTTCATGAAGTCACCTCTGGAATGGTGTATGTTTCTAGCCAGGATTCAAAGCTCTGGGCATCTATGGGTCGGCTAATGTAATAACCTTGCAATTTATTGCAGCCCCAGCGTTTTAAAATAGAAAATACTTCATGGGTTTCTACGCCTTCAGCCACTACGTTTAAGCCAATATTGTGTGCAAGTTCAATGGTTGATTTGACGATAGCTAAATCATTTTTATCATTTTCTAAATTTAAGACAAAAGATTTATCAATCTTCAACTCATCTATTGGCATATTTTTGAGTTGAGAAAGGGATGAGTAACCCGTGCCATAATCATCAATGGATAATGCAAAGCCAATTTTTTTTAATTTATATAGTACTTGAATAGTAATGTCAGGGTTGTTCATCACTGCGCTTTCGGTGATCTCTAGCATAATGTCGTTAGGTGAAAGTTGCTGTTGAATAAGAAGAGATTCTATTTTATCCGGAAACTCACTTACTAAATCATAGGCAGATAGGTTTACCGCAATTGTGATGTTTAGCCCTTTATGTTTCCACGCGCTTGCCTGCCTAAATACTTGATTTAACACCCAGTGGGTGAGTTTAGGCATGAGCCCTGTTCGCTCAGCCAGTTGTATGAACTCCTCTGGTGATATAAATCCGTATTTCTCATGGCTCCACCTGAGCAATGCTTCAACTTGAGAGACTCGATTTTTATCTAGGTCAACTTTTGCTTGGTAATGAATGTTTAATTGGTCTGTTTCTAATGCGATCTTTAAATCGTTAATGAGGTCAATTTGCCTTAAGTGGCGCTCATCTTGTCCATCTTGATATATGGCATACTCCAGCTTTAAATCTTTTGCATGATTAAGTGCTATTTCGCTTCTACGCAGAAGCTGTTCAGCTTCTTCTCCTTGTGTTGGGTAGAAAGATATTCCCATGGTAATGTGATTTTTTAATTTTAAATCACCGACAATTAATGGGTATTGAAGAATCGTTTGTAAGTTAATGATTTTCTCGGTTACGGTGTTTTCATTAATGCCATTAAAAATGATGGCAAATTCAGCAGAGTTGATTCTGGCAACTTGCTTGATGTTGTATGCGTAAGAGATGAGTACGTTTGCAAAGGCAATTAACAGTTCGTCACCAATGTCATAACCAAAGGTATCATTGGTTTCTTTAAAATTGTCAATATAGATACGGATGATTGTTAACTGGTTATCAGGATTAAGATTAATGGATTCTGTTAGTTGTTTTATAAGAAAGCTTCGATTGGCAACCCCGGTTAAGCTGTCATTGTAGGCAAGAAATGTGAGCTTCTCTTCGCGCAAGGCAATTTCTTTTTGCATGGTATTAAAATGTTCGCTCAGTTTGGATGTTTCATAGCTTGATTGGTCATCTTCAATTTTTTCACCGTATTCGCCAGAACTAATCTTTTTAGTGATGTTCGCTAACTTAATAATCGGTTTGGTGATTTTTCTTGCGATAAAAAAGGCGCTAATAATAGATAATATAAGGGTAATACTGGCGATGGCTATGATTTGAATTTTTAACGGATAAAACAGTAAATAAGATTGCGCTAAAGATGTATTTAAATAAGCCTTTATTTTAAAAAATGTAGAATCGGCTAATGTTACCGGTAGCGTTAAATAGTCGTCATTGTGGTCATTAAGTATATTGTTGATCGATAGCGACTCAGTGTTATTGTATTTTTCACTGCTGGATAACCCTTTAATTGTAGAAACAATCACCGTTTTATCCTTATTATCTTCAGCTTTAAACACCACGTCTAAGTTAGTGAGTTCTTTAAGTTGTTGTGCAAACTCTTCATCGATACGAGTTGCGATTAA
Source organism: Bermanella sp. (assembly GCA_049115935.1). GTDB lineage: Bacteria > Pseudomonadota > Gammaproteobacteria > Pseudomonadales > Oceanobacteraceae > Bermanella. The sequence continues at coordinate 48,984 of JAGDZK010000063.1, read as the reverse complement.
TGTCCATGCTAGGGTTACAGGTGCTTTCACGGGTAACATGACAAATTGATAAATATCTTGATTAACCAGTACAATACCAGACGTACCGTTTTGAGTTTGCGCTAAAATTAATAGCTCTTTTAATAATGCTTTACCTAAGGTTGTTTTTTTGTCGCTGCTAATGAGGTTACCACTAAGTGTGATCAGCAACATAAGGTCGGCATTAATGCGTATTTGATTGTTCACTAATGCTGACTCAATGGTCGCTTGATCATTGGAGGTAATGGCATCTTTAAAACCAAAGTCTGCCACTAATACCGTAGCGGCATTTAAAAGTTGGTTGCCTCTTTCAAATAACAATTGCTCAAAGACGTTTTTACCCACCACAAGCTTAGATTGAGCTTGGGTTTTTACACTGTTGTTGGTTGCCAACAAAACTGAGCCGATCGTTGCGATTGTGCTCACAATTAATAAGCTTAGAAAAAATAATACGATGCGATTACGTAAACTCATGCTCATGGACTGCCAAACCCTCGTTTAAAGGTCTTCATGACAGGCGCAGCTTGTGGCTTGTTGAGCATTAATTGAATGACTAGCGGTCCGTCAGTTGGCCATTGTTTAATCTCGAACGTATTTACCTGGTTGGGAGTCAAACTCCAAGGGTGCCAGTATTCCAAATTGGTAGGAGGCTTCTCGCTGTTAAGGGTAGCAAGCCCTTGATCATCGCTGACACCGAAGTCTTGCCAAGGCGAGACAAAGATATAACCAATCATGCTGTCATGAATGTTACACCCGAGCACCACAATACCCGGCTCATCAAATAGCACAGGTGCCTCAGGTTTGTTGGCATATAGTTTTGTCTCGAAGCGCTTTGCTTTCGAGAATGAATACACATGGTGACGAATGTTATCGCTGTTGGGAAAGCTGACGTTTTCTCCCTGATTGATGGCAATGACCATGGGGGAAAACTGCATGTTTATTTGGTCGATAACGGCACTGGGTTGGTTTTGTCTTTCATGTGAATCAGTAGGTGTAATAGGGGTTCGGGTATCAGCCGCCACAGCAAACTGAACGGGTTGGTTGTCGCTATCAATGAACTTTATATCAAAGGTTTGTGTGAGACCCATTGGGCTAATTACAATGCCTAGTAATAGGCAGAGAATTGTCGCGTTAGGTCTATTAAACATCTTAAGCTCGCTAAGTGATTGCTGTCACTTAAGCATAGATGATAACCACAGGTTGGTCGGAGTTTCGCTGAACAAGAGGGTTCGATGAAGGTGGTGTTTATTCACCAAACCCAGCTTAGAGAATGAGCTGGGCATCTTGCAAGGTAAGTCTTATATAGTAAGCGTGCTTATTTCAGGTGTTTGGCTTTTGTTTTGGCTTGCTCAGCTTCAAATTTCTCTAAGCGCTTATCCCAAGTTTTGAAGCGCTTTCGGCAGTAGTTGTCTAGCTCTTCAAAGGTTTGAAAGTACAAATCACAGCCTTCATCAATGGGCACGTCAAATTCACAGGCACTATTGCTATGGTCACGGCAGATCATCGGGCGGGTTTCATAGATGCCACAACGGTTATCAGGCATCACAAATTCGCATTTGCTCATACTCAGTAGATACCAGCCATTACCGTCTTTAAAAACATGAATGCCTTTGTGCGCCACTTGCCACAGTAATACGTCAAACGCATGCATGGTCCGAGGAGTATCTAGCTCTTGGGTGATATACGAGCAACATAAAGCCGAACAAAAATCACACTTGTTATCCGCGGTGATAGTGGCAGGGGTAATGTCTTTGGTTTCGATGATATTAACAGGATCAGACACGGTAACAGCAAGCTTAAAGAGTGAGCGGGCATTTTAAAGGCCTAAGCCTTGAAAGGCGAGCAGCATATGGGACTAATGCAATAAACCATTTAAATACAGGGAGGCTTAGCAGTATTAGACCTACCTAGACAAATTGTCATAAAAAATTCATATATCAAGCCTGATCCCCACCTTAACTATATAGCCCTTGCCAGCGCTGGGGTCTAGCGTACTGACTTGTCATATTTCAGCCATAAAAGTGCAGCGTAACTGCAACTCAAATGTCATGTAACACAGCTGTCACATAGCAGAATTATCGTCAGCGCCAGCTTAAAACTAAATACAAGTGAGTTGGAGAGAATATGAAACGTAATTTGCTGGCAGGTGTGATTGCCGCTATTAGTGCCTCGGGTGCGTTTGCAGGCGAGAGTGTTTTTTATATCACGGAACAAGGCAAACCAGTTGATACTTTATCTGTGACGGTAGACGGTAATCGCAAGCTTGTGGGTAAAAATGGGGTTGTCAGCTTTGACCTTAAAGGCGGCAAGCACCAAGTAGAACTTAGCGAATTTGGCGAGTGGGCCGGTGAATTTGAATTTGATGCCAGCAGTGATCAAAACGCAGAAATTAAAATTGAAATGATTGGTGGCGAAGCCATCCCAGACATCAGCGTATACACCCCAGGCAAAGAAGCCGTAGCGGTATTAGGACAAATTTCTGGTTATATCGAATCTGATGAAACCGGCGGTGGTGTAGAAGGGGCTCGTATTTCTGTTGAAGGCTCTGACGTATCGGTTAGCACCAATGGTGAAGGTTACTTTGAACTAGAGCTGCCCCGTGGTGAATACGATTTACGTATTGCACATCCATCTTATGGCAATCGCGATGTAAAAGGCATGCGCGTGTTTGGTAACAGTGCAACCGCGATGAATGTAAACATGAGCTTAAGTGGCGACAGTGCCATTGAAGAAGTAGTAGCGGTAGGGTCATACATTCCATCAACGGCCACATCGCAGCAGCGTGATTCGAGTGCCGTGTTAAGCGCAATTGGCTCAGAGCAGATGTCACGCTTTGGGGATTCAAATGCCGCTTCTGCACTTAAGCGAGTGGCGGGTGTTTCACTTATTGGTGGTCAATATGCTGTGGTTCGAGGTTTACAGGGACGCTACATCTCATCAACTTTAAATGGTTTGGGCATGCCAAGTACTGACCCTATGCGTCGTGATGTGCCGTTAGATTTATTTCCAGCCAGTGTGTTAGGCGGTATTGAAATTCAAAAAAGTTATACACCTGATTTACCAGGGGATACAACCGGTGGTTCTATCCGCATGCGCACAAAAGATTTACCAGATGATGATAGTAGTAAGCTTTCAGTCTCGTTAGGGTTTAATTCTCAAGTAACCGGAAAAGACGTTCTATCTTATGACGGTGGCGGTACGGATTTTATTGGTATTGATGACGGTACTCGTGAAGTGCCAAGCAAAGTAGACAGTCAAACTGACGGTGGGTTTGATAATGGGAATAAAGCACTGCTGAATGAATTTGAAAACTCTTATTCAACAAAAGATACAACAGCCATGCCGGATGTTGCTGTTGCTTATTCTTTTGGTGATCGCTTAGATAAAGACTATGGTGAGTTGGCTTACTATGGTGCAGTTGAATACAAAAGTGAATGGTCAACACGTGAAGATGCATATATTCGAGACACCTCTGGCAATTTTGACTATGAGCGTAGTCAATATAATGTAGATTTAACCGGTTACTTTGTCACGGGTGTTGAAACAAATGCAGGTAATGAATATCTAAGTAAAACAATTTTATTACGTAAGTCAGAAGATACCACCCGTGAAGTAGAAGGCACAGATAAAGAAGGTGTGGATATTAATGAAGTGACACTTCAATGGGTTGAGCGTCAGTTTTTCTCGCAGCAATTTAGTGGTTTAGTATTCTTGGATGCTGAAAATACATTTGATTGGAGAGCGGGCTTGTCGCATACAAGTCGATATGAGCCAGATCGTCGAAACTATCAATATCGAAATGGCGCATTGGCATCAACCGGATTAGAGAGACGTTTCTCTGATTTATCCGAGATTAGTTTTGATGCAGGCCTTGATCATACATTCGAAAGAGCATTTGATAGTGGTTCAATATTTAAACTTAAAACGGGTGTCTTAGTAGGCCAAAAAGATCGTACCTTAGAACTGGCGCGTTACGGTTTATCGGGTATAGATATTACGTCTGACTTATCTTTAACTGTTGAAGAAGTTATTGAAAATAGCAATGCGTTTGGTCTAAAGGGTAATACAGCCGTTACGGATAGCTATGATGCATCTGAATCTATGTTGGCTATTTATCAATCCTATCAATATGAACCAAATGAATCCTGGGTATTTTTAGCGGGGGCAAGACTTGAAGATGCCTCTCAAGAAATTACATATGATAAAAAGCCAAGCGCTAATTCATCACTAGATACCAGTGAGGTATTACCTGTGGTGTCCGCCACATGGAAGCCAGTTGAAGAATGGCAGTTTCGTTTAGGAGCATCAAATACTGTGTCTCGTCCGGGTTTGACGGAGCTAGCAGAGTCTACATTTTATGATCCCGAAACAGACGATGCCATTATCGGTAACCCAGATTTAGAGCTTTCAAAAATAACTAATTTAGATTTCCGTGCAGAATATTATCTATCTGATTCAGAAAGCATATCACTAGCATTATTCAATAAAGCAATTGATAAGCCGATTGAAAAAACGGTTCCAGATGCTTCAGGTAGTGCTTCTAAAGGTGATACTTATGAAAACTCTGACTCAGCCGATTTATTAGGTGTGGAATTAGATTTCAAAATAGATGTGTTAGACACAGATAATTTTAGCGGCTTTTTATCTGGTAACTTTGCATGGATAGATTCAGAAGTTAACTTAGATGATGAATCTGCCCGTTTAGAGGGAAACACTACACGAGCATTGCAGGGGCAGTCAGAGATTTTGGCTAATATTCAGTTCGGATTTGATCATCTTGCAACAGGGCAAACTTTTACATTTTTGATTAATCACTTTGGTGATCGAATTGAAAAGGTAGTAAGGGGGTCTCTTGATAATGAATATGAGAAAGGTCGTACAATGCTTGACTTCGTTTATAAATGGAACTTAAGTGAAAACCTGACTATTAAAGGGAAAGCCAGCAACTTAACTAATGAGCCAGTTGAATTTACTCAAAATGATCAAGTTATCGAAAGTTACAATACAGGTATAGATGCTTCAGTTGGAGTTGATTATGTATTCTAATAAATCATAAATGTTTAATTATTAAGCCAGCTATAAGCTGGCTTTTTTTTGTTTAAATAAAATATATTTTTTATTGATTAATATAACTGTCATAAAACAAAGATAAGTTAGTTATCACCGAAACATAATAAATTTGTTAAAACTAAATCAGAGGACTGATAATGAAAAAACAAACTCTATTGGCAACAGCGATTCTAAGTGCAACTCTAGTGGGTTGTGGCAGCGATAGCGACTCAAATGATGTGGTTGATAATACCTTTACACCTTGTGCTGACTCAGCAACAGAATGTGTACTTAAAGGTGTACTTAAAGAAGACTTCACTTTAAAAACCGGTGTTGAATACACACTAGATGATGTTTTCCAAGTTGGTGAAGGTAACGGTACGATTGAAGATGCAGCAGGGATTGCAGCCGTTAAGGCCGCTGGCGTAACACTTACAATTGAACCTGGTGTAGAAGTTAAAGCAAATGATGACGGTGTATTGCTTGTAACTCGTGGTTCTAAATTAGATGCAGAAGGTACTGCAGCTAATCCAATTACATTTGCTTCATCAGATGCTGGTTATGACGGTACTGGCGAATGGGGCGGTGTTGTAATTCAAGGTTTTGCTCCACAATACGGCGCTGGTGACACAGGCGTTTGTGGTGCAGTGGTTTGTAACGTTGCTGGTGAAGGTGGTGACTTTGTAGGTAACTATGGCGGTGCAGATAAGGCTGATAATAGCGGCATCATCAAATACGTACGTATTGCTGAAGCGGGTAAAGTTGCTGGCCCTAATAATGAACTTAATGGCTTAACTCTTCAAGGTGTTGGTCACGGTACCACTGTTGATTACGTGCAAGTACACGGTAACCTAGATGATGGTATCGAATGGTTCGGCGGTACTGTAAACGTGACTCACGCTGTTCTTACTAATAATGATGATGACGATATCGATTTCGATGAAGGTTACCAAGGTAACATTCAGCATGTAATCATCATGAAGGACCAAGATGATGCTCGCACTGGCCCATACGGTTCTAACGACCCTCGCGCAATCGAAGCTAACTCTTCTGACGAAGACTACGTTCCTCAAACTGCGGCAACAATTGCTAACGTTACTATTCTAGGTAGTAAAATTAACAATGTTGTAGATAAAGAAGAGCCAGGCATGCGTCTACGTGGTTCTGTAACGGCTAACATCTACAACACGGTAGTGGCTGGTTTCACTGATCAATGTGTTCGCATCGATTACTCTGATCACGATGGCGATTCTTATCTTGAAGATGGTGAGACTAAAAACGATGATGCAAGCGCAAAAATACCATCAGTAGTTAACCTAACAAACATTGTGGCATCAGATTGTGGCTCTACTTTCAAAAAAGAAAATCCTGATACAAATGTTAACCTAGTTGAAGCTGATATTGCGTTTGATACTGCCTTTGCATTAACTAGCAATGGTACAGTTGCTTCTACTACTCCTGTTGCAACGGATAATGGATCAAACTTCGTGTTCGATACCACTACTTATGTAGGTGCAGTTGCACCAGGCCAAGCAGCTGCTACAGCTTGGTATGCAGGTTGGATCATTGATGGTTCATTGGACCGTTAATATCTAAAAATATGAAAAACGGCACCTAAGGGTGCCGTTTTTTTTGCCTGCTATTTACTGATTATAAATCTAAATATTTCACTTATGTGACACCCTGTAATATCCCATACACAAAACTGAAAATTCTTTGAAACCAGACTGTCATGTAATATCGCTGTCACAAAAGCGGCGTATCTTCCTTCCTGTCAATCATTACTCTAGCTCTCATTAAAGAGCGTTAATAAATAACAGGAAATATTGTATGCCGTTTCACAATAAAGCCAGCTGCTTATTAGCAAGCGCTTTCCTCTCGGTAAGCGTAATGCATGCACAAGCCGCCGATATGGATCAAGCCATTAATAAAGGCGTAGATCGTGTTGGTAAGGCACAACAAGCCCAAGTTAAAATCGATAACATTGACGGTGACACTCGTTCAATGGAGCGCGAATACCGCAGTGTTGTAAAAGAAGTTGAAGGTTTAAATGTTTATATTGAGCAGTTAAACAAGCAGCTTTTAAATCAAGAATCAGAATTAGTTAAAATTGATGAAAGCATTCGCCAAGTAACTTTAATAGAACGTCAAATTACACCTCTCATGTTACGTATGATTGATGCGATTGATCAATTTGTAAAAGCGGATATTCCTTTTTTAATCGAGCAGCGCACTAAACGTGTTGAAAAAATCAAAGATATGATGGGTCGTTCTGATGTAACGGTTGCCGAAAAATATCGTAAAGTGATGGAAGCCTATCAAACTGAAATTGACTATGGCCGTACCATTGAGTCTTACCGCGGTGATGTTGTCATTGATGGCACCTCTCGCGAAGTGGATTTTCTACGTACTGGTCGCATCTCACTAGCTTACCAAACCCTTGACGGTCAAAATCTAGGTGTTTGGAATGCTAAAACCAGCCAATTTGAAGCATTAGATTCTTCATACAAAAGTAAAATCATGATGGGTATTCGTATTGCCCGTGAACAAGCAGCACCTCAGTTAATTAAAGTGCCGGTTGCTGCCCCTGTTGTTGTCACTGCGGAGGCGAAATAATGAAACTACGTAATCTATTTGCAATCGGTGCGGTTGCGGTTTCTTTGATGATGCCTGTTCATGCAAATGATGCAAAAACAGGTTTGGATATGGACGCGCTGCTGACGTTAGTGAAGGAAGGTCAGGCACGTGATAACGCTGAATTTAATTCCCGTATGAAGCGTTTTAATATCGCTAAGTATGATCAAGAAAACCTATTAAAGACTGAAAAACAAGAGCGTACCCGTTTAGAAAATGAAAGCGCTGAAAAAGAGAAACGTTTTGCACAAAACGAAGAAAAAATTAATGTGGCCCAAGAGCGCTTGAATGAACGTTTAGGTTCCCTTAAAGAAATGTTTGGTGTATTGCAGCAGGTTGCTGGTGATACACAGGGCGTATTTGAAGGATCTGTAATCAGCTCTCAAGTTGAAGGCCGTGAAGTTTTCTTAACTAATTTAATTAAATTAGCCGGCTCTTCTTCTGAGCTTCCAAGTATCGATAACCTTGAACAACTTTGGTTTGAGATGCAGCGTGAAATGACACTAACAGGTGATATTGCAAAATACCAAGCATCCGTTGTTTTACCAAGCGGTGAGACGGTTGCTAAAACCGTGACCCGTGTCGGTGGTTTTAATGTGGTAGCAGAAGGTAATTACCTAGTTTGGGATCTTGAAGCTAAAAAATTAGTTGAGTTAGAAGTTCAACCTGGTTCTCGCTATAACGGCCCTGCATCTGAGCTTGAAAATGCAACAACTGAAATGACCGGTTTTTGGATTGATCCAAGTCGTGGACAGTTGCTTAAAATCATGGGACAAACAGCCGGCTTAACTGAGCGTATTCAGCAAGGTGGTGTGGTGGGTTACATTATTTTAGCGCTCGCTATTATTGGTGTGATGCTGTCATTGATTCGTATGACATGGCTAACCGCTGAATCTAAACGCATTAAACAACAAATGGAAAGTGATACCCCGTCTGATAATAACGCCCTTGGTCGTGTAATGGCGGCTTACCAAGCAAATAGCCGCGCTGATACAGAAACCCTAGAGCTGCATTTAGGTGAAGCCATTTCGAATGAAATTCCACGTTTAAGTAAAGGCATTAACTGGATCAAAATTATTTCTGTGGTTGCGCCTTTACTTGGCCTACTTGGTACGGTTACCGGCATGATTGATGTATTTGAAACCATGTCTTTGTTTGGAACAGGCGACCCTAAATTGATGGCTGGCGGTATTTCACAAGCATTGGTAACCACGGTATTAGGTCTTGTTGCAGCGATTCCATGTGTGTTCTTACATACCATGACAAACAATAAGAGCCGTGAGTTGATCCAAATTTTGCAAGAGCGAGCGACAGGTATTTTGGCCCGTAAAGCAGAAGAAGAATATCAAGCAAAGGCGGCTTAAATTATGTTTTATGACGCGTACGAACAAGTATATTTATTTACAGAGCGTGGCGGTGACGTTGTCTTAGCCATCTTAGGTTTAATATTTTTACTTTGGTTGTTTATTTTAGAGCGCGTTGCCTACTTTTCTATGAGCCATAAAGAGCTGGTGTCTAAAGCGATTGCCGAATGGGAATCACGCAAAGAAAGAACCAGTTGGCATGCACACCAAATCCGTTTGGATTTGGTGGCAAATGTAGAAATGGGATTAGAAACCAATACACGCACGATCAAGATGCTAGTGGGTCTTTGTCCGTTATTTGGTTTGCTAGGTACGGTAACAGGCATGATTGAAGTTTTTGATGTGATGGCATTTATTGGTAATGGCAGCCCAAGGGCGATGGCTTCAGGCATATCAAAAGCCACGATTCCAACGATGGCAGGCATGGTGGGTGCGTTAACTGGATTGTTTGCTCAATCGTTAATACAGCGTTATACAAAACGTCAAAAGTCACACATTGAAGATAAATTAACATTTGATCACTAATCATTTAGTGATGGTTTTGAGGAATACATTATGAGACGCGGATTTCAAAATCTGACGCCAGAAGCAGAAGAAGGTGAGATTGATATTACGCCAATGTTGGACGTTGTATTTATCATGTTGATCTTCTTTATTGTAACGGCATCGTTTGTTAAAGAGTCTGGCATTGAAGTTAACCGACCTGACGCGAGTACATCAGCGGCAAAACCACGAGCCAATATTTTAATTGCCATTAATGAGGGTGGTGAGATTTGGATTAACAAGCGCCAAGTTCAAGAGAGCCAGGTGCGTGCAAACATTGAACGTTTACATGCTGAAAATCCACAAGGAACCGTGGTTGTACAAGCTGACGAAGAAGCCAGAACTAAAACCTTAGTAGCGGTTATGGACGCAGCTAGAGCGGCGGGTGTGTACGATGTTTCACTGGCAACGGAGTCCCCATAACATGTTGAATGCAGCCCCTCGATTTGGATTAGCCATGGCTGTTGCAGCAGGTGTGACATTTTGTGTCGCACTTATGATGCAGGGTTTGATTTCATCAGGTGGATCTGTAATCGAAGAAAACGATTTTGGCAAGTTAGTTGAGTTTGTTCATGTTCAACAAGATGACGAAATTCACACCAAAAGTCGTCAACCTAAAAAACCACCGGCTCCTCCACAGGAGCCTGAAAAACCAGAAATGTCTAAACCTGAATTCGACCGAAGCTCAAGTGATATGGATATTGGTGGATTAGATTTAGGCGCTGACTTAAGTGTTGATGCAGGTCTTGCTGGCAGCGGTGGTGATGGTGAATATTTACCGATTGTTAAAGTGGCACCGCAGTATCCTCGTCGTGCAGCACAAAAAGGCATTGAAGGTTATGTGGTACTTGAATTTACAGTGAGTAAATTAGGCACAGTGGTTGACCCGAAAGTGATTGAAGCGGACCCACCAAATATTTTTAATCGTGCAGCGATTAGTGCGGCTAAAAAATTCAAATATAAGCCAAAAATTGAAAATGGCGAAGCCGTTGAAGTGAAGGGTATTCGTAATATTATTCGCTTTGAACTTGATAAAAGCAGTAAGTGAGGTAGAAATTATGAAGCATTCTATGGTTTCAGTATTGTTGCTTGCATCACTGACATTTGGTGTGACATCTGTTACACCTATTTCGGTATCAAAAAGCTATGCAGCTGAAGAAGAAAAGAAGCCTCGTCGTGTGAAACGTGCTCAAACCATGCGCCCAGCGATTTATAAAAAATTAGATAATGTTCGTAAGCTCTCTGATGAGAAAAAATACGATGAAGCACTAGAGTATGTGAAAACCATTCAAAAAATTCGTCGTAATTCATATGAAACGGCCATGACATGGAACATGGTTGCTTATGTTGAATTTAATCGTGAAAACTATGCACAGGCAGTGAATGCTTATAATCAGGTACTTGCTACTAAAAACTTGCCCGAAAGTTTAGAGCAAACAACTTTATATAGTGTTGCTAAACTTTATTTAATCCAAGAGGATTATAAAAAGTCTATTTCTGCGCTAAATAAATGGTTTGAGGTAGTAAAAAAACCAGGACCTGAGGCGTACATTTTACGTGCGCAAATGAACTATCAGTTAGAAAATTACAACCAAGCCTTACCAGATGTTAAAAAAGCCATTGCTATTGTGCAACAGCAAGGTAAGCAGCCCCGTGAGAGTTGGTTGTTGGTTGAGCGTGCTGTGTATTATCAAAACAAAGATTTTAATGCCATGGAGCGCACCTTAAAAGATTTGATTACCTTATACCCAAAACCACAATACTGGATTCAATTGGGCGCTGTTTATAACGAGCTGGGCAAGCCTGAAAAAGAATTGTCAGTGATTGAAACAGCGTACGAGCAAGATTTACTTGAAAAAGAAACTCACATCGTCAGTTTTGCTCAAGCCATGTTGTCTCAAGAGGTTCCATATAAAGCCGCTCAGGTTTTAATTAAAGGCATTAAATCAGGTACGGTTGAGCAAAATGGTAAAAACCTTTCTTTACTAGGCGATGCCTTAATGATTGCCAAAGAATACGATGAAGCCATAAAGGTGATGACTCAGGCAGCAGGTGAAACCCAAGCCGGTAAAGATTTTTACAAGTTAGCGCAAATCCATACTGAGCGCCAAGAGTGGCAACAAGCACTTGAAAACGTGAATCAAGCGTTAAAAGATGAAAACTTTAAAAAGCAAAATGAAGCGTTAATTTTAAAAGGCTTAGTTCAATTCAATCTTAACGATCTAGAAGCAGCAAAAGCAACGTTTAGCCAAGCTAAAGCGTTTTCTGAGATTGAAAAATCGGCGTCACAATGGCTAGGTTATATCGAAGGTGAGCAAAAGCGTCGTAACTATATGGCAAGTGGTGCTTAAGCTGTGTATTAAAATAATAAAAAGTGCAGGGGTATATCCGTAAGCACTTAATATATGCTAATTATCGTTAGCGCTAAAATAAAACCGACTCACGAGGTCGGTTTTTTTATGCAGCCAAGCTATTAAATTAATGAAAGAAATCTTTATCAATGTCTTTTAATTGTTCACTCATTAACTCTTCTTCAGCTGATTTTCCTGGAATAGCATGTTCTTCATTGGCCCACTGGCCAAGGTCTATTAAGCGACAACGATCCGAGCAAAATGGGCGAAACTTAGATTCTTCATTCCACTCCACTTCTTTAGAGCAGGTGGGGCAATTAACTTTCATGCTGTTTCTCACTTAATCTTAAATACTGCTGATTGAGTTGAGCCACTTGCTGTTGCAAGTGTTCTAGGGTTTGATTGTTTACAATAATATCATCTGCAAAGCTTAATCGTTTATCGCGATCCAGCTGGCTAGCAATAATGGACTCCACTTGTGCAGGAGGATTGTTATCACGTTCACATGTGCGTTGAAGTTGTAGTTCCACTGTCACATCCACCACTAATACTCGATTCACCAGTTCATTCTGACCAGATTCAATTAAAAGTGGCGATACTAATATGGTGTAGGGGCTTTTACTATGTTGTAAGCCGCTGATTATTTCTTGGCGAATAAGCGGATGAGTTAGTTGCTCAAGCCACTTTTTAGCATCGGCATCTTTGAAGATAATCTCACGTAGTTTTGCACGGTTTAACGAGCCATCTTCCAGTACTATATTTTCACCAAAGTGCTGTTTGATTTGCTCTAAACCAAATGAGCCTTTAGCAACCACTGTGCGCGCTGCAATGTCGGCGTCAACAACATCAATGCCTAATTTGGCAAACTCATTAGTAACGGCCGTTTTTCCGCTACCTATGCCACCGGTTATACCAATAACAAGCATTTAAGACATACCCATAAACGAGAAATATGCTTGTGTAATAGTGTCACCCCATACTGCTGCAATAAACCCTGCTGTGGCTAAATATGGCCCGAATGGGATAGGAATATTTTTATCACGGCCTAAAATAATAATCATAGCAATACCAACAACAGCACCTACAGCACTTGATAATAGAATAACCATTGGCAGCGCTTGCCAACCAAGTAGTGCACCAATAGCCGCAAGTAATTTGAAATCGCCATAACCCATGCCTTCTTTGCCGGTGACTATTTTAAATAACCAAAAGATTGACCATAGTGATAGGTAACCAGCCAGAGCACCATAAACGGCGCTTTCTAATGATGTGAATACATTAAAACTGTTTGCAAAAAGGCCAATCCAAATAAGCGGTAAGGTAAGGCTATCGGGTAGTAAATATTCATCTAAATCAATTAGAGTTAACGCCACTAAAAAGTAAGTGAAAATAAGCAGGGTTACGGTTTGTAGTGAAGCGCCAAATTGCAAAGCAATAAACAATCCTAATAAACCGGTAACCGCTTCAACAATTGGATAACGTGCACTAATAGCAGTTTTACAGTTGGCGCATTTACCTTTTAACCAAAGGTAACTAATAACCGGAATATTTTGCCAAGGTTTGATAGTCGCTTTACATTTTGGGCAGTTAGAATGAGGTAACATTAAATTAAATGCAGGCTCGTTTTGTAGTTTTTCGTATTCCGCTTCTTGTTCGGTTATTTCAAAATAATCGGCTTTGGCTTGTTTGCGCATCATGATGGGTAATCGATACGCCACCACGTTTAAAAAGCTGCCTACACATAAGCTGAAGATAAAGACGCAGTTGTAAAATAAAACAGGGTTTTGGGTAAAAACATCAAACATAGTAACTACTTATAATTCTAATTAATCTATTAAAGGCTATATGAGGTGCAAGTTACATTGCGTCGCCCATTGTAAATATTGGTAAGTACATAGCAATCAACAAACCACCAACCACAACGCCTAGGAAAGCCATAACGAGTGGCTCGATCATAGATGTTAAGCCATCCACTAAGTTGTCGACCTCATCTTCATAGTAGCTGGCCACTTTTTCTAGCATGGCATCAAGGGCACCAGACTCTTCACCAATGGCTACCATTTGCACAACCATATTCGGGAAGACCCCTGTTGAGCGAATCGCAGCGTTCATTTGCGTACCGGAGGAGACTTCATCTTGGATTTTTAAAATAGCATCACGATAAACTACATTACCAGAAGCTTCTGCCACACTTTCTAAAGCGTCTACTAATGGCACACCAGCTGCGAACGTTGTACTTAATACACGGCCAAAACGAGCTACTGCACTTTTTTTCATAATCTCGCCAACTATTGGCAGTTTAAGTACCAGCTTGTCTTTTTCTTCAGCGACTTTTGGGCTTCGTTTTACCGCTTCTTTTAGTCCAAAAAATAAGCCAATGATAGAACCAAATAAAACTAGATAATGTTCTTGTAGCCACTCAGATAGCATAACTACAAACTGGGTTGCAGCAGGAAGCTCGCTACCAAAGCTTGAAAACATACTCTGGAAAGTAGGTACCACTTTCACCAAAAGAATCACGGTAACAATAGCTGCAATAATTAAAGTGACCATTGGATACTTAAGTGCTTTAGATACTTTTTGTTTTAATGCTTCAGATTTTTCTTTATAAACTGCAACTCGATCAAGCATTTGTTCTAAAGCACCGGATTGTTCGCCAGATTCAATCAATGCACAGGTTAAATCATCAAATTGTTTTGGGTGCTTTTTCAAGCATGACGCAAAATCATTACCTGCGGAAACATCATCTTTAATGCTTAAAACCACTTTTTGCATGGATGGGTTTTCTAAGCCGTCTGCAACTATTTCGAGGCCTTGCATAAGAGGTACGCCGGATTTAGCCATAGTCGCTAACTGGCGTAAAAAAATAGTAATATCAACGTTTTTAATTTTTTTAGAGCCGCTACTACCACTGCCACCTATACCAAACAACCCTTCTGATTTACGACGGATTTTTTTTGGGACGATGCCTTGTTTGCGCAGTTGAGCTTTAACGATTGCTGAGTTTTCACCCAGCATTTCGCCTTCAATCTTTTGTCCGCGTTTGTTAACACCTTCCCATTGAAAGGTAATGGTTTTCGTTTTAGCCATATTGAATTCCTATTACCCTGATGTCACACGGTTGGCTTCTTCAAGGCTGGTTACACCTTGTGCCACCTTCATAAGAGCGGATGTTCTTAAATTATTAAAGCCTTCTTTGCGAGCTACATCGGCAATCTGAATTGCGTTGCCGCCTTCCATGATAATACGAGAGATGGCATCTGTGATGCGAACCACCTCATAAATACCGACTCGCCCTTTGTATCCGCCACTGCAGGCATCACAGCCAACTGGTTTAAAGATGGTTGCTTCTGCAAGCATTTCCTCAGTAAAACCTGCTTCTTTTAGTGCCTCTGCTGGAATATCAGCCTTTGTTTTACAGATGCTGCATAAACGTCGCCCAAGACGCTGTGCAATAATTAAACTTACAGAGGTTGCAATATTAAAAGCAGGTACCCCCATATTGGCTAAACGTGTCAGTGTTTCAGGTGCGCTGTTAGTGTGAAGTGTGGATAACACTAAGTGACCGGTTTGTGCGGCCTTAATGGCAATACCAGCAGTATCTAGATCTCGAATTTCACCTACCATCACGATATCAGGGTCTTGACGTAAAAATGAGCGTAACGCTTCGGCGAAGTCTAAGCCTACTTTAGCATTTACGTTTACTTGGTTAATACCTTCAAGGTTAATCTCAACTGGGTCTTCGGCGGTGGATATGTTGGTGCCTTCAACGTTTAGTATATTTAGACCTGTGTACAGGGATACTGTTTTACCAGAGCCTGTAGGCCCTGTTACCAAAATCATACCTTGTGGTTGGGCAAGTGCGTCCATGTAGAGCTTTTTCTGGTCAGGTTCATACCCCAAGGCGTCGATACCAAGTTGTGCACTGGATGGGTCTAATATCCGTAATACAATTTTTTCACCCCAAAGGGTCGGTAGGGTGTTTACACGGAAATCGATGGCCTTGGTCTTGGATATTTTCATTTTAATACGGCCATCTTGAGGCACGCGACGCTCAGAAATATCCATTTGCGACATCACTTTTAAGCGAGCGGCAATTTTGCCAGAAAGGTTTATTGGTGGAGATGCTACTTCGTGTAAAACGCCATCTGTGCGATAACGTACGCGATAGCGTTTTTCGTAGGGCTCAAAGTGTAAATCGGACGAGCCAAGTTTGATGGCGTCCAAAAGCATTTTGTTGATAAAGCGAACAATTGGGGCTTCGTCACCTGTGCCATCGTCTTCTGCTTCTTTCTTTTGAGGCTCATCTTCTTCTAGATCAAGGTCTTCACCTAAATCATCAAAGCTTGAGTTACCCGCTTGTAGTTTTTCTAAGATGATATTGAGCTTATCGTACTCAACGACAGTGGCATCGACGGTCATACCAGTGGCAAACTTCACATCGTCAAGCGCTGACATGTCAGAAGGGTCCGCTTGGGCTAAATGCAAACGGTTGCCCCGTTTAAAAATAGGAAGAACCTTGTGCTTTTCTAATAAGTCAGCATTGACCAAGTCAATTACAAAGTGCTCAGGGTCCATGGCGGCTAAGTCAAGGTAGGGCAGGCCAAATTCATCAGATACCAATAAAGCGACATCTTTGGCTTTGCACACACCAGTTACCAAGCTGTGCATAATGAACGAGCGCTGCTCTTTGCTGGCTTCTTTGACTAAGGTTAGCGCTTGCTGTTCATCGATTAACTTTCTTTCGACAAATTGTCGGGCGATGCCGCTAAGATTGGACATATTACGAATATTCTTGTTGTAATTTGATAGTAATGATACCGCTTTTAACAGATTTAAACAGTGTTGTAATTGGAATTTATGAGCAGAAGAGTGAGCGGGGAGGGTGATTCGAATTATAAAAAAACCCGCCTAAGCGGGTTTTTTTATGCCTAGCTAAACTTTAGATTAAAGTTTAGGGCGGTATTTGTTTTCAAGAGTACCACCAGCTGTACCTACAGGGATACCAAACTGAACTGCACCAGTTGTAGTATTAAGGTTAACACCAACAATGATAGTTTCGCCAGCTAGAGCTGTATTTTTAGCAGTAGATGAGAAAGTTACCGTCATCTTAGAGCCGTCCCAAGCGATGGTTGATACTTCACCAATTGCAAAAGAAGCAGATGTCCAAGCAGCTGCACCGTCAGAATAACCTTCGGCATGAAGTTCTGCGAAGTCAGCTGGAAGTGCGTTAAAACGCGCGCCGTATTCAGCAATAGCGTTTTGTAGAGGACGCATAGAAGAAGTTAATTCTGTCGCTGCATCAGTACGAGTGATGTAAGTTTGGTATTGAGGTACCGCAACAGATGCTAAGATACCGATGATTGCTACCACAATCATTAATTCAATAAGGGTAAAACCTTTTTGACCTTTCATAGTAGACCGCTCCACTTAATTTATTATTTATTGGGTTGTTTATAATTTAGCCAGTTAACCTGACTTTATTATTGGTTTTTATACAGCAGGTCTCGTGCCAACTGCTGCGCAACAGTATTCCTGATTTTCATGTCAAAATAAAGACTCGATTACCCTAATAGGTATGCGTTTTGGGCAATTAAAATGTGATGTAGGTCAAAGGTGTATAAAATTAATACAAGAGAAAATTTATTATGGTGACAAAAAGTGTCACATGCTGACATCTTTTGAAATTCATTCGGTTTGACACTCTTTGCGTTCCGTTTTGTAAGTATCGCACCAAGCTTGAGACCATTTCGGTTGATTTAATTTTAATTCAGAAAAATCCTTGAACTCTTCAAACGAATGATTCGCTTGATTAAATAATTTGAAACTATTGTCATTGCTTGTCTCAAGAATGAATTGAGTGTTACGGATGCCGTATATTTTTGATTTTAGCCCTTCTTCGATTCTTTCTTCGCGTATGACTATTAACCCAGAAGGGGTTAACTCATATCGATCAAGAAATTTATCGATAATGTCGTTGATATTAATATTATCCGATTCATCAACACTTAATGTGGTGCCACTTTCAATTTGAAAGACCCTATCATTTGGCATTTTATTATCCGTTAAACTGACGCCATCAAATTGAAACCCTTTGGATATCTGTAATTCACTTAAAATGGTTGGTGTGATATCAATTAAGGATGCCGTTTTCATCCTGTTACTGTCTATTTGATCACTTTTAAAGTTTTTAAAACTAAGAAGCACTTGATTGCTATGACTAGTTAGAGAGGACCCATGACCATATTCTTTTCGAAAAAAGGAGTTTTCTTCACTTTTGTATGAAACTGACTCTTCTACCCATGCTTCACCATGATCTGAAAGAAAGATAATTCGACTATTTTGAAGGTACCCTTTTCGCTCTAAGATATTAAAAAAATCTTTAATTTGATTATCTACTGCTGTTACATTTAATGGGTAATAGGGTTGAGAATGATTAGCGTCAGGGTTCATTTTTGTAGAAAAAATAAACGGCCAGTGGGCAAGGCAAAAATGTACAGCTAAAAAAGTCGGTTGGGAGGCGGGTGGTAATTCATTATTTATTAGTGTCGTAAATGCATTGCTTCTATAGGTTTTGGCAGCACCTCTATTTGCATATATCTCAGGAAGTAGCCATTGAGATATTGGATTCAAAGATAAGAGGTTGATTAAGGGTAAATCTGAAATGCTCGTAATAAGGAAATCTGATGCACCTACCCTAGGAGTGATTGTTTGTTCAAATCCTTGATGTTCACCAATATTGGCAAAACGTGTTTCATCTATGGCAAAAATAGTTTTATACCCTTCTGATTTTAACACTGATGGTAGGTATCTATCGGTACTAATTAGCTGGGTTTCTGGAATGAGATTTATCCGAGCGCCATGATTAATAGGGTTCAGACCAGTTAATATGCTATTCCATGCGGGAAAGGTTCTCCCAAGAGGGGTGAACGTTGTTGGGTAGATTGTACTTTCTTTAAGTTGGCTGGCCAAAAAAGGCATGTGAGAATAAAGTAGATCGCTTCGTAAGGAATCGATTCCGATAAGAATAATATTTGGTGCCTCACTTGTTCTGTTTTCAATCACTGAGTCTTTTGTTGTATAAAGCGAATAGATGCTAATTAAGGCTGCGCTGATAAATACAAACTTTAATTTGCTAGCTGACCATGCAGTGTAAACAATAGGAAATATTAAAAAAAACCACATAATGTATATATTTAGGTGATTCTCTGGCCAAATTCTGAACCATTCAGTTAAGTGGTCTGAGTGTCTGAAATAAGCAGCATTCAGTACCATTAGGGATGTATTTGAAATAATAAGCCAGATAGATATGGCGCAGTAGGTATTATTTATTTTTTGTTTTATCTTTTTAGCGAACGCTATAGAGAAATATGCATTGCTTATTATAAATATGGTTATTACTAGGAGTGTAATTGCTGTGAACTGTAAAATATAAAAAGGGGTGGGTGAATTAAAGAATGTATTTAAATTTAATATGCCAGCGACCTCCCCGGAGCTACTTTTTTTAATGAGCTCTATTACTTGAATGGCAATCCCATAGATATTAAATAAAAGAAAAAATATAGTACTTAATATTGTCGCTTTAAACATGTTTAATTCCCATCTCTTATTTTGTCTCGCCCCAGGCTTAATGTTTGTGCAGAATGAGGGAGCTGTTTGTCGTCTCCCTTAAGTGCTATAGGTAGGAGATTCATTGAAATTTTTATTATCTTTGTAATATTAAATAGGTAAAACCATTGAAGCATATAAGATAGGTGTTTATAGCTCATTTGATGTTGCCACTAAAATTTTCAATGTTAAAGTTTTTTAAATCTTCTTTTCTGCAATGCTTTTCAATATTTGGTGTTAAGTGTTCACTATTTTTGGTGTTTATGTACTCTATTAAGTAGTAGTTGCACTTCATTGGGCCATGTTCTTGACCAAACTTAACCGCTTTGCTTTTTAAATCAGGTATATCACTTTCTCCGTATAACCACTTCATTGGGAAATAATAGCTTGGAAAACTTTCTAATTGTGTTAATTGCTGTTGATCTATCAGCTCTATTTGTTGCTCAATATAGGTAGCCCAGTGTTGTTTTAAAAAGAATGTCGCCCCTGAGTATGTCAGTAAAAATACCAAGGGTATGCATATGCTTGATTTGTTTGTATTGGTTTTATTGTGACTTGAGAATGATAAGCCAAGAATAATAGCTAGATAAATAAGTGAGAAATTATAATAAAAATGCCCGTCAACTATAGAGCCAATAATGAAAGTTAACACTGATATCTTACTTAAAGTGATAATGGTCTGGTTGCCCGATGCTCTTGCATTTTTCCAGATAAATAGAATGTTTAGGAAGATCAATATTATTAGACTGAAACCTATATATCCATACTCACTTATAAATTGAAATATACTACTATGGGGGTGGACAGTGTTGGTGTGTATCTTTGGCGAAACATATTCATACCCATTGGCACCAAAACCGAAAAAGGTACTATGTTCAATGCCTGCTGCATAAGCCTTTAGCCAAATATCTAAGCGACCGGATGAGAGTGTGTTGGCTTCAATTACATCTGTATATTGGAAATTTAAAAACAATAGACGAAACGGATTTAATGAAGCGCTTATGGATGGAAATTGAAATGCGATAATCCAACCAATCAAAAAAGATGAAACTAGGATAAACGATATTTTGGGTGTCGATCGAAATAAAAAGTAAATTGAGATAATTGAAATCAGCGAAGCAAAGAATGTGCCTCTGGAGCAGGTCCAGATTAAAAAGCCCCAATATAGGCTTAGCAAGAAAATAGTTAATAGTGTTTTATTTTTTAGATTTGATAAAAGTGGTAATAATAGAAATGGTAAAACACAAGTTAGAATAAAACCAGAATGTCTAATATTGTTGAAAAAAGGAAGTTGTGTCACCCAGTCTATCGAGAAGGGGTCTTCTGCGATATGCCAAGCACATAGAATATAATAAATCATCCAAACAAACGTAAACACAAGAAACCATGCCATTTTTTCTTGTTTTTGTGTTTGTGATAAAAACACCCATACGCTATAGGCAAACATGCAATGAATGAGATATTCAATCTGTTTAATTAATGATGGGTAAAAGTGCTCACTGAGATAAGCAGAAAGAAAACCTGAAATATGCCAGCCACTAATGGCTATAAGTAGGTATAGCCCCTGTTTCGTTACCTGTGGGTGCTTGCCAAAAATGCTAATGAAAATAACAAAAATGAGTTCAACTAATGTAATAACTGAACCATCAAACCCTGTTTGAGCTAAGTGCGGAAACAGAATCTTTTGATATAAACTAAACCATGGGGTTAGCAATAAAAAAGCAAGAATAATCTTGCTTAGTTGTGGGGATAACGAAACCATAATACTTCTTATTCTAGTTGTTGGGTTTTCAAACCATACGCATGGATAAATCCACGGCCTTGATATCTTTGGTTAATGTACCAATGGAAATAAAGTCCACGCCGGTTTCAGCGTTGCTCACTAGGGTTTTATCTGTGATGTTGCCGCTGGCTTCTAATTTTGCTTTGCCGTTAGTGTGTTTTACAGCTTGCTTGGTTTCTTCAATGTTAAAGTTATCCAGCATGATGATATGTGCGCCAGCATCCAGTGCTTGGTTTAGTTCATCAAAGTTTTCAACTTCTACTTCGATAGGTTTGCCTGGCGCGATGATCTTGGCTTGTTCAATGGCTTGTTTGATTGAGCCACAAGCATTGATGTGATTTTCTTTAATTAAGAATGCGTCGTATAAACCAATGCGATGATTAAAGCAGCCACCTTGGGTAACGGCATATTTAAGAGCATTGCGCATACCCGGAATGGTTTTACGAGTATCTAATAGTTTTACCTGGGTGTGTTTAACTTGCTGGCTGTAATGAAAGCACTTGGTGGCAACGGCTGATAAGGTTTGCAGAAAGTTAAGAGCCGTGCGCTCGCCGGTTAATAAACTGCGAGAAGCGCCTTTTAGTTCGAACAATGTGTCGTTAGAGTTAACTTGTTGGCCGTCTTTCACATGCCAGATGATTTCCACCGTATTATCAAGTTGTTTGAATACTTCATTAACCCATTCACAGCCGGCAATGGTGGCCTCGTCGCGGCTAATAATGCGAGCATGACTTTGTTTGTTTTCTGGAATCAGCTGCGCAGTAATATCCCCAGAACCAATGTCTTCAGCCAGTGCCAGTTTGACGCCTTGCTCTATATCAGCTTGGATGTGCTCGAGTGTTAGGTTCATGATTTAACTACTTTTAACAAATAAGGTGAAAGCGCTGACCCGTTGCCGACTGTCTCTGCTTTATATAGGTAATAATTTCGGCAGATATAGCGAATAGGGCGATGTTCTCGGTAGAGTTCAGCAAGCCTAAAAAAGGGTGGATTTTATACTGAATAACCCAGAAGTGCACTGCCTGCAGCCAAATCATGGTCGTAACAGTGATATGGGTAGAAGTGTATAGAGGGTACTTTTGAGGCGTATCTTGCTAATTCGCCTAATTTCATCAATGCTAGGCTTTTATTTTTTGTGGTCAATCGACAGTGAAGATACAAAACCATAGGTTGTGTGAAGCCCATTGGCAGCCTTCCCCTAACTATAATCAGCGTCCAGAATCCATGGCGGTTTCTATGTTGGTGGTACATAACATCAGCCTGCCTCCGAAGCAATTTGGAGGCTCCTATATTGAGGATTTCTTCTGTAATCAGCTTGATTGCAGCGCGCACCCATATTTTGATGAAATAAAAGACCTGCATGTGAGTGCACACTTACTTATTAAGCGTGGCGGTGAGTTGGTGCAATTTGTGCCGTTTAATGAACGTGCTTGGCATGCGGGTGTGAGCGAATTTGAAGGTGAAGCTAATTGCAATGACTTCTCCATCGGCATTGAGTTAGAAGGGGCGGATGATGTGCCCTATACTCAGCAACAGTATAAGGCGTTGGCACAGGTGACGGACTGCTTGCGTGAACACTACCCCAATATTTTATCCAATCGCATAGTGGGACATGATCATATTGCGCCGGGGCGTAAAACCGATCCGGGTCCAAGTTTTGATTGGCCCTACTTTAAACAATTAATAAAAGAAGACATTTCATGAAATTTATAGTGTTGCTGTTTACGGTTTTGTTGCAGCGCCAAACCAAGCAGCAGGGAT
This sequence comes from Bermanella sp., assembly GCA_049115935.1. Classification (GTDB taxonomy): domain Bacteria; phylum Pseudomonadota; class Gammaproteobacteria; order Pseudomonadales; family Oceanobacteraceae; genus Bermanella. The sequence continues at coordinate 25,873 of JAGDZK010000063.1, read as the reverse complement.
ATCAGCGAAATAACGGCTGGTACTTGCGCTTGTTAAAACCATTTAAGTTAGAGCAAATGGGCACTCGTGGGCAGATACTGGTATACAGTTTACTGGTTGGCTTACCTTGCTTGCTTATTAGTTTTGGTTTGACTTATTTAAGTGGTGTGATTGGCACTATTGTTTCCATTGTGGTTCAGGTATTGCTGTTTTTATATATTTTAGGGCGGGATGATTTTAGTTCCCGTTTTAAGGATTATAAGGGCTGTTGGGGGCGTCAAGATTATCAAGGCGCTTATCACTGTGCTCAGCAGTTTTTAAGTGTGCAAGAACAGGCTCAAAGCCAAACGCCTTTGCAATTGCATCAAAGTGTTCAGCAGGCCATTGTCATGGCGTGGTTTAAGCGTTTTTTTGTGTTTGCCTTTTGGTTTTTAGTGGCAGGTGTCAGTGGTGCGTTATTGTGTTTATTAACGTTTTGGTTTTATACCCAATCGAATGCGTTATGGGTGAAGAGTTTGTTGCATGCCTTGGCGTGGGCACCGGTTAGATTGTTAGCAGTGAGTATCGCTTTGGCTGGTGATTTTGTGCAGAGCTTTTCAACCGCTAGCCGCTTTATGTTTGATTTTGAAAGCTCAAGCCAACAGGTCCTGCATAAAACCATGTTTAAGCATGATGAGCGTACAGATGAGAGCTTTGACTGCACCAAGGCGGTTTCTGAACTAGAAGAAAGTAATCAACTTATGCAGCGCTGTGCGGTTATTTGGCTGCTAGTGGTTGCGTGTTTAACGGTGTTTGCCGGTTTTTAATTGCTTGTTATTTGTTTAACCATGCGGCACCACGTACACCACTTGAGTCGCCGTATTGGTTTTTAATTATTCTTGTTTTTACCTCATCGCTAAATACGTACTCTCCCCATATTTGCGGAATATCTTGATACAGGCTTTCTATATTTGATAGGCCGCCCCCTAATACAATGACTTCTGGGTCCATGATGTTAATCACACTGGCTAGGCTTTTTGCTAATCTGTGAGTGTATTGTTGATACGCCTTCTGCGCGTCATTGTTGTTGGAAAGCTGAGTGATTAACTCTTTGCTGGATAGATTTAAATTGAACTGCAGAGCATTTTGTTTGCTCATGCCTGGGCCAGATAAATAGGTTTCGATGCAGCCTTGTTTGCCGCAGTAGCAAGTTTGCTTTGGCTCATCATCAGCACTTGGCCAAGGCAGAGGGTTGTGACCCCATTCACCGCAAATATGGTTGGGGCCAATGATCAATTGTTGGTTGATTACCCAGCCACCGCCCACCCCCGTGCCCAGAATAACGGCAAATACGCTGTTGTGATTTGCACCAGCGCCATCTATAGCTTCGCTTAATGCAAAGCAGTTGGCATCGTTTTCAATTTTAACGGGTCGATCTAACTGGCGGGCTAAATCTTGACGAAAAGGCTTGCCAATTAAACAAGTCGTATTGGCGTTTTTAATCAAACCTGTGGTTAAAGATTCGCTACCAGGGATGCCAATACCCACTGGACTATGATGTCGGTGAATATTTGATTCGCAATCAGTTACGAGCTGCTGAATCTGCTCGATAATTAGTGTGTATTGCTGAGCTGGGTTGGGGTGTTTTGGGGTATCGCAGCGCTTGCGGTAAAGCGTTTGACCACTGTGATCCATGGCAATGATTTCAATTTTGGTACCGCCAAGGTCAATGCCTAATAAAACAGGGGGAGTGCTCATAAAAACTGCGCTGCAAGTTAATCTTCTTGGGCACTATCATAACTGGCAAACATGATTTTGGCTTCTTCGTCGGCATTAATTAATTGAAAGCCGCTACCAAACATGGTGTTGGTGAGTTGTTCTGACCAAACGCATTTCAATGTAATTTTGCCGGATCGCTTTCTACCGATATTATTGGGTAGGTCGACCATGGTACATTCAATCGTTTCATTGACCGTCATTGCTTGGTAGCTAGACATCATGACACCTGCTTTGGAGTAATCTACAAGGTTGCCAAGTGACGCCCCTTCTTCATTAAACACCGAAACCATGCAGTGCAATGATTTACGGGTAAATTGGCGTTGATCTTTCATGTGACTGGCCCCTGCTGTCTATACCTTATAAGATTAGCCCTTTCACCCACAATGACAAAAACATGGCAATAATTACCCAACCAAATGTGCATTTGATTCTTGGCGGCGCCCGTTCTGGTAAGAGTGGTTATGCCGAATCTCTAGCCAAAAAAACCGCCTTTGACGTCACTTACGTGGCCACAGCGCAAGCTCACGACCAAGAGATGGGTGAGCGCATTGCGCAGCATCAGCTGGATCGCCCGAATCATTGGGTAACAGTCGAAGAGCCTTTGGCGTTAGCCCATGTGATTGAAACTCATAGCAAGTCTAATTCGGTGGTATTGGTTGACTGTTTAACCTTGTGGTTAATGAATGTCATGCACCACGAGCTGGATTTAGCTGAACAGGTGGATGCTTTGCTTGCGACTCTTGAACAAGCGCAGGGTTTGGTCATATTGGTATCCAATGAAATCAGTATGGGGGTGGTGCCAATGGGTGAGTTATCGCGGCGTTATGTGGATAACCTTGGGCGCTTGCACCAGCAAATTGCCAAGCAAGCGCAACAGGTAACGCTCATGGTGGCGGGAATCCCAATGGCGGTTAAGTCGCGTGTGTAAACTTTTCTAATTTTTGTTTTAAGGAAGCCCCATGGCTTGGTATTTAAATAACGCAGCGCCTTTTCATAATGATGTAGAGCAGCAAGCGCAACAATATCAGTTAACCCTAACCAAGCCGCCGGGTGCGCTTGGGCAGTTAGAGCAAGTGGCCACACGATTGGCTGGTTGTCAGGGGCAATTACACCCTGAGCTGAATAAGATTTTTATCAGTATTTTTGCTGGTGATCATGGGGTGGCCAATCAAGGGGTTTCTGCTTTTCCGCAGGCGGTGACCACCGAAATGGTGAAAAACTTTGCTCAAGGGGGGGCTGCCATTTCAGTGCTCGCTCGTCAGTTGAAAGCACAGTTTGAGGTGGTGAATCTTGGGACCGTGTTTGAAGTGGCACCTCATACTCAGATTATTAATGCGCGCATTGCGCCAGGTACGCAAGATTTTTCACAAGTGCCGGCCATGACTCGTGAGCAACTTGAAGAGGCGCTGGCTGAAGGTTTGGCTGCGGCAAATCGTGCAAAAGACATGGCGTGTGAGTTGTTCATTGGTGGTGAAATGGGCATAGCCAATACCACATCGGCCAGCGCATTGGCGGCTGCTTATTTAAAAATGCCAGCGGCTGATTTAGTGGGCCCAGGTACGGGTTTAACGGAAGATAAGCTGCCCATGAAGGCGCAGATTATTGAAGATGCCATTGCACTGCATAATGCTCAAACCCCACTTGATCAATTGCAGTGTTTGGGTGGTTTTGAAATCGCAGGTCTAGTGGGGGCGTATATTGGTTGTGCGCAAATGGGCGTGCCTGTTTTAGTAGATGGGTTTATTAGTAGTGCAGCAGCCTTAATGGCCCAAGCAATTAACCGAAGTATTGCACCTTGGTTGTTTTACAGTCATCAAAGTCATGAGCCGGGCCATCAAAAAGTGCTGGCGGCTTTAAGTGCACAGCCTTTATTAAATATTGGCATGCGCTTGGGTGAAGGCAGTGGCGCTGCTGTGGTGGTGAGCCTGATGCAAAGTGCAGTGGCGCTGCATAATGAAATGGCCACCTTTAGCCAAGCGGGCGTAAGTGAGGCTGAAGAGTAATATGGAGCAGCCCAGAAAAACCATTGATCTATTGCGTCATGGAGAGCCAGAAGGTGGCAATGTTTTTCGTGGGCGCACCAATCACCCATTAACGGACCTTGGTTGGTCACAAATGCGAGAAGCGGTAAAAGGCTTGCAGTGGGATGTGATTATCGCAAGCCCACTGTCGCGGTGTTGGGATTTTGCCCAAAGTCTGTCTCAAGAATTAGGTTGTGAGTTATTACAAGCTGACGGTTTACGCGAATTTGATTTTGGGGTGTGGGAAAACCAGCCCACAGAGCAGGTTTTTGCCAATGACTTCGAGCGCATCAAAGGATTGTGGGATGACCCCATGCACTTTACTGCGCCAGAAGGGGAGAGCGTGTTAGATTTTGAGGCGCGAGTATTAAAAGATTGGTTTGGGTGTTTGTCCCGAAAAGATGAACGCCAATTGATAATTTGTCACGGTGGCGTGATTCGCATGTTACTTAAAGAGGTCTTGGGTCTGCCTTACCCAAATATTAATCGTGTGGATGTGCCCTATGCGTCAATGACTCAAATAGGTGTCAATCATGGGGAGCCTTATTATTATCAGCTTTTAAAACATGGCTGATGGATTTTGTAAAAAAACTACAAAAATATGCTGCTTTTCAATCATGAGAAGCTATTTGAATGTCAGCTGTTAGTGGTTGTTCTTGTTTTCTTGCTTGAATTTGGCCTTATAGTCGCAAATTAATCTTATTTTGGTTTGATACTCTTTTTTGTAAAAAAACTACATTTGTGGCGTAATTTGCCTTGCTGTGATTTGGCCGGCTCCTTAGAATCATTGTCTATACTGTTTAAATAACTCTTTATTTAGCGACCATAGGCAAGGATGAATAATGGATTCCTTTGAGCAAGATCAGGACCCAATCGAAACCAAAGAATGGCTCGATTCAATTGATAGTGTGATTCGCGAAGTAGGCATTGAACGGGCCCGCTATATTTTAGAGAGACTCTCAGAGCGCGCCACCCGTAATGGCCTGCCATTACCTTACTCCTTTGTTACCCCTTACCGAAATACCATACCTGTTAGCGAAGAGGCAAAAATGCCTGGGGATTTATTCCTTGAGCGTCGCATACGTTCGCTGATTCGTTGGAATGCCTTGGCTATGGTGGTGCGAGCCAACCAAAGTGGTGACGATTTGGGGGGACACATCTCCAGCTTTGCTTCTAGTGCCACCTTATATGATGTGGGGTTTAACTATTTTTTCAGAGCGCCCAATAAAACCAGCGAAAAATGCCCACTGGGCGATCTTATTTATTACCAAGGTCATATTGCACCGGGAATCTATGCGCGCAGCTTTTTAGAAGGGCGCTTAGAGAAAAAACAATTAGAAAACTTTCGCCGCGAAGTGGATGGCGAGGGTCTTAGTTCATATCCCCATCCAAGGCTAATGCCTAATTATTGGCAATTTCCAACGGTGTCTATGGGTCTTGGGCCGCTTCAGGCTATTTATCAAGCGCACTTCATGCGTTACATATCGGCACGAAATTTAGTGCCGCGATTAGATCGAAAAGTGTGGGCGTTTTTAGGGGACGGTGAGTGTGATGAGCCAGAAACTTTGGGAGCCATCAACCTTGCAGGTCGAGAAAAACTCGAAAATCTAATCTTTGTCATTAACTGTAACTTGCAGCGTTTAGATGGGCCGGTGCGTGGTAACGGCAAAATCATTCAAGAACTTGAAGGTACCTTCCGTGGGGCTGGTTGGAATGTGGTCAAAGTGGTTTGGGGTCGTCATTGGGACCCATTACTCGCAGATGATCATGACGGATTATTACAAAAACGCATGGACGAAGTGGTGGATGGTGAGTTCCAAAATTACAAAGCTAAAGGCGGCGCATATACCAAAGAGCATTTCTTTGGCAAATACCCTGAACTTAAAGCCCGTGTGGCGGGTATGAAAGACGAAGAAATTTATAAGCTGAATCGTGGTGGTCATGACCCTTATAAAGTGTATGCCGCGTACCGACAAGCGGCGGGCCATAAAGGTCAGCCAACGGTGATTCTGGCCCATACCATTAAAGGGTATGGCATGGGCGATGCGGCAGAGGGCAAGAACGAAGCCCATGGCGTGAAGAAGCTCGACATCGAAAGTTTAAAAGGTTTCCGTGATCGTTTTGATATTCCCATCAGTGACAACGATTTAAAAGACGTGCCGTATTATCGCCCGCCGCAAGACAGCCCAGAAATGGTTTACATGCGTAAGCGCCGTGAAACATTAGGTGGTTACATGCCGGTGCGCACTGAAAATACCGATCCGTTACCGGTTCCGGCCCTTGATTCATTTAAAGCACAGTTAGATGGTACCGGTGATCGTGAGATTTCTTCCACCATGGCCTTTGTGCGTATATTAACGGCATTAGTAAAAGACAAGGCTATGGGTGAGCGAGTGGTGCCCATTGTGCCAGATGAAGCCCGCACATTTGGCATGGAAGGTTTGTTCAGACAAGTGGGCATTTACAGCTCTGAAGGTCAGAAATATGAGCCTGTCGATTTTGGTCAAATGATGTATTACAAAGAAGAAAAAGAAGGCCGAATTTTAGAAGAAGGCATTAATGAAGCTGGTGCATTTAGCGCATGGCTGGCCGCCGCCACTTCTTATAGTACTTACGATAAAGCCATGGTGCCGTTTTATATTTTTTACAGCATGTTTGGTTTTCAGCGCGTGGGGGATTTAGCTTGGGCAGCTGGGGATTGCCAAGCCCAAGGCTTCTTAATTGGCGCAACAGCAGGGCGAACCACGCTAAATGGTGAAGGATTGCAGCACCAAGATGGCCATAGCCATATTTTGGCGAACACCGTACCTAACTGCATAACTTATGATCCAACCTTTGCATTTGAGCTGGCGGTTATTATTCAAGACGGCATGCGTCGCATGTATCAAGAACATGAGCGGGTTTATTATTACATTACAGTCATGAATGAAAACTATGTTCATCCAGCCATGCCTCAAGGAGTTGAAGAAGGCATCATAAAAGGCATGTACCCATTATTGACAGGAGCCGATGGGGATCTAACTGTTCAGTTATTAGGAAGCGGCACCATTTTGCGTGAAGTGATTGCAGCGAAAGACATTCTTGAAAACGATTTTAATATTCAAGCTAATGTTTGGAGTGCCACCAGTATTAATGAGCTAACCCGTGAAGGGCGCAAAGTTGAGCGCGAAAATTTATTACATCCAGGTGAAAAAGAAAAAATTCCGTATGTGACACAGTGCTTACAAGATACTCAAGGGCCAGTCATTTGTGCAACGGATTACATGAAGCAATATAGCGAGCAACTGCGCGCTTACATGCCAAAAGATAAAACGTATGTGACATTAGGAACCGATGGATTTGGACGCAGTGATTCGCGGGAAAAATTAAGAGAGTTCTTTGAAGTGAATCGTTATTTTGTGGTGATTGCCAGTTTGTACGCATTAATGAAAGAAGGAAAAGTTGAAGCGAAACAACTTAAAGCCGCCATGAAGAAGTTTGGCATTTCTCCCGACAAACTTGACCCACTTTATCATTAAGGAATAGACCATGGCTCTCACACAAGTAAATGTGCCCGACCTTGGCGGAATAGATGAAGTTGAAGTCATTGAAATCTGCGTCAAAGCCGGTGATCACTTAGAAAACGAAGAAGCGCTTATCGTATTAGAAAGCGATAAAGCCACCATGGAAGTACCTGCACCATTCACAGGAACAGTAAAAGAAATTTTAGTGGCCGTGGGTGATAAAGTGGGTACCGGTACTCATGTTGCTAATATGGAGACTCAGGCAGAGGATTCAGCGTCTAGTGAACAAACAGAATCACCGGCTGAAAAAGCTGATGGGCCAGTTACAAAAACTGTTGAAGCAAGTGAGCAACCTGATTCGCAGTCTGCAGCGGTGGATAATAGCTCACCGCAAGAAATGGATGTTACAGTCCCTGACTTAGGCGGTGTTGATGCGGTAGAAATTATTGAGCTATCGGTAGCACCTGGTGATGAACTGGCCGTTGAAGAAAGCTTGATGGTGCTAGAAAGCGATAAAGCGACCATGGAGATTCCCGCGCCCCATGCAGGCAAACTTATTTCGTTTAACGTAAAAGTAGGCGATAAAGTTAGCCAAGGTGATGTGGTTGCTAAAATGCTCGTGGCGCAAGCAACTGAGAATAAAAGCCAACTTGCTTCAGCACCAACACAAAGCAAGCAAGAAGAAAAACCTGAAAAAAGTGACAATATAAAACCAGCTGCGGCACAAGTGGCATCAAACTCAGATGTAAGTGGACAGGTTCATGCTGGGCCGGCTGTGCGTAAACTCGCGCGGGAACTCGGTGTTGAGTTAAGCCAAATACGTGGCAGTGGTCCTCGTGATCGAATACAAAAACAAGACCTGCACGATTTTGTGAAACAAAGAGTTAACAACCCAGTATCGTCACCTTTAAGTGTAAAAGGCAGTGATGAGGACTTTTCAAAATACGGTGAGGTCAGTGAAAAGCCGTTAACCAAAATCAAGCAGGTTACGGCTCGAAATATGGTGGCCAGTTGGACCATCATTCCACAAGTTACTCAGTTTGATGAAGCGGATATAACCGAGCTTGAAATATATCGTAAGCAATCCATGAGTGCGTTGCTGCCTGAGGGGGTAAAAGTTTCTCCACTGGCCTTTATTGTTAAAGCCTGTGTGAAAGCACTAAAGGCATTCCCGGAATTTAATTCTTCTCTGGGTCCAAATGCCGATACCTTGATCCTTAAGCAGTACTTCAATATTGGCATTGCTGTGGATACCCCTGATGGCCTGTTAGTACCGGTTATTAAAGCGGCTGATGAAAAGGGTGTGGTTGAGGTGGCGGCTGCCAGTTCAGATTTAGCAAAAAAAGCCCGTGATAAAAAATTGCCCATGGATGCCATGAGTGGCGCCAGTTTCACTATATCAAGCCTAGGTGGAATTGGTGGTACCAGCTTTACGCCTATTGTGAATGCCCCTCAAGTGGCTATCTTGGGTGTATCAAAAGCCAGTTATAAGCCCGTTTGGAATGGCAAAGAATTTGAGCCTAGGCTCATGCTGCCACTTAGTATGTCTTATGATCACAGGGTGATTGACGGTGCTCAAGCGGCACGATTTACTCGCTATTTGTGTGATTTATTGACGGATGTTCGCCATCTATTGCTCTGAAATAGATAGAGCCAATTATCCTTATGATAATGAATAATAAAGGGCGCTAAAATAAGACACTGCCAAAATAACAGCTACACTTTATTAAGAGTAGTTGTTAGGAGGTAAGCTTGTGAATGGACTATTAGCGCCCGCTGTCGCTTTGATGAATAAACTGAGTTACGCCAAAAAATTTGGTGTAATTAGTATTACCTTCTTCGTTCCTCTTCTATTACTAAGCTATGCCATAGTGAATCAAACCTATGAATATATTAAGCAAGCAGAGGAAGCGAGCGATTCTTTAATTGTGGTAACCGATGTAATAAGGGTGGCTCATAAGGTCGGCAATTATCGTGATTTAGCTGCTGTTGATACTTTTTATCAAAGACCTGGGTTAAATGATCAGGTAAGAGAACTTGAAAAGACTATTTTTAAATCAATTACTGATTTAAGAGAAAAATACAGTGGTACGGTTATTGCCAAAGAGATTGAAGTTAAAGAACCTATATGGCGAGCGAAATTAAAGCGAAGCGGAGAAAATAAACAACCGACAATAAGCGACCAATTTAAAAATAATAACCAAGTGCTTTTAGATATCATCCATTTAGCAAATAAAGTCGCGCAAGATTCCGGTGTGCTTCAGGATACAAACGAAAAAGTACAGTTGTTGATAAAACTAGTTTTGCAAGACTATGAAAAACATTTAGAAGTGCTTGGATTTGCCAATACCATTGGTGTTTTTTCGATTGTTGAAAAATACATAATGACGGGAACATATGACACCTTAAATGAAACATATGATTTGCTTGATGCCCAGCAAAAAAAAATGAAGCAGTCTCATAAAGACCTATTGAGTAGTTTTCCTGAGTTTAAAGATAAGTTTGCTGAAAGTTTTAAACAGGCTGAATCCAACATGGAAACAATCAAGTTTAAGCTTGATGATGAGATAGTTTCAGCCGTTAGTGTAGAAATCACATGGTTTGATTTTAATGATTTCTTTGTCAGTAATCTGTCCCCGTTCTATGAGGTGCAAGAAGCAGCGTTGGAGGAGATTCATAGCATACTTGCATTACGTGTTAGTGAGCTGATGAATAAATTAATAACCGTTGTCGTAGCTATTTCATTGGTCATGCTTCTGATTATATATTTATATGCCGCATTTTTTTGGTCAGTTCGCAGTACAGTTGGTCAGTTTCATAGTGCGGCACGAAGAATCTCAAAAGGCGATATGCGAATTCGAGTAAATGTTGCATCAAAGGACGAGATGGGAGAATTGACAGGTGAGTTCAATGTGATGGTTGATAAGATTCATGCTCTTCTTCAGGCGGTACATAAAACGGCTAATGATGTGGGTGATAGCATGAAATTGGTTGGTGGTAATGCTGAGCAAAGTAATAAAGCCGCTAATGAGCAACTTCACCAAACGGAACAGGTTGCGTCCGCTATCACGCAAATGGCAGCCACGGCTGAAGAAGTGAATCGTCAAAGTGCAGATGCAGCAAACTTTGCAAATGATGCAACTAATCAAGCTGGTAGCGCGAATCAAGTAGTAGCAGAAACATTGGGGAAAATTAACACACTTGCCGATGAGATTGTTCATAGTACAGAGGTTATTAATCAACTGTCTGAGAATTCCAGTAATATTGCCAGTATGCTTGCCGTCATTAAAGGTATCGCCGAGCAAACTAACTTATTGGCATTAAATGCGGCTATTGAAGCGGCGAGAGCAGGAGAGCAGGGGAGAGGTTTTGCTGTGGTTGCCGATGAAGTAAGAACACTCGCCAGCCGTACGCAAACCTCCGCGCAAGAAATTGATGAAGTTATGACGACGATACATACCGGAATAAGTGATGCTGTCGGTGTAATGGGCAAAAGTCATGAAATGGCTCAAAGTACAGTGGAGTCTTCATCAAAAGTCCGCACGGCTCTTGATGAAATTGTTACCATGATTAAAAGTATTTCAGATATTAATGGTCAGATATCAGTATCAGCTGACGAGCAAACTCAAGTGGCTAAGACCATTGATGAGAATGTGATTAAGATAAATGATTTAGGTCGTGCAACCGTTGACGACTCAGAACATACAGTAAAAGCAATAAAAGAAGTGATAGCGTTGACGCATTCTTTACAAGAGAAGTTAGAGCGTTTTCAGGTGTGAGAATTCACAAAATAATGAAGAAAGGGCCGATGATACGGCCCTTTTTTTGTTAATCCATAAAAGAAATTTGGATTGGTTTAAAGCTAGTGGTCACAGAACTTAATACCAGGTCATTAAATTCATGGGTTTGACTGTAATCTAACGTGCCATCCAGACGGTAGACTTGGTTTTCACCACCAAAACTATTGGTGCCTAACCATAGGTTCATATCTGGGCTGGCAAGTGTTGTGATGTTAATGCCTTCAAAATCAGCACTGACTAATTGATAAGTGTTATCTGAATTTAATTTATATAACGAATTGTTTTCCCATGACGCGTAGTCAGAGAAAAAGATATTCCCTTCTTTCGTGGCGGCCATTTTAGAGATAGCTTTATCGTCAATGATCACTTCGGTTGAGTAAGTTGAAAGGTCAACCAATTCAATACCGCCTGTGTTTGTCTCACCATATACTAAAGAACCTAAATATAATTGATCGCCAACAAGCGCTGAACTTTGGTGATTCATTAAGGTAAGTGAAATGGCTTGAGTGCCGTCTGTGCTGGCGTCGGTATCCACTTCTTCCCAAGTATTGGTATCGAACACCACAACTTTGGCGTTGCTAGTAGGTGCCCAATTATCCAGATTTTGTAACGAGATGAATAGTTTTTCATCATGGATAAAAGCCATGCTCATTTCAGGTTTGGCATCGGTTTCGGATGAAGGGGCTGTATGATTACTTAAATCCAATGTTTGGATTAAAAAGTCTTCACTGTCAGTTGCATCAAGATTAACCACCCAAGCTTCTGTAAGGCCATAGCGAGTGATCACACCTGTGTTTGCTGAATCGCCAACAAATGCAAGCCTATGTGGGTTGGCAGATGTGGATTCACCTGAGTCCCGTAATGAGTAGCCATCATTAGGAAAGATGCCCGCTTCTGGAGAATCAATATGATATTTTTGCAGAGTATCAATATTGAATCGGCCTAGATGATAAAAGTATTCACCTTGAGTAAATACTGCGTAATCAGTGGCTTCTTTTATGTTATAGCCACTTTCGATTTCAGTTTTTCCGTCAGTGAATTCAAGTTGACTTTCCCCTTGAGCGGTAGATTGCACAATCGCAAGTCCTTCAAAAGGTATTAAGTTTTTTGTTGAATCATCAGAGCCACAGGCAACTAATAGGCTAGCACTTAATAACAGGCCCAAAGGCTTAAGTATTTTTGTTTGTTTCATCATCTTCACCATTTGGTTTGGGTTTTAAAATAAATTTGTCGACCAGGTTCTGGGTATTCCACGTAATCCCTTGCGGCATTATTGGTAATATCTAAAACATCTAAGCTAAATCGCCAGGTATTTAAATTTTTACCGACAGAGAGGTTCCATTGTTTTTTAGTGTCTTTAGCTAGGGCATTTGAATTTCGGTAATAACCACCGTCTTCAAAAGTATGTGAAAGACTGAAATCCCAACTGTTCATTAAATATTGCAGTTCTGTATATGAATAGATTTGACTGTAGCCAGCCACTTGCTTTCCTTCATAAATGGAGAAGCGTTCATCTTCTATAATTTCATTGCTTTGTAAGGTGACATTAGCACTGAATGAAAGCATGTAAAACGGTTGATAAGTGAAAGTATGTTCCCAACCTAGGTGTTGAGTTTTTCCTAGATTATCGTAGCGAAGCACTCCTGAACTATCAGTTTCAGAATGAATGGCGTCAGTAACATCTCTGAGATAAATACTGGTTACATATTCCAATTTTGAATTTTGAAAACGTAAGCCTATATCATGGGAGAGCGCTTGCTCTGGTTTAAGTTCGTCATTACCTTTACTTAAACCTCTATCTCCAAATAACTCATAGGTTGAAGGCACTCTGAGTTGTTCGGAAAAGGAATAAAAAACAGATATGCCAGAGTCAAAATAACGTGAAACCCCAATAGACCAGGTGTTGTGATGGGTTGTATTACTGTCAGAGTCACTGGTTAAATTATGATTTTGAATTTCCAGTAGCGCCGCTTGCAGCGAGTATTCAAATTGATTTTTCCTGTAAGAAAGGCGGGTACCAAGATCGGCTTGTAAGCGTCGATAAGGGGATTTACAGCCTCTTCCTGCTGTGCATTGTGCATTGATTTCTTCGTCTGTTAGCAACTTATAGTCGGTTTGAGTTTTCTCAGATTGAATTCTTAATGTGCTAACGGATTCAATCGTTTTAAAATCAAAATATTGATTGCCTTGAAGCTTATAGCCTTGGCTTTGATATTCATTTAATTGGCTGCCTAACCCAACGGTGGAATGACGATCGTCGAATAACTGGGTTTGCTGTTCTAGGCTGGTGATGATTTCACTACGGTTATTTTGGCCCCATGGAATTAACCAGTTCGCTTGTAAGTGATTCGACGTTGAAGATATCTCGGCTTGATTAGTTGGTGTATTAATTTTTGCACTGAGTTCACGATCACTGTGATTGCTTTGTAAGGCTAGATTAAATTGATGAGAGTCAAATTGACGTTGGCCCTTTAATAAAACATTGTATTGTGCAGCTGCATTATTATGTCGTGACTCATAAGTTGGATGATTTGGGTTGCTAACTGGGCGAGCTTCTAAATATTCAAAATCGTTTTCTGCCTCAGTGTATTCTCCGGCTACCAACCAATTAAAGTCGAAGTGCTCAAAAGCTTGGCGCAATGACATTTGATGAGCACCATAACTGCCGGCGGTTAAACTAAATGCACCGTAATTTTTTATGGGTGACGTATTTAAATCTTGCGATTTAATATGAATCACACCTCCTACAGATGAGGCGGATAATTCAATGGGAGCAAGGCTACGATAAATATCGAGGGAATGAGCATGGCTTAACCCTAAGCTGCCTATATCCGCACTTGAGCCACTAATGCCGTTAATTAATAAACCGTCCCAAAAAACCAACACTTGCTTGCCATTCGATCCGCGAATGACAGGGCTGGCGTATTGGCCTAAGCCGCCAATGGTTTGGATCTCAATACCACTTTGTTGCTCAAGCAATGAAGACAAAGTAGTGAAGTGTTGCTGAGAAGATTCCAAGTTAATGGATTGATGGGAACCAATGAAATCGTGCGCCGATATTTCAGGTTCAGATTTTGCCGTTACATGAACGGTATCTAGAATTTCATTGAGTTGTGCAGCCGTAGGTGCTCCGATAGCGAAGACCGTGATAAATACACAGATATATTGGAGTCGTAAATACTTCACACTAACCAACCAAGGTTAGGCAACAATAAGCAACCAGCAAATGATAAATAGAGAATGTGCTGCCACTTAGTCGCCCACCGCAACTACAGTTCATAAATGATTAGGCCGGTATCCGGGCTTACAACTCAAATCTTACGATTTATGATTTAACGCCTTCCCAAGCGAGCTCAGTGGCGGGTTGTTAAATCTAAGTTGCTTACCGTTGCGGGGGCAGCACTGGAGTGACTGTAGGGTTTACAGGGGCACCAGTTTCCCGTTTAACTTTGACCTAAGAGAACAGTCAAAGCACCTAAAAGTTGCGCGCATACTACGAAAGCATGGCTTAAAGGTCAAGGTGATTCATGTTGCGAGATCAGGCTGGGGTGGTTTGCTCCACAGGGGCAAACGGCAACATGATGGTAAAACGTGTACCAGTGCCAATGCTGCTTTGCACGCGCATTTGACCCTGGTGGTGATTGGTGATGATAAAAAATGAAACCGATAAACCAAGTCCTGTTCCCATACCCACTTCTTTGGTGGTAAAGAAAGGTTCAAAGATATGACGCGTGGTATCTTCATCCATGCCAGGGCCATTATCTTCAATGATGAGCTCAGCCATTTGATTGTTTTTGCGAGTGCTAATTTGAATTTGGCTGTACCAATCTAAATCGAACTCTTTTGTTTGTTTGTATTCCTGTAAGGCTTGGGCTGCATTTTTTAATAAGTTAAGTATAACTTGCTCAATTTCGGATGGGATACAAGGAACATCATCCAGCGTTAAGTCGAAGTCTTTAATGAGGTCAATGGCCTTAAAGTCATAGCCTTTACTTAAGCTATATTCATTTTTTGCAATGCTAATTGAGCGATCAATAATGTGGTGTAAGTTTTGAGGTTGTAATTTTTTAGGACTTTGTCGGCTAAATTGCAATATGTTATTTACAATGGTTGACGCGCGTTCGCCAGCTTGGCTGATATTATTTAAAAACGAAAAAATCCCCCGTTGTTCCATATAAGCGCATATGTTTTCCATGTTATCGCCTACGTGTTCTGCGCTTTCAATATTTTTTTGAATGGCAGGATTTAAGCGACGTTTAATGTTTTGTACCGTTTGTACAATAGCTCCTAGAGGGTTGTTAATTTCGTGAGCCATTCCCGCTGCTAACCCCC
The DNA here is from genome assembly GCA_049115935.1 of Bermanella sp. Taxonomy (GTDB): domain Bacteria; phylum Pseudomonadota; class Gammaproteobacteria; order Pseudomonadales; family Oceanobacteraceae; genus Bermanella. The sequence continues at coordinate 10,480 of JAGDZK010000063.1, read as the reverse complement.
CTAAAGACATCATCTTTTCGGATTGCACCATCATGTCTTCCATTTGCGTGCGTTGCGTTACATCATCGATTCGAATAACGGCTCCAGAGTGGGTTGTATCATCTAGCGGGTAAATGGTTAGATCCAGAATGCTTTTCTGCCCCTGAAAGTCAAAACTAATACGCTCAACTTTATTGATCACTTTTTTCTCTAGTGAGTCAGTAATAAGTGTTAAGTAAGCAAAGAGAAATCCGCATGATTCTTCAAGGGGCTGATAGATAGCATCATCGCGCTTTATATGGGTTATTTGTGTAGCCCCTTTATTCCATTGGGTGACTTTAAGTTCATGGTCAATTGCAATAATTGCACTGGGCATGGAGTCAATTATGTTATTAAGGTAATGTTGAAAGTCTGTTAATTTGTGCTCAACTCTTGCTCGAACTTTTACCTCAAAGCCAAGTCTTGCATTGGTATCATGCATTTTTTTGGAAAGCTCTAATGCACGTTGCCTTGCCTGTTCGGCTTTTTCTTTCTCTTGGCGAAGCATCATGTCATCTTGTTCAATACGATTGAGCATGTAGTTAAAGTTTTCCGCTAGGGTGCCAATTTCATCTGGATAAAAACGTCTTGCACGTAAACCATAATTTTGTTCCATGGCAATTTCGTTGGTTGTATCCGTTAGCGAAAAGATAGGGCGAATGATTAAACGGTTTATAAAATATAAGATGACATAGATCAACGCAAACCCGCTGACTAAAATTAATAAACTAATAATGACGACTTCTAATAAAAATATCTTGGTTACATGGGCGGTGACTTTTGCCATTAATGTAAACTTTGGCCCAGGTAATAAAACCGTATCGTGATCAAGTGGTGTTAAGTGAATTTGGCTTAAATGAAGGGGGAAATCATCGCTCGTACTGTCGAGTTTTTTACCATTTGCGTTATAAATAGCGGTGTCAGTAAGAGTGAAGGCGGCTTGCTCTTGGTTTAAGAATTCAAGCCATTGGGAGCTATTATAGTCTTTTTGATTCGGTCCGTGTAATAAGGGCGTTAAAACTGATAAGTGTTGTTGGATAGGGTTTTGCGTAGCCAACCAAAAGTTACTGCTCACATTGAGTAATGAAATGCCTACCATGGCTATGGCAAGCAATACAAATACCTTTTGTCGAACTTTAAGTTGGCGAAAGAACTCACGCATATTATTTTGATTATCAGCGGTTGAAAATGAGTGGCTTCAGACTACCTTAGTTTTGAGTATGAGCCAAGATCTAGGCTTGGTTGAGTTGATTGTATAAGGCTTCATTGTAGGGGCATGGGATATTGAGTGTTTTAGCTTGCTCAAGTAGATAGCCTGTCATGTAATCGATTTCAGTTGAATTGCCTTTGCGTCTATCCTGTAGCATTGAACTGAAGTTTTGTGCGGTTAACTCACAAGTTTTTTGCGCCATGGTGAATGCGTTTTCTAATGTATTAGGGAATAGAACGTGTGTAATTAAATCAATTTCTTCACATAGCTTTTGCATATGTGTGAAGTAATCTTTTTGTTTTAGTAGCTCCCCATTTTGGCAATTATATAAGACGGTAAGGGGGTTAATGGCACAGTTGATCATGAACTTACGCCATAACACATAATCCATATCATCACGCCATTCATAATGACCTTTAGGTAACCATGCACTTAAATCGGATTGCGTGGCTTGTGCATTCATAGGGCCTATGGTGTTAACACCTTTGCCTGCATGTATAAGAGTATTTGAGTTGGATTTATAGGCGCCTTCAGTTGAGCTGCACGCAAACAGTTTAATAGTTGGGAATTCAGCGGATATAGCTTGCTGAGAGCCTAGGCCATTTTGCAATAATATGACGCAAGCATTGTTTGAGAGTTTGTCTTTCACGCTATTTATCGCATGAATAGCATCATAAGCTTTGGTGGCTAGAATTAAATATTCAATATCTGCTTTAATTTCTTGGGCGCTTAGGCTATGACCTTTAACGTCTTTGTTGTGTGGCTCAACTGTAAATAGGTATTCACTATTATCTGGTTTACGTTGGATAAAATGCAGTGTGTGTTGTGGGTATAGATAGCTTGCCCATAAGCTGCCCATGGCACCTGAGCCGAGGATATAAATGTCATGCATATTGGTTGTTTAAACGGTAGCGGATTTCCAAGATTGCTCAATATACCGTAAATACTTGGCTGGGTGGTGTAAGTGAATGGAATTTATTTTAAGTTTGAGCGTGGCTTCATCAATACCAAGCTGTTTGGCAGCAATATAAAGTGGGCCGTGAGTAATTTCAGTAAATAACCATGCCAAAATAAAGTGAGCGTCAGGCAGGCTATGGTGACGCTGCTGGCCTAGCCAGTATTCGGGTTCCAGTTTATGAAACTCAACAAGATTAGCGATACAGGCTTGCCAGCGTTCTAATAGTTCGCTTTCGGGGGTATCACTTAGTGTTTGTTGATAGCTGGCTCTTGCTTGTGTAATAAAGTGAGCGTCGGCATAGGCTAAATAATAATCATGATTGCCTTGCTCAAAAAACTCTTTATTTTCTGAGTTGGGGATCGCCATATAATCATGAAAACGGCGTAAACGCTGACCATAATGTGGTGATAGCTGAGTCAAAATGGCGGCCGTATTGACGCCTGTTTGCTGATCACCGGTATAATCGTGATATGAGCTGTATAAAAATTGTTCGGGCGAACTGCATAATTTATTTTGCACAGGTAGATAGTGTATGTGGCGTAACGTCTTACATAGATTTTTAGGTTGTATTAAAACTTGTTGAATCTGATCATCATCAAATAAATAGCCGGTACTTTTGCTGGTATCTTGATGCCACTGATTAAAGTTCATTAGCCAAGCTTCAAGCCAATGACTTGGATTTTTATGGCTCAAAACCAATAAATGCAGGCTATCGGCAAACAAACAGTAGCCATAGAGTTCTACATCTTCGTGTTGCTCTAGTGTTTGTAACAGGGCATCGTAAGCAAACACACAATGAAACAGTGCTTGCTGCTGGGCACTTGGAATGTGCAAATAATAATGTTGCTGTGCTAAATCTAAGCTGATTTTTTTGTTCATAGTTAAAAAATAGTATTAGCTCGAGTTTTTTACCAATTTAAAGGGGTTTTGGGAGATTTATTGTCAGTTTTTGACTACTGAGTAAATAACACATGAATTTTTTCAGTAGCCCGTTAGAATTAGGCTCTATTACAAAGCCATTCGTTAGGAGATAACCATGCCATCGTTTGATGTCGTATCTGAAATTGATCACCATGAAGCCAGTAACGCTGTTGACCAAGCGAACCGTGAAGTTGAACGTCGCTATGATTTAAAGGGCAAGAATGCATCATTTGATTTAAATGAAAGCGTCATCACCATGACGGCCAATGAAGAATTTCACATTGATCAAATGAAACCCATTTTAGAGGCTTGTCTAATTAAGCGCAGCATCAAAGTGAGTTGCTTGGAATACGGTAAATTAACGGGTGCAGGCAAATTAGTTAAAATGACGGTTACCATGCAGCAGGGTATTGATAAGGACCTGAGCAAAAAAATGGTAAAAATGATCAAAGACAACAAGCTTAAAGTGCAAGCCGCAATCCAAGGTGAAACCATTCGTGTGACGGGTAAAAAACGTGATGACCTGCAAGAAGCCATGGCCTTATGGAAAGGTGACGAGTCTATCCTCATGCCTTTACAGTTTAAAAACTTTAAAGATTAATGGATATTAAATCCCTTCAAGCTCAGCACAGTTGGGCTGAAAGTCTAAAGGCGCTGTTTCAGCGCCATGTTTTTTTTATGTTACTGCTTGGCTTCTCAGCAGGCTTACCTTTAATGCTGATTTTTTCATCCTTATCATTATGGTTGGGTGAAGCGGGCATTAATAAATCCACCGTCACCTACTTTAGTTGGGCGGCTTTGGGTTACAGTTTTAAGTTTGTGTGGGCGCCGCTGGTAGATTGCCTGCCTCTTCCTGTTTTAACAAAAGCTCTAGGTTTACGCCGATCTTGGTTGCTATTAGCCCAAGTGGGCATTATCAGTGCTATTTGCATTATGGCGTCTTCTAACCCCATCATTGAAACGGACCTGACTTGGATGGCCTTAGGGGCCGTATTGTTGGGGTTTTCTGCTGCGACACAGGACATCTCGATTGATGCGTATCGAATTGAAGTAGCAACCGCTGATATGCAGGGGTTATTAAGTGCTGCGTATATTGCGGGCTATCGCGTGGCTATGATTGTGGCTGGCGCTGGTGCGTTATACTCTGCCAGTTATCTGGGCTCTACTACAGAGCAGTACTTATATGAAGCATGGCAATACACTTATTACGCTATGGCTATGTTTGGTCTGGTTGGGGTTATTGCCACCTTTTTAATTACAGAGCCGATTAAACGTGAATCGCAATTTTCACATTCAGCCAATGAGTACTTGGGTTTGTTATTTGCTTTTTTAGTGTGTGTTATGGGCTTTGTGATTTGTTTTTATTTAAGCCGTGATGCCTCTGATCAACTAAAAACTCTATTGAGCGACGCGTTGAATAATAAAGCGCTTTCAGGTTTTGTTATTGAGTTATTGCGTTTGGCGTTTGCCCTAAGTGTTGCGGTTGCCTTGGGGAAATTGTGTATTTTATCTGGCATTGCTAATCGGCAAATGCTTTCCAATAGTTATGTGTCTCCCGTTAAGCAATTCTTTGATGATTATGGCGTTAAGACAGCTTGGTTATTACTGGCTTTAATTGGGCTTTATCGCATCAGTGATATTGTGCTGGGGGTAATGAGTAATCTGTTTTATCAAGACTTAGGCTTCACTAAGGTCGATATCGCAAATGCCGTAAAATTTTTTGGTTTAGCCATGACAATAGTTGGCGGCTTTCTGGGTGGTATTTGGGTCATGCGCCATGGTGTTATGCGGGTATTGTTTATTAGTGCCTTATTGGTGGTGATTACCAATATGATGTTTATTGCCTTGTATTTTGCCGGTAAAAACGTATTTGTTTTATACGCGGTGGTATCGGCAGATAACCTAGCGGCAGGTATTGCCACGGCAGCATTTGTGGCGTTTTTATCAAGTTTGGTGAACGTGCAATTTACCGCCATGCAATATGCCATATTCTCTTCACTTATGACGCTGATCCCCAAAGTGTTAGCTGGCTATTCTGGCAGTATTGTAGAAAGTATTGGTTACCCCGGGTTTTTCATCTTTACAGGATTAGTCGGCTTGCCAATACTACTGTTAGTGGTGCTGGCACAGCGCTCGCTAGTCATTCATGAGCAGGAAGTTAGCCAAGAAAATACGGCTTCTTAATCTTATTGTTGATAATAGGAATACCTTCACTGAGCAGTCTTTGATGCTGCTCAGCATAACCATCAGATCCTTCGGGCAAACTAATTTTACCCTGTGAATTTACGACGCGATGCCAAGGTAACTGGGAATCTTTCGGTAGGTTTTTGAGTAGCCTGCCCACCTGTCGAGCATGGTTTTGAAAGCCTGCTAATCGAGCCAAAGCGCCATAACTGACAGTATGGCCGTATGGAACTTGGCTCAAAGCTGTGTAGATAATATCGTCGAAATTCATGCCTGTAGGGTATCACAGGCTGAATTTAACTGGCTTTTAATTTACCAATTTGTGACTGTAATTTTCCTGACATAGCTTTTAGTGATTCACTTAACTCTAGGGTTTGAGTGGCGTGTTTAGAGCTATCTTCAGCAATGGTGGTGATTTCATTCACGTTTTGTGAAATATCATCGGCGACGCTGCTTTGCTCTTGTGCCGCTTGTGCAATTTGTTCGTTTGTTCCTAAAATTTGCTGAATATCGTGACTGATTTTCTCAATGGTTTCACCGGCTTGGTTCACCTGCGTCACGCTTTCTTCAGTGCGAGTTTGGCCAGACTCAATGGCTGTTACCGCATTTTGTGCGCCATTTTGTACGTTTTCGATAATGGTATGAATTTCCGCGGTGCTTTCTTGGGTACGCTGAGCCAGTGTTCTTACTTCATCAGCCACCACCGCAAAGCCTCGACCTTGCTCGCCAGCCCGGGCAGCCTCAATGGCGGCGTTTAATGCAAGTAAGTTGGTTTGTTCTGCTATGCCTTTTATCACATCCAGTACAGTGCCGACGTTTTTGGTATCCAGCTCCAAGTTGCGTACTACTTCTGCGGTACTGGCGATTTGTTCACTGGTGGCATTGATGGTAGCAATGGCATGGCGCATGATGCCAACCCCTTCAGAGGCGGATTTTTCTACATTGTTTGCCACTTCTGCAGCATCTTGAGCATGACGAGCCACTTCAGCAGACGCGGCTGACATTTCGGTAATAGCGGTGGCCATTTGATCGGTACGTTGATACTGGTTATGGGTCCCTTTTTGTATGGTACTGGCAATATTATGAAGAGATTGGGCATCTTGGCTTAATTGCTTAATGCTATCACTAATAGCTGAAGTACCTTCGCTTAGGTTTTTTTGCAGCTGAGATACAGCGGCGTACATTTGCGCAACTTCATCATCACCATCTCGACGTTTAACCGTAAAATCTAGCTGGCCTTTTGCTAAGCCTGTAATGTAGGAGCTAGCTTGGGTGATGGGGGCACAGATCCAACGATTGATCAAAATAGAAGCGATGACAAAAAATGAAATCATGGTGACAAAGATAATTGATAGGCCATACACCACAGTATTGTGGGCTGCAGTTGTTGTGGATTCGCTATGATCTTGGGCTTGTTTATAAGCAAGCTCGGTAATCTCAGTGGCCATTTTTGTAGGCTCTCGATCGATACCTGAAACCGCTTTGTCACCAGCTATGTGGTTGTAATTTGATGCAATGAAGGCGTTGTAACCAATTTTGTACTTATCAAGTAAGGCTTTGTGTTCGTCTAAGAATGTCTTGGTTAGCTGTTTAGTGTCGCTTTCGGAAGTGAGAGTAATCACTTTGTTGCCAAGTGCTTGCACCTTATCGTGCTGGCTTTGGAGTTTTCCCCAATACTTTTCTCGCTTGGCATCGTCATGGCCACGTAATAATACGTTTTTCCATTCTTGAACCTGCACTTTGAACTCTACAGCCATTGAGTCAGCGGCTAATGCTGATGCAACGTCGTGATCTAAGACTTCTTCAAATTCAGTGACTTGATTGGATAAAGATAAGAATGAAATACCACTAATGATACCGACACCTAAAATGCCAGTACCAATAATGATTAATAGTTTTGCGCGCAAGCCCATGGACATGATGTCCTCCATCAGGAAAATACCGTTACCTAATAGATAGTCTAGCCCTATTTTTAAGATGTGCAGGTTTTCTCATGCTCGTGTTAACTTATAAACGTAAACCCCCATCTAGTTCAATGATACGGCCGTTCATATAATCATTTTCTAATAGAAATGCCACGCTATGGGCGATCTCATCAGCCTCACCCATGCGTTTGGCAGGGATCATATTGGTCATTTTGGCTAAAACATCTTCGCGAATGCTGGCCGTCATATCGGTGCGAATAAAGCCAGGTGCAATGGCATTGCTGCGAATATTAAATTGAGCTAATTCTTTAGCCCAAACCACACTAAGGGATGCAACACCTGCTTTTGCCGCGCTGTAATTGCTTTGACCCATATTGCCCGCACGGGAAATACTCGAGATATTAATGATGCAACCAGTTTGCTTAAGTTTAGCGGCCTGATAAGCAAATTCACGACCGCATAAAAACACACCGGTAAGGTTCACATCTATGACACTTTGCCAGTGGTGCATTGGCAGCTTAGTTAGCTCATCATCTTTGGTTTTTAAAAGTAAGCCGTCTCGAAGAATACCCGCATTATTAATAAGACCATTTAGCGCACCAAAGTCATTGATGATGTTGCTGAAGGTGCTTTCAACGGCTTTTTCTTTTGCCACATTACAAGCGTAGAATTTTACTTGTGGGCTGCCGGCTTCTTCGCATAGTGCTTGGGTTTGAGCTAGTTTTGTATCGTCTAAATCGATTAACGCCAGTTTTGCTTTTTTACGTGCAAGGTAAAGCGCCATTGACTGGCCTAAGCCCTGAGCGGCACCAGTAATAACGATTACGCTGTTTTCAATTTGCATGGTTTTAACCCTATGTGGTGAAAAATTGACGTTACATTAGCGTGTTCTGAGTGCATCGCCAATCCTGCTTTGGTCTCAGTTATGGTACTTACCACCAGAAAGTAGCAACACCAATGACGATAAATAGACCGGCAGCCATGACTCGAACCGTATTTAATGGCAGGCGTTTCATGAGCGCTTCGCCAAAATAAATCACAGGGATATTGGCCAGTAACATACCAATGGTTGTACCAATCGTAACCATTAATAGGTTTTGGTATTGGGCACCAAGAATCACAGTAGCCACTTGGGTTTTGTCGCCTATTTCAGCTAAAAAGAATAAAACTGTGGTGGCGATAAAAGGCCCTAAGCTCGCCATTAAATCTGGCTTGTCATCCAGTTTGTCAGGGATCAACACCCATAGACCCACAAGAATGAAGCTGCTGGAAATTACATATTGCAGCCAGCTGGCATCAAGCCATTGGGTTGAATATTGCCCCAGCCACGCACTTAAACCATGGTTAATGATGGTGGCAAGTAAAATACCAGCAATGATGGCCCATTTATTTGTGAAACGGGTTGCTAGCAGTAGTGATAAAAGTTGGGTTTTATCGCCGATTTCGGCAAAAGCCACACTGGTGGTGGAGATGAATAAAGATTCCATAAAGGCTCCGGCGGGATTTTGAACATAAGGCAAACGACAACCTCCCGCCTTTGGGGTTGCTATTTACCTTAAGTCTTGCCGATGCACAGTGGAAACTCTGCACGATGCCACCATAAACCATTGAGGGCTTAATTATGTTGACAGCATCACCAGCTATAAGCTGGCAGGCTACTCCCTTAAGATGGTGTGGATTATAAAGGGAGCCAGTGTGTTGTCAATTTAGGATTAATGGGGTTATACAAAAGGAGAGGGGGTGTATGTGTGCCATGCCATCTTTGCCATCTTTGCCATCCATGGCACCGCGCTATTCCGTACATCCTGTACATATGGGCTCTTTGCCCGCTATACCGTACATCTTGTACATATGCGCTCTTTGCCGTCCATGGCACCGCGCTATACCGTACTTCCTGTACATAAAAAAGCCCCGAGGAAACCTCGGGGCAAGCGGTCTACACAACATAACAGGACAACAATCTGGGCTACACGTCCGCGTAGCGGTGGCTCAGTGAGTCAAAAAATTGTTCTCTAAGTTTGCTCACCTCACGTTTAATTTCTTGGGCTTCTTGTTCATTTAAATCTTTTTTATCAATATAAAAATGCCGGCGGAAAAAGATTACCTTACTGCGAAATTTACGCAGGCTTTTATATAGTGACTTCTCGTTTAATAAGAGTAGCTTAGATTCGGCGGCTGTAAGCTCATTAAAGCTGTGTACAAGTTCGTCTAACACTAGGTACAGCTCACTACGGCGGCTTTGGGGCCAGTCATAGCGGTTTTTTGTCGCATTCATATATTCGTTGATGAGTTCGAAGTACTTCATAAAAACGTGATGAACTTGCTCTGCTTGTTGCGCAATGCCTTCTAATAAATCACGCTGGTGATCTAGGCGCTGTTGGGCTCGGTTGTGTTTAAGGCGCATGCCAGATAGCCAGTAGCCAGATAAGCCCGCAATCATGGCACCAAGGGTGACCTTGATGCTGGTATCTAAAATGACGATCAGTTCTTGCATGATGACTCCGCGTCAAAAAATCGGTGGTTATCCTTGAAAAGCAAAAACAACACCACCATTAAGAGAACTTGATAAAAAAGAGAGAAATTATGAGATTTTTATTGTTATTGGTGTTGTTACCCTTAATTGAAGTGGCTGCTTTTGCCCAGGTAGGTGGAAAAGTAGGGGCTATGAATGCGGTATTGATGACGTTGGCCACCGCATTTTTAGGCATGTTTTTAATTAAGACCCAAGGCTTTCGCACATTAAGCCTAGTGCGTGAGCAAATTGCTCAAGGACAAATGCCTGCTCAAACCGTAATTAGTGGTCTATTGGTATTCGTGTGTGGTGCTTTATTGCTGATCCCTGGTTTTGTCACCGATACGTTGGCATTAATTGGCCTTCTGCCGTTTGTACGCAGCAGCTTAGCGAATGCCATCTTAAGTAAAGGCATCATAATGCAGCCAGGTGCGAACCCAGGTAGTGCTAGAAAAACATCGGATGGTGGCAATGTGATCGAAGGCCAGTATCGCCGCGAAGATTAATCAAAAAAATCATAGATTGGGTGTTGAATTTCATCTAGGTGCCCCCATCTTAAGTTCACGAATTTAAACATGGCAGCTGTAAGCTGCTTAAAAATAAAAAAATTTGGCTGACTCAGCCATTTAACACTGAAACTCGTTTGGAGATACGTTAATGAAAATCCGTCCGTTACACGATCGAATTGTTGTTCGTCGTAAAGAAGAAGAAACTAAAACGGCTGGCGGTATCGTGCTTCCTGGCGCAGCTGC
>JAGDZK010000062.1:0-39224 GCA_049115935.1 Bermanella sp. | reverse complement strand
GATTTGATCATGGGCTGTGAACGCCGCGTGGTGTATGACTTTGTTAACGTCATTAACGGCGAGTCCAACCTTAAGCAAACACTGATCAAAGACAAGCGCACTGAAAACCTATATGTGCTGCCAGCGTCACAAACCCGTGACAAAGACGCCCTTAATCGTGAAGGGGTTGAGCGCGTATTAAATGAATTAAGCCAAGACTTTGATTACATCATTTGTGATAGCCCAGCCGGTATTGAACAAGGCGCACAAATGGCACTGTATTTTGCCGACGAAGCCATCATAGTGACCAACCCAGAAGTCAGCTCAGTGCGTGATAGCGATCGCATCATTGGCATCTTACAAAGCAAAAGCCGTAAAGCTGAAAACGGTGAGCAAGTAAAAGAACATCTATTGCTAACTCGATATAACCCTAAGCGTGTTACCGAAGGTGAAATGCTGAGTGTCACCGACGTTGAAGACATTTTAGCGGTGGATTTATTAGGGGTAATACCTGAATCACAAGATGTATTAAAAGCATCGAACCAAGGTACACCGGTGATTTTAGAAAACACCAGTGATGCAGGCCAAGCTTACAGCGATGCTGTAAAACGCTTAGTTGGCCAAGATATCCCACACCGATTCTTAGAAGCCCAGAAAAAAGGCTTCTTAGCACGCGTATTTGGAGGCTAACATGGGACTACTTGGACTATTCAAGAACGAAGAACCCAAAAGCGCATCTGTGGCCAAAGAGCGCTTACAGATTTTAGTTACCCATGAGCGCAATCAGCGCAATGCACCTGATTACCTACCTGCTTTACAGCGTGAGATCATGGCGGTGGTGTCTAAATACGTGAATGTGGGTGATGATGACATTAATGTGCAAATTGATAACCATGATCAGTTATCCGTGCTTGAACTGAATATCACGCTACCGAATTAATTCTCGATCCCGCCATACAAAAAACGCCAGCTAAGCTGGCGTTTTTTTTATGTTCGCAAACCTTTCAAATTAAGAAAAGCTCGCAGGGTCAATCCATTTACCTAAAGAGCGACGGTCCACAATTAAGCCATCCGCATGATCCACAAAGCGAAATACCACCATATCACCAATAGCCACGCCTAAATCCGTGCTATCGCTTTCGTAACGGTATTGGTTACCATCAATGGTAAGCTGATGACGATAGTATTCAGGTTTACCTACCCACTCAATGAAAGGACCTTCGCTGGTAACGGCCTGTAACTCACCCTTACCCTGTTGCTTTTGAACCTTGTTGCGACGAAATCCACCTCGAGCCATGTACTCCCCCTAATACTCATGATCTTTATTGGCAGTAACACCTGCCCTGTGGGCGACGCATTCTACCTACTTGAACCTTGTGTTAATAGTCTAGACTGAAAATGAACTGCTCTTGAGTAAAAGTCATGGAAGCTAAACATATTTTATTAAAAACCCCCTTATTAGTTGAGCCCATTCTTCAAGCTCTTCATCAAGGCGCTGACTTTGCGCAACTTGCTCGCGAACACAGCGCATGCCCTAGTAGCAGTAAAGGCGGCGATTGGGGCGAGTTAGATCAATCAGTACTACCACACGCTATTCTTGAAGCTCTAAATGATGGAAATATTGGAGAGGTTATTGGGCCCGTGCAAAGCAGGCATGGTTTGCACTTAATGAAACTTGAAAGCCTATAAAGACTACTTTCTTAAAAGCAAAAAAAACGAGGCTAAAAAGCCTCGTTTTTTTGCTTTGCCATGACTTATTTATCTAAGCCATCTAGGTAACGCTCAGCATCCAATGCAGCCATACAACCGGTACCAGCTGAAGTAATGGCTTGGCGATAGGTATGATCCATTACGTCACCTGCGGCATACACCCCTTCTTTACTGGTTAGGGTCGCATTGCCTTCTAGGCCGCTTTGTACCTTAATGTAACCACCGTTCATATCCAATTGACCTTGGAAGATCTCAGTGTTTGGTGTGTGGCCAATGGCCACAAACACACCATCAAGCTTAAGCTCTTTAAGGTCGCCGGTTTGGCTATTTTTAATGCGAACACCGGTTACACCCATGTCATCGCCCAGCACTTCATCTAGTTCGTTGAACCAGTGAATCTCAACGTTACCATTGGCCGCTTTTTCTTTTAGTTTGTCCGCTAGGATTTTTTCACTGCGGAAGCTATCGCGACGGTGAATAACATGTACTTTGCTCGCAATGTTAGAAAGGTAAAGCGCTTCTTCAACGGCGGTATTACCACCACCGATTACACATACCTCTTTGTTGCGATAGAAGAAACCATCACACGTGGCACAAGCCGATACGCCTTTACCCTTAAATGCTTCTTCACTTTCAAGACCTAAGTACTGAGCAGATGCACCTGTACAAATAATCAACGCATCACAAGTATAAGTACCTTGATCGCCCGTTAGGGTGTAAGGCTTTTTGCTCAAATCAACGTTGTTGATGTGATCAAACAAAATCTCAGTATTAAAACGCTCTGCGTGTTCTTTCATACGCTCCATAAGCGCAGGCCCTTGCAAACCTTCCACATCACCAGGCCAGTTATCAACCTCAGTGGTGGTGGTAAGCTGACCACCCATTTGCATACCAGTAATAACAACAGGCTCTAGGTTGGCACGAGCAGCATAAACTGCTGCAGTGTAGCCCGCAGGGCCAGAACCTAGGATCAAAAGTTTAATGTGACGAGTAGACATGATGACTCCTTAATCAAAACAATTTGGCAATAAGTTCATTATTCCAAATTGCTTTTGGGCAATTTTCAATGAGCTTAGCAGAACAAAGGCGGCACTATAGCAAAAAACTCTGTAAAGCTTGAGCGTTTATCACTATATGGGCTGTTTCATAAAACGCACCATTAAATCTCACTATCCAGTCGATTAATTTTAGCTAATTAAGCCTTAGCACAAGCGTACTCAATAAAACCCCATATTAGCTTAAGGCTGATTACCCTATAAAAATCAGCTACTTACTAGAGCAAGTTAAAACAGACCTTTTATGTGTCAATTACTCGCGCTTGCGGCTATGTCAGTCCCCAACCAAAATCAATGTACGTTCATTATTTATTCGTTTTTGGCGTTTTATCCACAGGACCTTTCATGACCGACCACATCCAAAAGAGCCGCCTCGGATCGTTACTCGTTAAAAAAGGGCTCATCACCCAGCAGCAATTAGATACTGCCCTTAAATCTCAGCTCACATCAGGGCTAAGATTAGGTGAGGCGCTGATTGAGCAAGGCATCTTAACCGAGCGCCAACTTAAAAAAGCCTTAAAGAAGCAAAATCGTCATCGCCTGTGGGCCGCCATGATTGCTGTACTACTTGGCCCCATGTCATTTGGTGCATTTGCTAGCCAATCTAGCTCATCCCAAACAGAAGCCACTAGCTCTTCATTAATGAGCCAATACCAAGGCCTAAAAGCTCTTGATGATGAAGAACTCGCCAACATTGATGGCCAAGGCTTTCAAAACGCACAAGATGCACTTAATACCCTCATAGACCAAGCACAAGGTGGTGAGGTGAATGATGAGAACAATCTAGGGGCCCTCGATGAGCTAGCCACATTACTAAACCCTATTGCCAGTGTGTTAGATGCAGACATCAGCATCAAAGGTGTCAAACAAAACACAAATAAACAAACCAAGCTCAATGCCGATGGCAGCATTGAACTTGCACTACCAAATGAAATTGAAGAAATTGCGTTTCGCAATCTGCGCGTTAAGGGGGACCAATCCGGTCGAACCCTTGGTGATGTGGTGGTCAGTAATATCCGTTTTTCTGATCAGTCCAGCATCCGTATTCGCGTGCGTTAATTTTATGATAAAAGAGTTATGAGATTGGCGTAAGTTTTCTAAATTATTTAATGATATTTAATAGGAAATAAAAAAGAGAAAAAAATCGTTGCCAAGCACGATAAATACAAGTTGAATGGAAGTGCAAGTTCATCTCGAACTCACAGGGGCTGTTATACCAAAAGGCCCACGCCTAAAGCAGAAGGTAGTCGCTTACGGTTTACGCATCGCCTGCGCGTTCGCTAAAAGGAGTGCTGAATGCCCAACCGCCGTCGTACCAAAGCTTACGTTATTGATACTAATGTTTTAATCCACGACCCCTCCGCAATATTTAATTTTGAAGAACACCAAGTGGTCATCCCCATGACCGTGTTAGAAGAACTCGACCATTTAAAATTATCAAAGTCCGGCGTTTCAATGGAGTGCCGACAAGCTATTCGCAATATCGATAAAATTTTAGGCGAAGCCAGTCCAGAAGAAATAAGTGATGGCGTTGCCATGCCAGCAGCGGGAGAAAAGCACGGTTTTTTAAGCGTTTTAATGGACAAGCCCGTTCAACAAAGTACTGTTTTACCCAACGATTTAAATGATAATAAAATTATCAACAGCTTAATTTTTCTACAACAACAGCGACCTAAAACACACATTGTACTGGTCACTAAAGATATCAACATGCGGCTCAAAGCTCGCGGTTGTGGCATCGCAGCAGAAGATTATCACAACGACCAGTTAGTCAGTGATATAGAATCACTAACAAAAGGCTTCCACGAATTTAAAAATAGTTTTTGGGATACCATCAACAAAGTGGAAACCGCCCACGAACCTGGTCGAACGGTGCATAAAATTGCACGAGACGAATTATCAAAAGATATTTTCATCAATCAATACATTATTGATGAACAAGGATTCGTCGCACGCATTTGTGACATGGACGATAAAATAATCACCCTATGGGATCGCTCCCGCGACCATCTCATGCAACAACAAGCGTGGGGATTAACACCCCGTGATATTTACCAAGCGGTTGCGTTAGATTTACTGCTAGACCCAGACATTCATCTGGTTAATTTAACCGGTGCAGCAGGCTCTGGTAAAACCATATTGGCACTGGCGGCGGCCATCGACATGACAGTTTCACAAAACCGTTATACTCGAATTATTGCCACTCGAAGTGTGCGCGGCTTAGATGAAGACATAGGCTTTTTACCCGGCACTGAAGCTGAAAAAATGGAACCTTGGTTAGGAGCCATTACCGATAACCTAGAAGCCTTACACATGGAAGATGAAAGCACCAACGGCAGCATTGATTATATTTTGCAAAAAGTCCCTCTTCATTTTAAATCCCTCAATTACATTCGTGGGCGTAGCTTCCAAAAAAGCCTCATCATTATTGATGAAAGCCAAAACCTTACCCCCCACCAAATGAAGACCATTATCACTCGCGCAGGGTCTGGCTCTAAAGTGGTCTGCTTGGGTAATCTAGCCCAAATTGACACACCTTACTTAAATGCAACCAGCTCGGGCCTGACTTACCTTAACGAGCGTTTTAAAGGGTTCTCATTAGGGGGTGGTATCGAACTTCAAGGGGTTCCAAGATCTGCCTTGGCCGAGTACGCAGAAACCCATTTATAAGCCCTTCTTATTTTGCCACTCCATGCAATTTTGTATGGCAGTGGCGAAAAACACCCATTTGACGAAATGCCCTTCATTACCTAAATTTCTAATAGGTATAAATGCCAAGGATAATGAATATGAAAGGAATATGGCTTTTCTTAGCCCTGTTAAGCACCTCAGCCATGGCAGCTGAAGGCGATGACACCATATACGAGCTCTCTGTCTCAACCGATAGTACTTGGACAAGCATCGAAATTCGTGATGACGCAGAATGGGTCAATGCACCACCGGGCAAAACCATCAGTGTTAACGGTCGCAGCGGTATTAAATCGTACACGCTTTCACCCAAAAAAATGCACTTACGAACCATGGGGCGCGGTGACATCACCATGAACCTGTTTGTAAAATCCAAAAATTCGGTATTAGGCTTAGAGCTTTGCAAGGGTAAATCGTCTAGCTACATCTGGATTAAATCCAGTCAAAGCAAACAGAAGAACGACACTAAACAAAAAGACTACTGCGAAAAGGCAGCACTGGTACTACAACTACATTAACCAATGAAGCCTTTTATTCAACGACTACCCCAGTACGCTGGGGTTTTTAATGTCTAAAACTCCTCACACTTTTTAACAGACACAAAAAAACCAAGGACATGCCTTGGTTTTTGCTGCCTAATTGGAAACTAACCTAAGCGGTGGGGGTGATATTTTTGACCACTCTTGAAGTAAAGTACACGATGCCATCTTTTAAGTCGGCCACTTCAATTTGGTTTTGACCAAATGGCGATAACTTAACAGAGCTAATGGCCAGACCTTGTGCACTTATTAAGTTGCGATCTACGTCGTTAAAATGAGGGTGCATAAATGCAAAGCTCTGACGTTCATTATCACGCTCAAGCGTAACCACAAGCTGAGGGTCCGCTAATTCATTACCACGGTAGTAATTAACATAACTCACTTCAAACGATGAATCGAATTGAAATAGTACCTGTGCACTTTGTTGCTTGCTTAGACTCATATTAATCAACCTAGTAAATGAAACCCTATATTAAATATCTAGTCCGGTTTAACTCGGTTTGCAAAGACAAGCGCCATAAAAACTAACAAATAATTAAAGCTGTCATACTTATAGCTAATTCAGCTAAATTCTTATGTCCACCTGCCTTGATATTCTTAAAATCCTGCTCACACCCAGAAATATGTTTCATCTTCATTAAACACCAAGCCTTATTCACTTAATAGATAAAAAATGGACACAAACTGACAATTATCACATATAAAGATAAGTCAGCGAAAAAGGTCCAAACCGCTATAACAAGCGTACAAATACACAGTTGGATAAAAATAGACTATGGTAGTCACAATATATTCTGCATATTCGGAGTAGAAAATGGGTATAAAGGTTGGCATCAGCGCTTGCTTACTTGGGGAAAAAGTCCGATATAACGGTGGTCATAAACGCTCTCGATATTTAGAAGACGTCCTATCAGAATACTTTGATTACACCCCTATTTGCCCTGAAATGGGAATTGGAATGGGTGTACCTAGAAAGCCAATTCGTCTCATTACAACTTCAGGTAACAACGAAACCGGAATTGAAGCGGCTTTAAGTGATGACAACAATGTTCGCTTTACACAACAACTTAAAGATTATGCAAAACAGCAAGCTAGCCAGTTAACCGATAGCTGTGGCTATATTTTCATGCAAAAAAGTCCTAGCTGCGGTTATACACGGGTAAAGCTTTATCATGAAAATGGTAACCCACTGGAGGTTGCGCAAGGTATTTATGCCGCAGAACTTGACCGCTTATTACCCTTGATGCCAAAAGAAGAAGCCGGTCGATTAAGCGATGCTATGATCCGAGAGAACTTCATTACTCGCGTCATGGCATTTCATGATTGGCAAGAAAATGTTGCAAGTAATGTCACATCAAAAAGTTTATTAGACTTTCACGTGCGCTATAAATATCTATTAATGGCCCACCACATTCAAAGCTACCAAGTATTAGGGCAATCACTAAGTAACTTAAAAGCAAAACCATTAAATGAAATTGCTCATGATTACATTACAACATTTATGGATGCACTGAAGCACATAGCCAATCGCAAAAAAAACACCAATGTTCTGCAGCACTTGCAGGGCTATCTTAAAAACGACTTAAGTGCCGATGAGAAACAAGAAATGCTAGCGTTAGTTGATCAATATCGTACTGGCTTGGTTCCCATTGTTGTGCCCCTCACCTTGCTTAACCATCACATTAAAAAGCACACAGATGATGACAACTATTTACGTAAACAAAAATATCTAAACCCTCACCCTTATGAACTGGGTCTACGTAACGCCATCTAATGTATTAAATATTAATTAACCTGCCAGCAAGGCGTTCTTTCCTTGCTGGTTTTTTGTTACAGTCTGCGCAAAATAAAAACATAGCAGGATCGCTATATGAATCGTTCGATTTTACTCACAGCATTATCGTTAAGTGCTCTAAGCCTCTTTAGCCATGCACAAACCTCAGATGAGGATGTGGCCGAGCTTTCCACCATCAATGTCAGTGGTAGTGAACTTAAAGGCCCGCAAATCAGCACAGAGAAACTATTAAAAGTACCAGGTGCCGGTAATGACCCATTGAAAGCAGTAGAAGCACTGCCAGGTGTGGTTTTAGGTGGATTCGGCCCGTTTAGTGTCCCTGCCGTGCGTGGTTCTAGTCCTAACGACAATATTTATATCACTGACTTTTTACCTGTTGGCTATGTTTTTCATAACGATGGCGGTAGTACCTACAACGACAACATCATCGAAGACTTCAGCCTAAAAGCAGGCGCTTGGGGGCCAGAATACAGTAATGCCATTGGCGCCGTATTAGCGACAAAACTACGCGACCCTTACCAAGAACCTATTCGCACCACATTAGATTTAAGTTTTTTACGAGTGGGCGGCTTAGTTGAAGGGGCGGTAAGCGATGACAGCGCCTTTTATTTTTCCTATCGCCGCAGTTTATTAGAGTTTTATGTTGAGAATTTTGTGGATGAAGATGAACTGACCTTCACTGAGGTGCCTAAAAACAGCGACTATCAATTTAAATATCAATGGCGCATCAGTCCTGTTTCAAATTTACGTTTTATTTCAACCGGTGCAAACGACAGCGTGGGCATCGACTTTGGCCCTGAATCCGATGACTTAGCACGTGAACCGGCCCTTGCTGGCGGGCTCGATGCCGATACCTATTATCACAACCAAGGCATTATATTTGACACAGTATTGGATGGGGGCACAGCAACCATTTTGTCCCTTAGCCGCAAAGAAGAAGACGTAAGCTTTTCTGTGGGCACCTTGTTTGAATTAGATGCTATCAACTACGAACACCGCCTAAAAAATTATTATTTCACGCCCCTTAATAACGGAGACACGTTTCGATATGGTTTTGACCTAAGCAACACTGAAATCGAGTACACATCTAACGGCCTATATTCCCCTTGTAACGAGGAAGTGGGTGATGAGTGCCCTCCTGCTTCACTTGGTGAAGTATTTGATAATAACGACACACTCACCATCAATGGGTTATATACATTTGTGGCCTATGACTGGCTAGCCACACCCGACCTAGAAGTGACCCTTGGTTTAGGCAATAGCTACAACGATTTCAACGAAGAACAACTTCTACAACCTAGAATTTCCAGCCGTTATACCTTAAATGATAGCTGGACATTAACAGCGGCCGTTGGTCGTCATAGCCAGTTTATTCGTGAGTTTCGTTTTATTGCAAAAGAGTTGGGTAACCCAGACCTAAAACAACCCATTGCTAACCACTATGTAGTGGGTTTTGAGCACCAAATTGATGACTCATTAAGCACCAAACTTGAGGTGTACTATAAAGACATCGACAACCTAGTGGCTGCTAACACCAAAAACACCACGCCACCATATTTAAATAATGCTAACGGCACAGCCTATGGTCTTGAGTTATTAATCAATAAAAACTTAACCGATAAGTGGTATGGCTGGTTCAGTGTGGCTTACAGCAAAACCAAGCGTGAAAATGAAGATACTAAGCAAGAGATTGATTACGAGCTTGACCGCCCATGGATTGTTAACCTAGTGGCCTCGTATCAGAAAAACGAAAAAACCTCCTATGGCTTTAAATGGCGCTATCAAAGTGGCAGTTTAGTGACCCCCATTACAGGGGCCGAGCCTTACTATAACTGCAACGGTAACATAGACACTGATAACCCTTGCAGTGCCCCTGACCCTTACATCTACGACCCAATTGAAGGCACGCCAAACTCAAAACGGTTATCCGCTTATCACCGTTTAGACTTCCGCATTGATCATGATTTATCAGGGCGCAGCACCTTATATTTTGAAATCATCAATTTATATAATCGCGCCAACGTAAGTGACATTAGTTACAACAAAGACTATACCGAGGCCGAAGACGTGACATCACTGCCGACCATATTCTCAGTGGGTACCAAACTGGTATTTTGACCGTGTGATGTTAGATGTTAGATGTTAGATGTTAGATGTTAGATGTTTTTTAGGGTGGGCATTGCCCACCGTCAACTGTCTATGTCGGGCAATGCCCGACCTAATAATCTACATTATCAATCTAATTTAGATATTAACCATCGTACGAACTCGCACCCGCGAGTGAATCACTAACGGCTCACCCAGGCTTGCATGCGCTTATCCATACTTAAACGTAACATACGTAAACCCTCATTCATCACATTATAATGGGCATCAATAATTTGAGTACTTAAGGTAAATATTTCATCCGCACTGGTCACGATATCGCGACCGCTGAGTAAGTCATGCATCACAATACCCGTTAAACGCTCCAGCTTAGGCTCACACAACAAAGCATCAATCAGTGAAGACGTAATTTCTAATGCTTCTTGGCTTAGGTGCTGAGCTTGCTGCTTAACCTTAATTTGTTGTTTTTGTAATTGCCCCATCAAAAAGCGCAAACGCATTTCACATGCGTCATCCATAATGCCCACAACCGCCGTTGATGTACCCAGTGCACGAATCTGCCCCAGTAACTCAATAAAGGATGGCACATCATTTAACACATAATGACTCAATGCCTGATGCTGACTGCCTGTTTCAATTAGATCTTCAACCTTGTTACCCAAAATCGAAATATACGTTAATAGCTGTTTAACCAGATGGCTGTGTAGCTCAAAATTTTCAATAATTTCATCTTGGCGCCACTGCAAATGTACCGTTTGCCAAGCGTTACGGATATCGTCCCATTGGCGAGAGTCGATCACATCCATACAATCTTGTTGTTGACGCTCCAGCTCTTTAAAACGTGAATTCACTTCACGAGCAAGTACACGAGTCTTACTCTCAAAGAAAGGATTACCCGCAAGGGCGGCATTCGTCGCAGCACGATGTTGCTGTACAACACGCACCTGCTCAAATAAGGACTTAACTAAATCTAACGCCTTGATGCGCAATTGCTGATTTTGGTGCAATGCGGCCAGGTTACTCATATCTGCTTCGGCGCTGTACATAGGCTGCTTCACTTTTGTGCCACTTTAAATAAATGATATTTACTTTTAGCAATCCCCGTACCAATTTTATATTCAAGTAAAATCAACAGCTTAGCACTAGATCAATCACTCTATTGCAAGTCATCGCCCTACACTTGTGCGCAAGAGCATCAAAAGACAGCACAATATTAATGCGTATTTGGTCTAATCTTTTGAGTGCACCAAAATAAAGCCGCATCCCCCTCTCGAAAAACCGCCTAGAAAACCTCTTTGCCACAATATATTAAGCTGGTATTAAGTAATGACTCAAAGCCGAATGTAATAATGTTATTCATAACAATGTGGGAGGGCGCTCGCGCGCGACAAACTAATATATGAATGTCGCGCGCGAGCGCCCTCCCACAAGTATCAAGCTTTCACAAAACTTACCTTCATTGCTAATACAAAAATAACAGGCAAAAAAAAGCGCACCCCAGCTAAGCTGAGATGCGCACAAGAGACAACTTGTTTAAAACATTTCTATAAGTTCAAATTAGAACTTGTAGTTCACCTGAGCAGACAAACCAAATACGTCGATTTCGTATTCGCCCGTTACACTAGCATCACCAATTTCTTGATTATCAAGATTTTTGTTCTTTTCACTTAGATCCATTGGGTACATGAACAAGTAACCAGCGGCTACGTCAAAAGACAGATCTTGATTAACAGTATAACCCGCACCCAGTGTTACCCACTGACGATCAGAAGAAGGTACACGAGCTGTACGGAATTCATCACGAACTGGCGATTGGTCATAAGCATAACCTGCACGCAGGGCTAGTTTGTCGTTTAGCTGGTAAGTACCACCAAACGCAACCGCCCATACATCCACCCAACGTTCATCAATATGGCCGATGTAGCCGTCTTTAAGACCATTAATTTGAGATACATCCGAAATATCAATCACACCATCGGAAGGGACGACTTGAGTAGGGTCAGCAGGATGCGGCACCATTGGACCTGTGTTTTCAGTAGCAATCACATCAAACGATTTAAATGAAGACCAGCCCGTCCAAGTGGCACCGGCTTGAAGAAGTAGTTCATCGTTGAATTGGTGCGTTACGGCTAATGTTGCTGAAGCAGGAGTGGTTAAAGGAACTTTTGATGCCTGAGGGCGGATATTACCAAAGCTCTTAACTGAACCAGAAGTTTTGTCATAATATTTAAATTCACGATCAAACTCAGAGTCACCCTCCAGTTCAAATTCAATCTCAGAGCGATATGTAAAACCAAGCGTTGTTGCTTCACTTAACTGATAGTAAGCACCGAAATTCCAGCCAACACCCCAGTCATCACCCTTCACTTCATAGTGATTCTCAAAACCTGCGAATGCTGGGTTAACTGCTCCTGGAATTGAATCTACTGACTTAGAAAGTAAGCCTTCCATATACACAACATCAATGCCACCACCAATGCTAAGCTCATCATTTATTTGATATGCAATCGTTGGCGCAATTTCAAAAGAAATTAGCGATGTTTCATCGGCAAAACCACCACCTACGAAGTCATCTTCATAATTTGTTTTGGTACCAAACGGTGTGAACACACCAAGGCCAACAGATACTTTTTCGTTAATTGGACGCGCGTAGTAGAAAAAAGGAATGAAAGACTCACCCAGAAAGTTCCCACCATCTGAATAAGCATCATCATCTGCCGTAATTGGCTGGCCAGCAACATCAGTTGCAGTTCCGTCAAACTCACCATTACCTTTAATATAAGTAAAACCAGCCGTCATTTGTGCACGGTCTAATTCAGTCATGGCCGCTGGGTTGTAGAATACTACAGACGCGTCTTCAGCCATGGCTGCGCGGCCAGCGTGAGCAGTACCCATACCAGCAGCAGATTGTTCATTTAGTTTATAACCAGAGGCCATTGCAAGAGATGGCAGGATGCTCGCCGCCACAATCGCTGATCTTAGTGCTATTTTTTTGTTGATCACGATATTTACCTTTTTAACAAGCTAAAGTTCGTCGTAGCTAAAAACTGTACGACCCTGTCTTCCACATTTATTTTTATAATTGGAAAATTTGCGCCGAAGTATGCCAATGGACAAAAGAAGCCACCACTTAAATTTAGCTAAAAACTCACTGTTTTATATGATTTCGTTCAATAAACATACAAGATAGAAAAAATTAGAGTACATATGTACCACTAAAAATAACTGGCGCGAACAGAATTATTGTTCCACAATACGAACAGTAATAGATTTTAAGCAGGCATTACCATGGAACAATTTGATCTCAATGAAATTGCCATCTTCGTTAAAGTCGTAGATGCAGGCAGCTTTACAGGGGCGGCTAAAAACCTTGGACTACCTAAATCCACTGTTAGCCGTAAAATCACGCAGCTTGAAGAACGCTTGGGTGTGCGTTTGCTACAGCGCACCACTCGTACTTTAAGCTTAACCGATACTGGCAGCGCCTATTACAATCAGTGCTCACGTATTATTGGTGATGTGGAAGAGGCCAATATTGCTGTTACTGAAATGCAATCCAAGCCTAAAGGGTTATTGCGCATTACCGCACCCATGTTGTTTGGCGCTGAAGTATTAAGTGATCTTGTGTCTGAGTTCCTACAAAAGAACCCCGAGATACAACTGGATATTGTATTAACCGACCAGCCATTGGACTTAATACAAGAAGGCATCGATGTGGCGTTTCGCGTGGGTCACCTTGCAGACTCTTCACTTATTGCCCGCTCTCTGGGCAGCGTACAAACCGTTACCTGTGCCAGCCCGTCTTACATTGAAAAGCATGGCTCCCCTAGCCACCCAAAAGAATTATATGAGCATACAACTCTTGGCTGGAATGCTCGCAATACTTGGGAATATGACACACCAGAAAGTGTGAGTGTGGACCTTAAACCTAAAGTACAAGTAAACGATGCGTTAAGTATGCGCAAAATGGCCCTGAACGGTTTGGGCGTTTCTCGCTTGCCTGCATTTTTGTGTGCAGAAGATATTAAAGCGGGCCGTTTGATTCCATTGCTTTGTGATTGGTCTAATACCAGTACGCCAATCCACGCGCTTTACCCGAGTAACCGTCACTTGAGCGTCAAGGTTAGATCGTTTGTCGATTACATTGTTGAAGCGTTGCGTTCAGAACAACCGTGGAATGTGGACTTTTCAGAAATGCATAGCTGCGGAGCATTGAATCGCTAAGTGCTGTGCACTTAGCTTTCATTGATGATTTTTAATAATTTCTTGCGCTGCTCGGCGGTGAATTTTACTTTATCGTTTGATAAAAATACGCCGAGCTCTTTAATCACTTTTTGGAAATCTTCATCTAGCTGCAAACCCTTAGAGAATATTGCATTGGTGGTTTGCACCCCATAGTCCATTACTTTTTCCAGGGCCCGTTCCTGCTCTTCATGAAGCGCTAGATTAACAATCACCTCGTTAATGCCGTCCGACATATTTTCAACCACATCTGCGATGCTTTTCATAACACCTTGGTAGCCTTCATCAATATCTTCCATCATGTTTTGCATTTTGACAGATAGGCTTCTCACCATTTGCTGCTGGTCTTCCACCTGCTGTACATTTTCTAATGCTTTTAGCCGTGCATCGGCTCCTTGTAACAAGGAAAATAGGTTGTCTTTTAACGCACCGTATTTTTTATCATCATCCACAGGCATATCTTTAACCAATACAGACACCTGCTCGTAATTCATCACGCTGCGTTTGCCAAAATCTATGTAGCGCCCGTCATCTTTTAATTCCCACATGAGCTTTGACTCAAGCTCGCGCTCCATACCTGAGGCCTCCATGTTTTTGGTACCCATTTCACTTCGTAACTGTACGCTGGCTTTTAAGCCATAAGCGTTTACTGCTTGAAGCAGACGCATGCCCAGTTCATCCAAATTATTACATTGGTGTACTTCAAGTAAAAATTGAATATTAATACCCAAGTCAGAGGTATCTGACATGGCAATAAAGGCAAGTTCAGTGGCTTGTTTTACTTGGGCTTGTAGTTGATCACTGGCTATTTTGTTGAATATGAGTTTTTCACATCGAAGGGCTATCTCCGCCTCATCCACCCCTTTATCAATAATATCATCGCATCCCATTTCAAATGCTTGAATACTGGAGTGATGTAAATGCTCACCTTCTAAAACAATAATAGGTACTTGGTCAAAGCCACCTTTATCTCGGATCTTTTTAATCAGCTCGAGGGCTTCTGGGCCATGCTCAATGAAATCCAAAACGATGAGCTTTGTAGTCGGCTCAAGCTTGCTTAATAGCTGAGCTTCAATGGGGTATTGTTTAAGTGTGTAGCGTTTACCAAGGCTGTCATGCAACAACCTTGGCCGCTCACTTAATATAGAGATTATGCTATCGCCGTCCATGATATCTAAACCTATGAGTATTATTTAGGTTTAGCTCATGAACCCATGATTGCCAAGTTGGAGGTTAGATCACACCTATTTCTCGTGCCTTAATAATGGCTTGAGTACGGCTTTTAACCGCCAGCTTACCGTTAATGCGGCGTGCGTGGGTTTTCACAGTGTGTAAACTAATAAATAAACGCTCAGCAATCTCTTGGTTACTCAGCCCCTCTGCAATTAGCTTAAGTACGGCTAACTCACGCTGACTAATAATACTGCGAATCTGAGCAAAGGCCTGATTGTGGTGACCTTGGTCATTTAGCTCAATATTACTTAATATGGTTCGGATGAATTCTTTTTGTTTAATATTGCTTGGTAACTGTTGATACAACGCCGCCATACCTGGGCTATATTCAATAAATGGCATAATACAAAAATTCTTCTCAGCCATGGATATGGCCTTACGAAAGTCTTGTAGCGCGTTGTCTTCTTGACCCAACTGATAGCGCAGTAGTGCGCGCATCAAGTATATAAAGATCATTGAAAAACCCTGCTGGTCCTGAGAGCCACCTTCTAGTTTTTTATCCAATTGCTTAAGAGCCGTTTTGTGCTGACCAGCAATTGACTTCGCTCTCACCGAGAACACTTCAACTAATCCCTTCAGATCAGGATAATGCTCTGGCGAAAGCGCATATTCATTTTGCTCAAGTAAGCTATGTAAATATTTAAGGTTTGCTTGAGCGGTTTCAATTTTATTTTCATCAATGAGTAAATTGACACGCATGGTTGATAACCACGGCTGATATATAAACCCAGGCACTGACCAATATTGAAGGATCGCTTCTACCTTAGACAAATAGTCATATGCTTTTTCGATTTGGCCACGCTGGCGCGCCAAGTTATTGAGTAACACGTATCCCATGATGATGTAGGAATCATGGCACTGCTCTGATATCTCTATGCCTTGCAATAATAATTGTTCGGCTTCATCTTTACGATTTCGTAACCAAATGATGTAACCTTTATAAATCAATAATCGACCATATGCCGCCGCTTTATTGCGATTAGGTAGTCGTTCAGACAGCGCCAAGCCTTCGTTTAATATTTTTTCTGCTAGATATAAATTGCCTTTCACTTGCTCTATGCGAGCCTGCTCATGCAGTGCTAGCATTTCTAAATGGATACTGCCCACAGCACGAGCGGTCTCAAATGATAGTCGATTATAGTGGCGAGCTTCGCTGACCTTGTTTAACGTCATGTACACGTTAGATAAATTAAAATAAGTAACCGATTTTGCTACATAGTTTGTATCATCTAGTTTTTCTAGGGCCTGTTTGCATAACTGAATCGCATTGCTCATTTTTCCACGACAGCGAGCAATATAGGCTCGAATCGCAAATAGCTGGCCCGATACACCATCTGAAATAGCGCCATTACCTGTCACTAAAAAACGATCCATTTGTGCCATTAATCGCTCAGCGTCATCTAATTGCTGAGCAAACGCTAGGGTCCAACTAAAAATAATCACTAGCCGTGGTGACACCGTAATCACATCATCGGGCAATTGTTTTTTCCACTGCAATAGCTGTGCTATGTCTTGCTCTTCTAAGATTGTTTCTGCGGTTGTTTGCAGTAACTGTGCGGCTTGTTGCTTATTACCCGCTTTAAGTGCCATCTCTACTGCTTCAACATGGTAGTTATGTTGATTTAACCAAACACTGGCTTTTTCTAATTCGGCAACCCGAGTTATGTCATCACTCAAATTTGATAAATATACTTTTAAAAGTGGGTGTAAGTGATACCAGCTATTTCGCTCTTTATCACAAAGAACGAGGGCATGTTTCTTAATAAGTGACTTAAGTATTGCTGAGC
This sequence comes from Bermanella sp., assembly GCA_049115935.1. GTDB lineage: Bacteria > Pseudomonadota > Gammaproteobacteria > Pseudomonadales > Oceanobacteraceae > Bermanella. Next base: position 22,090 of record JAGDZK010000062.1, on the reverse strand, counting down.
TATCTTTCGCTTCATAAACAGCATCTAAGTAAAGCCCACTGGCTTTGCCTATGTGTGATAACTGAGTACAAGTTAAAAATTCACTTGAACTGATTAATGGCCGCCACTGTTGTTCAAAGTAATCGGTTATGATTTTTTCATCACCCTTAACTCTGATTGATTGATCGTTATCATACAAAGCCTTTATTAAAACTAACCCTGTAAACCAACCTTCGCTTTGCAAACAGATATCATTAATTTGATTCTCATCAAGTGGCGCTTTAATCGCATAACTAAGCCACTGTTTAGTCTCTTCTTTATTCACAACTAAATCATGTTCGTTTACAAACACGCAGTTTCCTTGCCCGATGGCTCTAGACATATCAATAGGAAATAAAGAAGTGGCCGTGAAATAAATTTTTAAATTTTGCGGAGCATAAGCAACCAACTGCTCAATTAACTCTAAACTATCTTCACTGTTGATATGATGAATATCATCTAAGGCTAAATGTAAAACGTGGGAGATAGCGGCCAACTCTAGGTGCAATAAAGTAACAATTTCATCAATAGGCTTGGCATCTTCAAGAGCCTTAAGTGTTTTTTGAACGCTTTTATTGTCAGCAGAATGAATAGCACAAATAAGGTAAGTTAATAACCGAAACGGGTCATTTTCTTTTGGGTCAAGTGTCAGCCAAGCAACGGCTTCCTTGTGTTGTTTTTTTTGGTGCAGCCACTGAGCCAAAGATAATGACTTACCATAACCCGCTGCCGCTTCAAACACACAGAATTGAGCATGGGAGGATTTTTCTAATTTTGCAATTACGTGGTCACGGCGAATAAAATGTAAGGGTAATAACGGCAATTGAAGCTTCATTGCCAGAACACGCACACGACTTTCAGAGAGTGTTTTAACTACAGAGTTTTCAATGGAAAACACAAATTCGCCCCAATATTTTTATTATTTTTTAGCTATATTGCTAAGACTGGATACGCCATATCATTCCGCATGAGAACACTTAGCATTAGCAATATCAAGAGTTCATTTAAATTTGCCCATAATGGCGCATTACACCCAGTCCATTTGGACTAAGTTACTTAGTTGGCGGCAATAAAAAAGCCCCTGTTAAAAAACAAGGGCTTTCATATTAGTTAATTAACGTTAGTTAATTAACGCACACCTGAGCGGCGAAGCGCTGCTGGAGTGTAATCTTTCTCATTACGAGTAAAACCAAAGTCGTATGGCTTCTCTTCTTCGTTATCTAGACCAAGGGCCAAGTAACGACCAGACTGCAAGTCATATAGCGTTTCGATGGTGTACCAAGGCACTTTACGATCGTAGAAGTAAATGTTGTGCGCTTCTGCTACACGCCATAACTCACCACGGCCATCGAAATGGTCAATCTCTGTGGCTTGCCAAGTATCTTCATCAATATAGAAGGTACGCTTACCATAAATGTGACGCTGACCTTCTTTGAGTACCGCTTCAACGTGCCATACACGGTGCAACTCATAACGAGTTAAATCTTGATTGATATGCCCTGCTTTAATGATGTCATCATACTTCACATCACCTGAGTTCAGCTTGTAAGAGTTATACGGAATGTATACTTCTTTTTTACCAATCAACTTCCAAGTATAACGATCCGGTGCACCGTTATACATATCAAAGTTATCAGAAGTACGAAGACCATCTGAAGCTGTACCTGGACCGTCATAGGCTACCTGAGGTGCACGACGAACACGACGCTGACCTGCATTATAGATCCACGCTTTACGCGGCTCTTTAACTTGGTCGAGTGTTTCATGAACAAGAAGAACGTTACCGGCTAAACGCGCTGGTGATACAACATCTTGTTTAAAGTAGAACAAGATGTTGTTGTCCTTCATAGTTGTAGGGTCATAATCAGACAGTTTGTTTTTAAAGGTGAATTCATCTTGGAATTTCACCATTGTATAGTCACCATTTGCTTGCGGTGTAGCCTGGCCAACCACTCGGCTCACACTTCCGCCACGGTAACGTACAATGTGATTCCAGATCACCTCAATGCCATCAGCTGGGATCGGGAACGGTACACCCACATCATAGTTAGACATACCATTGCCACCACCCACTAACTTAGTAGCCGTGGCATTTTCTTTGGTCTTGTCATATACGTTTTGTGGGTACGCAGAACTACGGCGAGTTTGATAAACCGGCATTTTGTAAGTTTCTGGGTATTTTTTAAACATTGCAATTTGACCTTCGGTCAAGTTTGCCGCGTATTTTGTGTAGTTTTTCGCAGTAATGGTGAACTGCACTTTATCGCCAGCAAACGGGTCAATGTGCTTGCTGCCCACTTTAAAGCCAGCTGGTGACTCAATGCCGCCTGTCCAAGCTGGGATGGCACCACCATTACCATTTTTCTCAGCACCCATTGGCGTCAGGTCTTTACCTAAACGCGCTGCCTCAGTGGCTGAAACCGCTGCTAGTACATTGCCGGCAGCCAGGGTCAGCGCAATGGCTGACCCGATTAACGTTTTCTTCATTAACATATCTATTCCTTACCAATTATAAACTTACAAAAGTGTAGCAGTTAGAACGTCACTTTCAGGTTTAAACTAACATTGTCACGGTCTTTGGTTACGTTGTAATCGCCGCCATCAAAGATGTTATAAGCAATGCCACCGCTGTAAGTATTCAAATAATCAAAGTTAAGACCTAAACCTACCTGCATACGACCGTCAATGAATTGGCTACCAGGTTCTGGACCATTGTTAACATCATAGCCTAGGGCCAATGTTGGGGTCATATTGATACCCAAGAACGCATTCGGGTAGTTAAGTGCAGTACGAACACGGATACCCGCAGATGTTTCATCAACGTAACCATCATTAGTACAGTTTGCTGGGGTTTCGTTAGAACCACCTGCACCATCTACACCGTTAGAGCCTGTAGTACTACCAGCAGTTGTTGGGCCTGAGCTGATATCGTTAGCATCACAGGTATAAAATGCACCATTACCAACTGCAACTGGGTCAAATGAACCTACACCGTATACACCAGAACGGCCATAACGTGCTTCATCCTTGTCTCTTAAATCAACAATGTGCGTCATACCTACTTCAGCAGCAAGAGTTAGACGCGAAGCACCTAAAATTTGGTCAAAGAATTTAATGAACGTCATTTGAGCCTGAACAATGTCGTACAAGTCAAAACCATCAAACGCTTCACCCGCAAGTGCAGCTTTAGCGGCCGCAACGTCGGTTGCATTGTTAACATCTAAGTCTGCACCTGGTGTAGCTTCATCATAACGCTGCTTAAACATTTTACTGCTTGGTACAAGGTTACCGGCTAGCAGCAACTCTAGTGAGTTATGCTGAATCGGACGGTCCTGAGTCAAACTCACTTCACCACCTAGTGACCAACCACTGTCGGTTGTTCTATTAAAGCTAACACCAGTTAGTTTAATGTCTTCAGGGTAGGTGATTTGGTAACTAGGGAATGCTGCAGCCGTGTTATTGGTATTAGTAACAGAATCAACCACTCCATCGTTATTTGTATCAATGTAAGGGTTTGCCGCCTTACCAGATATAAGCGGTGTACGGCTATGAATATTCATATGATAAAAACCAAATTCGGTATCACCCAGAGCTTCTGAGTACCAGCGTAACGCTAAACCAAATTGGCCATCATCACTTGGCTCATCATCAGACATACGCTCAGCAATTGGTGCAGAGCGATCTGCCAATGGAGCACCAGATGCTAGTTCTATATCTCGTACATCAAGATATACTTTCTCACCAGCAGGGCCGCCGAGCACAACCGGGCCACAGCCATCCGCTACAAAATCAACGGTTGAGAAGAAAGTACCACAAGGATCAATTCGAGTTTTTTCCCACTCAAGCTGGTAAAACGCTTCTAGTGTAACGTTGTCAGTTAAACCGATTGAGGTATAAGCCAAGTTAACCGGTAATAAAACTTCTTTCACTTCTACGCCAGGCTTACGTGCAGCTGATGCATCAATTGGGTTGATTGAGTTAATACCACCTTGGATAAAGGTACTCTCACCCCAGCTAATTACCTGACGACCAAGACGTGCCGATACAGGTGTATTACCCACATCAAAGTTATACCAAACAAATGCATCTAAAAGATCATAACCGCTACCGGCTGCATCTTTTGTGGCATCGTTGAATGGCTTCCAAGCAGGGTCTTCCTCCATAATGGCATAATCATAAAATGCCTTACCGCGGAAGAAGCCACCAAAGTCGTTATAAGATAACTCTAAATCAACGTTCGCTTTAATCACGTTGGTATAAGCATCGCCTTTTTCGTAGTTCAAATTACCATCATCAAAGTTATAAGTAGAACCTGATCCATTATCTACTAATTCAGATGTGCCGTATTTTGAAACTAACGTTGAATCAGGGTCTTCTGTACGGAATGCGATACCGTAACTAATCGACGTACCCAATTGTAAGTTTAAGTCACCAGCGCTGTATTCAAGACCTTGCGCACTACCTGCTGTAACAGCAAGGGCTAATGGCAAAGGTTTAAAGCACTTAAGGAATGTTTTTCTTATCATAATTTCCTCCAAACCTAGCTTAATCTTATTAAGCTAGGTTATTCATTATTATTTTTTTATTTATTCTGCGCTTGAAACAATTACATTGGTGTCACTAACATCTAGCGCTTTACCATCACCACCAATAAAGCTTTTCAGTTGCGTCATCATTTCAGTAAACACTGTAGTCGCACTGCCGTCTTCACCATCATCAGAGATCCCTGCAAATGAACTATGCACACCATTGTTAAAGCGCACAATTGCTTGAACAGGGTCGGTACCAGCGGCTATATCGGCAGAAGTACTCACTAAACCTAGCTCTGAGACTAACGGCTCTGTACCTGCAAGTGGCGCAGGTAAAGCTGGCGCTAGGCGACTATCAACCGCATCAACAGGTACTGTTTGATCTGAAGGATTATCAGTATTACCTGCAATTTCAAACGCTAATACAGGGGTATTAGTTGCTTTCAATTTTGCTGCAAAGTTAATTGGGTCTGCTGAGTCTACTGTTGCTTGGAATAACTGCAGAGTTAATTCAAACAAACTTGAACCTTGACCTAAGTCTAGCCCCGCGTTAGTTCCAAGAGCTGCTAAACCAGGTATTACCAGGCTTGTGCCTATATTTGAATTTTCTAATAGTTTTGTTACCTGACCGCCACCGTTTGCAAGTGTTGCTGTTGTAATGTTTGGCAGCATCGCATTATGAGTAGCTGAGCCTGCAGTAACTTTCGTTGATTGCGAGTTATTAACTGCAACAAAAGTAGTACCTAAAATAGCGCCTAAAGAGTGGCCAACAAAGTGGACTTTAGAAACATCAAAATCAGTTCCTGCGTTATTATCAGTAAAGTCCATGAAATCTAATGAAGCATTTAAGTTCATTAAATCCATAACGGCTTGTCGCATATTATCACGAGTACCTTGGAAGCTAAGCAGCTGGATAAACAAAGAGCCTGATTGATCTCCAGTACCAGTCATGGCCTTAGGCTGCAGAGTTAAAGGATTAATCGTCAAGCCAAAATGACGTTGATCAGATTGATCTTCAGCTGTTAATAGCGCCAATAAACCTGCGTCATCTTCATTTGTTAAACCATGCATAGGTAAATCAATTGCTACCGTTGCTAAACAAGGGTCTTCAGCAAACAAGCTAGCAGCCACACCAAATGATGAACTTCGGTTAGACGTAATCCCATGCTGAAAGATCACTGGCGTATATTCACCAGCGCACGCAGTTGAGTAGATAACACTAACTGGCGTTTCTAAAAAACCTTGAGGTTTAGCAATTGGAAATAAACGAGTCACGTTAGTTGAAGGTGGAGTAAACAAAGCTTGTTGCTCTTCACTTACACCTGCGCCTGTTAAAACAGCACCTAAATCAGCCTCTAAACTATCATCTGCATCCCATTTGTTTAATACGTAAGCAGCAGTTAATGGATTGGCTGCTAGATTTGGAATACCACCATAATAAGGCAGTTTAATCGTGCCATTTGCAACACGCCCTGTACCACCGGTTAACGCCGCACCAAGGAGTGTATCTAGATTTAAGGCATCGCCAGCACCATCATCTGCAGCCGCATCAATAGTAGAAGTGAAATCACTTAAACGAGGTGCTGGTGAGGGTATTGCGTTATGTATAGCCCCCAAACCATTTAGGGATATTACCTGAGCAGTTTGATCTGCGCCAAGTGCAGTCAAGACTGCATTTGCAGTACCTGCAACAACAGGATTAGCATCACCAGAGTCAGCATCTAACTGCGCCCAAACAGCATTCGCCGCAGCAGGGATATTGGCAGGATCACCGTCAATATTTGTTTCCAATGTATAACGATACTTAGCTGGAAGCGGAATATTAAACGAAGCACCTTTACCTTCAACAGCACTTTCAACAAAATTTGCTGGCGCTGCCATGGCGTCTAGAACGGAAGTTGTACCGCCAGTTGTAAAACTGAAAGAGTAAACAATATCTTCTTTAGAGTAGGTATAACCAGCCGCTGCCGCATAACCTTCTGCAAGGGATTGATAACTTTTTAACGTATTGGATAAAGCAATTTTGGATTGGGTGGAGGCATCATCACCAATCAAAAAGGTAAAATCAGCGGTTAAAGCTTTGTATGTATTTGAGCCTTTCACCGGAAGGCCTGATGCATCCTTAATACCATCAGTCACAACAATTAAGTAACGGGTTTTCGGCAACAATGGTGTTGTTGGTGAGATTCTCAAAATATTGCCTTGACCAGAAACGGCGTTATTGTCTCCAGAAGCGTATGTAATGGCAGTAGCTTCAATAGCGGCAGGACCACTGGATTTAAAAGTTCCTGCCTGAAGCGTACCCGTTATTGGGTCATCATAATCAAGCGGAATCAAAATAACGTTAGCGCCTGTACCAGAAGTCACCAAAGAGGTGCCATCAATAGCAGCACTAAATGGGATATCTATTTGACCAGTAGTACTGAAACCATCTAAATCCGCAGCAGCGGAGAAAATAGGATTATAGCCATCGTCTGCAAGACCAGGGTTACCTTGGGCCAAAGGGATGGTGCCATCAGTAGTTGCCTTGCCGTTTGCGTCACAAAGACCATCTGAATCTGCATCAGTACAATCAGCATCAGCACTACCTTGAAACAAGAGATCAGAAATGACCGGTGTTTCACGAAGTCCAACAGGCGTTGCACGAGAAGGGTTAAATATAGCGTAGGTTGTACTTACTGTACCCTTATTCGCTTCAATATATTCAGGAGTACCGACATCAATACCAGTGGTATCAACTTCATTATTATCTGCTGTGCTGCTGATATTACAGCCTGCAAGTCCCACCAGTGAGGCGGTGACGGCAAGGCTTAATAGGGATTTTTTAAGCATAGGAGTAGTTCCCCTTGTTTTTATGATTGTTAGGACTTGCTTAATAGTTGAGGCCATAGCCTATTGAACTGCCCCGAATATATCTAAGGGCCGCTCAAATAAGATCACACTAAAGTATGATTAACCCCATAGTAGTGGGCTTAATTGATGTTTTTAATCAAACAACCGTTTGAACACGGTACATCTGTTCTACTTTTAGAGTGATTACACTAAGTGCGACTAATATGAAGTCTTTTTTTAGACTCAGCAAGATAATTCTGTATCCAATTCATACATTTACGGTCAAAAAAGGTTAATTTTGAGAGCTGCGTACAATATTCAAACAACCCCTTACTTGGGCAAGCTGGCCATGGTGGCTTGTGTTGAAGCTTGCTACAATTTGCGCCCTTAATTCCTTGGCTCACTTTAAAGTGGGTCTTTCCAGGGCACGCCCTGATTCAGTATGAGGTTTGTTATGTCTAATCAAGATTCTGTTGTTATCGTAAGTGGTGTGCGTACTCCAATGGGTGGCTTTCAAGGAAGCCTTTCTGCGGTTTCTGCCACTGACCTTGGCGCGATTGTTATTAAAGAAGCGGTAGAACGTGCGGGTTTAAAACCAGAAGATGTTCAAGAAGTGATCATGGGCAACGTATTACCAGCTGGCCTTAAACAAGGCCCTGCTCGTCAAGCTATGCGCAAAGCGGGCTTGCCTGATTTCACTGGTGCCACCACCATCAACAAACTGTGTGGCTCTGGTATGAAAGCCACTATGTTTGCACACGATCTTATTAAAGCGGGTACTAACACTGTAATGATTGCAGGTGGTATGGAAAGCATGTCTAACGCCCCTTACATCTTGCCAAACGCTCGTAAAGGTTACCGCATGGGTCACGCTGACCAAGCAATGGATCACATGTTTTTAGATGGCCTAGAAGACGCTGAAACAGGCCGCCTTATGGGCAGCTTTGCCCAAGACGTTGCCGATAAAAAAGGTTACAGCCGCGAAGATATGGATAACTACGCCATTCAATCTTTAAGCCGTGCAAAAACCGCCATTGAAGCTGGCTTACTTAAAGATGAAATCGTACCGGTTACAGTAAAAAGCCGTCGTGGTGAAACCTTGGTTGAGCATGACGAGCAGCCGTTTAATGCAAACATTGAAAAAATCCCAACCCTTCGCCCTGCGTTCAAAAAAGACGGCACCATTACCGCAGCAAACGCTTCATCTATTTCTGATGGCGCATCTGCACTTTTATTAATGAGCGAAAGCGAAGCTACTGCACGTGGCCTTAAGCCGCTAGCGCGCATTGTTGGTCACGCCACACAATCACAACACCCAAGCGAGTTCACTATTGCACCAGTTGGTGCCATTGAAAACTTATTCGCTAAAACAGGTTGGACGAAAGACGATGTTGATTTATTCGAAATCAACGAAGCATTCGCCATGGTTGCCATGATGCCAATCCTTGATTTAGGTTTAGACCCTGAAACGGTAAACATTTTTGGTGGTGCGTGTGCACAAGGTCACCCAGTGGGTTCCACTGGTTCACGTTTAATCGTAACCCTAATGAACGCACTTAAAGTGAAAGGCAAAACCAAAGGTGTTGCGGCACTTTGTATTGGTGGCGGTGAAGCGACCGCAATGGCGATTGAATTAATTTAATCGTTAGACGTTAGACGTTAGACGTTAGACGTTAGACGTTAGACGTTAGACGTTAGACGTTAGACGTTAGACAAAATTAAACCGTTTACGCTTTATGCGTAAACGGTTTTTTTATACATTAACTTTAGTTTTTCTAATTGGCTTGTCGCGTGCAAGCACCCTCCCACATGGCTCATAGGGTATTTTAGAAAACGGTATTCGACTTTATTGCGTTTTTCTGGCAAATTCCCTCGCCTTATTTGTATTTAATTTAATGTTAAGGATCAACATGCTCATCAGCAATATTGAAATCATCCCAGGTAAACGTGTTAGTAATCATCTTGGTCTTGTACAAGGCAGTACCGTGAGAGCAAAACACGCTGGCCGAGACATTATGGCAGGCTTTAAAAATATCGTGGGTGGTGAGTTAAAAGGTTATACCGAGTTACTACAAGAATCCCGTCAAGAAGCGGTTGATCGTATGTGTGAGCAGGCAAAAGCTATTGGTGCAAATGCCGTGATCAATGTGCGCTTTTCTACGTCATCCATTACAGCTGGCGCGTCTGAGATCTTAGCCTATGGTACTGCCGTTATCATTGAGGGCTAAATATGGAAGGTTTTATCCAACTTGGGATATTTATAGCCCTTATTTTTTTAGGTTATGTATTTGGTCGTCGTGCTGAAAAAAAGCACTATCAAAGTATTACCCAGCGAGAAGATCAGTTTCGACATATTTTTGTCTCTACCGAACGCCTACCAAGCGGTGAATACATTCGTCATGACACTCAATTAGTAATGGGCAGCGTGGTTATTTCGGTGGATTATTTTAAGGTCATTATTGCAGGTTTAAAAACCTTGGTGGGTGGCCATTTAACGTCTTATGAATCATTACTTGATCGCGCACGCCGTGAAGCTATTCTGCGCATGCAGCAAGAAGCCAGTAACATAGGTGCTGAAGCCATTATCAATACCAAATTTGAAACCAGTCGCATTTCTGGCAATGCCAATAAAAGCTTAGGTTCAATTGAAGTACTGGCCTACGGTACAGGAATGATTGCTAAATCATGACAACAAAACAAAATCCTAAGTTTCCAGAAGGCATCAATTCATCGCAAGAACAACCATTAAAGGAATTCTTCTTACTGGTAACAGGGGTTGTATTAACCATCGTTGTGTTTGTGGCCTGTGTGACATATTTTGCACAAGCCCTTTCACCTTATATTCCGTTTGCATGGGAAAAGTCTTGGGTGGCATCTATGGTCACTCAATCAAGCGAACCCACAGAAGACAATAAAAACATGCACGAGGCAGAACTGGCCTTGCAAGATTTATTACAAAAACTCACACCGCAAAGCCATAACGACATTAGTTATAACGTGCAGTTACTTGATGATGCCACGCCCAATGCATTTGCTACCCTTGGCGGGCAAATCTTTGTGACCACAGGTCTCATTGAAAACATAAAAAGTGAAAATGGCTTAGCCATGGTACTGGCCCATGAAATGGCCCATGTGCAACACCGCCACCCCATTCAATCGTTAAGTCGCGGGTTAATCATTCAATTAGTGAGTGCCATGATCTTTTCTGATACCACGACAGGCACATTATTAAACCAGGCTGGACTCATAACCTTATTGCGCTTTAATCGTGACATGGAAAAACAAGCTGATGCCACAGCCTTAAAAACCATTGGCGAGTTTTATGGGCACACCCAAGGAGCCGATGAGTTTTTTAATGCAATGCTTGTGGAACATGGCGATGGTTTAAATGTTGAATTTTTTAATACTCATCCGCACACGCAATCCCGTATTGATACGATTCGAAACTTTAACAATACAGCCGGTGAACTTACGTCGTTAGCAACAAGTTTACTTAATATAAAAGACGATCAATCTAATTGATATCAAACCGGTACGAGCTTGCCGTACGAGCGATAGGGCATTCACCCGCAGGTGCGGGTTCCTACAAATAGCTTACAATAAGTTTTGTATTATTTTAACGCTGCTCATCATTGATGGGTTACGCTTCGCTAACCCACCCTACTTTTTTGAAAACACTGTACGAGCCTGCCCTGCGAGCGATAGGGCATTCACCCGCAGGTGCGGGTTCCTACAAAAAATCTACAATATATTCAGTATCACCGCTCATCCATCCTACTTTGTTGAAAGAGTTGTACGATCTTGCCCTGCGAGCGATAAGCTATTCACCCGCAGGTGCGGGTTCCTACAAAACACAGTGCATAAAAAGGCTATCCAAAAAAAAGCCCCGAACATGCATTCGAGGCATTAACATTTACAACCTATCTCACTTTTAGGCGATCGCGGTTTGGCCCACTTCGGTTACTTCTCGCTCTTCTACGTATTGGTTTTCTAAGAAGCTACCATAGCCCTTTTCTTTACCAAGATTGTCAGGAAAAAAATCGCCTTTCTTGTAAGCAACTTTGCCATTAATAATAGTAACGTCCACGGCATCATCGTTGCGCTTCACTAAGCGATCAACACCAAAACCTTCCATGGGCGCTTCACTGATACCATCTACATCTTCATTCAGCCCTTCAGGATTAACAATCACCACATCAGCACGATCTCCTTCACGAATATGGCCTGCATCTAAGCCAAACCAATCCGCCAGATCGGCCGTTAACCTATTTACGCCTTTTGCAACGGTCATAAATGGCTTGCCTTCCAGTTGCGCATCACGCACATATTTCAAGAAGCGCAATGGAAAATTATACATAGCTAACGAGCGAATATGAGCACCGGAATCCCCAAAACCCACGTGAGTATAGGGACTGGCAAGCAATTTATGCATGATTTCTGGGCGGTGATTACCGTAGTTCGTTTTCCAGCGTAAATCACCTTTGTATTTAGTGGCTAAATCAAAGTAGGTATCCACTGGGTCGGTACCCAGTTCTTGCCCCACCTGCTCGAAGTTTTTACCAATTAGGCTTTTATCAGGGCAATCGGTAATCCAACTATCGCTAAAGTCACGATGCCATAAGCCCACCGTGAAAATTTCACTTACGTGTTTTTTAAATTTTTCACGGAATTCAGGTTCGTTAATTTTTTTGTAAAGTGAATCCTCATCGTTCATCAGATCACGAATTTCTGCACCGGTTTCAAATTCTTCAAACGCATTCACTTCCAGCCCTTCTAAGTGAATGGTAAAAGGCGCGGTTAGAGTCTGCCAACGGAAATTTCCGCGTAATAGCTTATTGGCAATAAAACCACTAACGCGAGTAATGCGATGCAAGAATGGATTCGATTTTAGATCCAATGCCGTTAACATGGTCACTTTCATCGGGCGGCGGAAAAAGCCATGGGCCTGCCATAGAAAACCAAATACATTAACTTTTTTCACTGCATCCGGTGCGCCTTGTAAAATGGCATTACGACGACGTAGAATTTTAAATAAACGTTTAAATTCCCACCACGTCGAAAACGTAGAGGGTAGCGGACGTGACCAAGCACGATCACCATCTAGCTTATCGAGCTTTGTGGTCATCATGGATAAACCTAAACAACCTGCATCAAGTGCCTCTTCAAGCATGCGCTCCATAGCCTGCATTTCTTGTTCGCTTGGTTTTGTATCACTTGTTGCCCGCTCAATACCCATTGCCGCTACACGCATATCGGAATGACCAATGAACGAGCAAATATTTGGCCCTAACGGTTGGTTATCATAAAATTCGCGATAGCCTTTGGCGTTTTTCCACTTTTTCTTTTCGAGTAAAATAGGCAGTACTGCTTCACGTGGTACCGCTTCAACACGGGTAAATAGATCAGAGCAATCCTCTGGTTCTGCATTGACCATTGAAATCGAACACGAACCAATAGCGATACTGGTAATACCATGACGCACGGATTCTTTTAACGCGGGGCTTGCAACCACTTCCGCATCGTAGTGGCTATGTATTTCTAGAAAACCCGGTGTCACCCAACGGTCTTGTGCATCAAATACTTCTTTAGCTTCCGTTACACTCAACGGCGTTTGGCTAACTTTGGTAATTTTACCATCACTAATTGCAACATCGGCCTTGATACCAGAGTGCTCTGAGCCATCAAAGTAAGTGCCATTTTTAATTAAAATATCGTACTTCATTAAAATTCTCCTAACCTACTTCAAATAGCGACTAACGATTAAAATCACACCTGTCATTAACAACAAGCTGTATATGGCCACACGAAAATGTTGTTCTTTAACTTTTTCATGTAAATAATTACCTAGCTTCACTGCCACCACTAATAACGGGATATAAAATAAAACATTCATCAATACCGGCTGCATACGGCCATCTAATAAAAACGCAATGGTGAGTAATGCGTTCAACGTAAACCAAACAAATACCATGGTGGCTCTAAAGCGAGTTTTATCAATTTTTGTTCCGACTACGGCATACACCAATAACGGGCCACCGCTGGCGAATAAACCGTGGGTAATACCTGCGCCAAATGTGATCAATCTTGTGAGCCATAAAGGGCGGCCAGCATCTATATGTTGGTGATACATACGCCATAGCTCCCGCGCGGCAAACCAAACAATTAACAAGCCAAATACTTGTTTTAAAATCACATCATCAAAATAAGGTTTCGCAAAATAACCCGCCAGCGTGCCCAATAACATACCGGGTAAAATCACAGTTAAGAGCAGTTTTCTATCAATGCTTTTTCTATTTTTAAACGCCAAAACACTGGTCATACAAATGTTCAAAGCCACCAGTATTGGCAAAATTTTGTCAAATGGTAAAAACAACACACCCAATGACAATGCAATAACAATACTGCCAAAACCAGTAATGGCTTCTAGCGTGTAGGCCAGTAAAATAATGCCGCCAAACAAAATCCAAAGTAATTCCATAACGCTCTCTCATGACACCCACAGAGTGGGCTGATTGTTTATGCTTTTACGGTATTCGCTTCGCTTAACTGAGCACTGCCGTCTTTGATAGGCATACGAGACCAAATAAACGAAAGCGTTAACCCGCTCACTAAATGCCACACACCCCAAAATGCTGCGATTAACAACATGCCCGATGCCTGCGGGAAGAATGTGAAAATAATCACTAAAGCAAGCGCACCGTTTTGAATTCCCACTTCTAATGCAATGGCACGACGATCAGCCACTGGCAGCTTAGCTAGCATGGCCCCCACATAACCGATGGTAATGGCGATGGCGTTATGAGCGACAACCAACCAAAAGAACAAATCAAAATACTCTAAAAATTGTTTAGTATTTTTTGCAAAGGCGATGCCTGCCAATGCCATCATTAAGATCATGGCAAATACTTTTAAAGGTTTTTCTATTTTCTTTGATAAATCAGGAAATTTCGGCCCGATAAACATACCCAGTGCCAACGGCACACCAAGCACTAACAGGACCAATAAAAGTAAACCCACAGGATCCATTGAAATTTCAGTTAATAACGGACGAGTATTTGGGTTTAAAAAAGCATAAAGCGAAAAGTTAAATGGTGTCATGATACTGGCTGCAATACTTGAAACCCCAGTCATACTGACCGAGACAGCTACATTACCTTTTGCCATCCATGTCATAATATTTGAGAAAGTACCACCAGGGCATGAAGCCACTAAAATCATGCCCAGTGATAACATTGGGTCAATATTCAATGCAATGGTCACCAAACACGTAACCGCTGGCAGTAACAAAAACTGACTGAACATGCCTATCATGGGTGCTTTAGGATTAAGTAAAATACGTTTAAAGTCTGATGCTCTTAATTCAAGTGATACACCAAACATCATAATCGCAATCATGACGTTTAATGCGATCAAGCTTTCGGGATTAAACTCGATGGTTACTGGATCCATACTCTGCCCTCTTTTATTGTTTTTATTGTTTTTATTGTTTTTTAAGAACTTAATTCACTGGAAAATTTCTTTGTCATGCCCTTTAAAAAAGTATTCGGCATAATTTTATAAAGCACAGAAGCAAACCACGTAAATTTATCGGGGAACAATCGCTCTTTACCGTTTTTGTAAGCGTTTATAATGCGTTCAGCAACATCATCCGCCGACCCCATGCCGCCAACCATTGAACGTTTGTGTGTGGCTTTATTGCCGTCATGACCAAGGGCATTGGTTTCAATGGGGGTATCTAAAAAGCTAGGGTAAACCATTAAAATGTTTACATCATGCTGACGAATTTCGCATCGCATAACTTCAAAAAATTGGTGTAACGCACTCTTAGCTGCACAATAACCTGCTCGTCCAAGTACCGGCATCCAGCCAGCCATTGAACTGACATTAATTATGGTGCCTTTTGATGTTTTAAGTAATTCTATTAAGGCTAGGGTCAGTTCAACCGGCCCTTGATAATCCACCGCCATCACTTTTTTAAACACTTGAGGGTCGGTTTTTTCAACTAATGAGCGATGAGTGATACCTGCGTTATTAATAAGCACATCTAAACGACCGAATTTTTGTTGAACTTGATCGGCTAAATCATAAATAGCTTGAGTATCGGTAATATCAACCACTAGGCTAAAAATAGATTCAGGTGCATTTAGCGTCATCACTCGCTCAGCTAAAAGCTTGGCTTGAATGTCCACCATAACAACGGCATAACCCATGGCATGGTAACCTTGGGTTAATGACCAACCTAAACCACTGGCGGCGCCTGTAATCAATATTACTTTTTGCTCTGATTGCCTCATGATACTGCCTACAAAACTCTAATCTGCATAAGATACGCATATTGAGCAAGGCAATCTTGACCTGTGAATCCACTTTTTGGCGTGAGATGTCAACTTTGACTCTCAACCTGATGAATGCTTAACCCTGCCAATATGGCTCCCTACTTTATATGTGGGTCGGTTGCGGCTGTCGCGAGCAGGTTTCACTGCCACTGAATACTTTGCATCTCTACAAGGTTGCCCCGCGACCGATTTTTAAAGCAAAAAAAAGCCCTGATGCTTACACATCAGGGCTTTTTGAAACTTGAAAAGCTAAACCATTATGGACGGTCGTCTAACTCTTCGTCTTTTTCTTCTGGTGGCAATAAATCTTCACGGCTGATTTCCATGAACAGTAAAATATTTGCTGACACATAAATCGAAGAATACGTACCCACAACCACACCAATGGTTAAGGCTAGTGCGAAGTTATGAATCAGTTCACCGCCTACCCATAACAATGCCAGTAATACTAATAACGTGGTTAATGACGTTACCAAGGTACGGCCAAGGGTTTGTGTTAACGAGCGGTTAATCACATCAATTGGTTGCATTTGACGGATGATACGGAAGTTTTCACGAATCCGGTCCGCCACAACAATGGTATCGTTAAGTGAATAACCGATTACAGCAAGCAATGCCGCTAATACAGTTAAATCAAACTCGATTTGCATCAAACTGAAGAAACCTAGAATAATGATCACGTCGTGCATTAACGCAACCACAGCACCCACTGAAAACTTAAACTGGAAACGCGCGGCTACGTAAATCATCACAACTGCAAGGGCTAACAATAGTGCCAAGCCGCCTTCGTCGCGTAATTCTTCACCGACTTGGGAGCCTACAAATTCAGCTCGACGCAAAACCACTTCTTCTTCAGATGCATTTTGCAATACAAGCAGTACTTCATCACCCAAGTTTGCACGGTACGCTTCTTTCATGCGTACCAGTACGTCTTCTTCGCTACCAAAGTGTTGTACAGTGACATCTTCGTAGCCATTTACTTCTAGCGCTTTACGAATCTCATTTACATTGGCATTGGTTTCATAGGCCACTTCAATTAAGGTGCCGCCGGTAAAATCTAAGCCTAATTTTAAACCTTGGAAAATCAGCGAGCCGATTGAAATCAAAATTAAGGCAATAGATAGGGCCGCAGCAACTTTGCGCACACCCATGAAGTTCATATCTTTAATTTCACTCATGGTTAAACGCCCCCAATAGATAATTTTTCAACACGACGACCACCATAAATCATATTGATCATGGCACGGGTTAAAACGATGGCCGTAAACATTGAGGTGATAATACCGATGCTTAGTGTCACAGCAAAACCTTTAACAGGTCCAGTGCCCACTGCAAATAAGATAACAGCAACAATTAATGTGGTTATGTTGGCATCTAAAATGGTTAAAAACGCTTTATCGTAACCACTATGAATGGCTTGCTGAGGATTCAAGCCCGCTTTTAATTCTTCGCGTATACGCGCAAATATGAGCACGTTTGCATCCACCGCCATACCAACGGTTAATACGATACCGGCAATACCAGGCAAGGTTAACGTGGCACCAATCACCGACATAACTGCCAGCAACATAGTTAAGTTAAATGCCAATGCGATGTTGGCAACCACACCAAACACACGGTAATAAACCAACATAAAGATCAGCACCATGGCCAGACCAATTTGTACACTGCTGACACCTAGTTGAATATTTTCTTTACCTAAGCTTGGGCCTACTGTGCGCTCTTCAACAAAATACATCGGCGCAGCAAGTGCACCTGCACGAAGTAATAACGCAAGTTCAGAAGCTTCTGGGCCTTCTAAACCGGTTACCTGAAATTTGCTACCAAAAACGCCTTGAATGGTGGCAAGTGATATAATTTTCTTCTCAACGTATTTGTCTTCAACCGCCACTTCTTCGCCGTCTTGGTTTTCATAACGGGTACGTACTTTGTGTTCAACAAACAATACGGCCATGCGACGCTTTAATGATTTTTTAGTCACTTGACCCATCATGGCGCCGCCGGTGCCGTCTAGGGTAATTTCAACCATTGGCTGACCATTTTGATCAAAGCTTGGTTTCGCATCCGCAACATTATCACCGGTTACAATGATGGCTTTTTCTAAACGAGCATTACGACCACGACTAGGGTCTTTAAAGGTGTATTCTTCCGTGCTAAAACGGCTAGCACTTGAAAGGGCTTCTAAACGAAACTCAAGGTTAGCGGCTTTACCCAAGGTTTTTTTCGCAGCAGCAGTATCTTGCACACCTGGTAATTCGATTACGATGCGGTTACGACCTTGGCGCTGAACTAATGGCTCTGCCACACCTAACTCATTCACACGATTACGTATGGTGGTTAAGTTTTGCTTCAGGGCGTAATCTTCAAATTCTTTTATTTTGGCAGCGGTTAATTGTAGTTCTAACCAAAAGCCATCTTCTTTATCTATAGTTTCTGTTAGGAATTCTGGGTATTCACGACGCACAAAGTTTTCGGCGTCATCACGTACTTCTTCTTTGCTGAATTTCACATCAATGCGGTGCTCATCTGCAGCAACAACACGCTTGTAACGCAGTTTTTGTTCACGGAAATTGCGCTTTAACATATCGCGATAACCGGTGACACGCTGATTTAAGAATTCTTCCATGTCCACTTCCATTAAGAAGTGCACACCGCCACTTAAATCTAGGCCTAATGTCATTGGGCCTGCACCCATGTCCATTAACCATTGTGGCGTGGTTGGCGCTAAGTTAAGGGCCACAATAAAGTTGTCACCCAATTCACGCTGAATCAGGCCTTTGGCTTGTAGTTGTAAATCAGGATCTTCAATACGAATAAGGGCCGTTTTGCTTTCTTGCAGCTCTTCACCAAAATATGCAACACCAGCATCATCAAGTGCCGATAAAGCCTTGTTTAAGGTGTATTCATCAACTGCATCACCACTCTTGGCGGGTGTTATTTGTACAGCTGCATCGGGTGGATATAAGTTTGGCAGGGAATAAATAACCCCTAAGGCACAAACCATGACGATGAGAAGATATTTCCACAAGGGGTACTTATTGAGCATAAGTCGATTCCTGACTGACCCTGCCTCAATAGTGAGTGGATCAAATGACATTTATTGTTTTAAATTTTTGTATGGCTCTTAATGCACACATCCCCGCAACTTGGCGGGGATGATAGACCGTGCGAATAATCAGATTATTCGTTAACAGACTTGATCGTGCCTTTTGGTAATACAGCAGCAACCGCTTGCTTTTGAACCGGTAGTTCAACGCCTTCAGCAACTTTTAAGATAGCAAAATCATCAGTCACTTTGGTTACACGACCAAGGATGCCGCCAGATGTTACCACCTCAGAACCCTTTTCTAGGGCCGCTAGCAATGCTTTGTGCTCTTTTGCACGCTTAGATTGTGGACGCCATAGTAGGAAGTAAAAAATTAATACGAAACCGCCCAAGAAGATAAGCTGTTCAATACCGCCGCCCGCTGCCGCTGGTGCACCTTCGGCAAATGCCGCGGCTGGTAGAAATGCCGCTAATAGTAGAGTCAATTTAGACATGATGTTTTCCTTACTCGTTTCGAGTACTGCTTTTATTAAAATCTAATGCCCTTTAATAAGGGCGAATCTTTTCAATTTAAAGGCAAAGGGGCACATTCCCCTTAACTTTTATAATTCTGTTTGCTTTTTAATCAGCTAATGGCGGTACTGGTTTACCACGCTTAGCATAGAACTCTTCAACAAAGTCGCTCAATGTACCTTCTTCAAGTGCCTTGCGCAAACCCGCCATAACCGTCTGATAGAAATGCAGGTTATGAATCGTGTTTAACGTACTGCCTTGAATCTCTTTACACTTATCTAAGTGATGCAGATACGCGCGGCTGAAGTTCTGACAGGTATAACAGTCACAGGTTTCATCAATTGGGCCGTGATCGGTTTTATTTGCGGCATTACGCAACTTCAACACACCAGTATCGATGAATAAATGGCTGTTACGTGCATTACGGGTTGGCATCACACAATCAAACATATCCACACCACGGCGCACACCTTCAACCAAATCTTCTGGCTTGCCCACGCCCATTAGGTAGCGTGGTTTGTTTTCTGGCATTTTGTGCGCCAGGTGATCAAGGATACGCACCATGTCTTCTTTAGGCTCGCCCACGGATAAACCACCAATGGCGTAACCGTCAAATTCGATATCGGTTAAACCGGCAAGGCTGACATCACGTAAATCTTCGTACATGCCACCTTGGATGATACCAAACAAAGCAGACTCACTATCACCATGAGCATCTTTTGAGCGTTTCGCCCAGCGCAAGCTCATTTCCATGCTGTCTTTGGCTTCTTTGTGGGTAGCTGGGTAAGGCGTGCACTCATCAAAGATCATCACAATATCACTACCTAAAGCCGCTTGAATTTCCATGGACTTTTCAGGAGTTAATTCCACTTTATCGCCATTCACTGGGCTGCGAAACGTCACACCTTTTTCGGTGATTTTACGCATCTTACCCAGACTGAATACTTGGAAGCCGCCGCTGTCGGTTAGAATGGGCTTGTCCCATTGCATAAAGTTATGCAGGCTGCCGGCGCTTTTTACAATGTCGATACCTGGGCGAAGCCAAAGGTGAAAGGTATTACCTAAGATGATCTCAGCGCCGGTGTCTTTTACATCGCGGGGCAACATGCCCTTAACACTGCCGTAGGTGCCCACAGGCATAAACGCTGGGGTTTGAATGTCACCACGGGGGAAACTTAAGGTGCCACGGCGGGCCTTGCCTTCGGTCTTTTTTAAATCAAATTTCATAAAGCTCATGACAATTCCTATAAATCGTCAGGCGCCAGACGTCAAACGTCAGACGCAAAGTGCGAAAGTTAAACCCTATGTCACCTCGGGCTAGGTTTATTTAAAGTGGAATTACTGATCCCACAAATCTTTTGCCGCCAAGTTCTTGGTTAAGAACATGGCATCGCCATAACTAAAGAAGCGATATTGGTTTTTCACTGCTTCGTCATAGGCATTCAATACTGGCCCACGGCCAGCAAAGGCACTGACCAGCATAATCAAGGTGGACTCAGGCAGGTGAAAATTGGTTACCAAAGCATCCACGGTTTTAAATTCGAAGCCTGGGAAAATAAAAATCTCTGTCTCACCTGTGTAAGGCAAAATCTTACCTGCGGCTAAGGCCTCGGGTGTATTACTGGCGCTTTCTAAACTGCGCACACTGGTGGTACCCACTGCGATTACTCGCCTGCCCGCTGTTTTGGTTTGGGCAATGGCATCACAGGTTTCTTGGCTGACTTCTAACCATTCACTGTGCATTTTATGGCTGTGTACATCATCTACTTTAACCGGTTGGAAGGTACCTGCACCCACATGCAAGGTAACAAATGCGGTATTCACACCTTTTTGTTTTAATGCCGCTAAAAAAGCATCGTCAAAATGCAAACCGGCGGTTGGTGCCGCCACAGCACCGGGCTTTTTGTTGTAAACCGTTTGGTAACGCTCGCGGTCACTTAACTCGTCTTCGCGTTCCATATATGGTGGCAAGGGCATATGGCCCACTTGCTCTAACCAATCCACTAGTGTGGTGCCCGCGTCTAACTTAAAGCTCAGCTCGAATAACGCGTCTTGACGCCCCGTTACCTCAACCTCTAAGCCCTCTAAAATAATCACCGTACCGGCTTTTGGCGCACGGGAGCATTTTATATGGCTTAACGCTGTGGTGTCGGATGTCACACGCTCAATTAACGCCTCTAACTTGCCGCCACTTTCTTTTTGACCAAATAAGCGCGCCGGAATAACACGGGTATTGTTAAATACCATCAGATCGCCAGGCTCAACCAGGTCAAGCAAATCCGTAAATTGCTTATGAGCAAGCAGGCTATCTTGCAGGCACAGCAGACGACTGCTCGAACGCACAGCCTGTGGATAACGTGCGATCAGCTCATCGGGCAAATCAAAGGTAAAATCACTGGTTTTCATGGACAACACAGGAAGACAAATAATGGCCGCAAATTATACCTAAGTGACCAAGCCATGACCATTGGGATTCTCACTCTTATCGGGCGCGGGGCACCCTCCTACCCTGCTTTAAGGTTGTATCTCACGGTGAGGTTGCCCCACGACCAAAATTAATACACCCACTAAGCTATAAAATAGGCACGTAAACCATTGACTCATAAACACTTACTGGTATGATGCCTGCCACTTATTTCAGGCTTGCGAGCCGCTTCCAATGCGAAGAGAAATAAGTAATTGCTCTATCTTTATAAGATTAAAGAAAGACAAACAGGTAATACAAAGCCTTTAAATATTGTAAGCAGTGCCGGTGTGGTCCAGATCAGAAATGCGTATACACGTATACCTGAGACTACAAAGGTAAGCAGGTAATA
>JAGDZK010000061.1:0-17599 GCA_049115935.1 Bermanella sp. | reverse complement strand
ACCGAGCGGTTTTTTTTCGCCTATTAAAAAGTAATGAGTAGAGGTTGGGTTTAAAGAAGCATCATTGCGCTGGCTGCAATGTTTACGACTTGAATGATGGGTTGTAGAAATAGTATTGATTGGAGCCAGATGCTTTTGCGGCATACATGGCGATATCAGCATTTCGGGTGAGAGATAAATGGTCATCTGCGTTATCTGGGTAAATACTAATACCGACACTGCAACCTAGATGTAAAGTGTGATCCTTTAGCTGAAACGGTTTAGAAAGCGATTCAATAATCTTTTGTGCCAAGTTAGCAGCGTCTTCGCTAGTATTTAAGTCTTCAATGATAATGACAAATTCATCACCACCCAAGCGTGCAATAGTGTCATTATCACGAACTTGTTGGGTTAATCGTGTGGCGACAACTTGTAATGCTAAGTCGCCGATTTCATGGCCGTATTGATCATTAATCGGTTTAAAGTTATCTAAATCAAAAAATAATAATGCGCATCGTGACGAATGTCGTTTGGCTCGTATTAACGCTTGAGAGAGGCGGTCCTGATACAAGCTGCGGTTTGCTAGTCCCGTCAGATAATCAAAGTGCGCCAGCTTTTTCAATTGCTCCTCAGCCGCTTTTTGTTGACGTACATCTTTGATGTTAATTACATAGTGGCTTATTTTGTATTGCTTGTCTCTTACCGTGTTGATACTAAGCAGCACCGGAATAACCTCTCCAGATGCTGTTGTATCAAAGGCATCTCCCTGCCAGAGACCGTGTTGTAATAGGCTTTCAGTTATTTCATCGTATAGCGTATCAGGTATGTTTTGCGACGCGAGAATAGGAGGTGTTCGACCGATGAGTTGATCTTTTTCTACCCCCGTGCTTTTACAATACGCGGGATTTACTGCCAATACATGTTTATATTTGTCGGTAATTATGATGCCATCGTTGCTAGCATCAAATACTTTTGCGGATAGCTTGAGTTGAGTTTCACTTAGTTTTTGTTGACTTTGATCAACTACAAAACAAATGCCTTTGTCGGTTTCCCCATACAATAATGTGGCACCTAAATAGGCAAACACGCGATGCCCATCTTTATGAATGAACTCTTTTTTAAACGGTGTGCACATACCATTTTTGATGATTTCTTTTATAAAGTACTTGTCCGCTTTTTCAAACTCTTTTGGAGTGATACCTTTCCAGTTTAGCTTGTCATCCTCTAAGCTATTTTGTGAATAACCGATCATATCTAGAAATGCATCATTAGCTGCGATAATCGTACCGTCTAATTTCCATTCCATTATGCCAATTACGTTTGATTGATAGAGTGAAAAAAAACGATTTTCACTCATCAATAGTTCTTCTTCATTTCTATTGAGTTCAAAAATAAATCGTTTGGTGACAATATAAATAAATAGAAACTGTAGGCTAATTATAATAGAGCTGACGATTAAAAAAGTGGATTTCACCCAGCGTGCACCATCACTTAAAATCAATGAAAAATCAGTGGCTATCTTATGAAGCTCTAGATTTAACCTTTCTAATTCAGAGGTATGCTGGGTTAAGCAAATATTATTGTTGTTTACAATACACTTGTGAATTTTATCCCCTAACAGGCTTAGCTCGTATATTTTCTGGTCGCCTTGTGTCCATATCTCGATCGCAATTCTCAAATAATAGAAGTCTTTAAAGCGAACAAAAAAATCCATCATGTTGGCGACATCATCAGGATGATTATCACCCTTAAGAAAGCCTTTTTCGGCGCGCTCTCTGTTTGGCGGGTTTTCTTGTAAAGCCAGGCGCGCTTCTTTATCACCAAGGTTAACTTCGAGGGCTTGCTTGAAATGTTTAAAGTCCGAATCGTCATGATTATGGACGTAGCGCTCAAGATAGAAGACGGCGTCTTTTTGCGCTTTGGCCCATAGACCTTCGCCACGAACAAATGCACGCACGCTATTGAGTGTTTCAGATTGTAAATAACCCAAGCCCATTAAAGTAATGCTGACCATAATAAGCAGGCTAACAATTTGCAGCACTTTATGTCTCATAGGGGAGCGCGCCGCTATATGTGGAGCAAATTCTAGTGGTTGTTTAGGCTCAGTCATGCGCTATACAGAAGTTGAGATTACGGGGTAAATACATCTTTTCAGTATAGACGTAAATCTCAAAAGGACTTATGAATCTTCTGCTGGCTTAAAGAGTGATTCATACTCATTTTGCATGGACTCATACTCGGCAATACCTTGCTTAGTCAGGTCGTTTTGTCGGACGGTATCCAAGGTCGAGAGAACATCGACTACGTTTTCAAATTCTGTGATCAGGGCCTCATCACTATTTAACGTTTTTAGGTGTTCTAGTATTTGGTTTGCATTATCTTGGGCCGTGATCTCGGTTTGACGCTGCCTGTTGCTACCGACGGCGTCCATATTGTCGATGGCTTGAGCGATGGGCTCAAGCATAGAAAGTGTTTGGCTATCCCCTTGCTTGCTCGCTTCAAACATAAAGCTATTAATAAAATGCTTTGACTGGGTAATGGTACTTTGTTCAGTTTTAGTGTTATCAATTGCTTGTAACTCACTGCTACTAATGAAACCATTTTCATACAAGCTTTGACTAAGAGCCGCCATGTTTTTTGAAGCTATGGGGCCATTAAAAAACTCTTTACTAATGGCGCTTAATTTTTGGCTGCGTATGGATAAACTTAATTCGCGGCTAGTACTTTGAACGCTTTCACTCAGATCAGTGTCAGAGTCCGGTGTTGCGGCAGTATTTAAACTTGTGCCTAGGTTATTGTTATCCTGATATAAACGGCTAATTAAACTGGGCAGGGGAGTGTTGATTTCCATGGCGGTTCCGTTGTGAGTATCGTGTCTTAATTGCCAGTTAAAAAGCAAGTTATGCGCCAATGAAAACTAGGTTAATATGGGGCTTTTATTGCCATTGATTGGTGTAGGGTTGCCGCTTTTATTTATTTTAAATGTTAAAGGGCAAGTATTTGCCTACTTTGTTAGTGAAAATTAATGGTCTTGTTACATCATTCTAGGAGTGCTTATGAAGTTTAAACTTTTGTTTTTGTTGTTGTGCGTATCGTTTAATAGTTATGGTTTTGAGCAGACCCTGACATTTACAGAGTCTCAATTACAGCAACGTTTACAGGATATAACGCCAATTGAACGTAAAACTATGTTCGCCAATGTGGTATTAACAGACGGCCAATTGCGTTTATTAGATAAAGAAAATCAAATAGAGGTCACGGCCTTTTTGGATGTGACAGCACTAGGGAGCTTACATGGGGCAGGTTCTGTGACGGTTCAAGGCAGTTTGAGTTATCAGCCAAGTGAAGGTGCCTTTTATTTACATAATGCAAAAGTCACGAGCTTAAAAGTGGATCAATTATCGCAAGATGCGGTGACTCAGATCACGCCTTTGGTACAAGATCTTGTGACTCAAGGTTTACAAAGCCGCCCAATCTTTCAGCTTAAAGATAACAATATGCGTCACGCTTTATTAAAAGCAAGCCTTAAGCGTATCGAAGTGAAACAGAAAATCTTGCGAGTGATATTGGGTTTTTAGCTACTTAATAGACGCTGGCGAATTTTTTGATTATTTTTGGTTCGTATAAATAGTGTTAATACAATGATACCCATAATCAAATTTCCTGCGGCGCAGCCATAAAATAATCCAGTTAACCCGCCAAAGTGCTGCCCTAGCCATGCACAGGGTAAATAAATGATAAATAAACGTAGTAGGTTCAAACTCAAAGACAGCTGAGTTTTATGCAGCGCGTTCAGTGTGGCCGTTGTGACCAAGGTAAAGCCCATTGCAAAATAGGTGAGCGGTACTATGTATAAAAAGGTTTGAATGATGGCTTGCACGGCTAAGTCCGAGCTGAAAATAGCACTAATTGGTTGCGCAAAGATGACCAATAACCCGTATACGATGACTTGCCATACAAACAAAAATTGCATGCTTTTAATCAAAGCTTGTTCAATACGCGTATCTTCTCCTGCCCCATGATTCTGCCCAACAAATGGCGGCAAGCTGGCGGTAAACGCCATAATCACAATCATGGCTAGGGGTTCTATGCGACTGCCCACACCATAAGCGGCAACGGCATGGGTGCCGTACTGTGCCACCCAAGCCACCATAATACCGTTAGCAATTGGGCCTAGCATGTTGGTTAATGCTGCAGGAATACCCAGTTTCGCCAGTTGCTGCCATTGCTGAATGATCGCGTCAGGTATTTTGAGCGTAATTAGATCTTTATCTAATAAGTGTTTAAATACCAAAATAAATGCAACTCCCCAACTTATGGCGGTGGCAATAGCTGCGCCTTTGATGCCTAATTCAGGGAAAGGACCTAAGCCAAAGATCAATAATGGATCTAATATCCCATTGATCACCGAGCTGCCTAACATAATTAAACTGGGCAGTTTGGTATTACCTGTAGAACGAATACTGGCATTAACGATGATGAGTACGATTAGCAAAACACTGCCTGCGTACCACCATGTCATGTAATCAGAAATCATCCCTAATAGCTGCTCACTGGCGCCTAGCCAGCGAAAAACGATTGTTTGTGTCGCAATACCAATGATCGCGAGGATGATTCCTAGAAATAATGATAAGTATAAGCTGGCGGTGACCCAGTTGCGGGCATCATCAACCTGCTTTCTGCCAAGACTTCTCGCAACAACTGCACCGGTAGCAATGCTTAAACCAATGGCTAAATTCATGATGAGCATGGTGACAGGAAAGGTAAAACTCACCGCAGCAAGGGGCTCAGTCCCAAGTAAACTAATAAAGTAGGTATCGACTAAATTGAATAGAAAAATACTTAAGATGCCCAACACCATGGGCGCTGTTAGTCGGTATAGCCAAGTAGAAATGGCGCCTTGGCTTAAATCGGAGGCCATAAATGGAGCTCTTGTAATGATTAAACGTAAAGAATGATGCCACAGCTGCACACAGTTTGGGCAAAACTTAGATGAATGGTGTGTTTCTTCTATACTCATAATAGAGGAAAAAACATATGCCCCATTTATATTTTATTCGATTGATTTTTTGTCTACTAGTGTTTGTTGTTTGTAGCACGCTGGCGCAAGGTCGTGCACATTCGAATAGTGCTGGTTTATATGATCTTGCAACCTTTCTAAATTACTCAGGGTTAGGCAACAAGATTGACGAAAAAATTGAGTAGTTTAAACAAGATGGTCGGTTTGAGTCACTTAAAAAGCGGCATGGACTTGAATAGCTTATCCCCAGAATCTGTGGATAAGTATGAGTATAGCCTTGGGGTAGAAAGTGATTCGCATTGAAGTACGTGAGTCTTTGTTAATTTGCCCAATTTTCACCCTAACAACAGATGTAAAAAAACCGCGGCCTGTTTACAACAAGACGCGGTTTTTTTTAACTAATAAAAAATATTAGAAAGACTGGCGTAGGAAAACAGCTACAACAGAATCATCACCAGCCGTTGTGGTTGTTTGTTCAAGTTCTAAACGAACATGAAAGGTATCTGAAACAGATTTGATAACCTGCGCATAGACATCACTTTCAAGTTCAAAGCCATTGTCATCTTCACCAAAACCATAACCAGCGTGAATGCTTAGATCAGCTGCAACGTTATACATAGTACCGACAGACATAGAAGTACGCTTGTCATCGGTACCATCATCTTTATCTACAGAATGATAGTTGAAGCCCACTTCAAGCTGATCATTGGCACGGAATTTTGCACCGATGCTAGCAAGAGATGGCGCAGCTAATGTCGCACCAGGCGCTTCACTTACCATGGATTGAACGTAGGCCGCATTAACGGTTACTTGGCCAAATGATGCAGCACCACCAACGGTTACGCCAGTTATACCAGATTCATTTGCTTTAACTTCGTCAGTACCAACGGTGTAAGTACGATCATCTTCACCGATATGTGCCGCTACAGTAAATGTAATTGGGTCAGTGCTGTAACCACCGCCACCATAGGTATAGTTAATGGTGCTGTCGTTACGGAAACCATATTGTAAAGAGCCTGGTAGCAGTTCAGTCGTGAAATAGTACGCACCGTAACCATGGCCTTCGGTTTTCATGGCATTCCAAGCACTGTACTCAAACAAAGGTGACCATTGGCTACCAATAATAATGTTGTGTTGGTCCTTAGATAAAGAAAGATAACCTTGGCGAGTTTGGAAAGAAGCGCCGCCATCATCAAGAACATTGACGTTTTGCTCAATGTGATATCCCGTTGTCCAGCCATTGGCATGGGTCTCATCACCAGAAACAATAAAACGAGACGTAACAGGGTTGATCATACCAATGTTTTGATCATCGCTATTACCTTGAGGTGCTTGCATGCCCGGGAAGATATAAGAGCCTGTATCACCGCTGTAATACTCAACCCCCAAATCAACAAAACCCGATACATTGACACTTGGTGCAGCAATTGATTGACCAGCAAAGGCTAGGCCTGCCACTGCTAATGCTAACGATGTTTTTTTAAACATACTTATTCCTCACGGTTTTTTATTAGGACCCTAGCAAAAGCTTGCAGGGGTCTATTCGCGCTTTATTGCACTTAAAGCACAGTGTTTAACAATACAGCATGTATGTTTACTATCAAACATTTGATAATTATTAAGGCAAAAACTGCCTATGTAATGTACTGAATTGCGGTTATGACGTATGGGAATACCCATTATTTCTTCTTATGGATATGTAGTAACCCACAAAAAAGCCCAGAATTATCTGGGCTTGTTTGTTTTTGCGCATGGTTTTTTATAAGGTGGCGAATACTTTATCCGCTGCTGTTAATGTGAATTGGATGTCGTCATCATTAATGGCAGCACACATAAAGCCCGCTTCATAGGCTGAAGGGGCTAGGTAAATCCCTTCGTTTAACATACCGTGATAAAACTTCTTGAAGCGTTCTTGGTCGCACTTTTGCACTTGAGCAAAGCGGCGAATGTTTTTCTCTTCGCTAAAGAAAAAGCCAAACATACTGCCTACTTGGTTAGTACTTAATGCAATGCCGTGTTTTTGCGCAAGGCTTTCTAAACCACTACAAAGGGTTTGCGTTTTGCTGGTTAAGTTGTCGTAAAAACCTGGTTGGCTAATGGCGTTTAACATAGCAAGACCAGCCGCCATGGCGATTGGGTTACCGGACAATGTACCTGCTTGGTAAACAGGACCCAGTGGTGCAAGATGATTCATGATTTCTTTTTTACCACCAAACGCACCCACCGGCATGCCGCCACCGATCACTTTACCCAGTGTCGTCATGTCAGGTTTTACGCCATAGACTTCTTGTGCGCCGCCTTTGGCTGCACGAAAGCCGCACATCACTTCATCAAAAATCAGTACGATGCCGTGTACATCACAAAGCTCACGCAAGCCTTGTAAAAAACCACCTTCAGGGGGAATACAATTCATATTGCCAGCGATAGGTTCAACGATCACACAGGCAATTTCGTTACCCATTTGTGCAAAACATTCGCGCACGCTATCTAAATCGTTATGGGTTAACGTGATAGTCAAATCTGCAACGGCTTTAGGCACGCCGGGTGAACTTGGCACACCAAGGGTTAATAAACCTGAGCCTGCTTTTACTAATAATGAATCAGCATGACCATGGTAACAGCCTTCAAATTTCACCATCTTATCGCGGCCGGTGTAACCGCGAGCTAAACGAATGGCGCTCATGGTGGCTTCGGTGCCGCTGGATACCATGCGAACCATGTCCATGCTCGGGTAGATTTCACAAACCTTATCCGCCATTTCGATTTCAATTTCAGTGGGCGCACCAAAACTTAAGCCATTAACTAATTGCTTTTGCACCGCTTCGATTACTTGTGGTGCGCCGTGACCTAAAATTAACGGGCCCCAAGAGTTTACAAAATCTATGTAGCGGTTGCCGTCGGCATCAAATAAATACGCGCCTTCGCCCTTTTGGAAAAAGATTGGGCTACCGCCCACGCCATTAAAGGCACGAACTGGAGAGTTAACGCCGCCAGGAATATGGGTTTGTGCCTGAGCAAAAAGAGATTCTGAACGTGAAATATCCATAAAAAAACCTACTACTTAAAATTAAAAAGGGCGAACCACAGCAAGAATAACCACTGCAATTAGAATGAGTACGGGTGCTTCGTTAAAAAAGCGGTAAAAAATATGGCTTTTGGTGTTGATGTCATCACGAAACTGTTTGAGTAAATATCCACAGTAATAATGATAACCAATCAGTAAGACCACCAGAGTCAACTTGGCATGAATCCAGCCTTGGCTAAAATAATAACTAGGGTTAAGTGTCAGTAGCCAGCCGCCTAAAATGACGACGGCAATCATTGAAGGGGTCATGATGCCACGATACAGTTTGCGCTCCATAACTTTAAAGCGCTCTTTACTGGTCTCGTCTTCACTCATGGCGTGATAAACAAATAATCGAGGCAAATAAAACAGCGCAGCAAACCAGCAGACCACTGCAATAATGTGAAACGCTTTAAGCCAAAGCATATGCTTCCTTAAATGTAGTTAGTGTACATATCGATAGTAGTTGTGGATTTTATCATGTTCGATGATGCCCATGACAGAGGCGGTATTCACTTCTTTACCATAGTGGATGGTGAGGCATTCCACTTTTTCATCAATCATAATGTCTAACGCTTCTTGTAAATTAGCGCGCATAGAAATGCTATGGCAGGTTAATCGCTGCCCAGGGATTGCCATTAGATTGAGCAGAGGGTCTTCATCCTCAGTTTGCTCTAACCATTCATTGAGGCTTTCTTCATTCATTAATAGGTTGGCCACATCCGATGCAGCAAGGGCCGCTAAAATCCCTTTTTCACCATGTATCACCAACCAAATAGGGTTACCACTTAATGCCAGTTGCAATGTCTCAATGGATGCAAATTTAGGCACCACTTTAATGTTTTTCTCGGCCACACTCAGCACACTGTTTTGTCTTAGCATTAATTCAACAGGGCTTGTATCGGTGGAGAGGCCACGTAATTGCAATAGTCGCGGAAAAAGTGCTTTTTGTTTAAATATTTCGCTGGTGGTTAAGTTGGCAATCACCACCACTAACATAGCCGGTAACAGAATATTGGGATTATTGGTCAGCTCCAATAAAGTCATGAGTGCCGTGAGTGGCGCCTGTAAACAAGCACTCATCATGGCCGCCATGCCTAACATGGCATAATAACCAGTGGCACTTGCGATTTCTGGGGCAAAATAATTACCCACTTCGCCAATGGCTCCACCAGCACACGCGCCAATAAATAACATGGGGCCGATTGCACCAGCTGGTTGCCCTAGACCTAAATTAAGCCCGGTAATGCATAATTTAGCCAATGCAAAACTGATTAAAATCATCCAAGGCAGTTGTCCGGTCAAAGCATGGTTTACCGTGTCATAACCGATGCCCATCATGGCTGGAATGGCGAGGGCAAATAACCCGTTGAGTAACCCAATTATTAAAAAGCGAAGCCATAGATTTTTAGGTGCTCTTTGCGCGCTTTTGACACAAATCCAAATGAGCAGGGCAGCAAGTGCCCCCATCACTAAACCCTCTACCAATAAAAAAGGAAACTCTAACAGTGAGCGCATCTGTAATGGCGGAACGGTAAAGGCAGGTTCAGCGCCATATACTAAACGAGTTAAAAGGGCACCAGCCACTGAAGCTAAAATAATAGGGATTAAGCTGACAAAGCTGTAGCCCATCACGATGACTTCAATGGCAAAAATCACCCCTGCGATTGGTGTGTTAAACGATGCGCTAATAGCTGCAGCGACACCAGAAGCCAAAAGCAATTGGATATGACGGCTGGGTAATTGAAACTTACGCCCCATAATGCTGCCACTTGCAGCACCTAGATGTACTGCTGGGCCTTCTCGTCCGGCGCTTTGGCCACTTAATGCACAAATAATTCCAGCAAAAAATTGTGCAAAAAAGTTACTAAAGGGCATATGTCCTTGGTGATGTTTGAGCCGTTCGAGCACATGGCTTATACCTATCATACGACTTTGTGCGCTTAGGCGAGAAAATATAACGGCAATTAACATGGCGCCACTTAGCGGTAGAAAAAAACGAATCCAAGGGGTGAGGGCTTCAAAATTTTCGTTGTCGCCATTTTCAAGATAAGCGATTAATGGCCCTTCGATGGCAAAGCGAAATAATAAGATGGTACCACTGGTAATAAGTCCAGCTAATACACCGAGTAACGCAAGCTGTGGCAGCGCATCCCCTTGGGCGAGTGAAATTCTTAAGCGGCGAATGAAAGATGCCATTAATTACTCTATCACTTTTTATGGAAGGCGCTATTATAAGGCCCTTCGAAATTAATCTATAAAGAAGGTGATATTGTGATTAATGTGGGACTTGTTGGTGGTACCGGATATACCGGCGTTGAATTACTTCGCATTCTTGTGCAGCACCCACAAGTAAATTTGAAAGTAGTCACATCACGCGGTGAAGACGGCACACCCGTATCTGATATGTTCCCAAACCTTCGCCCATTCACAAATATCACCTTCAGTGTACCGGATGTTAAAACTCTGTGTGAGTGTGATTTGGTCTTTTTTGCGACACCTCACGGTGTGGCCATGGAAATGGCCCCAGAATTAGTCAAAGCCGGTGTAAAAATCATAGATCTAGGTGCTGACTTTAGAATCAAAGACGTGGTGGAATGGTCAAAATGGTATGGCCTTGAGCACACTTGCCCTGAAATTGTTGAGCAAGCGGTTTATGGCTTACCTGAAGTGAATCGTGAGGCCATTCAACAAGCACAGGTTATTGCCAACCCAGGTTGCTACCCAACAGCGGCGCAATTAGGTTTATTGCCTTTAATTGAGCAAGGCTTAATTGAAGTGGAAGGCATTATTGCAGACTGCAAATCAGGTGTAAGTGGTGCAGGTCGTCAGGCTAAAATTGGTGGATTGTTATGTGAGGCCAGCGAAAGTTTCAGTGCTTATGGTGTTCCTGGGCACAGACATTTACCAGAAATCAAACAAGGTTTACAAATCGCAAACAACAACAACGAAGTAGGGCTCACTTTTGTGCCACACTTAACACCAATGATTCGTGGTATTCATGCTACCCTGTACGCAAAATTAAAAGATACCAGCATTGATTTACAAAAACTATTTGAACAGCGTTATGCCAATGAGCCGTTTGTGGATGTATTACCAGCTGGCTCTCACCCTGCAACACGTAATGTTAAAGGCAGTAACTACAATCAAATTGCAGTTCATCGCCAGCAAGGCGGCGATACTGTGATTATCCTGTCAGTGATAGATAATTTGGTGAAAGGCGCAGCTGGGCAAGCCGTACAAAACATGAATATTATGTTTGGTTTTGAAGAGCGTGCAGGCATGACTCAGCCAGCTATGCTTCCATAGTACGAGTAATAAAAAAAGATAATAAGGATTGCATGCAATGACAGTGGTTAAAGGCAGCAAACAAGAGCATTTGGTGGTAGTTAGCTACGACCCTTGGACGCGCTTTTTTAAACGCCTGTTTGTGTTGATATTAATTGCGGCGCTTGGTGGCGCTGGTTATTTATATGGCCGTTTTGAAGCTGCCCAGATTCAGTCGCAGGCGATTGCTGAACGCGATCAGTTAAAAGAAGAGCTGCAAATGGCGCGTGATGAAATGTCGTCTTATAGTCAGCGCGTGATCATGCTAGAGAAGGGCGGCGAAGTGGACCGCCGTTCAACAGAAGGCTTGCGTCAAAACTTAGTTGACTTAAGAAC
Organism: Bermanella sp.; assembly: GCA_049115935.1. Classification (GTDB taxonomy): domain Bacteria; phylum Pseudomonadota; class Gammaproteobacteria; order Pseudomonadales; family Oceanobacteraceae; genus Bermanella. The sequence goes on along the minus strand of JAGDZK010000061.1, from coordinate 5,873 downwards.
CCAAATTGCGACGTTGCAAGAAGAAGTGGCGTTTTATAAGGGTATAATGGCGCCATCAACAACTAGACAAGACCTGCGTATCCAAAAAGTGGATATTGAACCCACTCTTGAGCAACGTCGTTACCGTTATAAAGTAGTTGTGACTCAAGTGGGGACCAATCAGCGTTTTGTGAGTGGTTTGGCAGCTGTAAACATAACAGGTGTATTAGATGGTAAGCAGGTGGTTTACGGCTTACGTGATGTATCTGAAGATGTACAAGATTATGGCATTAAATACCGTTTTCGTTACTTCCAAGAAATTGTAGGGGACTTGGTATTACCAGAAGGCTTTATTGCCGAGTCCGTTGAAGTGGTATTACAAACAAATGGTTCAAAGGCCAACCGGGTTGAACAAACATTCCCGTGGCCAGGAAAGGAGTAAAAATGTTGGGTAGTAAAAGTAAAAATCCAGGTCACTACGACACACTAATTTCAAATAAATCTGAATTCATTGGTGATTTACACTTCAGTGGTGGTTTACACGTAGATGGCCGTATAAAAGGTAATTTAATTGCAGACGAGCAAAGTGGCGCTGTCGTTCGCATTAGTGAAACCGGTGTGGTTGAAGGTGAAATCCGCGTACCAAACATCATTATTAACGGCACCGTTGTGGGCAATGTTTACTCAGGTCAACACATTGAACTGGCTAAAAAAGCCGTGGTGAATGGCGATGTGCATTACAGCATGATGGAGATGGTTATGGGCGCCCAAGTAAACGGTAGCCTGATCCATCAAGCGACGGACAAAAACGCAAAAGGTCGTAAGCAAAAAGAGCCGGTTGTGGATTTAGCCCCTGAAACTAAAGTTGACTAAAATACTCGGTTAATCACATAATGCCCTTGTTATACACCGAAGGTTTTGCAGTATGAACGTTCTATCTTTAACCCCTGCCGCTGTTAATAAAGTGCAGACTCTTATTGAAGACGAAGGCGACGATAGCCTTTGTCTAAGGGTTTTTGTCACTGGTGGTGGCTGTTCTGGGTTTCAATACGGCTTCACGTTCGATACCGAAGTGGCAGAAGATGATGCCGAGGTTGAACAAGAAGGCGTGAAGGTCTTAGTTGATTCACTGAGCTACCCTTATCTAGATGGGGCCAGTCTTGATTATAAAGAAAGCCTGGAGGGATCTCGCTTTGTGGTCACTAACCCGCAAGCTTCTGCAACCTGTGGTTGTGGTTCATCGTTCACTATTTAGCAGGTTAATCCTGCTATGGTGCTTAGTATTCAGCTCATTTACTTGGGCTGAATCTAATCCTCATCTTGCCCAGCTTCATGCTCACACCCCAGAAGAACTCGCCAGTATTCTTGATCAAGCAGAAACTTGGGCTAATGGTCGCAGCGAATACCCAAATCAACCTATAGCCATTGTCTTGCATGGCAATGAAGCCAATGCATTTGTTAAGCAAAATTATTCTATGTATCGCGCGCTGGTGGATAAGGCCGCGCGCTTAGATGCTTTTAATGTGGTTGATATCAAGATTTGTGAAACATGGATGGGCATGAACCAAGTACGCAGAGAGCAGTTACCCCCTTTTATCGACACCGTGCCGTTTGGCCCAGGTGAAGAAAAACGCTTACTTAAAGCGGGTTATCAAAGGTTTTAAATCTCTTTGATATGTTAAGCAGGATAAAGCGCGCCCAATATTCTTGGCCCTTTTGCTCCTGTCACCGCACTCACATTTCCCGCAAAGCGTAATAAATTCTGTTGGCCAAGCCATGCAAATGCCATGGCTTCAACCCACTGCGGATCGATGCCCATTTTCACACTGCGACACACATGAAAGTTTGAGCCCAATATTTGGCTTAATGCTTTTAGGAGTTGGCCGTTAAAGGCGCCACCACCGCATATCACCACATCCGCAGATTTGGTCAGTTGCTTAATTTCTTTAACAATACTTGCAGCTGTCAGTTGCAGTAGCGTCGCTTGTACATCGGCAGCTTGGATATCTTGAATGGGAAATTGGATGAGCCACTGTAAATTAAAGTGCTCACGCCCCGTACTTTTAGGCGCTGGCATCTTAAAATAAGGGTCATCTAACAACTGGGCTAACAGTTGCTCGTTTATTTTACCACTATGAGCCCACTGACCGTTGTCATCAAACGCGCCTTTATTGTGTTTTGTACACCAAGCGTCCATTAAGATGTTACCTGGCCCGGTATCAAAGCCGCCAATATCACCATTAGCAGGCAAGAACGTAATATTTGCCATACCTCCGACATTGACCACAACCGTATCTTTGCCACTTTGCTGAAACACTTGCTGATGAAAAGCTGGCACAAGAGGCGCCCCTTGACCGCCAGCGGCCATATCTCTAGAGCGAAAATCGCATACCACATCAATATGAGTAAGCTCAGCCAGTAACGCACCATTAACAAGTTGCACGGTATAGTGTGGTGGCATGTGTCGAACTGTTTGCCCGTGGCAACCTATGGCTTTAATCTCGCCGGCGTTGATGCCAGTGTTGCTGAGTACTTCTTGTACGCCTTTAGCATATAGCTTGCTAAGTTGATTGCTTACTTTTGCCGCAAGATCCAGTTCATCTTGGGTGCCTTGGCAAAGGGCCGTTACCTGCTCTTTTAATGCAGCAGGGAATTCGTGATGAATAGAGCCCGTCAGTTCAATTTGATTATCAGAGGTTATTGCAATAATAACCGTGTCGACCCCATCAAGGCTGGTGCCTGACATTTGTCCAATATAATAATCAGTATCAACGGGAGGCAAAGTAATCACCATACAAATGGCTTTCTAGACGCATAACCATGATTTGAGCATAGTGTAAAAAGTGCTCTTTCTCATTAGGGTCAATAGGCTTGGCATGAGGAAGACGAACACGCAAAGGATCACGATGCACGCCGTTTACACGAAACTCATAATGTAAATGCGGCCCAGACGCTAAGCCAGAGCTGCCAACATACGCCACGGTTTGGCCTTGTTTCACGCGCTTACCAACGCGTACCCCTCGACCGAAAGATTGTAAGTGAGCATATAAAGTGGTGTAACTGGTGCCGTGTTGCAATATCAACACGCGCCCATAACCACCCTTATTGCCAGCAAAAATAACCTTACCATCCCCAGCCGCTCGAATCGGTGTACCACGTCGAGCCGCATAGTCCACACCTCTGTGGGCGCGAATTCTATGTAATATTGGGTGTTTACGTTTTAAATTGAAGCGCGAGCTAATACGTGTGAAGTCCACAGGTGTGCGCAAAAAAGCTTTACGCATACTTAAGCCTGTGGGTGTGAAGTACTGAACATAGCCCTTGCTATCATCGTAACGAACAGCGGTGTAAGCCTTACCCTGATTCTCAAAACGAGCCACTAAGATATCGCCATCACCGACCTTCTTACCATCAAGATACTTTTCTTGGTAAATAAGGCTGAAGTTATCCCCTTGGCGGATGTCTAATGCAAAATCCACGTCCCAGCCAAAAATCGTAGCCAGCTGCATGATGATATTATTGCTCATGCCGGCGTTAACCCCTGTTTCAAACAGTGAGCTATCAATGGTTCCTTGAGCAAAAGTCTCAACTACCTCTGGCTCTAACATGACTTGTTTACTGTCGAATCCGTTTTCAGTACGAGTAAATACATAACTTTCAAAGAGGGATTTTTCTAAACGGAAGCTGTGTAGGTTGCTGTCTTCTAAGTGGAAGCCAACCTTGTCACCTGGGTGTAATCGATCAAGGCTATTGCCATGTTCTGTCTGAGTAAGTTGATAAAGCAATTGCGCCGACAAACCTTCATTGTTGAATAGCTGAGCAAGCGTATCCCCAGGCTTGATAGACTGCATGGTCCAGTTATAGCCCTGTGTTTTCTCTGCTTCGTCGGTTGAAGGTTCCGCATTAGGGAGAGGGAGTTGGTAAGCAAACGTGCGTCTTTCCAGTTCTTGTTTGACTGGAATTAAAATAAGTAGCGCCACCACAAATAAACAGGTTAACCCAAGCGCAATCCAATGGCGCTTAGGCAGTAGTTCAGCGGTGGATAAATCCTTGTTAATCATAGTATTGCCTGTACATCGAGTGGGCCAAGCATAACATTCCCTATTTGAAATTGTAGACCCGTTTGACAGCTTTCGGAGCCAGTTGGCAGCTAAATTGCGGCAACAACTTGCAAAACTTCTCAAATCCGTTAATTTCCCAGCTTCATTCAGATATGAGCACTACTGGGTAAGCTACATGACAGCCGCATTAATAGAAGACCTAAAGGCCAGAGGCCTATATAACGATTGTACTGGTGAGGCCGAATTGGTCGAACGTTTAGAAGCAGGCTGTCAGACCTTGTATTGTGGTTTTGACCCAACTGCGGATAGTTTGCATATAGGCTCCCTTGTTCCGCTATTAGTTTTAAAGCGTTTCCAAATGGCAGGTCACAAACCACTAGCGTTGGTTGGTGGTGCTACAGGTTTGATTGGCGACCCAAGTTTCAAAGCAGCCGAACGTAAATTGAACGGCCCTGAAGTAGTGGGGCAGTGGGTAGAAAAATTAAAGGCCCAGGTTAGTCGTTTTATTGAGTTTGATGCAGGCGAAAGTAGCGCAAAGGTTGTTAATAACCTTGATTGGGTGGGTGAGTTTACAATGCTCGACTTCCTGCGTGATGTAGGTAAGTACTTCTCTGTTAACCAGATGATTCAAAAAGAATCCGTAAAACAACGTTTAGACCGTGACGGTGCAGGCATTAGTTTTACAGAATTCACCTATATGATTTTGCAAAGCTACGATTTCGCCAAACTTAATGAAATCGAAAACTGCATCCTACAAATCGGTGGCTCCGACCAGTGGGGTAACATCACAGGTGGGACAGAGCTAACCCGTCGCATGAACGGCAATCAGGTATTTGGCTTAACGCTTCCTCTAGTGACCAAGTCTGATGGCACCAAATTTGGTAAGACCGAAAGCGGCACAATTTGGTTAGATGCAAAGAAAACGTCTCCATATGCCTTCTATCAATTTTGGTTGAACACAGCAGATGCAGATGCTTATAAATTCCTTAAATACTTCACCTTCTTGTCTGTAGAAGAAATTGATCAAATAGAAGCAACAGATGCTCAAATTCAGGGTCGCAAAACTGCGCAGCCTATATTAGCAGCAGAAGTGACCAAGCTCCTTCATGGTGAAGAAGGCTTGGCTGCTGCTCAGCGTATTACTGAAGCCTTGTTTTCGGGTGACGCCACAACACTAAGTGAACAAGACTTGGAGCAAATCAAGTTAGATGGCCTTCCATCGGGTGATATTCAAGCATCGGATCTTAAAGGTGTGCCATTAACTCAGTTGTTATCAGATGCAGGTCTTGGACAAGGAAAGCAAATCAAAGATGCACTAGGTCGTAATGCTGTGATTGTGAACGGCACTGCATATGGAATGGATGCACTAATGGCGGCTGAAGACATCTATAGCAAAGAAAATGCGCTATTTGGTCGTTTTTTCATCACTAAACTGGGTAAAAAGAAACACCATCTATTTGAATTGAAGTAATTTCAACTCAGCTGTTGACGCCTCGGATAATCTCCCTATAATGCGCGCCTCCTTCAACGGGAAGCGCGTTTTCTTTATCTAAATTAAGAAAAAGAAAACCCCAAAAAGGATGCTTAGTTTTTAGTCAGTAAAATGATAAAAAATTAAGTAAAAACAAAGTGTTGACAGCTAATCGAAACACTGTAAAATGCGCGTCCGCTTCGAGGGAAAAGCCTGAGGCGAAACATTTTTGAAAAGCTTTTTAAGATTTAAAAAACTCAAAAAAATGTTGACACAGGAGGGCGGTTCTGTAGAATACGCGCCTCGCTTCGAGAGAAGCACTGCGCTAACTTAGTTAGAGTGCAGAAAAGAAATGGCCAGTC
>JAGDZK010000060.1:0-9996 GCA_049115935.1 Bermanella sp. | reverse complement strand
GTAAAGAGCCACGTAAAGACGTTAACCCAGATGAAGCGGTTGCCATGGGTGCAGCACTTCAAGGCGCAGTACTGTCTGGTGATGTTAAAGACGTTCTTCTTCTAGACGTAACGCCTCTAACGCTAGGTATCGAAACAATGGGCGGTGTGGCTACAGCGCTAATTGAGAAAAACACCACGATTCCTACTAAGAAATCACAAGTGTTCTCAACCGCTGACGACAACCAGTCTGCGGTAACCATTCACGTGGTTCAGGGTGAACGTAAGCAAGCAGCACAAAATAAATCACTAGGTCGTTTTGACTTATCTGATATCCCAGCTGCACCACGCGGTATGCCACAAATCGAAGTAACGTTTGATATTGATGCCAACGGTATCTTGAATGTAAACGCGAAAGATAAAGCAACCGGTAAAGAACAGTCTATCGTGATCAAAGCCTCTTCTGGTTTAAGCGATGATGAGATCGAACAAATGGTTAAAGACGCAGAAGCCAATGCTGAAGCGGATAAAAAGTTCGAAGAAATGATTCAAGTTCGTAACACTGCCGATGGCATGGTGCACGCAACTAAGAAAACTCTAGAAGAAGCGGGCGACAAAGCCACTGAAGAAGAGAAAACTGCAATCGAAGCGGCTATCGCTGAAGTTGAAGAAGCTCTTAAGGGTGACGACAAAGACGCTATCGAAGCAGCAACGACTAAGCTAACTGAAGCGTCTTCAGGTCTTGCTCAAAAAATGTATGCCGAACAAGCTGCTGCACAACAAGCAGGTGAAGCCGGTGAGCAAGAGCAAAACGGTAAAGACGATGATGTTGTTGATGCTGAGTTTGAAGAAGTAAAAGACAACAAATAACTAACGTTGGATGTGAAACGGGAGATGTGAGATGTGGTAACGCAGCTCCATCTCCCGTCTTGCGTCACACATCTTACGGATAAATTATGTCAAAACGTGATTTTTACGAAATACTCGGTGTCGATAAAGGCGCGGACGCAAAAGAAGTTAAGCGTGCGTACCGTAAACTCGCCATGAAATATCATCCGGATAGAAACCCAGATGATAAAGACGCCGATGCAAAATTTAAAGAAGCCACCGAAGCTTACGAAATATTAAGCGACGAACAAAAACGCGGCGCCTACGACCAGTATGGTCACGCAGGTGTTGATGGTTCTGCTGGTCAAGGCGGCTTTGGCGGCGGCAATGGCAACTTCAGCGACATCTTTGGTGATGTGTTCGGTGATATTTTTGGTGGCGGCGGCGGTGGTCGTGGCGGTCGTAATGGCCCGCAACGTGGCAGCGATTTAAAATACAATCTTGAACTAACACTTGAGCAAGCTGTAAAAGGTGCTGAAGTGAAAATTCGAGTGCCTACTTTAGTTAACTGCGATACCTGCGACGGTTCTGGTGCTAAAGATGGCTCAACGCCGATCACTTGTAATACCTGTCATGGTCAAGGCCAAGTACGTATGCAGCAGGGTTTTTTCTCTGTGCAGCAAGCGTGTCCGACCTGTCGTGGTCAAGGCACCATCATTAAAGACCCATGTGGTTCTTGTCATGGTCAAGGTGTTAAAGAAGAAACCAAAACTCTAAACGTTAAGGTACCAGCCGGTGTTGATAACGGCGATCGTATTCGTTTAAGTGGTGAAGGTGAAGCGGGAACGCGCGGCGGCCCAGCCGGCGACCTATATGTTGAAACACATATTAAAGCGCACTCTATTTTTGAGCGTGATGGTCGTAACTTATATTGCGACGTGCCAATTAGCATTGCCGATGCAGCCCTTGGCGGTGAGATCGAAGTACCAACGCTAGATGGCCGCGTGAATCTTAAGATTCCTGCGGAAACTCAAAGCGGTAAACTGTTCCGTTTACGTGGTAAAGGAGTGGTGCCTGTTCGCGGTGGTGCAACTGGCGACTTATTATGTCGTGTAATGGTCGAAACCCCAGTGAAACTGACCGAACACCAAAAGAAAATCTTGAAGGAATTTCAAGCCAGCTTAAAAGGTGGTGACAAACACTCGCCAAAAAAGAAGACATGGTTTGATAACGTAAAAACGTTCTTCGAGTAAATCGTAGGTGTAACAAACAACCGTACAGTGTATTTGCTTAGGCGAATGCATTGTGCGGTTTTTTTTCGCCTGTCATTAACATTAACTAACAGGCGGCCTGTATTTTGTTATAAATGGTCATTCAAGTTAGCTTGTTTACTATCTACACTGCTCTTTTGATGTGATGCTTTAACTGCGCTGTTAATAAGTAGATGTTGAGCAATAAACGATAAACCAATAAGAGAAAGCGAAATGAATTACCAACTACAAGATGATATTGCTCTAATTTGTTTTGATGATGGCAAAGCTAATGCGATCAATCATGAATTTATTTCCGCCATGAATGAGGCCCTGGATAAAGCCGAGCAAGAAGCGAAAGCCGTGGTTATTTATGGTCGTGAAGGTATGTTCTCAGCGGGTTTTGATTTAAAAGCGTTGGCTAAAGGCGGAGCGCAAGCAGAAGAAATGCTACAAAAAGGTATGGTACTGGTTACACGCATGTATGGCCTTGGCTTACCATTGGTGTCAGCGTGTGACGGTCATGCCATCGGCATGGGCGCGTTTTTATTAATGGCGTCTGATAATCGAATCGGCTCTGACTCTGAATATACGGTCAACCTACCAGAAACCGCTATTGGCATGCCATTCACACCTGTGTTAATGAGTCTTATCAAGAGTAGTATCGTTAATACAGAGCAAACGTTGGCAGTCATTCAGTCTAAAAAATATGACCCAAAAGGGGCGGTGAAGGCCGGATTTTTAGATGAGCTAGTGGCAAAAGACCAGTTGATGGAAAAAGCCACAGCCCTTGCCAAGCAACTAGCTGAATTACCACAGGCGTATTACCAAACTAATAAACGGGATTTGCGCGGTGATAAATTAAAGATCATGCATGATTCTCTAAAATAGTCCCCTCTAGTTAGCCTGATTGAAAGCGCCGTAGGATGCTATCCGCGGCGTTTTTTTTATGGGCGCCGTCTGGGCCAACTTGAGTAAATTCATGTACAATCCACAACCAATATTGAAACATCGCTTTAAGGTCTAAACCATGACTACTCGTATTGCCATCATTGGTGCCGCAGGCCGCATGGGCCGCATTTTAATTGAAGCCACAGAATTAGCCGAAGGCGCAAAATTAGGCGCAGGTATCATCTTACCCGATGACAGCCTACTGGGTGCTGATGCGGGTGAAATGGCAGGTCTTGGTAAAAAGTTAAACGTTGCCTTGGTTGGCAGCCTTGAACAAGCCAAAGACGACTTTGATGTATTAATTGATTTCACCTCCCCAGAAGCCACCATGGCCAATATCGAATTTTGTAAAGCCCATGGCAAAGGCATTGTCATCGGCACAACCGGTTTGACCGATGAGCAAAAGGCCACATTACAAGCCGCTGGCAAAGACATGAAAATCGTATTTGCCCCTAACTACTCAGTGGGTGTGACCTTGTGTCTTAACTTACTGCGCATGGCGGCCAAAGTGATGGGTGATGAAAGCGATATCGAAGTGATTGAGATGCACCACAAACACAAAGTGGATGCACCATCGGGTACCGCATTGCGTTTAGGTGAAGTGGTTGCCGAAACCATGGGTTGGGATCTAAACGAAGTGGCCAACTATGGCCGTGAAGGTCAAACCGGCGCGCGCCCACATAAAGAAATTGGTTTTCAGACCATCCGTGGTGGTGATGTAGTAGGTGATCACACCGTCATGTTCGCCACCGAAGGTGAGCGTGTTGAAATCACCCATAAAGCGCAATCGCGCATGACCTTTGCCAAAGGTGCGGTACGCGCCGCCGCTTGGTTGAAAGCCCAAGATAATGGCGTGTATGACATGCAGGACGTATTGGGTTTTTAATTTCTAAAACCTTTATGTCTGTATTTAAAACCGAAGTTCCGTAAAGGGCTTCGGTTTTTTTGTGCCTGACGGTTTAGTAGCTACTAAGAGCTTACCTTATGGGAGGACTCGGCGTGCCCCTTGTGGGTATGCGCGACGTTGGTATGTTTATATTTTGGATTTTTGGGTTGTAATTTTAAGTATCTAAATTATTCACCATCATTTCACCATGGCAATAATGAGCACACTGGTATCGCGAGCAGGGCTCGACTCCTACAGAGTTTTAATAAAGTAAAATTGTACGAACCCGCACCTGCGGGTGAATGGGTTGTAGTTTTTGAAAGGGCGCCTGAGTTGTCGTGTTAAGTATCTAAATTATTCACCATCATTTCAGCATGATAATAATGAGTGTATTGGTATCGCGAGCAGGGCTCGACTCCTACAGGGTTTTAATCAAGTTAAAATTGTAAGAACCCGCACCTGCGGGTGAATGGTTTTTATTATGTGTGTTTAGATTGTTGTTTTAAGTATCTAAATTATTCACCATCATTTCAGCATGATAATAATGAGTGTATTGGTATCGCGAGCAGGGCTCGACTCGTACAGGGTTATAGTAAAATTAAAATTGTACGAACCTGCACCTGCGGGTGAATGGGTTGTGGTTTTTGAAAGGGTGCTTGAGTTATCGTGTTAACTATCTAAATTATTCACAATCATCTCAGTATGACAATAATGAGTATGCTGGTATCGCGAGCAGTGCTCGACTCGTACAGGGTTTTAATAAAATTAAAATTGTAGGAACCCGCACCCGCGGGTGAATGGGTTGTGGTTTTTGAAAGGGCGCTTGAGTTGTCGTGTTAAGTATCTAAATTACTCACCACCATTTCAGTATGACCATAATGAGAGCATTGGTATCGCGAGCAGTGCTCGACTCGTACAGGGTTTTAATGAATTTTAAATTGTACGAACCCGCACCTGCGGGTGAAAAAGTCTGAACTTGTTTTGTGAAAAATAACCGTTCACACTGAGCGCGAGGAACGAGCTGTCGAAGTGTGGCTAACCCTTGAGCGGTTTTCAATGTCGTGATACTTGATGCGAGGCTTAGCCTATCCTGAACTTGTCGAAGGGAGCAGATCGGGTATCCTTTCTCTCACGCGCACAGCCTAGGTGGTATGAGTTATTTACCCACTTCTAACTTGGCAAACAAGTAGGATGGGTTAGCGAGGCACGAACGTAACCCATAATTATTAATGTTAAACATGCCATTGGAGTGTTTTCTTATAGATGTTGGGTTGTTGCTAGCTGATTCGTTGTTATTCATGGCTTACTTGCTGCATAATTAGATAAGCCAAAGCTTGCAAGCTCTTATGATTAAAATGTTATGTGTAAATAAAATATGCAAATAAAAACACCTCATATCCCCCTCAACATACCTCTTGAAAATGCATTAGATATCTTAAAAGGGGTTTCCGAGACAATACTTAAAGAAGAGGAAGAAGATGCTACTTTCTATAAAGTTTCTGTATCTGATTATGAATGTGGGTTTTATGAGAAAGAGAATGTAGTTATTGCCACTTGGTATAACGATCCAGAGGGTCGAGATTCTCAAGACGAGTTGAATCTTAAAGTCAACTTATATCTTAATCGCTATGGTGAGTTAGATGATTGGGAAGATGGAATTAATAACGGCTGGATTCAATTTTTCAATAACAATAAAACTGGTGTAGGTCTGTCATATGGCCTGCATAAAGACGTGCTCAGGTTTAATTACTTTGGCTAAACACATAACAATGCGTTCAAGCTATGGAGGCAATAAATTGCGCCGCTTAGCATGAGCGTTATACGGTTAAAATTATGAATAAATTCACTCTATTGCTAGTTTTCATTTCTTCATCTGTATTTGCAGGGGGCCCTTTTAAAGAGTTTCCTGGCCAGTATTATATTTCTACTGACTCTGAGAGCGGAGTTTCAGAAATTAGCTTTAGAATAATGGGTGAAGCGGGAAAGAAAATGTACGAAGGGATTGAACAGACTCCTGAAAGAGATGATTGTGAAGTAAGTAATAACCTAATTAAATATTTAGGGAATATTCAGTGTCATTACAACCTTGATGATGAAAGTCATATTTGTTACTTCGGGATAAATATTAATACAGGTGGCTTTGGCAGAGGCATTTCTTGCTAGCGTATAATAAAACAATTAAATTCGCTTCTTTCAGTCGCCCGAAAAACTTCGTTTGCGGCTTATTGAAGGCGTTATGAAGAATAAATGTCTTTAACCAAACTTTATATTAAAGAGCATTACCCGCTAGCTATAGCAATCATACTTTTGATTGCCTTTCTTTCAGGTATGTTATTTGTTATTTCAGATTCAATAGATACTGAAAATACAATACTTAAGGGTGAAATAATCAACTGCTCGAAAAATAATACTTTTACTAAGACTGGCACTGGTGCGGGAATAATATTCTTATGCGATGTTGATTTGGAGTCAGGGGAACGAATTTCCATACCATGGAATGGGAAAATAAAGTACCCAAGCAGTTATCCTGTATCGGTATTGATTGAAAGAAAACAGGGTATAAGAATCGGTAATAAAAACTATATTTTAATTGGATTGCAATAATCGCAATTCGTAACAAAGCCAGCCAGAGGGACGATTGCATCACCCTGCTTTGGTCGTTAAAATTTAATATTGGCTGTGGATTTTTCTACAGTCTCGTTTAAAAACACCAAAAACGTCATAGAGTCTTTGGTGTTTTTTTATGTCTCGCTAAATACTAAAGATAATTCGCAACCAAATCATTAATCGCCAACGCAAACTCCGCTCCAGAATCCTCTTGTAAAAAATGCCCGCCTTTTAACGTTTTATGGGGCATGTTTTTACAACCAGGCACACGCGCATGAAATTGTTTATCAAAGCCGCGCATAATCGGGTCGCCATTACTAAACAAGGTTAAAAATGGCTTTTCCCATTTTTCTAAAATATGCCATGCATCGCGGTTCGCTTGTGAGGCTGGGTTGTCTGGGGTGGTGGGCACTAAACGCGGAAAGGCGCGGGAGCCCGCTTTGTATTTTGCAGATGGGAAGGGTGCATCATATGCACGGCGCTCGCCTTTGCCAAAACTTTTAAATGAACCCGCTTCCACAATGCGCGCTATGGGAAACCATGGGCTATAGCGGGCAAACATTTGCCAAATTTTAAATACGGTGGGTACCTTACCTGCATCACCTGTGGGTAACATGCCGTTACCTAATACAATTGCGCTAAAGCGACTGTCGTTTTCAGCGGCTAAACGCAAGCCAATCAATGATCCCCAGTCTTGGCATACAAGCGTGATCTTGGTTAGCTGTAATTGATCAATAAAGCTTTGCATCCAGTCCATGTGTTTTTTGTAAGAATAATCATTGATGTTGGTGGGCTTGTCGGATTTACCAAAACCAATTAAATCAGGCGCAATCACACGATGCCCAGCAGCCACACACACCGGAATCATGTGGCGATACAAATACGACCAGCTTGGCTCACCGTGTAGCATTAAAATTACGTTGCCATCTTTTGGCCCTTCATCAACGTAATGCATACGCATACCATCGACTTCAACATAGTTAGATGCGAATGAGTAGTTGGGTAGATTTTTAAAGCGTGCTTCTGGGGTGCGTATAACATTCATTTTATTTTTATTCTCTTGGTTTAAGTTAATAAGACAGTTTTAGTTGGGCAACAAACGCATCCACACTTGGCAGTAATGTTTTTGTGTCTTTGGTTTGTTTGGCGGTGATTAACAGGCCCGTCATAAAAATGTGCAGTTGTAATAACAGCCCTTTTATTTTTGCGGGTGTAACATCACCTTGTGATGATTTTTCATTAAGCAACACGGTTTTCACGGCGTGATTAATATAGCGATTGGCTTTATCAACCACCTTGTGGATAGGTGTATCGCCGCTGCCTAGCTCGTTAGTGGTGTTAATTAATAAACAGGCTTGATGAGCCACCGATGATGGCAACTTATGCACGCTGGATGTGAGAAAAAAGTGTATGCGAGCAAAACCGCTTTTATCCGTGCGGTCTTTTAAACACCCAGGTTCATCCGCTAACAAAATCGTATCTACACGGGGCTTGATGACCTGCAAAAAATAACGCTCAAGGGTGGCGGCGTATAAATCGTCTTTACCGCCAAACTCGTTATACAAGGTGCCTGTGGTGAGGTTAGCGGCTTTAGCCACGTCTCGGATGGATGTGCCTTGATACCCTTGGCGCCAGAATAGCTGGACAGAGGTATCAAGCAGGCTGGTCATATCAAAGGTTTTTGGTCTGCCAGTCATGTTAATGGCTCGTTGGTTTATTTTAAAACGCATGTTATATAACGAGTGTTTTAAAAGTGCAAGCTAAAGCTGTTTAGGCTTCTTTTGGATTAATTTGGGAATAAGCTTAAATAACGAAAAGGCGAGGGCAATCCCTCATGTGATCGATGAAACTCTTAAATTCTTTACAAAAGTAGAAGTGGATCCCCGATCAAAGCGCTTCGCGCGTCGGGGATGACGGCTAAAGGTTGATGATTAATTAAATTTTATCTTGGGGCAGCAGTGGTGGGGCTGGCGCCCACTAACTTACGGGGATTAATCCACGTAAGCAATGTACACAGAGTTAGACGATTGCTCTCCCGTGTATGGGTTATCAAAGTACACCATGTGGGTTTCCACTTTAGGAAACACGGCCTTTAGTACATTTACAAAAGTTTCATCCGGCGCTTCGTCCGACCATAAACCAAATACGCCGCCACTGTGAATTTTGGCTTTCATGGCGTTTAAACTGTCACTGGTATAAAAGCGGCTGTTTTCTGGGTTTAACCAATAACTTGGAGTGTGGTCAATATCTAATAATACGGCATGTACTTTGTTGACGCTGGAATTGTCACCTACCTTGCTGCCGTCAAAGTTGGTATTGGCTGCGGTGGCGAATTCGAAAAAATCCCCAAGGGCATAACGACAGCGAGTATCGTTTGTAAGCTCATCACCTAATGGCACCAAGCCTTGCTCGTGCCAGCGAATCACGGGTTCCATCACATCCACGACACAAAGGGATTGGACGTTTTTAAAATCCAATGCTGCTTTGGCGGTATAACCAAGGCCCAGTCCGCCGACCACCACATCAATCTTTTCATCGCCAAATTTGGCAAGACCCAGTTTAGAAAGCTCCACTTCGGCCTCTACAAACAGGCTCGACATTAAGAACTCGTCGTTCATTTTTACTTCATAAAGTATTTTGTGATCAAGGCGAGGTTCTGAGCGCTTTCGCAAACTAATGGCGCCGCGCGGGGTGACTTGATAGTCGATTTCTTCAAAAACAAAGGTCATGGTATGGGCCTATTAGAATGCTTGGCCATCATACGGGCAAAGGCTAGCAAGCGCGAGGCGACTTCGCTGTTATTTCAATAGGCGTTGTGTCACATTTGCCGATTAAGGTATGGTTTTTTGTAAAGGGAATCACCATGAAACAGCTAATTCTGATTGGGCTAATACTGGCGCTTGTGGGTTGCGGCGATGATAAAATAACGGCCGCCGGTGTGATTGCTTTCGCGCAAAAAGGCGATCGTTATTATCTGTTATTGGCAGACCATACTGGGTTATTGTCCTATCGGGGTTTTGGGGCGTTTGGTGGTGGCCTTGAAGAAGGGGAGACACTTGAGCAAGGGGCACTGCGAGAGTTTCACGAAGAAACCGCGTGTCATTTTTTAGGGCAGGTTCAAGCGGTCTCTCAGGAGTATGTGCGCAATAACCACTATGTGAGTTTTGTGGTGCGGGTGCCGTTTATTGAAGCGGACCAAATAAATCAGCCACAGGATAACTCTGCTTGCCAAGGATTAGTATATTCAGAGCGTGACAATTGGATTTGGGTCGAACAGCAGGCATTGCTTAAACAACTGGCAATAGGTGATGACTTTAAAAAGGATGGAGTGGATATATCCCTGTGGGATAAATCCACTGTGATTATTAAGTTGGCGCAACAACAAGGGCTATTGCCTTAAGTTACTTAACTGGCAACTCAGCTTGCCTTCAGCCACTACCTCCCCTTGCTGCCATAATCTCCATTCACCGGGCTGATAAATATGCCACGCTTCATC
>JAGDZK010000059.1:0-19520 GCA_049115935.1 Bermanella sp. | reverse complement strand
GCGGCCTTGTCAAATCGACAATGTGATTAGCTTGATGAGAGAGAGTGCCATGATTAACTTGCTGCTTAATGTTCTCTTGGCAAGAACACTGGGCGGGTCATGACAACGAGTTAATAATAGTCATTATCATTTAAGTTATCAAGAACTATTCTCAATTAAATTCAAATAGGCGCTTTTTGACGTATCAGGCCGTTTGTCGCTGGGCACCTGAAATTTGCTCGTTTAAAGACTTAATACGACGAGACATGTTATCTAACAGGGTAATGGCAATCTCAGGCTGGGCCTTAATTAAATCAACGAACTGAGCTTTAGGGATCGCCAATAACTGGCAGTCTTCCCTTGCGGTGACGGTAGCGTTACGCTTTTCCCCAGTGAATGCGGCCATTGCACCAAATATTTCCCCTGATAATACCTCCCCAACAGTCACCCCGTTAACGGTTACATCGGCGCTACCAGACATAAGCTGATAAACCGTGTCTGCGTAATCACCTTCTTTGATCATCACACTTCCAGACTCGATATGTTCAAAGCCTGTAGGCGGCGTTGCTTGATTATGCCTGTGGTAATACGCGAGTAACCCTTGATATAAAGCAAGCATGGTTAGTAAGTAATTACTAAAGCGATGCTGGCGATGAGCATCAGAATACACGTATGACATAAAGTCATCTCGTTGGATCAGTTCTATTTCGGCTTCATCTTCTACTTTTAATTCAGCATGGGGCAAACCAAACACACGACTTAAACCAATGATATCCCCTGGCTCTAAACAAATAGCATCTTTGCCGCCATTAACTACTATCACAAGACCGCCGCGCACGATACCGATTTGCTCTTTATCAAAGCAGTCAAGCAACTGAGCTTCATTAGTGAAGGTTTTAAGCTGGCTAGTAACGTTCAAACCGTCTAGTAAGCGCTCACCAAGTAAGTCCAAACGTTCTAGTAATTCATGGGTAGCTTTAGGAGCTTTGCCAAGAAACAACATAATATTGGCCATAAAATAATCAGGGGGCGTATTTTTACCACAAAACACCTACTATTTCCTAGTATATGTGCAAAAAACAGTCACACTTCACAGATTATATTGGGCTAGATCAAGCCGATGGATGGCGCAGGCGAGTACCTTGCTCTAATGACATGAGGATCTCTTGGGCAGAAATGTCAGCAGGGAAAAAACAACCGCTAATCTTAGCATCTGCCAAACTGGCACCATTTAACTTAGTACCTCTAAAATCTAATGAGCGCAAATCCGTACCGCGAAAGTAGGCATTGCTTAAATCCAACCCTTTCACATCCAAGTCACGTAAATCTAAACCACGAAAATCGCAGCCAGTTAGATCACAGCTCTTTCCTTGTGCTTTTAGCTTGTTAAACTCATCGACTTTTTCATCCCTGAGCAATTGATACATTGGGTCAGGGGAAATCCGCGGTTTCATAGCGCTACTCCCATTGAGGCTTATACTAATTGAAGCCCAAAACCAAATAAGGTCAACTGTGCACGGATTTATCCTGTCTCAACAATGGAAAGACATCCAAGGCCAACTGGTGCTTAGCTTTTGGCTAAGTACCGATCAGGGCCCACAGTATTTACAGTTTCCAAATCAAGAAAGTGTGTGTTTCTGTGCTCAAAGCCAAAGCCATCTGTTGCCTCAACTTTCAGGTATTCGAGTTGAAGCACTCCCCTTAAAACACTTTAATGGAGAGCCAATCACGGCTATTTATTGCCAAACATACCAGTTGCATGTTGAATTGCGCCGCTATTGTGAGCAGCACGCAATCTCACTATGGGAAGCAGATATCCGCCCCACCCATCGATTCTTAATGGAACGCTTTATTCAAGGCAGCCTCGAATTTAAAGGCACTGAAAGCCCTATTCATACTTGGGTAAAACCTCAAATACAACCCAGCCAGTATCAACCTAACTTAAAAGTCGTCAGTGTGGATATCGAAACATCCATGCCCACAAAAGAGCAAAAAGAAAAACTTTACAGCATCGGCTTTGTTAGCCAATGGCTCGATAGAAAAGGGGAAAAACGCACGGAAAAACGCGTGTATATGTTGGGGCATAAAGAAGATGTCACACCCGGTTGGCTCATACTATTCAAAAATGTACGCGAGCTATTAGTGGCGGCTAACACCTACATTCAAACCTTAGACCCTGATGTGATCATCGGTTGGAATGTCATTAACTTTGACTTCAATGTTTTACAGCGCGTTTATAAAGAACATGGCATCCCCTTTCATTGGTGTCGTGATGGAACAGAAGTGAACATTCGTCAAGGGCAAAACAACTTAAATTTTGTCGACATTGCTGGGCGTGTGATTGTTGATGGTATCGATGCATTACGTAATGCCACTTACAGCTTTGAAAGTTTTTCATTAGAGTTTGTATCTCAAGCCTTACTAGGCACAGGCAAAAAACTCGAGGGCCATAAAGGCTCCATGAGTGACCGAGGCCAAGCCATCAGTGATTTATTTGAGCGTGATAAAATAGCCCTTGCCAAATACAATGCCAATGATTGCCAGTTGGTATTGGATATTTTTGAGCACACCCAGATATTACAATACCTAATTCAGCGCAGTTTTTTGACCGGCCATTTACTTGATCGTGTGGGCGGTTCTGTGGCGGCATTTGAATATTTATATTTACCAAAATTACATCGCGCGGGTTATATCGCGCCTAACATTGGCGAAGGCTTTGGTGAATTCAAAGCCCCTGGTGGCTTTGTCATGGATAGCAAACCAGGATTGTATAATGATGTATTGGTTTTGGATTTTAAAAGCTTGTACCCCAGCATTATTCAAACCTTCAAAATTGACCCAATGGGATTAATAGAAGGTTTAAACGCGCAACAAAATAATCAAGAAGGCCAAACTATCTCAGGTTTTCATGATGCTTATTTTCATCGAGAACAGCATTTTTTGCCGGATATCATCACCCAGCTATGGGCTGAGCGCGATGAAGCAAAAAAACAAAAAAATGCGGCCACCAGCCAAGCGATAAAAATCATTATGAATAGCTTTTATGGCATTTTAGGCAGTAATGGCTGTCGCTTTTTTGATGCTCGACTGGCCAGCTCAATCACTGAGCGAGGCCATGAAATTATTCAACGCAGTGGCCAATGGATCAAACAGCAAGGGTTTGATGTGATTTATGGTGACACTGACAGTGTATTTGTCAGCCTACATACCGGCACAAAAAGCATTAACACTGGATTGTCAGTGGATCAGGCTCAAACCATTGGCACTGAATTACAAAAAGGACTTAATGAATACTGGCATACGCAATTACGCCATGAACACAACATAGCTAGCCAGCTTGAAATTGAATTTGAAAACCATTATCAAAAATTTTTAATGCCCACTATTCGCGGCAGTGAATTAGGCAGTAAAAAGCGTTATGCCGGTTTAACCCAGCACGATGAGTTAATTTTTAAAGGCCTTGAAGCCGTGCGCAGTGACTGGACAAGCTTAGCTAAAGAAGTACAAACCGAATTGTATTCTCGTATCTTTCACGACCAGCCTTACAAGGATTATTTACTTAGCATTATCGAGGAATTGAACGTAGGAAAACGCGATCAACAACTGGTATATAAGAAGCGAATCCGCAAACCATTGAATACCTATGTGAAAAACATTCCGCCACAAATACAAGCGGCCAAATTAGCCAGTGCTCTTTATACTCGAGCAAACCTACATAACCCCTATGAAAATGGTGGCTGGATCGAATACATTATTTCTAAACAAGGGCCAGTAGCGATTGAGTGCTTACAAGAAAGTGCATTTACAATTGACTACGAACACTACATTGAAAAACAAATTGCGCCTGTTGTTGATAGTATCTTGTACTTTATAGACGAACGCTTTGCCGATTTAATTAATCCGCAAAGAGATATATTTTCTTAGCCACAATACGTTTTATCGTTATCGCCATTGACACTTTCAGGAAACACAGGGCCATGAACACGCTTAACAAATTGATTAAAAAAATGCTCGCCGATGCACAAGTAAGTGTACAAGCATTACCGCAATGCCCTGACTTATCATTATATTTAGTCGACCCTATCACCATGAACCGAGCCTTCACTTTAGACGAAATAAGAAGCATTTGGGACAACACCGCATACTGGGCTTTTTGCTGGGCCAGCGGCCAAGTACTGGCTCAACATATCCTTGACCACCCTGAGTTAGTAGAAGGTAAAAAAATACTGGATTTCGGCAGTGGCTCAGGGGTTGTAGCAATAGCCGCCATGAAAGCCGGAGCCAAACAAGCCATCGCTTGTGATATTGACCCTGATGCCCTCATTAGCTGTGCTGAAAACGCCAAGTTAAATGGGGTTAATATTGAGTTATCCGATGACCTATTCGCAATCAAAGATAACGACATCGATTTACTCATTGCCGCGGATGTCTTATATGACCGTGCTAACCTTAGTTTTTTAGACACCTTCTTTAAATATGCCAATGAGGTTTTATTGGCTGACTCGCGAATCAAAGATTTTAGCCACCCGCAGTATCATCATGTAAGCAGGCAAGAGTCTTTCACTGTGCCTGATTTAGATGAGCTCGATGAGTTTCGTTACGTCAATCTATATACCGGCATGAAACCTTAATAAATAGGCCTAAATTCCTAGACAAAACCCGTATTTCAGTCTCTATTACCTAGCCCAAAAGCTCATAGCGTCTATACTGACTTAATTAAAGGGCTTTAGGGAAAAATGGTGCTGAATACAACAAACACTATCTCTAGCAGGACACGCTTATACGCCCTAGCGTTAATTGTTTGGGTGATTGTCATTAGCGTATTGATGTTCAGCTCATACGGCGCTCAAACCACCAGTATTCTTCATGAGCAGCAGCAAAAAACCGAAATGGCATTTATACAGTTTGAACGTCATTGGCCTGATCTAAGTGAAGAGAGTCAAGTTGTAAAAAATGACTATATAAACAAACTGTCAACAAACTTCATTCCTGCCTTACATTTATCTATTATTAGTAGTAGCGGCCAAGTTCTTGCTTCAAGCCTAACGAATTTAAGTCAATTATCTTATGGTCATATTGTCGCCCAATTTCAAGAAAAATTCGCGTTAGGTCAACCTTGCCTGCAACAACTCTATAGTCTTTTAGAAGAGCCCGTCCAAGCATGCGCTTACCCATACAACGATGAAGTCATATTAATTTCCACACTTGAAAATAAAACCTTATTTCAATATTGGCTGCAAAAAAAAATATATCTCATTTTTGCGTCGCTGTTTAGCTTGATGTTAGTCACTTTTATTATTTACCTAAGTCATAGACAAAAAATTCATTCAATCTCTGATCAGAGAAAATTAGAACATGACATCACCAAACAAGATAATGAATTCAAACGATTAGTCAGCAACCTACCCGGTATTTTATATCGATTAGATGTGCAACAAAAAAGCCTCGATTATCTAAGCCCTGGCTGCTATCAACTACTAGGGTATCAACCCGATTATTTCTTACAAAACAAAATCACACCGTTTGATTTAATTGATGAAAGTGACAAACATGATTTCGCTCAAAATAGTAAAGCCGCACATTTTTCGTTAAAACCATTTGAAATGGTGTATCGAATCAAGTCTGCAAGCGGTGAGCACAAATGGATACTGGATCGGGGCAGATGTTATAAAGAACATGATCAATATTTTATTGAAGGAGTCATGCTTGATATAACCGAACGAGAACTGGTTCGTCAGCAAATAGAATATCTAGGCATACAAGATCCTTTAACTGAGCTTTACAACCGATTTAAATTTAATGACGAGCTGGTGCAAGCTGTATCCCATGCCAAACAAAGTGGTGAGCATTTTGCCATGTTATTCATAGACCTAGATCGTTTCAAAAATATTAATGATTCTTTAGGGCACCAACTGGGTGATCGCTTGCTTCAGAAAGTGGCTCAACGATTACAAAAAATCCTACCAAAAGAGCACTTCTTAGCACGAATGGGTGGCGATGAATTTGTCATACTTATTCGCAATGTAGAGAAAGTTAAAGATATTGAAATATTCGCAACTGATATCAATCGACACTTAAGACAAGTATTTCGTGTAGATTCCTATGAACTTAGAACAAGCTGCTCAATCGGTATTAGTTTATGCCCTAATGATAGTGAGCATAGTCACATACTTTGGCGCTACGCTGATACAGCCATGTATCAGGTTAAAAAAAGCGGTGGTGATGGATTTAAATTTTTCACTCAAGAAATGGGAGACATGGTTCAGCATCGAATCAACATCGAACATAACTTCATACCCGCGTTTGATAACAATCAGTTCGAGCTTTTTTTCCAGCCTCAGGTTGATATTAGCAGTAACAAAATATTAGGCTGCGAGGCATTAATACGCTGGTTTCATCCTGAGCTAGGCAATATATCTCCTGTCGAGTTTATCCCCATTGCAGAAGAAACAGGGTTCATTAATACCTTAGGTGATTGGATACTTGAAGAAAGTATTATCCAACTTACCCATTGGCTCAAATTCAACCCCGAATTTATTATGTCGATTAATGTTTCTGCTATTCAAATCACAGAAGGGTTCCCCAAGAGAATCGAGCGTTTACTCAAAAAGTATAATGTATCCGGCTCATCCATTGAATTAGAAATAACAGAAAGCTTATTAATGGAAAATATTGACTATATTCTGCCGCTATTGAACAAAATTCAAGAAATAGGCGTTGGTTTTGCCATTGACGATTTTGGTACTGGCTACTCAAGCTTAAGCTATTTACGTTACTTACCCATTAATAAATTAAAAATAGATCGTGCATTTATTATGAACATCGAAAATGATAAAGATGATGTTTCAATGGTAAAAGCAATAATTGCCATGTCGAAAAGCTTAAATTTAATTGTTTTAGCAGAAGGCATTGAGAATTCGAACCAGCTAAACCTACTGCAAAATCTATCTTGCGATCGTTACCAAGGCTACTATTTTAATAAGCCCCTCGACAGCCATACATTTACCTCTTTATACTTCGAACAAGAAAAATATGCGAAATAAGTAATCTAGTTTTCATATAATGTTCGTAATATAACTATAAATAAACGAATTATCAGGCAGGGCAGCATGGCCGACTTAGAATCCATACTTGAATTTATGGTTGATATCGCATCTCAAGCCGGTGACGTTATCGTAGAAATGCGAGCAAGTTCGATAGTAAGCCATAACTACAAACAAGGTATTGAACTTGTCACCAGTAGCGATATAGCAGCAGATAAATTAATCACGGATGCCATTCGTGAGCACTTCCCTAATGACCAGATTCTTGCTGAAGAGTCTTCTCCTGATATCAGCGCCCTGCATTATTCAGACACACCGATTTGGGTCATTGATCCTATAGACGGTACGGTTAATTATGCGCACCACCATCATCAAGTTGCGATCAGCATTGCTTATGTGGTGAAAGGTAAAATTCAAGCTGCTGTTGTTTACAACCCTTTTTTATCAGAGGTATTCAGTGCTATACGCCAAAAAGGTGCTTGGTTAAATGATCAACCTATTCGCTGTAGTGCTACAAGTGAACTCAATCGAGCAATCATAGCGACTGGCTTCCCGTACAATAAGAGTAAGCAACTTAATCAATTGATGCATCGCCTGCATAAAGTTCTTGAACAGTGTGCCGATGTTCGTCGTCTGGGGAGTGCTGCATTGGATATTTGCTGGGTCGCCCTTGGGCGCTTAGATGCTTATTATGAAAGCGTCAGCCCATGGGATTGCGCCGCGGGTTGGTTAATTGCAAAAGAAGCAGGCGCACGCTGTGGTTATTTCATTGAGCCTGATGAAGGCATCACTCATGAGTTACACAGTGAAAATCTACTTATTGCAGCCCCAGCACTTTATGATCCGTTAAAAACAATCTTACGTGACGCACAGCTTTAATTATTGGCTCTGTGTTTGTGCTTCGACGTTTTCTTTTTGCATTAATTCATAAGCGTTTAAACGTCGACGCTCACTATCATCAAATGATGAAATGAGCTCTTCTAACTTATCTTGTTTATCGGCCGCACTTAAATTTTCATTGTTTACTATGGATTGTTTATTCGTTAAGTATTCATCGACTTTTTGCTGAAATGCCTGCCTTTTTGTATCCAGCGCTTTTAAACGCTCTGCAGCTTCTTGTCCGAACTCTTGGGTATTACGTTCAAATATTTCTTCCTCACTGGCTCCTGCTTCTCGCATACCTTGCGTGATTTCAAATACTTGACTCACTCTTTGTGTATCATCGCGCATACTACGAACTTGATCCGGTAAATTTTGTTCTAAAGAAGCAATTTGTTGGGCTTTTTCATCAGGGGTTAATTGAGAGCTGGCTTGAATTTCTAAGCGGTTCAACATGAAGTCATCGTATAATTCATCAAAACCAAAAAATGCGTCCACCGCTTCTTGGCTAAAATACTCACGGCGCTTATCTCTTAATTGTTGAAGCTGTAGGCGCATGCGCTCAATATCATTTATTTCATATTCTTGCGGGGCCTGTAGCGACTGCTCAAGATCGGCTAATGCATATTTATAACCAACATAGTCTTCAAATAATTTGAGTGCCTGTGAGCGCGCAGGTTCTTGCAAATTCAATTCAATATCATCACGAATCATCTGCTGAACTTGTTCTAACGAAAATTCCCCCATGGTTGATAAAAAATATTCAAAACGGTGTTTGATTGAACCACTAAGTAATAAATTACCCTCGTCATCAACAGGATACAGTCCATCTATTGATGTGCCTTTTAAGGAACTGTTACGCAAGAATTCGGGCAATTGATTATGAGCATCAGATGATTGACTAACAGAAGAGGTAAAATCGGTATCAGTCGCTACTTCTACAACATCACTGTGTTTCGATTGATTAATCGTGACACTGGGTTTTGACAAAAACGCAAACAGCGCAACCAAGATAACAAAAAGGGCTAGCGTAACTTTTAACATAACTGAATTCTTATACTTATTTTTATTGATCTATAGTGTACACATTACCATACAAAACCGTTAAATTTCTAAATGACAGGCACAAAAAAGGCGAAGCCATGCTTCGCCTTTTTTTAAGTCAACGTATTACAAGCCAGCGTTTTTCAAACGGTTCGCATGATTACGGTAAGTCGTGATTGGATCGGTTTCAAATAAGTGATGTAAACCTAATACCTGGTTCACTTCATCTAAGTGATTCATGCGGTAATCATCACGGATTACTTGACCTAAGTGGCTATCACATGAACCTACTAAGCCATCGTTCTTTTCAGAACCAAATGTTAGAGCCGTTAACCCCATTGCCGCATCAGAGATATCTAATACGTTTGTTAACGGGCTGCCACCACTCCAAGAGTAATAACGAATACCGTTCACCACATAAGCCCCTTCACCACACGCACTAGTAGGAATACCTTGTGGGTGCTGTGCATTGAATGCAAGCGCGCCCTCTGTGCTTAAAGAAGTCAGGGCACCCAGAGCATCAGGGGTGTAACCACCACCGCTTAAGAAGTCTAAAACAGAGGAGAAAGCGTTCACAATACCCAAAGCTAAACCTTCAAGAGCAGAGCCCTCTGGAATTTGACGAAGAAAGTCAGCCGTGTTCGAGCCTTTATTTACACCCGCAACCGTGGTAACTGACGCAACTAGATCTGGACGCACACTGGCCACATAACGAATAGTTGGGCCGCCGTGACTATGGCCAATCAAGTTCACCTTGCTAGCACCATTAACCGCAAGAATATTTTCAATTTGGCTAATAAGCTGTTCGCCACGTACTTCGGTGTAGTTGGTGTTGCTCACTTGTGTCACATAAACGGTTGCACCGTCGCTGCGTAAGTCTTGTGGGATTTTGTACCAGTAATCCACACCCAATAACTGATCAAAGCCAAGTAGGCCATGGGCTAATACAATGGGGTATTTTGTTTTGGTATAGGTAGAAGGCTGAAACCAAGAGTCCCAGAACCAAGCGTGGCTTTGCATGGCAAATGTCATGGCCATTAACAAAGTGAGGCGCGTTATAATTTTATTCATTGCCTTTCCTTTTTATTGTTATCTGCAAATTAGATTTTCGGCTGTAATAACTCATACTTTTAGAGCTACCACTCTAATTGAACCAGTATAGACTAATGTGTAATTAGGCCATAAGACCAAAAACGCCCCTTTTTAGATCATTTTGGTCAATAGCAGCCGACCTACCCTGACTTTTTGACTTACTTTGTCATATAAGCAACAAAGCAGACCTACCAAGTCTCATGACTCTTTCTTATTTTTTTGTCTTTTGCACCAAGTTCAATCGAAATTTAAACGCATCCCAACTCAAGTTTGTGCATTTAAACCATCAAGGCTGTGAATGAAATCGTCACTGAGTGCTAAATCACCACTTGAGACGCAACATGAGGGGATGAACATATAACAAAATTCCATATAAGTGGTTTTTATAATGGGGATAACTCAGAAAAACCTTCAGCCTGTGAATAACTTTGTGGATATACAGTTTACATACAGTAGAATTGTTATTTACCCACAGTGAACCAGATAGGATTCAGCCTAGTAATATCGTTCACTATTCAGCCTAAAAGCCTATTAAATCAGCTAGTTGAGGCACTCTTGGATAAATATAGAAAAAACTTATCCCTATAGGATACTTACTAACAGATACTGTGCATAAGTGTGTGGATGAGTTGATGACAAACCGCTACATAGGCCGCACCATCTTGGGGATACTCAGATTGATTAGAAAACAAACGCCCGTTTTAATTGCATAAAAAACGCCCTAATGGAGGACCATTAGGGCGTGACTTTGTGTGATTACTAACCTTACTTTGCCCGAGCACGCTCAATAATGGTTTTTACATCCACTTCTTTTGGCAGGGTGCCGTAATAATACCCACCGTATTGGTTTAAACGTGAATGTACAAACCCATAAGCCACTGACGAATCACCAAACTGTATAAGTGTGCTGGCTTGCCAAGCTAGTGCTAACTTTTCCACCACGCTACGAGCACGGAATTCTAGGCTAGCTAAATCACTAAATTCGTTATTTAAATCTTTAAAATACTGATCAAACACGGGGTAAACACCCACTGCTTTTTTCAGTTCATCTAAAAAGGCCGTTAAAACACTTTGATCTTTTTGCATTACGCGCAGTACATCTAAACACTGCACATTACCGCTGCCTTCCCAAATGGCGTTAATTGGGCTTTCGCGATACAAACGCGGCAAAATATTATCTTCAACCACGCCCACACCACCAATGCACTCCATGCATTCGTAAGTAAATTGCGCGGCCCGTTTACAAATCCAGTATTTACCAATGGCCGTGGCCACCCGTGAAAACTTCAACTCGTGCTCAACGATATTAGCCGCGATATCTTCTTGTTGAACTACATCAAGGGCATGAGCAATACGCATGCTAATAGCCAATGCCGCTTCGCTTTCTATTGCTAAATCCGCCAGCACATTTTGCATCAAGGGTTGATCATGCAAGTTGGCACCAAATGCCGCACGTCCTGAGGTGTGGTGAATGGCTTGGGCAAGGGCTTGTCGCATAATGGCGCTAGAACCCACCATACAATCGAAACGTGTCATGGAAACCATTTCGATAATGGTACGTACACCACGGCCTTCTTCACCAATCATCCATGCAAATGCGCCGCGGTATTCCACTTCACTGGAAGCATTAGAGACGTTACCCATTTTGTCTTTTAAGCGTTGAATGTACATTTCATTTTTACGACCATCAGGTCGCCAACGTGGCAACAAGAAACACGACAACCCCTTCTCTTTTGATCCGGTATAAGCCAATACCAAAAAAGCATCACACATAGGGGCACTGCAAAACCACTTATGCCCCACTAATTCATAAGCTTCACCTGGGCCTTCTTTATCAATGGCGGTTGCGCGGGTGGTATTAGCACGCACATCCGAACCACCTTGTTTTTCGGTCATGGCCATCCCTATGGTTAAACCCTGCTTTTCATAAAAAGGCACATTACGCGGGTCGTACACATTAGCGGTAATTTTAGGCAGCCAGTCTTTGGCAATATTAGGTTGATGAGCAATGGCCGGCACAGCAGCAAAGGTCATGGTAAGCGGGCAGCCAGAACCAGGGTCCGCTTGGCTGTGCATATATTCAATGGCCGCACGGGCCACATGAGCACCCATTTTTTTCTGCGCCCACGGTAAACTGTGATGACCCGCTTCTATAGCCGTTTGCATTAGTAGATGATAAGCCGGATGAAAATCCACTTGATCAATGCGCTCGCCAAAACGCGAGTGAGGTTTGAACTCAGGTTTGTATTTATTGGCGGCAAAACCAGCTTCAAATAAATCCGTGCCCACTCGTTTGCCGTATTCGTGCATGACAGGGCCATGCCAGTCACCTTGAAAGGTGTTCACCCAATATTGTAGGGCTTGATCGCTCTCAAATGCGTTAAACGGATCAAGCGCGGTGGGTTGATTAAACACCTCATGGGTTTCGCCCATACTTGGCGAGTTAATCGTATGCTCTGTGATTTTATTATGATCAGGCTTGGTTAAATTGTTCATGCAGTCCTCCGTGGTGAGCACAGCTGAATGTGCTACACCGTGCCCGCAACTGACCTTAATGCCAGTGCTTTAATTTCTTCTATTAGCGCGCGCTTTTCCGACTCGCTAAGCGCTTCACGCTGTGAAATTTGTTCATCGTAACTTTCTATTTGCGGTGCCAGTGGCCCCACTAGTGATTCAGATAACATGCCCACCAACGCCGCCGCACTGATGCTAGGGTTTTGTGTCACAAACTCCCCTGCTGCCATGGCTTCGTTAATTAAGTCTTCAAACGCTTCCGCGTAGGCAAAGCGATAACTTAAACGCTCTTTTTCAACCAATGGGTCCACAGGCTCTGCAATTAATGCATAAGCTAACCTAGGTGCTCTTAGCGCGCGGTCAGCAAAGGTTTCTACCGCACTTAATAAACGCGCACGACACGAATCACCTTGTTGCGTGGCTTGCGTCACGGCCGCTAACTCAAACTCTGTGGCATGACGAAACACCTCTGCCACTAATTCCGCTTTTGATGGAAAGTGGCGGTATATGGTGCCGGTTGCGATATCACTTTGACGCGCCACCTGCGCCACCGCTGCCGCTGCAAACCCTCCTTGTGTGACCAATAAGCGAGCTTCTTTTAAGATGCGCTCACGGGTACCTGCTTTCTTAGATTGTGTCTGTTCGGTTGGGCGATATGCCATAAAATGAACCTATATTCACAACAAGTGAATCAATATTCACTTGTTTGGTCAAGTTAAAGTTGCCCTATATTAGGCAGCCTATGTCTGATACTCAATCATTTGCTGGTGTACCCGCCACATAGGTAGAATGGCGCTTTTAAATAATCAGCGGCTAATATGCGAATTTTACTGCTCAGCGCCTACGATACCGACAGCCATAAATCATGGTGTCAGGGCCTTATGGCCAACCTGCCACATCATCAATGGCATTACCTTACCCTGCCCGGACGTTTTTTTAGTTGGCGAATTCGTGGTAATGCATTGAGTTTTGCCTATGGCGATGACGCTCAAGCACTGCAACAACCCTTCGATTTAGTCATTGCCACATCCATGGTTGATCTGGCCACATTAAAAGGGCTCTCGCCTAATTTAGCGTCAACACCGAGCATTTTGTATTTTCATGAAAACCAATTTGCCTACCCCAAAAGCGCTCAACAACACACCAGCATTGAGCCGCAAATGGTTAATTTATACAGCGCACTCAGTGCTGATTATGTTTTGTTTAACAGCCAGTTTAATCAACACAGTTTACTTGCAGGCATAACCGATTTATTTAAACGTTTACCCGACCATGCACCACTAAACGCCATCGATAGCATTCAAGCTAAGTCTCAGGTTTTACCCGTACCCATACAGGCCAAGCACGCCCACAGAAAATCTGTTTTTAAAGGCGGTGAAACATTAAAGGTGATTTGGAATCACAGGTGGGAATATGACAAAGGGCCAGAAACATTAGCGCACGTGATTAAACTGGCGCACCTGCAACAGCTTAATATTGAGTTCACTATTTGTGGCATGTCGTTTAGAAACATCCCCACTGAATTTAACCAACTTATTCAGCACACGCCTGAAAATTTAAAACACATGGCAACCTTTACCAGCAAAGCTGAATACTTAACTCAACTGGGTGAACATCATGTGGTGTTATCAACTGCCCACCATGAATTTCAAGGCATTGCCGTATTAGAAGGGGCGGCTTATGGCTGCATACCTTTAGCCCCTAATCGATTAGCCTATCCTGAATGGATTCCAGCGACCTGTTTATATGAAAACGCATCTGCAGAAGTAGAAGCACAGCATATTTTGCAGCGCCTTAAAATTTGGCAACAACAAGGACTGCCGCCTTGCGTGGATGTATGCCATTATGATTGGCAAGCATTAGCCGTAGAATACGAAAAAGTACTGACTCACGTCTGCGGGCAGATCAAACCTTAGGGAGAAAACCATGACTCGTTTTTATGATATTGCCATTGATGGTCTAGACGGGCAGCCACTTAATCTTGCTGAGTTTAAAAACAAAGCAGTATTAGTGGTTAATGTGGCAAGCGCCTGCGGGCTAACGCCTCAGTACCAAGGCCTACAAACCTTGTATCAACAATATAAAGATAAAGGGTTGGTTGTTTTAGGTGTGCCTTGCAATCAATTTGGTCAACAAGAACCTGGTAGCAACAAAGAAATTGCTGAGTTTTGTACTACAAAATTTGCAGTGGAATTCCCCATGACCACAAAAGTGGATGTGAATGGCGACACTCGCCATCCACTTTATGAATTATTAGTAGGAGATGGGGACGACATAGAGTGGAATTTTGCAAAATTTTTAGTCAATAAAGAAGGACAAGTGGTTCAGCGCTTTGGCGCCAAACAAGAACCGCAAAGCGCCGAAATCATGCATGCAATTTTACAAACACTTTAAGTTTGTCGTTTAGGGTGATCCTCTATCGATAATACTTTACCTTGCCGCTTGGCCACATACATTTTGTGGTCAGCGGCATGCAATAGTTTTTCTAATGTATTGCCATCTTTAGGATAAATAGAAAAACCGATACTGGCGGATATTTTTACTGCGTGCTGCTCAACAAACTGTACTTTGGCCATTTCTTCATTAATCCTAAAAATCACTTTTTGCACGTCATCAGGGCTATCAACTCGACTAAGCAATACCACAAATTCATCACCACCAAAGCGACAAACCACATCATCCGCGCGAACACAATCTAGCAATATGGCTGAGGAAATAGTCAATACACTATCGCCTGTCGCGTGACCGCACGTGTCATTGATTATTTTAAAATCGTTTAGATCCACATATAAAATGCCAAACTTATCAGAACGGCGTTGGCAGGCTGCCACACAACGAATGAAATAATCTTCAAAATAATGTCTATTTGCTAAACCCGTTAATTGATCATAGTTAGCGCGCTGATACAGTTGGCGAGTTGTTTTTAATTGCTCGAGCTCATCTTGGTAATGCCCGCGAAGATAATTGCGAATTATCCAACCAAGCGTCAAACAAACCACAATAATGATAACAACTGAAAAACGACTAATATTGTGCAAGCCAAATTGCTGCGACATAACTAAATGTACGCGACCTTGGCCAAGGGTAAAACTTCTTTCAAATATTGCTTTAGGAAATAGCCACTGCTCCCAAGCTTCTAACGATTCAGTCTCAGCAGAAATCATAGGTTTGAGGTTTTCATAACGAACTTTTAAGTCCATCCCCTTTTGAACCAGCGGGACATCACTTAATAATATTTGGCTTTTTACCACTAGCAACGCGTACTGATCAGGCACTTCCTGACCAGGCAACAAACTGGGTTTGATCATCACAAATGCATTGTCTCCCTCAGACAACTCGAACCCCTCACTAATGCTGGCTAGGCCTGAATCAAGAGACAAATCCATCGCCTTACTGACAAATTTAATGCTCGATATGTCCAATCCCAGCATATTGAAGCTGTTATTGCCTTCTGGCTCAACAAATACCAATGGATAATAAAAGCGTGCAGGGTCCTTGTTAACACTGATCAACCCCCTTCCAAATTCAAAACGACGAATGGCAATTGGATGATCCATCTTTAGTGTCAGGCGCTGCTCAAACTTGTCCACCTGCCCGCCATTTACTTTTTGTGCCGCTTGAAACATATAAAGGTCAGCATAGCGATCCATCATGGTTCGACTGTAAAACCTTGCCCTGAACGGATCCTGCACCCCCACTTCAGCCAAAAACGCAGCAAAACCATCAAGAATCGTTTCGTTGATAACCAAAGATTGATGAAGAGATTCACTAACTTTGAAGCCAAACTGACGAAACTCTGATTTTGCTTGATTTAGGTTTTGCCATACTAAAAAAAACAGGCACAGAATAAACACCAAAACCCCAAAAAAAATCAGTAGCTTATAGAGCCCAAAAAGCCGATCATGAGCGGTATCCTTTATACCTGCATTATCAACCGCCTTCATATTGACCTCGAATTCATCACTATTAAATCAAGTTTAGATCAATGCTCGTGCTTTATGAGGCGATTTATATATAATTCGCGCACCAAAATATAACGAACCATGTATGATGAGCGCACCAAGGGTGCTCACGCAAACCTCGTTTTCATCGGCTAAGCGCTGCTTGAGCCAATAAATGGCACCTTTTTAGCTTTTGGCAAGGTTTGTGCTTTACCGCCTACACTATTTGCAAACTCAGCACCTAGACCGCGAAGGTTTCACGAGAACCCAAGCTCCGCAAGACCACTCATCCATGTGGTTTTGCGAATTAAAAATTAGCCACAACCGATAATGGAGTCGCAATGGGGCAGATTATCCAAACTGAGATGACCGAGCTGGTTACACCGTCTATGGCCAATTTCTCTGGCAACATGCATGGCGGTGAGCTGCTCAAGCTACTCGATAAAGTGGCCTATACATGTGCAATGCGCTATAGCGGCCATTACGCGGTAACCCTTTCTGTTGATAACGTCTTATTTAAGCAGCCGATTCATATTGGTGAAATGGTCACCTGCCTAGCCACCGTGAATTACACTGGCCGCAGCTCCATGGAAATTGGCATCAAAGTCATCGCCGAAAATATTCAAGAAAAAACCGTGCGCCATACCCATACCTGTTTCTTCACCATGGTAGCCATGAAAGACGGCAAAACCACACCCGTACCTGAATTAATGATCGATAATGACACCCAAAGACGTCGTTGGAATAAAGCGGTAAAACGCAAAGAAGCGCGCTTTAAATTACAAAAGATGATGAAAGCCATCGAGAATGAAGATGACGAGGCGTTTGAGTCGGCATATATCTAGACACGAACGCAGCCCATAAAAAAGCCCAGATTAATCTGGGCCTTTTTATCTAACAATCAACCGGCACTACTGTTAATTAAATATACAAAACTTCTTCAATTTCGTATTCAATTTCACCGTTTGGTACTTTAACCACAACCACGTCACCTTCTTCTTTACCTAAAAGCGCGCGGGCAATTGGTGAGCCTGAGCTGATTTTGCCTTTAGGCACATCTGCTTCGTCTTCACCTACGATCTGATATTGTTTTTCTTCTTCAGTATCCACATCAATTAATTTCACTGTGGTACCAAAAATCACCTTACCGTTTTTTGGCATGGTGGTAATGTCGATTACTTGTACGTTGGAAAGCTTGCCTTCGATATCTTGAATACGGCCTTCGATGAAACCCTGCTGCTCACGGGCTGCATGATATTCAGCGTTTTCTTTTAAATCGCCGTGCTCACGAGCTTCAGCAATTTCTTTAATCACTTGAGGACGATCAACTTTTTTAAGTTGTTCTAATTCTTCACGTAGGGCTTGCTCACCCTGAACCGTCATAGGTACTTTTTGCATATTCACTCCTATTAAAAGGCGAGAGATCCGCGGTGACTCTTACTGCTTCACAACGCTTTTATCTCTTTTCTTATTTTCAATGCATGTATGCGACTGCGATAAATATGATGCAATCAAATCTTATTACTGGGCTTAATAAAAAACTTAAAACCCTAAAACGAGAATAAGGGCCATAAGGCCCTTATTCAGACATTAAAACTTATGTTTACTTAATCGTTGCATGCAACTCTTGTAAACGACGAACCGTTTGCAGGCCGTCTGATTCCAATGCTTTAACTACGGCTTCTGCACCCGCTAGCGTAGTAGTGTAGTAAACTTTGTGCTGCAATGCACTACGACGAATAGCCGCTGAATCCGCAATGGCCACTGGGCCTTCTGTGGTATTCACGCTCATGGCGATTTCATCGTTTTTGATCATATCCACAATGTGTGGGCGACCTTCGTTTACTTTATTTACACGCTTAACGTCGATGCCAGCATCATTCAATGCTTTGAACGTACCTGATGTGGCCAAGATATTAAAGCCTAGTGCTTTAAGACCTTTTGCTACATCGAGTACGCCTTCTTTATCGGCATCACGCACAGAGATAAATACATTACCTTCTGTTGGTAGTTTCTCACCGGCACCCAGCTGAGCTTTAAAGAAAGCTTCACCGAAGGTTTCGCCAGCGCCCATTACTTCACCGGTAGACTTCATCTCTGGCCCAAGAATTGGATCAACACCTTGGAATTTATTAAACGGGAACACCGCTTCTTTTACAGAGAAGAAAGGTGGAATAACTTCTTTAGTGAAACCAAGCTCAGCCAAAGATTTACCCATCATCACTTTTGCAGCAACTGCAGCCAGTGATGTGCCAATGCATTTAGATACAAACGGAACCGTACGTGATGCACGTGGGTTCACCTCGATCACATAGATCTCACCGTCTTGCCAAGCTAGCTGAGTATTCATCAAACCAACCACACCAAGCTCAAGGGCCATGGCGGCAACTTGCTTGCGCATTTCATCTTGCACATCTTCAGGCAAGCTGTAAGGCGGCAATGAACAGGCAGAGTCACCAGAGTGAATACCCGCTTGTTCGATGTGCTGCATGATGGCACCAATCACTACTTGCTCACCATCACAGATGGCATCGATATCCACTTCAACCGCACGGTTCAAGAAGTAATCAAGTAGTACAGGTGAATCATTGGATACTTTAACGGCTGTGGTCATGTAACGACGAAGGGCTTCTTCGTTGTTTACAATTTCCATTGCACGGCCACCCAATACATAAGAAGGACGCACCACTAATGGGTAGCCAATTTCTTGTGCTTTAGTTACCGCTTCTTCAGTCGAAGTAACAGTGGCGTTAACTGGCTGCTTAAGACCTAGGCGTTGAATCATTTGCTGGAAACGTTCACGGTCTTCGGCGCGGTCGATGGCTTCAGGTGAGGTACCGATAATCGGCACACCTGCGGCTTCTAATTCTTCAGCTAATTTAAGTGGGGTTTGACCACCGTACTGAACAATCACACCTTTTGGTTTTTCTTTGTCGACAATCTCTAACACATCTTCAAGGGTAACTGGCTCGAAGAATAATCGGTCAGAGGTATCGTAATCGGTAGAAACCGTTTCAGGGTTACAGTT
>JAGDZK010000058.1:0-23493 GCA_049115935.1 Bermanella sp. | reverse complement strand
TAGTTCTATTTTATCTGTAATATGTGGGAGGGCGCTTGCGCGCGATTAAAGTAAATAAACAATTTATCGCGCGCAAGCGCCCTCCCACAGAACATGTATAAATAATTAAGTCGTAGGATGGGTTAGATGTGAGTGCAACGAACATCGTAACCCATCCATTTATACTATGGGTTACGCCCTCGCTTAGGCTCGGTGCTAGCCCATCCTACACATTGATGTTAAAGAGAAAAGTATGGGTATTTTTGAGCGTTTTCTATCGGTTTGGGTTGGCCTTGGTATTGTGGCTGGCGTAATTTTGGGCAGCATCATGCCTGGTGTATTTGAAGTGATTGCATCGTGGGAATATGCCCACGTTAATATTTTAATTGCGGTACTTATTTGGTTAATGGTTTACCCAATGATGGTGCAAGTGGATTTTTCATCCATTAAAGATGTGGGTAAAAAACCAAAAGGTTTAATTTTAACACTGGTGATTAACTGGTTAATTAAACCCTTTACTATGGCTGCATTGGGTTGGTTATTCTTTAAAGTATTTTTTGCCGACATGGTGGATGCACAAACTGCCAACGAATACATCGCCGGTATGATTTTATTAGGTGTGGCCCCGTGTACCGCCATGGTATTTGTTTGGTCGCAATTAACAAAAGGCGACCCTAACTACACGCTGGTTCAGGTGAGTGTAAACGATGTGATCATGGTGTTTGCATTTGCCCCGATCACGGCATTTTTATTAGGCATGACCGACATCACCGTGCCTTGGGAAACCCTATTATTATCAGTTGTTTTGTATGTATTGTTGCCATTAGTGGCCGGCGCCATTACTCGCAAAAAATTAGACAAACGTGATGATCATACAAAACTGAATCACTTTTTAGCCACTGTAAAACCATGGTCAATTGTAGGTTTAATTTCAACCGTGGTGTTACTGTTTGGCTTTCAAGCGCAAACCATTTTAGATAAACCTGAAGCCATTGTGATGATTGCCATTCCGTTGATCATTCAAACCTATGGTATTTTCTTTATTGCTTACGCGTTGGCTAAGTACTTAAAACTATCCCATAACATTGCCGCCCCTGCGTGCATGATTGGCACCAGTAACTTTTTTGAGCTGGCGGTTGCGGTGGCCATTAGTTTGTTTGGTTTGCATTCCGGTGCTGCGCTTGCCACAGTGGTGGGGGTATTGGTTGAAGTGCCGGTGATGTTGAGTCTGGTTTGGTTTGCCAATCGTACTAGGCACTGGTTCTAGTAGTGGGTGGGAAGCTAGCTACGTTGCTCATGCTGCGTTAAAAAATGGTTTCAGTTTGTTACATAGGCGAGCTATACGCCTCACTGAAACCATTTTTGGCCTTGCCTGAGCGGCCTCGCTGACGCTTTTAGGCGTTTTGTGGTTGGCATCCTACGTCGCTCTAGTTTTGTTGACACTGCTGAGCAAGGTACCTGTACGAGTCGAGCACTGCTCGCGAAATCTACAGCGTTGAATATCTAACAATCTATTGTGGTGTGTGGTTTAAACTAAAGCCCACGCCATAATAGATGAATGCTTGAATTGAAGATTCTGGTATTGCGAGCAGGCTCAACGCCTACAAAAACACAAGCCACCCCCAGTCTGGTTTATGCTATAATCCAACCATTACTACCCATCTTGTCTGACACTGCGTCACTTGGAATCCAATGAAAAAGACCTTTACCCTAGCCCACCCTAAAAAGAAGCCTGCCCGCGTGGTAGAC
Organism: Bermanella sp.; assembly: GCA_049115935.1. Classification (GTDB taxonomy): domain Bacteria; phylum Pseudomonadota; class Gammaproteobacteria; order Pseudomonadales; family Oceanobacteraceae; genus Bermanella. Next base: position 21,765 of record JAGDZK010000058.1, on the reverse strand, counting down.
GCCATCAAATCTGAGGTGAAAAAGTACATCAAGCGTGAACGTAACAAGCAATTACCAAAAGACAGTAATTTCTGGGCGTTTGATTGTAAGTTTGGTTTGACCGAGCAAGATGCACAGGCGGTTCACCAAAACACCATCAGCAAAAAAATTGATGGTGCGGTGGCAACTGGCCACGATTCATTTTATATTGAGATCATTGCCCGTGCGGATTTTCGTGCACGTAAAATTGAAGATTAATAAACGTTAAATGAGTAGGGTGGGTTAGTTGTGAGAGAAACGAACAACGTAACCCACCATGTGTTTGATGGGTTATTCTACAAAGTGTGACCACATAAAACGTTTAAACAAAAAAGAGCGCTTAGCGCTCTTTTTTATGCCTGTATTATCCAATTAACCTGCAGTAACGCCACCGTCAATCACAAGATTTTGTCCCGTCATAAAGCTAGACGCATCACTGGCAAGAAAAGTAGCAGCGCCCACTAGCTCTTGTGGTTTTGCCATGCGTTTCATGGGGATTTTGTTGATCTCATTGTCAAAAATGGTTTTGTTGTTTTTTAGATCCGTCAGCATGTCGGTATCAATGAGACCTGGGCAAAGGGCATTCACTCTGAAATTATAAGGCGCCCATTCAATGGCCAATGATTTAGTCAACATAGAAACAGCCGCTTTACTGGCAGAATAAATAGATGATACATCGCCACCCACCACGCCCATAATCGAAGACATGTTCACAATGTTGCCACCAAGTTTGCGGTGGGTTTTGTGGTATGCCTGACAGCAACGCATGACCGAAATTAAATTAATATCCATGACTTCTGTCATGCGCTCGTCATCTAACCAGGATGCCATGGTGTGATCGGCAATGCCCGCATTGTTAATTAAGCAGTGGACTTTTTTACGCTTGCGTACAATACCATTAAATAAGTTATTCATGGCCTCACGATCGCGCACGTCAATGGCGTGACCTTCAATGCCATGTTCTTCGTGCATCCATTCAACCGACTCAGGTTTGCTGCCGGTGCCAATGACATACGCTCCTGCATCACGTAAACCAAGTGCTATGGCTTTACCAATACCACGGCTGGCACCGGTAATTACTACAATTTTGTTATCCATACAAAGAGGGTTCTGGTACACAATAAATTCCTTTTATCTGAGTGTTATTTTTATTAACAACCATACTAAACAGGGTTTTTATGGATCACCAGTATTAATCATTGTTTTTCGAGATATTTGAACGTGTTTACTTAAACTGTAAGAGTCGCGCCCCTGCGCGCGAAATCAGAGACTTTGATATTTTAAGTTTGTTTAGATGGCGAGTGATTTAAATTGGAATGATTGTCACGCATGGATATATAGGTAATCAACGCTTTTGCTATCGCGAGCGGTGCTCGACTCGTACAGGTGTTTTGGGTGTGGTTGCTTGTGCAGTTTTGATAATGGGCTTTAAGTGTAGGAGTCGCGCCCTGCGCGCGAAAACAGTGACTTAGATATTTCAAGTTTGTTTAGATGGCGAGTGATTTAAATTGGAGTGTTCGCCACAATGGATATGCGGATTATCAATGCTTTTGGTATCGCGAGCAGGGCTTGACTCGTACAGGTGTGTTGGTAATAGTAGATGGCTTAGGTGTTTGATTTCTTTAGCAATAATTGATTTTTAGTTAAGGGATTGAATTAATTAAATTTGTAAGAGTCGCGCCCCTGTGCGCGAAATCAGAGACTTAGATATTTCAAGTTTGTTTAGATGGCGAGTGATTTAAATTGGAGTACTCACCACAATAGATATATAGGTAATCAACGCTTTTGCTATCGCGAGCAAGCTCGACTCCTACAGGGCTTTTCTGTTACTTAAAGGTTATCCGTTGGGTCCACATCCAAACTCCATCTCACCTTATTAAACCCCTTTATTTCATACATCCCATTGATCACCAGTTTAATAAAGTGATGCAGCAACTTACGGTTGTGGCTGTTGATCCATAACTGGCTTCTAAAACGACCTGCACGCAATTCCATGGGTGAGGGCAGCGGTCCTAAAAAGCTAATGCCCGCAAGCTGATTATTTTTTTGATGCCAATTAAATAATTCACGCACGCGATGTAAAAATTGTTCCGCTTCTTTGGGGTTAGGGCTATCCGCACGTACAAGTGCTTGAAAACCATAAGGTGGTAAATGTTGTTGTTTGCGCTCTTCTAATAATGCCAAGCTTAATGCGTGGTAATTTTCTTCGGTTAACAAGTGCAGTAATGGGTGGTCGGCAAATTCGGTTTGCAAATAAGCACGGCCTTGATCTTTTTCACGACCCGCACGCCCTGAAACTTGCAATACAAGCTGCGCGGTTTTTTCCATGGCGCGAAAGTCAGCGCTGAAAAATCCACTGTCAATGTTCACCATGATGACTAATGTCACTTTTGGAAAGTGATGGCCTTTGGCTAACATTTGTGTGCCGATTAAAATACAGGGTTCACCTTTATGCACCGGCTCAAGCAGTGCTTCTATGGAATCTTTTTTTGATGTGCTGTCGCGGTCGATGCGAATGACAGGCACGTGATTAAACTGCGCACTTAAGTGGCTTTCTAAGCGCTCAGTGCCCACACCCATGGGGTGAATTTGATTGCTTAAACATTCTGGGCATTGCCGTGGCAGGGCACTTTTATTATCACAATGGTGGCAATGTAAGTGGGGTGGTTTTTGATGCAGCGTCATTTTTGCATCGCAGCGTTTACATTCGGCAATCCAGCCACAATCTGGGCAGTATAAAGTAGGCGCAAATCCGCGGCGGTTTATAAATACTAAAACCTGTTGCTGTTTATCTAATGTGTTTTGAATTTCTGTGAGTAATTCATCGGCAAGGCCATGATTAACCGCGCGCTTTTTCATATTAAAAATATGCAGTTTGGCGTCGGTGGCGCTGCCTGCGCGTTCGCGTAAAACTAGATGTTGGTATTTGCTGCCTAATGCGTTTTGCAGGCTGTCTAAACTTGGGGTGGCACTACCAAGCACAATAGGAATATCTAACAGTTTGGCGCGCATGACAGCCACATCGCGGCCATGGTAACGAATGCCGTCTTGCTGTTTAAAGCTGGCGTCGTGCTCTTCATCAATGATGACCATGGCAAGGTTTGGTGCTGGGGTGAATACTGCACTGCGTGTACCGATGATGATTTGCGCACGATCACTTGTTGTGTGGCTTGCAGCCATGATCCAAGCGTCTAAACGCTCACGGTCATTAAGTGCGCTGTGCAGCAATAAAATATCGGCATCAAAACGCTGGGCAAAACGCTGGATCATTTGTGGGGTCAGGCCAATTTCAGGTACCAAGATTAAAACTTGTCTGCCTGCTTTTATATGTGGCGCAATACTTTGTAGATAAACCTCAGTTTTGCCTGAGCCGGTAACCCCATCTAATAAGTAGGGCTGAAAGCTGTGCTGGTTTGAAATTGCGGTTACAGCCGATTGCTGTTCATCATTTAATGTCAGGTGAGTCTGAATCGCTTGGCCATTGATGGCATCAAAGCTGGGTTTTTGATGCTCAGTAATGAGGCCTTTATCTTTGAGCCCATTAATAATGGCGGAGGTAAAACCGGCTGCGGTTAAGTCTTTGTGCCAGGTTTCTCCGTGTTGTTGTAAGTGCTCAACTAAGGCCAATTGTCTGGGTGCGCGTTTGAGTGCATCTAATGATTCTGTGGTTAAACTGCTGGCCAAGCTGTAAACCGCTTCGCAGCTTGGCGTAGCAGCTTGCCCTTTGCGTAACAATACAGGCAACACGGTATGTAGGCACTCACCTATGGGTTGGTGATAATATTGGTTGAGCCACAATGCGAGTTGGTAGATGTCTTTGCTGAGTAGGGGTTTGTGGTCGATACGGTTTTGTATAGGTTTAAGTTTGTGCCCTTCACTTTGGGGTTGGCTGCGAATATCCACAATAACGCCCACCAGCGTGCGTGGTCCAAACGGCACGTTGACCCTAAGTCCAGTTTGGTACTGGCTCATGTCGCAGCCCGCCTCAGGCAGGTAATCAAAGCTACGATTAAGTGGGGCAGGTATGGCTACACTTAAATAAAAAGGTGCCGTCATGGATTCTCTTACTATTATTAGATGACGATAAGGCCAGTGTATCACGGCGTGGGCCTTGTGATAGGCCTGTCAGATTAGAAAAAATCTAATGATGGCGGGCACTTATCTTCGTGGTAAAAAAGTACATGCAACTGGGTGGCGCTTTTGATAAGATGCGCGCTCCCTAGAGGTCTGTAATTAATCTAGTCCAGCGGTGCTTATTGAGGCTCAGCGCTTCCCACTCTAGGTACGGGAAGTGAAAGAGAATAAGTTGCGGCACAGGAAAACGAGGTCATTATGAGAGAAGGTATTCACCCTACTTACGAAACCCTAGAAGCAACTTGTTCTTGCGGTAACGTTGTAACCACTAAGTCTACCAAGACTGGCACTATGCACTTAGACGTATGTTCTCAGTGTCACCCATTCTACACTGGTAAGCAGAAGACTATGGATACAGGTGGTCGTATCGATCGCTTCAAGAAACGTTTCGGTGGTCGTGCTAAGTAATAGCATTGATACCCAAACGTGGAGATTTCGGTCTCCCCCAAAAAAGGCGCTCATTGAGCGCCTTTTTTGTTTCTATTAGATGGTGATACAGATCAATTTCAGCTCTATTTTGTAATAACTGATTAAATAACAAGCAGTTAAGTCTTGAATAAATGCTCTATGGGGTATGATCTGTTCAAAATTTGCGTAATAATACGCGACCCATCGCCTGACGCGAGCGGCCTGGTTGGCCCCAGGTTGGTGAAAACTAACTAACGGAATTTGTCAGAATGTCAGATTTTAAGCAAGATGCACTAGATTACCATCAGTTCCCTAAACCTGGGAAAATCAGCGTAGAGCTTTCTAAGCCTGCGGAAACTTCACGCGATCTTTCTTTAGCGTACAGCCCAGGTGTGGCAGAGCCAGTTAAAGCCATTGCAGAAGATCCAGAGAATGCATACAAGTACACTGCAAAAGGTAACCTAGTAGCGGTTATTTCTGACGGTACTGCGATTCTTGGCCTTGGTAACCTAGGTCCTTTAGCTTCTAAGCCAGTTATGGAAGGTAAGTCACTACTTTTCAAGCGTTTCGCTGGTGTTGACTCAATTGATATTGAAGTTGAATCTGAAAGTCCACAAGCATTTATCGACACCGTTCGCCGCATTGCGAATACCTTTGGTGGTATTAACCTTGAAGACATCAAAGCACCTGAATGTTTTGAAATCGAACGTGTTCTTAAAGAACAGTGCAACATCCCAGTTTTCCATGATGATCAACACGGTACTGCCATCGTAACCGTTGCTGGTATGTTGAACGCCCTTGAAATTCAAGGCAAAAAAATCGAAGAAGCTAGCATGGTTGTTCTAGGTGCTGGTGCGGCTGCGATTTCTTGTTCTAAATTACTTATCCTTGCGGGTATGAAGCCAGAAAATATTTACATGCTTGACCGTAAAGGTGTGATTCACTCTGGTCGTGACGATCTTAACCAATATAAAGCCATGTTTGCAGTAGATACTGACAAGCGTACTTTAGAAGACGCAATGGACGGTGCTGATATCTTCCTTGGTCTTTCTGGTCCTGATCTATTAGCACCTGAGCTTCTAAAGAAAATGGCGCCAAACCCAATCGTATTTGCATGTTCTAACCCAGATCCTGAGATCAAACCTGAACTTGCAATGGCAACACGTGATGACCTAATCATGTCTACTGGTCGTTCTGATTACCCTAACCAAGTGAACAACGTTCTAGGTTTCCCATTCATCTTCCGTGGTGCATTAGACGTACGTTCTACTGCTATTAACGAAGAAATGAAACTAGCTGCGGCACACGCTATTGCTAACCTAGCCAAAGAGCCTGTGACTCAAGAAGTACTAACAGCTTATGGTGTGGATTCTATGGAATTCGGTAAAGACTACATCATCCCTAAAGCGACGGATTCACGTTTGCTAGGTATCGTATCAAACGCAGTAGCGCAAGCAGCGGTTGATACAGGTGTGGCATCGTTGCCTATGCCTGCTAACTACCCACTTAAATCTATCGCTGATATTTAATCGCCAGATGAGTGTGGTAGCGTAATCTTTTAAAAGGTTACGAACCAAAAACCCAAGTCATGAAAATGATTTGGGTTTTTTTATGGCCAGAGAAACGTGCATATCACTACAGGGCATCAAAGCCGTCTCTGAAATTGACCCATAGTTTAAAACAACGTATAACAGCGCCACATGTTATTTGGTGCCTAGCACCATCAGGGAATACGGTGAGTATGCTTAAGTGCATGACAAGTCCGTAACTGTACCCGCAACTGTAAGGGTTTTGTTAAACCTAAGTCAGATACCTGAAATAACACTGTATTGAACCGGGCGGGATTACCTGGCAATGATCTTTTCGCTCGCAATGTGTTTGCGGGTTTTTCTGATCTGCCTGTTATTCTCGGTTTAGAGTTCACCTTTAGGTGATGGAGCCGTGATGTTACGTAAATTATTTTTTGTTTTTATTGGTTTGTTATTAACAAGCACAATGTCTTTTGCAAATACACAATTAACTTTAATTGTGTCTAATGGTCATGGGCCAACTCTAGCTTCGGCAATTGATGCCTTTCATGATGAATACCCTCAGATAACAATACAAGCGCGCACAGCACAACAAATTTTAGCGTTGTCGAATACCGAATTAAGCGAATTCATGGGCTTAATGCAATCATCCAGTTTTGTTGTGGGGGCGGGGTTGTTCGGTCCGGCTGCCAATGCGTTAGGCGCGCTACCCCCTTCACGTAATCAAATCTATTTTAGTAGTGATCACCAATTGGTGGTTAAAAGCCAAGTGGCCCATACCCCGCTATTTAACAGTATTGAACATGTGGCTCAAGTGAGTGCCAGTCCGTTGGGCGAATTTAATCAGTGGTTGGCAGAACAGATTCAAGCGCATCCAAATCAACGAGATTGGTTAAAGGCGCGTAGTTATTGGCAAGCAGGTGGGCGTGAAAATTTAATTCAATTATTAAAATGGATGGCACAGCAATCAGGTGAAAACATACCGGTGGCAGCTGCTCAAGCGCAGTCACCGTTACGTTGGATTGTTAAAGGTGAAATTCATGATGAATTTAAATCAGAGTTTATAAAACAAGATAAACATAAAACAGTTGTGATACTGGATAATAACTCTGGAGATCGTACCGCCGACAGGCAGGTATCAAAAAAATTATGCGAAAAAATTAAAACCTACCAGCAAGATTGTTTGGTTGCATTATCGTATTGGGGGCAAGCGGCAACAGATGCGGTGACTACGTTGCTGCCATATAAAGACTCACTGTCAGGCATCATTATGCTGCAAGACTTTGTGGTTGGTGGTGGTGAAGGGCGTGAGCAAGTAAGTGCGCATTTTGCGAATTTGAATGTACCAGTGATAAAAGCGATAAAAAGTTTTGACCGTACTCAATTTGCACGCAATGTATCGATGGATGGAATTGCCGGTGAAAAAGTCTATTACCAAATTGCCATGCCCGAACTACAGGGGGTAACTCAGCCGTTAGTTGTGGCCACATTAGGGCCATCGCATATCCATACTTTGTCGGGCTTACAGCTGGATTCGTTAGCAATAGATGAACACAGTGTCGAGTTATTGGTTGAGCGATTAAACCGCTGGCACACTTTGCAAGTTAAATCGAATAAAGATAAAAAGCTTGCCATTGTTTATTACAATCACCCGCCAGGGCGTCATAATATAGGGGCCGATAATTTAGATGTGCCCGCATCGATTTGGCAAATATTACAACAATTGCAAACAGCAGGTTATGACCTTGGCACCTTGCCAAATGATCAAGCGGCGCTGTTAGATTTGATGCAAGCACAGGGCGTTAATTTACCCAATAATCGTGATGCACTCATGGTGATGAAAGATAAAATTCACACCATGAGTCGAGATGACTATTCAAAATATTTCAAAACGTTACCGTCTGTTATTCAACAAGAAATGACACAAGGCCCCTTTGGTTATTTGCACATTACCTTGCAGCATGCGATAGAGCAGGGCGAAATATCATTCGCAACACAACGTCTTGAGCACAGCTTAGAAGAAGTACATCACTTGTTAGAAGGGATTAATCACCCCGCGCGCAAACGCGCATTAGCATTACTGACTGATTTAGAGCAGCAATATCATTTGGCATTTAAAGGGGATAAACATGCTTGGGTTGTTGCAGAAAAATTGGTTGAAGCGATTGTGAAAACAGGCATTGAAGGCTTGCGTGGTTGGGGGCAGGTACCGGGTGATGTCATGGTTTTAGATGATGAATTGCTCATTCCCGGTTTGCAATTTGGTAATGTGTTTATTGGACCGCAACCACCACGTGGCTGGGAAATAGATGAAGAATTATTACATGCTAATTTAGCGTTTCCTCCTCCCCATCAATACTTAGCGTTTTATCATTATTTACGTGATCAGTTTCGTGCCGATGCCATTGTGCACCTGGGCCGTCATTCGACTTATGAGTTTTTGCCCAGACGTTCTGTGGGTGTGATGGAAGACGATTATTCCCGTGTGATTGCACAAGATATTCCTGGTATTTACCCTTACATAGTTGATGGAGTTGGTGAAGGTATCCAAGCTAAACGTAGAGGGCTTGCGGTTATGGTTGATCATTTAACACCGCCGCTAGCGAGCACACCTCTGTATGATGAGCTGCTGCAGCTACGCCAACTTATTGAAAGTTTTGAGGCCAATCACGACAGTAACCAAGCGGCACTTAAAACTAAGCTCGTGAAAAAAATTCGTGAAAAAGTTGATCGCCTAGAGTTAAAACAAGAGCTAGAGCAAGCCATGTCTGCGGAGTTGGCGGTGATGGGTATTGGGTTTGATGACGTAGACGACGATATGTTTGTGCATGAAGTGGGGCATTACTTAACGGACCTTCAAGAACGATTCATGCCGTTGGGTTTACATATATTTGCCAAGCCTTGGGAGCCAAAAGCTATTGATATGATGTTGAGTTCCATGGCTCCAGAGAATCAGCAGCAAAAACAAGAATGGCAAGCGCAGCTCATCGCATCACCTAAAGCGGAACGTATTAGTTTGTTAAATGCTTTGCAAGGAGGGTTTGTTGCACCCGGTGCTGGTAATGATCCAATTCGTAGCGCTGACAGTTTGCCAACTGGACGAAATTTTTATGCGTTAGATAGTAGTTTAATTCCTAGCCCAACCGCATGGGAGCTTGGTGAAAAAATGGCACAGGATGCGCGTAAACAAAATTCGCAAACACAAGATAAAAATGAAGCCGTCGTATTATGGGCCTCGGATGTGGTACGTGATGAAGGGGTTATGATTGCGTTTGGGTTAGATATGTTGGGTGTAAAACCTGTCTGGAATAGTCGCGGCTTAGTAAAATCTTTGACGTTATTACCACTGGCTAATCAACGCGTGCGGCGTAATACCGTGTTTACCAGTTCTGGTTTGTTCCGTGATTTATATGCCAAACAAATGTGGCTAATTAATGATGCCGTATTATTCGCATTAAGTGCGGCAGGAAATACCATTATTGAAAAATACCCAGCCTTAACCCTAGCGTTATCCAGTGCATTGGCGCCACTTGAAACAATGACTATGGGCAACGAAACGCTTGAGCAAAACCAAGTGGCGTTTCACTGGGTGCAACAAGCGCAGGTGTTATTAGCCAATAATGTTGACGCCAAACAAGCAGGCACTATGGCAAGCTTGCGAGTGTTTGGTGCAAGTCCTGGCAGTTATGGTGCTGGTATTAATCGTTTAGTTGAACGCAGTGGCTCATGGCAAGCGCGCTCCGAATTGGCAAATGTGTATATGCGCCGTATGGGTAACGCTTATAGTGAAAAAATGTTTGGCCAGCCCATGCAGGATTTATTCAAACGTAATATTGCGAATATTGAAAATTCTTATTTAGGGCGTAGTAGTAATTTATACGGATTAAGTGATAACAATGATGCGTTTGATTATTTTGGTGGCTTGAGTTTAGCGATTGAAACCTTAACCGGACAGACACCAAACAATTATGTGTTGAATCACGCAGATCAAAATCGTGTCACCATGCAGCCTTTAAATGTCGCGTTAAAACAAGAATTGCGCGGCCGTTTTTTAAACCCAGAGTGGCTAAAAGGTTTGATGGCACATGAGTACGCCGGTGCACGTACCATGGGCAGTGAATTTTTAGAATACCTTTGGGGTTGGCAAGTAACTAATCCTGCCATTGTAGATGACTGGGTATGGCAAGAAGTAAAAAGTGTTTACCTTGATGATCGATATGAATTGGGTTTAGATCGCTTTTTATTACAAGGCCATAACGTGCATGTAAAAAGTAATATGTTGGCCATTATGTTGGTGGCCATCCAAAAAGGATTTTGGCAAGCGGATGCCAAAACCAAACAGCAGCTTGCACAAGAATTTGTCAACATTGTTAATAAACACGGCTTACCAGGCAGCGGTCATACTCGCCCAGATCATCCTATGTTGCCTTGGTTAAAAGACGCATTAAGTGAAACGCAGTGGCAGCAACTCACACAATTAATAGAGCAGCCAAAAAAACAAAACAATGAATTGCATACCCTAACAGAAATTGAATTAACCGATGGGCAAGTACACCGTTCACAAAACAGCAAAAACACAAAACAGATAAGCCAAGATAGTCAGCAGACGAATATCACCACACAGGTTGTTTGGTTTATTTTGTGGGCTTTTTTGATGGTGGTACTCGCTGGATTTGTGCGACAGCGCATGATGACGTTGAATAACATGAAGCAAAAGGCATAGTATGTTTGAAGGAATGGCGTTTGGTTTGATTCACCAGTTTGTAAATATTTTATTATTGCCTGTGATACTAGCACTGTTTTTTTGCTTGGCGGTTTTGTTATGGGAAGTAGGCGCTAGCTTGTCGGAAAAGTGGGGTGGTTTATTGCGCTTGCAGCAACAAGGTGAACAAGCGTTAAGTCATTACGCGACGATTCGCATTGATCGTGTGGATATGCTGACGCGCAGCGGCCCAATTTTAGGATTAATGGGCACACTTATTCCGCTCGGCCCAGGTTTAACCGCCATGAGCCAAGGGGATTTATCTCAATTATCCACTGCCATTAGCATTGCGTTTGATACTACGGTGATTGGTTTGTTAATCGGTTTAGGGGCGTTTGTATTAGGGCGGTTTCGTCGTCGCTGGTATGAGCAAGCACTTGATCAAGTGGGGGCGTAATGCACAACATTCACTCGGCTAAACCGCTACAGCAAAATGATGAAACGGTGTTTATTGAAACTAAAAAATCAAAGCGGCCGTGGGAGTCATCACGTTTTCATAGTCAAGACCAAGATCCATTAGCTGGGTTTGCCAATATCATGGATGTTATGTTGGTATTTGCCTTGGGTTTAATGGTGGCGCTGTTATCACAAAGTAATGATTTACAATCACATTTTAATGTTAAAAAAACGGTAGATATTCAGCAGGGGAAAGAACTACTAGAGATTCCCCCACACATTCAACAGCAGCTCGACGGTGCGGACTCGGGTATGCAGTCATTGGGTACTGTGTATAAAGACCCAGAAACCGGCAAACTTATTTTAATAGGCCAATAATAGACTCATGCCTTTTTTAGTTGAAAGCATCTTAATTGTGATAGCGGCTCTTGTAATGGACTGTGTGCTGGGTGAAGTTAAACGTCATCATCCTTTAATTTTATTTGGCAATTTTGCTTTACGCAGTGAAGCGGTGTTTTACCCTAAAAAAGACACGGGCAATCAAAGCATGTTGATGCGAGGGGCTTTGTGTTGGTGTGTTAGTGTACTCATACCAAGCGGCGTTGTATTCGCTGTTTATTTTATCTGCCCTAAATTTTTGCAAATACCTTTTGCCGTGGTGGTGGTTTATTTTGCTATTGGTGCGCGCAGTCTTGCTGAACATGGCCAAGCGGTTGCAGTTGGGTTAATGCATCAAGATATGGAAGATGCACAACAGCAATTAAGCAGGATTGTGAGCCGAGATACTCAAGGCTTAAATGAAACACAAATCAGTTGTGCCACAGTAGAAACCATGACTGAAAATACACACGATGCGGTCATCGCCCCTATTTTTTGGTTTTTAATATTGGGTGTGGCGGGTGTGATTGTATTTCGCTTAGCCAATACATTGGATGCCATGTGGGGTTATCGCAATGCCCGTTATGAGTATTTTGGTAAATTCAGTGCACGGGCTGATGATGTAATGGGTTGGCCCAGTGCTAGACTGACAGTGGTGTTATTTGTATTGGTGAGCCTAGTAAAAGGAAACGTCAATGGAATAGGGCGTATTTATGCATGGGCCAAAAGTTGGTACAGCCCCAATGCTGGGCCGGTTATGGCCGCTGGGGCATTTGCATTGAACGTACGTTTAGGTGGCCCTGCTGTTTATCAGGGTGTGTTAAAATCGCGACCTTGTTTAGGTGACGGTGGCGCAGCAAATGTCACACATATCCAACAATCCATTGAGTTAATGTATCAAAGCATAGGTGTTTTGATGTTTATTTTAATCGCAGTAGGCGCCGTAACATGGCTTTATTAACCGCGCAAAATCTCAGCTGGCATGTGAACACAAAAGCCATTGTTGAAGACGTAAATTTTACTATTAAAAAAGGGCAGTTTGTGGGCTTGATTGGCCCTAATGGTGCGGGTAAATCGAGTCTGATGCGTTGTTTGTATCGAGTAAACGTACCAAGTACGGGACAGGTTTTATTTGAGCAACAAGATGTCTGGCAGTTATCAGCAAAAGAAAACGCAAAAAAAATGTCGGTGATTTTGCAAGAGCACAGTGACCACTTAGGGTTAACTGTACGTGACGTGGTTTCACAAGGTTTAACCCCCCATAAAAGCTTGTTTCAATGGGATGACGCACAGGATGTAGCCACCATTAATGCGGTTATGCAGCAAATGGATATAGCAGAGCTAAAACACACGCCCTTTCAATTATTGTCGGGTGGGGAAAAACAACGGGTGATGCTTGCCCGCGCATTAGCACAAAATACTGAACTGGTTATCATGGACGAGCCCACCAATCATTTAGACGTGCATTATCAAACCGATATGATGGCCAAAGTAAAATCGTTAAATAAAACCATTCTAGCTTCGTTTCATGATTTGAATTTAGCCGCAGCGTTTTGTGATCATATTTTAGTGTTAGATAAAGGCAAGCTGGTGGCCAGTGGCACACCTTCACAAGTATTAACACAAACCTTAATTAATGATGTGTTTCGCACCCAAGCTATTGTGGATGCACACCCTGTTAATAGTCACCCTAGAATTACGTATCAATATCATGTTTAAAGTATTTAGTTATAGTGTCATTGCCGTATTTATTTTATTGCTCAGCGCCGTTATGGCGGTGAGTTTTGGCGCGGCTAATATCTCAAGTGGTGATGTGTTATCTGTGTTGTTTAACTTAGTAGGGGCCGATACAGATGTCTCTGACATTAAACAGCGCATCATTCTTGAACTGCGTATTCCTCGTTTGATTCTTGCGTTTTTAACTGGCGCGGGTTTGTCATTAGCCGGTGCGGTTTTACAAACCGTGACACGTAACCCATTAGCAGATCCTTATTTATTTGGCATTGCATCCGGTGCATCGTTTGGTGCGGTGTTGGTAATTGCCTCCATAGGTGGTGGCGCTGGCTGGGCGGTTGGGCAAATGAGCATTACCACAGGTGCGTTTATTGGCGCGGCGCTTTCGGTATTAATTGTATTAAGTTTAGCTGGGCGTGGCGTGCAAATTGAGCGCATGTTATTAGCCGGTGTGGCAGCTTCGTTTATGTTTAGTGCGGGCACAAGTTTAGTATTGTATGCATCCGACCCAGAAGCTGCGGCTTCATTATTATTTTGGACATTGGGCAGTTTTACTCGCGCCAACTGGGATAATTTATGGGTGCCCAGTGTGGTGATCATTAGCTGTTTGATTTTGTTTTTGGGGTATTCGCGGGCATTAAAAGCGGTACTGGCAGGTGATGAAACCGCAAAAACCCTAGGGGTTAATGTCACACGTTTGCGTATGGGTATGTTGTTGTTAAGTTCGTTATTGACCGCAACCCTGGTTGCAAATACCGGTGGTATTGGCTTTGTGGGTTTGATGATTCCCCATATTGTTCGGCGTTTATTGCAGTCTCACCAGCAATACGTGTTATTAGCCTGTGTGCTATTTGGTGGTGTGTTCATGGTGTGGGTAGATGTATTAGCGCGCTCTTTAGTGGCCAATAACGAATTGCCCATTGGTGTAATCACCGCAGCCATTGGTAGTGTGTTCTTTTTATTGGTACTGCGTAAACGTTCTTGGATTGATTCTTGAATATGAATACGCCACTGCCGATGCACCCGCTACATGGTGGGCAACTGGATGTTTACGCACAACACTATGCAATCGCAAAAAACCAATGGCTGGATTTAAGTACGGGTATCAACCCTAATGGCTATCCGCAGGTTCGCATCCCAGATTCTGTTTTTCGTGATTTACCCAGCGACGATGATGGCCTGCAACAAGTCGCCTGCGATTACTATGGTAGTGATCAGATTTTAATGGTGCCAGGTTCAAGTTGGGCGATTCAATATTTACCCGCCGTGTTACACAATCTTGTTACGCCCATAAAAAAAGTTTTGCTGCCACAATTAGGTTATAGCGAGCATGAACGTGCTTGGCGCGCATTGGGTGCGCAGATTGAATTTTATGATGATCTACCCAGTGTGACGCAATTACAAACTTGCCAAGTGTGTGTGTTAATTAATCCTAACAACCCCAGTACGCACTTAGTACCAGCTGAGGGAGTTGTGAAAATTGCGCAGCAATTGCAACAGCAATCGGCCTGGTTAATTGTGGATGAAGCCTTTGTTGATTCACGACCACACAACAGTGTGATTCACAATCGGGAAGAAAATGTGATTGTGTTGCGCTCATTAGGCAAGTTTTTTGGATTGGCCGGCTTACGAGTGGGGGCCATCATTGCCAATGATAAGGTGCTACAAGTTAGCAAACAAATGTTAAGCCCTTGGGCGCTAAATCATCCTGCACGTTTTATTGCTAAAAAGGCTCTGCAAGATAAACAATGGATTGAACACACACAAGCAGGCTTAAAAAAACAAAGCCAAACATTGCTAGCCACCTGTGAACAATCATTGCTTAAACACTTAAAGATTCCCGTTACCATCAATCATACGGATTTTTTTGTAACCCTTTTTTTAGATAGCACAATGGAATCATTAACCCTGCATCACTGTTTGTGCAAGCAGGGTATTTACACTCGATTATTGGATAATCAAAAGGGCATTCGTATTGGTTTGCCAAATAATAGCCGTGAAACTTGGCAACACTTAGCACGTGGGTTTATGCAGGCCGCTCACAATTTTCAAAAGGATATTTCTAATGTTTATGCGTGATCTAGATTTTAGGCGGGTTATACGTGCCTGTGCATATTTATTTATGTTGTTAAGTTTTGCCCATGTTAGTCATGGTCAAAACACACAGGGCGCACAGCGTATTATTGCATTGGCCCCCCATGCGGTTGAATTGGTGTATATGTTGGGAGCAGGTGATCGAATTATTGCCACCACTCAATATGCGGACTTTCCAGAATCGGCAAAAAAGATTCCGCGAATTGGCGGGTATTCGGGTATTCAAATAGAGCGCGCCCTAGAATTAAAACCAGATTTAATTATCGCTTGGAAGGGCGGCAATAAAGATCAGGACATTGAACAAATGCAGGCGCTGGGTTTACCTGTGTATTTAAGTATTACCAAAAGACTGGATGATATTCCAAAAGAAATGCTGTCATTGGGTGATAAACTTGGTTTGCAAACAACGGCGCAACAACATGCCAATGCATTTAATCTGAAACTTAAACAACTACGTGATGACAATAAAGACAAACCCAAGGTTAAGGTGTTTTATCAGTTATGGAGTGAGCCCCTTAGGGCCATGGCCGCAGGCTCTTGGATTAATGAATTAATTACAGGTTGTGGTGGGGTGAATGTTTTTAACGATACCACACTGGATTATCCGCAGGTGAGCATCGAAACGGTACTATTAGAAAAACCCGAGGTAATCATCATTCCATCTCAACACGGCAGCAAAATAGAAGCGGGTGATAAATGGGCGGTTTGGCCTGAAATTCCAGCGGTTAAAAACAAACAAATTCATTTTATTAACGGCGATATTGTTCACCGTTTTTCTGGTCGAATCTTGCAGGGCATGCAAGCTGTGTGTGATGTATTAGACCAAGCCCGTGCCATTAAACAGAATAAATAGGAGCTAAGCATGACTGATCAAGAGCAAAAGCATAAAGAAAAAATGCAAAAGCAAAAAGAAAAAATCGATGCCAGCATTGCCAGGGCCGATATTGAACGTGGCATTGTGATTGTGCTCACTGGCAACGGTAAAGGTAAAAGTAGTTCAGGTTTTGGCATGGTACTGCGTGCACTGGGTTATGATCATAAAGTGGGTGTGGTGCAGTTTATTAAAGGGGCGCAATTAAGTGGTGAAGAAATTTTTCTAAAAGAAAAAGGACCGCTATTGCCTAATTTTGACCCTGAAGATTTTTATCAAATGGGCACAGGGTTTACTTGGAATACCCAAGATAAAAGTGGTGATATTAAAGCCGCAGAAGAAACCTGGGCAGTGGCCGAACGTATGTTAAAAGATGAGCGTTATGATTTAGTTTTACTCGATGAGCTAACCTATATGATTGGCTATAAATACTTAGATGAAACAAAAATTTTAGATGCCATTAAAAACCGCCCAGCCAACCAAAGTGTGATTGTAACGGGCCGTGGTGGTGGCAGTGCCTTGCAAGAGTTGGCAGATACTGTTTCAGAAGTAAAAGATATTAAACATGCGTATAAGAGTGGTATTAAGGCGCGTAAAGGTGTGGATTATTAATTGAGCCTACCAGTATCGCTGATACGGCGTTAAAATTCATTTTTAGATTAGCCATTTAAGAATACTAAACTCCGACTCTAAAAATGAATTTCGCGTTGTCTCAGCTTTTTCGGTAACGGCTTAATATTTCTTTTAAATTAAAATAAGTTTACTTAATGCTAGATTTTTATTGGAATGAAATAAAGCGAGTTCTACGTGACAATATTTTAGCAATACTGGTAATTATATTATTCATCTACATGTTATTTCCTCGTGCTAATTTTGCAAGTCGCTGTATTGTTGTAGATGTGACTGGTTTCACAACTTATGATAGTAATGAAGGTACTCATCTCCTAGCCTTATTTGAAAGAGATGGTGTTAGTAGGCGTATTGAAATCCCAAGAAAATCATCGGTTGAAAAGGGGAAGCTCACTATTATTGTAAAAGAAAGCGATGAAGAGGGCATTATCGGTTATGTTTACGATGAATTCTCTGTTTGTAAAGATAAATGAAAATTTAAAAACAGCGAATATCATACTTTTTATAAAGTATTCTGTGGGAGGGCGCTTGCGCGCGATAACTTTTTTCAATCTTAGAAATGTTTTCGCGCGCAAGCGCCCTCCCATTGATATGAGTACCCACCATGTGATTGATGGGTTACGGTTTCGCTGCGCTCAATCTAACCCATCCTACTTAAATATGCGCTATCGCAAAATTCAAAATCTAATGACACGATTTTTTGTGTTTCTGCAAACGCCAATAGTTATAAGGCCAAGGGGTTAAAAAACCCGCCAATAATGCAATCGGGATCACCCACCAAGTTAAAATAGCCCCACCTGTTAATAGGTAGTCGGTTGTATTCATGGCAATCTCCATGGCCAGCATAGAAATAAAACTCATACCCAGCGCAGTTTTTAATGCGTGTTTAAAATCAAAACCATCGCGCAATAAAATAATGGCTTCTAATATGATGCTGGTGATTAAACCATTGATCATGGCCAATAACATAACGCTTAAGACGGATAACTCATGGGGGGTAAACTGAAAATAGGCGATGGTGCCAAAGTCGCCGATGGCGCAGCCGATTAAACACCATTTGGTGTTGTGGGCGCTTTTAATCCAGTTTGTTTTGTTTCGCCAAAATGCGTTCATGCTGCTCTCCTTTTACTGCACTGCAATCTTAGGGTTATGCTAACGCAAGATATCAAGAATGCTGTTATAGGATTTTGGCTGGTTGTTACATAATTTATAGATTATCTAAAGGTTGG
This sequence comes from Bermanella sp., assembly GCA_049115935.1. Taxonomy (GTDB): domain Bacteria; phylum Pseudomonadota; class Gammaproteobacteria; order Pseudomonadales; family Oceanobacteraceae; genus Bermanella. The sequence goes on along the minus strand of JAGDZK010000058.1, from coordinate 3,582 downwards.
CGAGCTGCGCTGTCTTTTAATGAGCGAAAGTAGCTTGGGGTCATGCCGGTGACTTTTTTAAATTGAGCGCTTAAGTGAGCGACACTGCTAAAGCCTAAGTGAAAAGCAATTTCCCCTAATGATTCTTCATCGTAGACTAATAATTCTTTTACCTTTTCTATTCGCTGGGCAATAAAGTATTGCTCAATGGTTTGCCCTTCCACCGAGGAAAATATTTGACTCAGGTGTGAATAATCTAGATGTAAATGCTCACTGATACGCTTTGAAAGGGGGTGTTTGTCTTGCGGATTTTGTTGAATGGCTTGAATGCACAGTCGTTTAATAGACTCAATCAGCTGGCTTTGTTTGTTATTTAATACATCAAAACCTAATTCATGTAGGCGCTGTGTAAAAGCGATGTAATTTGGGGAGGCAAGATCCAAAGCGGCATCGCCAAAATCCACTTCCCCTAGTTGTACGTGGCGAAAGGGTAGTGTTTGATCCTGTAGTGCTTGCTTAACCGCCATGATGCAGCGTTGGCAAACCATGTTTTTGATATGTAATTTCATAGTGCATGCCTGAATTTCGATTGTCATATAAACAAAAAAAGACAGGTCTTGCTACTCATTAGAGTCAACTTAAGTTTGTCACCCTGTTGTTATTTGAGTATAGAAAGACTGGATTCCCATTCACGGACTGCGTCCTATGGGAATGACGTCGAACGAAACGGGTAGGCTCTCTAAAGGCGATCGCTATGTTTAACCAAACGTCACCCCAGACGTGAGGAACGAACAGATCAGGGGTCCATATCTGTGGTGCTTGTTAATATGAACGGTTTTATGGGTTCCCATTCACGGACTACATCCTATGGGAATGACGTGGAGCGAAACGGGTAGGCTTTCTAAAGGCGATCACTATGTTTAATCAAACGTCACCCCAGACGTGAGGGACGAACAGATCAGGGGTCCATATCTGTGGTGCTTGTTAATATGAACGGTTTTATGGATGCCCATTCACGGACTGCGTTCTATGTGAATGAGCAAAAAAAAACCGCAAGCGTTACCACTTGCGGTTTTTATTTATGCGAGTCAAGAAACGAAAATGTTAGGGCATCTCTCGTCTCACATCACCCATCTTACGTATTAAAAAAGAATACGCGCGCGGATGGTGCCTTCAACTTCTAGTACTTTTTCAAGGGCTAGTTCACCAGCAGATGCTTCTACATCTACCACCACATAACCGATGTCGGCAGTAGTTTGTAAGAACTGACCAAGAATGTTGATGTTGTTTTCAGCAAAGATGGTGTTAATTTTATTCAATACACCTGGTACGTTTTGGTGGATGTGAAGAATACGGTGGAAGTCACCATGCTGTGGTAAAGAAACCTGAGGGAAGTTCACCGCAGAAAGCGTTGCACCAGTATCAGAGTAAGTAGACAGTTTCTCGCCCACTTCTTTACCAATGTTCGCTTGTGCTTCTTGCGTTGAGCCACCAATGTGCGGCGTTAGAATGACGTTGTCTAGACCACGTAGCTCGGTGATGAACTCATCGTCATTGCCCTTAGGCTCTTTCGGGAATACGTCGATGGCTGCACCGCCAATGTGACCGCTCTTAAGCGCATCTGCCAAGGCTGGGATATCTACCACAGTACCGCGAGCGGCATTGATGAATAGACCGCCTTTTTTCATTTTGGCGAATTCTTCAGCGCCCATCATGTCTTTGGTGTCAGTGGTTTCTGGTACGTGCAACGTTACGATGTCAGACATGGCCAATAGTTCGTCCATGGTTTCAACTTGGGTTGCATTACCCAATGGCAGTTTAGTGATGGTGTCATAGAAGAACACCTTCATGCCTAGGCCTTCAGCCAATACAGATAACTGAGAGCCGATGCTGCCGTAACCAACAATACCCAGGTTTTTACCACGGATCTCGTAGCTGCCTTCAGCAGATTTGATCCAGCCACCACGGTGACATGCGGCGTTTTTCGCAGGGATGCCGCGTAACATCAAAATGGCTTCGCCCAATACCAATTCAGCAACAGAGCGGGTGTTAGAGTAAGGGGCGTTAAATACAGGAATACCACGCTTAGCAGCGGCTTCAAGGTTAACTTGGTTAGTACCAATGCAGAAACAACCTACCGCGATTAGCTTCTCAGCGGCAGCGAATACGTCTTCAGTTAACTGTGTACGTGAACGAATACCGACAAAGTGTGCGTCTTTGATTTTGTCTTTTAGTGCATCACCGGTTAGAGCCGTTTTTACGTACTCAATGTTGGTGTAGCCCGCAGACGTCAACGTATCAAGGGCAGTTTGGTGAACGCCTTCTAATAACAGAATGCGGATTTTGCTTTTATCTAAAGATGTATCTGTCATGGTTTGAGCCTTATTAACGTTAAAGCGTTTTATGCTGGACGAATAGTGGTCTTAAGGGTGCGAAGCCCTGCCAGTATGGGTCGTGTAAAACATGAGTCTAAATTAAGGCGCGTATGGTATCATAATCCACTTTGAATGAAGCCCCAGCGGCACGGAAATGTATGCAACAACTGTTGCAAATGGCTCATATAGCCACCCAAGCCGCTTTTAAGAGAGTATTTTAGGGTAACCACATGAGCCAAAACGCCGTAATTAGCCGCCTTCAGACCATTCTTGGTGACGATAAAGTCAAGACCGATGCCGACTCATTAGAGACCTTCGGTAAAGATTGGACCAAAATCTATGCCCCAAAACCCCTAGCCATTACCTTTCCGCGCACCACTGAGCAAGTGGCTGAAATCATAAAAGCCGCCAACGAACTTGAATTTGCCATCGTGCCATCAGGCGGTCGTACCGGTTTGAGCGCTGGCGCAGTGGCTGCCAATGGTGAAGTGGTGGTGGCCCTTGATTACATGAATGCCATCAGTGACTTTAATCTCACTGACCGTACCGTGCGCTGTGGTGCAGGTGTGATCACCGAGCAACTGCAAGTGTTCGCAGAAGAACAAGGCCTGTATTACCCAGTGGATTTTGCCTCTGCCGGCTCAAGCCAAATTGGTGGCAACATTGGCACCAACGCAGGTGGCATTAAAGTGATCAAATACGGCATGACCCGTGATTGGGTGGCGGGTCTTAAAGTGGTTACCGGTAAAGGTGACATTCTTGAGCTAAACAAAGACCTTGTAAAAAACAACACAGGTTACGACCTTCGCCAATTGTTCATCGGCGGTGAAGGCACCTTGGGTATCGTCACAGAAGCCACCATGCGCTTAACTCGTACTCCTAAAAACCTAAACGTATTGGTATTAGGTGTGCCTGAGTTAGAGGCCATCATGAACGTGTTGCACGCTTATCAAGGCAAAATGGATTTAACTGCGTTTGAATTCTTCTCGCACAAAGCCATGAGTAAAGTCATTGCCCGCGGTGATGTGCCAGCGCCATTTGAAACCGAAGCGCAATACTACGCATTGATCGAATTTGAAGCCCTAAGCGATGCCGATATGGATGTGGCCATGGAGCTGTTTGAACACTGCATGGAAGAAGGTTGGGTAATCGACGGCGTTATCTCTCAAAGCGAGACCCAAGCGAAAAACCTATGGCGCCTGCGTGAAGATATTTCTGAAACCATCGC
>JAGDZK010000057.1:0-29991 GCA_049115935.1 Bermanella sp. | reverse complement strand
AGGTATTTGTCTTGAATATCCAGTGGTGATGGTTTCATTACCACTTGGAACTGGTAGTAATGCTGCAGACGGTTTGGGTTTTCACCGTAACGGCCGTCAGTAGGGCGACGACAAGGTTGCACATAGGCGGCGTTCCAAGTTTCTGGGCCGACAGCGCGTAAAAATGTAGAGGTATGGAAGGTACCTGCACCCACTTCAAGATCGATGGGTTGGTTGATAACACAGCCTTGCTGTGACCAAAAGTTTTGCAGGGTAGCAATAAGCCCCTGAAAGGTTTTTACGTCGTAATTATTTGCGGACACTGGAGCCTTCCGAATCTGGAAACAGAAAAGCACAAGATTATACGGGCCTATAGCCTTAGATACTAGGGCGTTTCACAGGCTTTGCGTGGTGTATCTGGATTGGATCATTTAAGGGAATATCAGGCGTAACTGAGCCCCTTGAGAGGGGCGATTGCAAATGGCGATGGTGCCCGTTTTACCATTACGCTTGTGGGCTTTAAGTGCTTGCTCGATGAGGTATAAGCCTAAACCACTATCAGTACCACTGGGGTTATAGTCCCCTTGGTCATCAATTTGGCTTGAATTAAAACCTGGGCCGTTATCACTAATAATGGCCACCCAGTGACCATCGTTATGCTCTTCAATTTCTAGGGTGACTTTATTTGCACCGGCCTGAAGAGCGTTAATACAGGCATTGTGTAGGGCGATGTTAAGCAACTGTTCATCATAAAACTGATTAAAGTCATCGTCGAAGTTGGCTTCGATGGTAAGGCCGTGAAGCTGAAAAAATTCAGTGGCTAAAGGTGAAACAGTGTCCATTAACCAGTGTTCATCAATATTAGGTTGAAAAGCTTGGTTTTGAATTTTCAAAATGGAAAGTAATTCAACCAGGCGATGACTAAGACTGCTGCTGTGCTGTTGAAGTTTGTCCATGAGCGATTGCTGCTCAGGGTTCATAGTAAGAGCTTCGTTTAATTCAGATTCTACACTAAGCAAGGCCTGCATCTGATTTTTTAAGTCATGCAACTGTGCGCTTAATAGGGTATTTATATCGAAGCTCATAGAGGGCCTATATCATCCGTGCAAGACGTTCTTGGCTTTTTTTCAATAGCAGCCAGCGTTGATGGCGATCATCATTTGCAGGTATATCACCTACTCGACCAAGAAGTTTCTCTACATCATCAAGCATTTCCCGGGTTGCTGAGCGCTGATCCATATAGGTTATTTTTACTTGGATGGCGTTTAATAAAACAGCTAACCCCGCTTCTTTATATGCGGTTGCTTGATCTAATAATTCAATGGCTTGTGATAGCTGGCCGCGCTCAAAAAAGGCAATGGCTTTATCGTTAATTTCTGTGGTGTACTGTCGGACCACCTGTTCGCTGATTTCGTTTTTGGTGCGTTCAAGCTCACGCTCTTCTGTTCGAGTAAGGGTTTTGGATTTAGAAATTTCGTTGAGTAAATCTTGAGCTTTTGCATGTTGCTTGGTCGCTATAAAAACATTCGCCATAGACAGCAAAGTTGCGCTGCTGGGTTCATTTATATTTGAAAGTAATTTTTCTGCTTTATCCGCGCAGGCTTTTGCGTCTGCTTCTTTACCTAAATTGGTGAACGTTGTGCTTTCGATCATGGTCGCTTCAAGCACATATTCAGGCGTGTCGGAGTATATTGCTTTGACTTCCTCTATGGCTTTAAATGCGTCGGCACTGCCTGCTCGTGTATCTCGGTTGTTAGTGGGGGATATTTTGTGCTGAACGGCTTTAGCAAAGAGTAAATAATTTTTAACCGAGCGGTAGCAACTATGGCGCGCCAGTTTCACCGAATGTCGAAAAGCTGACTCTGCCACAACTAAGTCTTTATTGGCGAATGCGATGCGTCCAAGCTCCATTTGACGTAATACTTGTTTTGGTGACACATGGGTAGCGGATATCAAAATATTTTGTGCGGATTTCAAGTCTTTGTTTTTTAAATAAATCTTGGCAAGTAAGTCATAACATTGAACGTATTTTGGGTGCAGTTTGATCGTGTACTCAAGTAGCTCCTTTGATTCCTTATAATGGCCCTGATGAAATAGGCAGGTGGCTTTACCGAGTAGAGCCCAAGTAATCTCATGGTCTTCTAAAATACTGTTATATAACTTTAGAGCGTCGTCATTGTTTTTCATGGACATCAAGGTGCGGCCCTTGATGCGTTCTACACGGTTTTTAAGTCGTGGTTTGGTTTTAATGTATTCATCACATAGCTGAAGGACTTCTTTTTTAGCTTGGCGATCAATGGCGTCATTAATGGGTTTGAGTTGTTCTTTTATGGTGAGGATTCGAGTTAAGCGTTGGCGCATAATATCAATGGTAAAGGGTTTGGTGACGTAATCATCGGGTTCGTACTCGATGGCGCCCATCACCATATCCATGGCGTTCTCACCTGTGAGCATGACAAAAGTAGTGGTGGCTTTGAGGCGGCGGATAAACCGAGCTTCTTCAAGGATTTGTTGACCATCACGACCACGGCCTAAATTGTAATCACTGATCACAAGGTCATAGTCGTTATGCAGAATAAACTCTGTTGCTTCGTCGCCATCCATGGCCACATCAACATTAGTGGCACCGAGAATGACCAGCATTTTTTTCATGGCGCTGCGTGACTCAACTAAGTCATCCACCGCTAAAATGCGTTTGCCCGCAAGCATGGCATCTAAATTGGTCATAAATATTCCCTTTAACTCATTAAAGAATAGCCAAAGATCCGTAATTCGCTGCGGGTAGATGGAATTATCTAAAGGAGGTAATAAAGAAGTGAATATTGCTACTTTGCTGCTGCGAATAAAAGCAGTAGATAGGACAGGCCAGATCAGCGCAAGGCTATCTGACCACCTATAAATATGAAAAGGGTTTGCTCTGCTATTGTCGCCAAAACACAGGGGTAAATAACACCAGTAAGGTAAAGATTTCTAGGCGTCCAAGCAGCATAGCGAAGCTTAATACCCATTTGGCAAAGTCACTGATATTGGCGTAATTGGCTGCCACATCACCTAAGCCGGGGCCTAAGTTATTAATGCAAGCGCCAACGGCTGAAAAGGCCGATACAAAATCCATTCCGGTTGCTAAAAGCAGTATTGTCATGATCAAATACAGCATCAAGTAAACACTAAAGAACCCCCATACCGCCTCAACCACCCGGTCATCGATTGGGCGACCACCAATGCGAATAGGAATGATCGCATTAGGGTGAATTAAGCGCTTCATCTCACGATTACCTTGTTTATAAATCAGCAATACACGAATCACTTTTAAGCCGCCACCGGTACTGCCCGCACAACCACCCATAAACGCTAAAAAGAATAATAAGAAAGGTAAAAATGCCGGCCATAAAGAGAAATCTGCCGCCGCATAACCGGTGGTTGTGGCAATACTCACAAGCTCAAATAAACCAAAGCGTAAGGCTTCGTTAGGGTCGTAGCTTTTACTGACGACGAGGGTAGTAAAAGTAACAATGGCGGCAATCAATAAAACGATTAATAGAGTTTTTACTTCTGGGTCTGCAAAATAGTGTCGAATAGATTTAAAGCGCCAAGCATAAAAATGCAGTGCAAAATTAAAGGCACTGATAATCATAAAAAAGATAGCAACACTTTCAATTAGATAGCTATCAAAATACCCAATGCTGTCATCGTGTGTACTAAAGCCACCAATGGCAACCGTACTAAAGGCATGACAGATAGCATCAAATACACTCATGCCAGCTAATAAAAAACCAATGGCGCAGGCAATTGTTAAAGCTAAATAAATATACCAAAGGGTTTTGGCGGTCTCAGTAATACGCGGTGTTAACTTGCTGTCTTTCATTGGCCCTGGGGTTTCAGCGCGGTAAAGCTGCATGCCCCCGATACCCAGCATAGGTAAAATAGCCACGGCTAAAACGATGATCCCCATGCCGCCAAGCCACTGTAGAAGTTGGCGATAAAACAAGATGGACTCAGGTAACGCATCAATGCCCGTGATAACCGTGGCACCGGTCGTAGTCCAGCCTGAGAGGGACTCGAAAAACGCATCAGTAAAGTTAAGCCCTGGGCTTTCAGCAAGCATTAAAGGTAACGCACCAGAGACCGCTAAAACCAACCAAAACAAAACGGTGACCACAAACCCATCACGGGTTTTTAAATCTTGGTGATGTTTACGAACCGGATACCAGCACAAGGCACCTGCCGCAAAGTTAATACCTAGGGCGCCAGCAAATGCGCCAAGGGCTCCGTCTTGATAGATCACACTTATGATCATTGGTGGTAACAGCGCAAGGCTGAATACCATCAACAAAATACCCAAGATGCGAAATATGATGGCTGGATGCATAGTCTTTATTACTCATTAAAAATGGCAGCCTGCCATTTTTAGCAGGTGTAAGGTTACCCTTACCTTTAATTCTTATTGTCGTTGGGGGCTTAAAAGAATCCCAGTTCCACTTGGAATAAACGCTCAATTTCTGGGATACGTTTTTTATCCAGTACAAACAAAATCACATGGTCTTCACTTTCAACCACCACGTCACCATGGGCGATGAGCACTTGTTCGTTTCGCACAATGGCACCAATGGTTGAACCTTCTGGTAAATCGATTTGATCCAGGCGACGACCAACTACTTTCGATGTGTTTTGGTCACCGTGGGCAATGGCTTCAATGGCTTCCGCAGCACCTCGGCGCAGGCTATGCACATTGGCCACATCACCGCGGCGAACATGGGTAAGCAAGCTACCAATGGTGGTTTGGCTTGGGCTAATGGCAATATCAATGCCTTGACCTTGAACCAAATCAACGTACTGCGCCTTGTTAATTAAAGTCATCACTTTGCGCGCGCCTAATTGTTTGGCCAGCATAGAGGACATGACGTTCACTTCATCGTCATTGGTTAGGGCACAAAATACATCGGTGCTTTCAATGTTGGCTTCAAGTAACAGCTCTTTATCGGTAGCACTGCCATTCATGATGATGGTTTTGCTTTTGACTTTTTCGCTTAGGCGTTCACAACGCTGTAGGTTGTGATCAATTAACTTAACGTTATAGAAAGGCTCAAGTACCTGAGCTAGACGAGCCCCGATATTACCGCCCCCAGCTATTATTACTCGCTTATAAGGTTGCTCACTGCGGCGCATTTCTGCCATGACCGTACGAATATCTTTGGTGGCAGCAATAAAGAATACTTCGTCGTCCACTTCAATGACGGTATCAGCCGCGGGCAAAATAGCTTGGCCACGACGATAAATGGCAGCCACTCGGGTATCCACACCACTTTTTAAGTGCTCACGTAGGTAGCGTAATTCTTGTCCTACCAGTGGGCCGCCATAGTAGGCCTTAGCACCCACTAACTTGACCTTGTTGTCGGCAAAGTCCAGCACTTGAAGGGCGCCAGGGAATTCTAATAAGCGTTTTATGTAGTTAGTAACCACTTGCTCAGGGCTGATAAATACATCAATGGGCACCCCCTGATTACCAAAAAGCTCGTGTGCCTGAGAATATTCTTGGGCGCGAATTCGGCTGATTTTGGTGGGGGTTTTAAATAGAGAGTGAGCCACTTGGCACGCCACCATGTTCACTTCATCACTGTTGGTGACCGCCACAAGCATGTCAGCATCATCGCCGCCTGCCTGGCTTAATACGTGAGGATAAGACGCTTTACCGCGAACAGTTCGTATATCAAGGCGGTTTTGCAGCTCTTTTAAGCGCTCAGCATCTGTATCCACAACGGTAATATCGTTGCCTTCAGTGGCAAGATGCTCTGCCAGTGTGCCGCCAACTTGGCCGGCACCTAAAATTATAATTTTCATATGGCTTAATAAAACCTGCGTTGCCAGTACTGCGTTAAGGTCGTGTTAAAGCTGTTTTTTTAATAAGGCATAAAAAAAACCGTCATGCCCGTTAGCTTGGGGGAATAACTGCCAGCCAAACCCTGTATCTAAACCAGTTGTGAGCGACATGGGCTCTAGTTGAGCATCATTTTGCTCGCTTAAGAATGCTGAAATATTATCACTGTTTTCAACTGATAAAATGGAGCACGTGGCATACAGCAGTGTGCCTCCAGGCTTTAACATTTCCCATGCTTTCCTAAGGATCAGCCCCTGCAATTGTGCAAGGTTATCAATATCTTCTTTTTTGCGCAGTAACTTAATGTCCGGATGGCGTCTTATGACACCCGTAGCGCTACAAGGCACATCTAACAATATACGATCAAACGGATTTCCGTCCCACCAGGTTTCAGGGTTTTGTGCTTCCCCTTGAATGACTTGTGCATTTAATTTTAGGCGTTCAAGGTTTTCTTCTACTCGGGTCAGGCGCTTAGCATCGGCATCAAGTGCGACGACATCAGCTTGGTTGTCCGCATATTCTAAAATGTGACAGGTCTTACCACCTGGGGCACTGCATGCATCTAAAATGCGCTCGCCTTTTTGTGGGGTTAAAAGCTGAGCTGCAAGCTGTGCAGCCTCGTCTTGAACGCTGCAACTGGCATCGCTAAAGCCGGGTAACTGAGTTACATCACAGGCTTGCTCTAGGTAGATGGAAGTAAGTGCATGCTTACCGCTAGCAGCTTTTATCTTGTGATTATTTAGCGTTTGTAAGTAGTCACCTCTATCTTGTGAGCGAACATTATTACGCAGGCACAAAGGGGCTTGAAGGTTGCCTTGCTCACAGATGGTTTGCCATTGATTAGGCCAGTTCTTTTTAAGTAATTTAATAAACCACTTCGGGTGCTCATAAAGGGCCACATCGCTGCTGGCAAGGCCTGCCATTAACTCCGTTTTTTCACGTTGAAAGCGACGAAGGATGGCGTTGAGCACCCCTTTAAATTTACCCAGTTTAAGCTGATCACATGCCTCAACCGTTTCGTTGATAGCAGCGTGTTCTGAAATATCACTATGGGCTAATTGATATAAGCCTACCCAAAGTAGGGCCTGAATTGGGCGAGCGGATTCAGGCAAAGGTTTGACCAGCAAAATTTTGCTCAAAGCGTTGATTGAAAAAAAGTAACGGCTACAGCCAAAACATAAATTTTGCAAGAGGGGTTTATCTTGCTCTAAGCCTTGCTTGGCAAAATATGCCAAGGCTGAGGTAAGGCTTTTTTGTTCATCTACCACATCGAGCATGGCCAATGCCGCAAGGGCTCGGCTGTTTAATATTGTTGGCATTTAAAGCTCGCTGGCTAACACATAGTGTTCGTTAAAAGGGTGTTTGCCGTTCAAAATATCAGCCACAGGCATAGGCTTTTTACCGGGCAGCTGTATTTGCTCAAGGGATATCGCCATGTTGCCACAGGCGATCACAATGCCCATTTCATTCACTGATAAAACGGTTCCGGCAATGGCAGTATGGGTTTTAGGATAAACCTGCGCTTGTAAAACACGAATACGATGATCACCTAATAAGGTGTAACACATGGGCACGGGGTTAAACGCACGTATCTTTTGCACGACTTGCTGAGCATCTTGGCGCCAATCTATCAGGGCTTCATTTTTATTGAGTTTATGCGCATAAGTAGAAAGGTCATCATTTTGCACCTCACCCAAAACAGTGCCTTGTGAGAATTTATTCACCACATGCACAACCGCTTCACTGCCGATTTTAGCTAGGCGATCGTGCAAGCTGCCGCCCGTGTCATTTGGCATGATGGGAGTATCCACTTTATAGAGCATTGGACCAGTATCCAGCCCAAGTTCCATTTGCATAACAGTGACACCGGTTTTGTCATCACCTGCTTCAATGGCTCGCTGAATCGGAGCGGCGCCGCGCCAGCGTGGCAATAATGATGCGTGGCTATTAATACAGCCTAATGTGGGAATATCTAAAACCGATTGTGGCAGTAATAAACCGTAAGCCACCACGATGAATAAATCGGGTTTCAGGTCTGCCAGCTGCTGCACATCTTCAGCGGCTTTGAAATTTAGAGGTTGGTAAACGTCGATGCCATTATCAAGTGCCACTTGCTTTACGGCGCTTGGTTGTAGTTTTTTGCCACGCCCAGCTGGGCGATCCGGCTGGGTATAAACACCAACAATATTGGCAGACGTGTTTAATAAAGCCTCTAAATGGCGAGCGGCAAAATCTGGGGTGCCTGCAAATACAATTCTCAAGGGAAGTCCTTAGGGTGAAAATGATCATGCCGAGCAAGCTCGGCATGAAAAATTAAGCGTTTTTAGCGGCTAAACGATGCTGCTTTTCTAGTTTTTTACGAATGCGATCACGCTTAGTACTGGATATGTAATCCACCATCAGTTTGCCATCAAGGTGATCCATCTCGTGTTGAATACAAACCGCTAACAAACCAGTGGCTTCAAGGGTAAATGGCTTGCCGTCTTTGTCGAGTGCTTCGATTAAGCAGTGTTCAACACGCTCAACGTCTTCGTAAAAGCCAGGAATACTCAAGCAGCCTTCTTGCATTCTTTCCATCTCACCTTCAAGTACGGTGATTTTAGGATTAATAAATACAAGAGGTTCACTCTGATCTTCGCTTAAATCAATGACTAATAGTTGTTCGTGAACATCCACCTGTGATGCAGCAAGACCAATGCCCGGTGCGGCATACATGGTATCGAACATATCTTTAATCAGTTGACGGTGTTTGTCGGTTACCTGAGTAATTGGCTTGGCTTTTGTGCGTAAGCGCGGGTCAGGAAACTCTAAAATATCTAATATAGCCATAAACTTGTGATGCCTTAGTAGTCATTAGGGCATAGGCCCTGCTAATATTGTATGTAACTATTATATCTAATGTAGCAGCCGGTTGTCTCATAACCGCAGTATACAAATAAAAATAAGGGATTAACCCATGCTCAACCCTTTGCTTAAAAGCATCACTCTAGCTCTGTGTATTGTTGGCGGTGTTGGAATCGCACATGCAGTGGATCTAAAACCGGGTCACCCTGTTGAGTATGTGGTCAAAGACGGCGATACCCTGTGGGATTTATCGCAAAAATTCCTAGAAGATGCTTGGTTGTGGCCTGAAATCTGGCAGATCAACGAGCAAATTGAAAACCCTCATTTAATTTACCCTGGTGACACAATCGGTTTGGTTTACCGCGGTAAAGAAGTCAAAGTGACCGTGACTGAGCGCTCAGCGGCTGCAAACGAAGTCATTAAGCTAACACCAACCGCGCGCATCAGTGTTTTAGCCAGTGCTATTCCACCGATTCCTATGACGGCCATTTCTAGTTTTATGACCAATAGCCGCATTGTGAAGAGTAAGCAGTTAAGCGGTGCACCTTATGTGGTGGCCGGTGATGATAACCGCATCTTAGCTGGCGGTGGCGGTAAGGTTTACGCACGCGGCTTTGACAAGGGTGAAGACCCGCAAGCCGGTTATGGCATCTTCCGTAAAGGCCAAATATTTGTGGACCCAGACACATCAGAAGTTCTAGGTCTTGAAGCCCGTGAAGTGGGTGCTGGTTCTGTGCAGGCTTGGGATGGCGATGTTGCAACCTTATCCCTTTCTAATTCTCGTGAAGAAGTGATGGCGGGCGACCGTTTATTGGCCACTGAAGATCGCCAAGTGGTGGCGAACTTTGTACCAAGTTCACCACCGGATAACATCTATGGTCGCATGATTGCGGTGCTAGGTGGTGTGACTCAAATTGGTCAATATCAGGTGGTTGTGGTTAACCAAGGTGAGCGCGATGGCGTAACGGAAGGCAACGTACTGGCAGTGTATAAAGAAGGTAATACCATTATTGATCGTGTTACTCGCCAAAAAGTGAAACTACCTTCTGAACGTGCGGGCCTTATGATGTTGTTCCGTGTGTTTGATAAAGTCAGTTACGGTCTGATCTTAAGAGCAAAAGTGCCGTTATCTGTAGGTGATGAAGTGCGTAGCCCACAATAAATAACTCAGTGATGGTTCTGATATTTAAGACCATCGCCTGATTCATTCAAAAAAGCCTTTGGTTAAAGTAACCAAAGGCTTTTTTTATGGCTCTACCACACGCACAAAGGAATCAGCGCCCATGGATTGGACGTCACAACAACTGGCATGGATCAACCTTGCCTTAGTCCCAGGTATTGGGCCTAAAACCATTCAAAAGATTGCAGCTGCAAATATTCATCTAAACGAGATTTTTCAATTTGAAGCTGAGCAATTAAAAAGCCTAGGTATTAGTGAAAAAAGCGCGGCACATTTGTTAAAACATCCTCCCAATAAACCAAGCAAACAAGTTGAGTTGGCATTAACCTGGGCGCAATCCGAGCATAATTATTTAATCACATTAGATTGTGAGGATTACCCTGAACGCTTAAAGCAAATTGCCACAGCACCACCTTTATTAATGGTGAAGGGAAATAAAGACGTGCTTAGCTTTCCACAAGTGGCCATGGTAGGTAGCCGTTACCCTACCAATAGCGGCGCTCAACAAGCCTATGACTTTGCGCAGCAATTATCGAATCTTGGCGTAACTATCACCAGTGGCTTAGCCCGTGGCATCGACGCATTAGCCCATCAAGGTGTGGTGGATGTGGATGGCGCCACCATTGCCGTATTGGGAACGGGGATTGATAATATTTACCCCAAAGCCAATGCAAAATTAGCGGATCAAATTACCGAAAAAGGTGCACTGGTCAGTGAGTTTGCACTGGGAGCAAAAGCCATGAAAGGTCACTTCCCAAGGCGTAATCGAATAGTAAGTGGTTTAAGTTTGGCAACACTAGTAGTGGAAGCCACACTCAAGAGTGGCTCATTAATTACCGCTCGTCAGGCCCTTGAGCAAAACCGAGATGTAATGGCGATTCCAGGTGCGATTCAAAATCCACAGAAAGCAGGTTGCCATTTTTTAATTCGCCAAGGGGCTAGTTTGATCGAAACCCCTGAGCAGGTTTTGCAGGAGCTCAGCTTGCAAATACCCCAGCAAAATAAGGCCCTAGGCAAGAAAGTAGATTGCACACAAGAAAATAGTGAGCAGTTAGACCTGCAAGGTGAGCAATTAAAAGTGTACGCAGCGTTAGACTATGACGGTACCGACATGGAAAGTTTAGTAAACAAAACCCAACTGGATGTGGGTCAACTTTCCATGGTGCTAATGGAGCTAGAATTGGCCGGAATATTAACCCATGAACAAGGTGTGTACGTACGCAGTTAGGCTAGCCCTTGCATGAAAGGCTGAGCTTAGGTAACTTGCGCATTCTGTCCTTCAAAGCTTTCGATATGCGCTGGCCAATTTATCAAGCAAGTAACGTTCTACAAACCTCTGGTGTCATTGCCTATCCAACCGAAACGGTATGGGGTTTGGGTTGTGATCCATTTGATAGCGCCGCTCTTGAGCGAGTGATTCAAATCAAACGACGGGATGCCCACAAAGGTTTAATTTTAGTTGCGGCAAATATTGAGCAGTTTGATTTTTTATTGCACGACCAAGACGAGTCTGTCATTGAAAAATTAAAAGCCAGTTGGCCAGGTGCCGTTACCTGGCTGGTGCCCCATAACAATCGAGTGCCTAAATTAGTTCATGGGCAATTTGATACCGTTGCCATTCGAGTTAGCTCCCATCCAATGGTGCAGCAATTGTGTAAAGAGTTTGGCGGCCCCATCGTTTCTACCTCTGCCAATTTTTCCGGCAAGCCCACAGTGAAAAGTGCCATTCAAGCTAAGTGCGTGTTAGGCCCTTATTTAGATTTTATTTTGTCAGGCCCTACGGGTTTGGCAAACGCCCCAAGTCGCATCATTGATATGCAAACTGGGCGAGTTATTCGAGGATAACCACAATGAACATAGAAGCGGTTAAGCAGTATTTATTAGCGCTGCAAGATGATATTTGTCAGCAGTTAGCTGAAGAAGATGGTGGCGCCACGTTCACTGAAGAAAACTGGGAGCGAGAACAAGGCGGCGGTGGTCGCACTCGAGTAATGGCGAACGGCACGGTGATCGAAAAAGGTGGCGTTAATTTTAGCCATGTATTTGGTGATCAACTGCCTGCCAGTGCCACGGCAAACCGCCCTGAATTAGCAGGTCGAAGCTTCCAAGCCATGGGTGTCAGTTTAGTGATTCATCCCCATAACCCATATGTTCCCACAAGCCATGCAAATGTTCGTTTTTTTGTGGCAGAAAAAGAAGGGGAAGAGCCTGTATGGTGGTTTGGCGGCGGCTTTGATTTAACCCCTTACTACGGCAATGAAGATGATGTGCGCTTTTGGCATCAAACGGCAAAAGATGCATGCGATCCATTTGGTGACGGCGTTTATGAAAAATATAAAAACTGGTGCGATGACTACTTTCATCTTAAACACCGCGATGAACCACGAGGTGTCGGCGGTTTATTTTTTGATGATTTAAACCAAGGTGGTTTTGATCAAAGTTTTGCGTTTATGCAAAGTGTGGGAGATCACTTTGTGAAAGCCTATCGTCCTATTATGGCGAAACGCAAAGACACCCAGTTTGGCGAGCGTGAGCGTAAATTCCAATGTTACCGTCGTGGGCGTTACGTGGAGTTTAATTTGGTATTCGATCGCGGCACTATTTTTGGTTTGCAAACCGGTGGTCGTACAGAGTCTATTCTTATGTCATTGCCACCCATTGTGCATTGGGACTATAACTGGCAGCCAGAAGCAGGCAGCGAAGAAGCTAAGTTGTACACAGACTTTTTAGTGAAACGAGATTGGTTAGCCTAATCATATTTTATTGTTTTAAGCCACAGAGGCCATTTGAGTGACCGACTTATATGCGGTAATGGGCAATCCCATTAATCATAGTAAAAGCCCGAGTATTCATGCTCAGTTTGCCGAACAGGCAAAACAAGATCTGGTATACAGCGCCATGCTTGTACCAAAAGAAGGTTTTGAGCCTGCGGTAAAAGATTTTTTTAAAGGCTCAGGCAAAGGTTTAAACATTACAGTGCCTTTTAAAGAGCAAGCGTTTGAACTGGCCACAGCCTTAACGCCAAGAGCCCAAACCGCACAAGCAGTGAACACGCTTGTATTACAAGAAGACGGCAGCATACTTGGGGATAACACGGATGGCGCTGGCTTAGTGCGTGACTTAGTGATGAATCAACATGTTGAAATCACAGGTAAGCGCATTTTAGTGATTGGCGCAGGTGGTGCTGTACGCGGGATTTTACAGCCGTTTTTAGAGCAAGACCCAGAACATATCGTGATTGTTAACCGCACTTTTGAAAAAGCACAGCTACTGGCCGATAACTTTAAGGATTTTGGCAGCATTGAGGCCAAAGAATTTGCAGCGCTTACAGAACCGTTTGATGTAATCATAAATGGCACGTCAGCCAGTTTAGCGGGTGAATTGCCACCTTTGCCTGATCTTGTAGTTAGTAGTGAAACCGCTGTTTACGACATGATGTACGCAAAAGAACTCACACCGTTTTTAGTTTGGGCGCAAAATTTAGGCGCTAAAAAAATTATTGATGGTTTAGGTATGTTAGTAGAGCAGGCTGCTGTTAGCTTTGAAATATGGCGTGGCGTCAAGCCAGATAGCGTAGCCGTCTTAAGTGACTTGCGTGAGCAACTACAGGGCAAATAAAGCCACTACTGAATAAAGTAGTGGCACAAAAAAGCACCCGAAGGTGCTTTTTTTGTTTAGTCGTCCATATCCCAATAATCATCGAGCTGCATATTCTTGCGCTCAAGGTGTGCTTCGATGGCTCGCCGTGCAACTAACTTAGCCGAAGCTTCCGTTTTTTTGCAAACAACGATATTCCCCTTTTTATCAAAATTAACCAACTCTTCACTTGCTTGGTCTTTGATGATTTCAGCTGCTTCCATGGATCACCCTTTTGATTACCTGTCCTAAGACGGCTTATTGTTATTAATAAAGGTGACAACAGCATGACAATAAATGGATCAAAAAACAATCGTTTAACATGGCCAAGTGCGCAAACTGGGGAATTATAAGATGATATTCTTAGTTTTATTGGTTGTTATTTGTTCGATTTTTCATTGTGACGTAACGAACTGATGCTATTTTTTACTTTAGCAAGATGGTCATCAAACTCAGGGCCTTTGCGCTGGGCAACCCCTACCGCTAAACAATCAATCACTAACAAGTGTGCGATACGCGAAGTCATAGGGGTAAATACATCGGTATCTTCTTTGATATCCACATGAATAGGCAAATCCGCTAAGTCACTCACAGGGGTATTTGGCGGAGACAAACTAATCACATGAGCTCCTTGCTGGCGTGCCATCTCCATTGAATGCAGCAAATCTTTGGTGCGCCCACTTTGACTAATGGCCACCACCACATCATCTTTTTGTAGTGTTACCGCCGACATGCATTGCATGTGCGGGTCAGAATAAGCCACGGTTGAAAACTGTAATCGAAAAAACTTATGCATGGCGTCCATGGCAACGGCACCCGATGCACCAAAACCATAAAACTCAACACGTTTGGACT
The DNA here is from genome assembly GCA_049115935.1 of Bermanella sp. GTDB lineage: Bacteria > Pseudomonadota > Gammaproteobacteria > Pseudomonadales > Oceanobacteraceae > Bermanella. Next base: position 15,622 of record JAGDZK010000057.1, on the reverse strand, counting down.
TATTTAAAGCATCTACCGCAGCGGCTACTTGGGCGGAATCTAAAAAATTACGCGTGGTAATAATCTGATTAATACTGGTGTCGAAGATTTTTTTAATGATGTCTGAGCTGGTGTCATCTTCAGCAATGGCAAACTGCCCAAGGCTGTGATGCACCGTATTACTTTGTGCCATACGCACTTTAAACGCTTGGAAGCCGTTTAAATCCAATGCACGACAAAATCGCACAATGGTTGGCTCACTCACCATGGCTTCTTGAGCTAAATCCACAATGCGCATGTGAATCACAGCTTCCACATTATTGAGCACGTACTGCGCAACCTTAACCTCTGATTTACGCATCTTGGGTATGGCTTGACGAATTTGATCAATAAAGGGGTTTTGATGGGGCACAGTGGGCTCGCTTCATGCTTTGGCGCAAGTATAGCCTAAAGTCTTTTGTGATCAGAAGTGTTAATACCAATCACTGTAAGGATGGACAGTAATCACTGCAAGGTGTGCCGTGCTCAGATATAATGCCCGCTCATTTGCAAGACACCGTGTTATGGACGTTACCGAACTTTTAGATGGGTTAAACCCAGAACAGCGCGAAGCGGTTGCTTCACCACTTAATCACCAATTGGTTTTGGCCGGTGCCGGCTCGGGTAAAACCCGCGTACTGGTGCACCGTATTGCGTGGTTGATGCAAATCGAACACATCAGCCCAGGTTCGATTTTAGCGGTAACTTTTACCAATAAAGCCGCTAAAGAAATGCGCCACCGTGTTGAAGAATTAACGGGGATCAGTCCGCGTCATTTATGGATTGGCACCTTTCACTCGTTGGCCCACCGTTTATTGCGTACCCATTGGAAACAAGCCAACCTGCCTGAAAACTTCCAAGTCATCGACAGTGACGACCAACTGCGTTTAATTAAACGTATCGTGCGTTCATTGAACATAGATGAAAACACCTACCAGCCAAAACAAGCACAGTGGTATATCAACGAACAAAAAGATGAAGGTTTACGCGCTGCCCATATTCAGCCGTTTAATGACGAATGGGCACAAACCATGGTTACGATTTATGGTGCCTATGAAGAAGCCTGTCAGCGAGCGGGCATGGTGGATTTTGCCGAACTATTATTGCGCGCCCACGAACTTTGGTTAAACAAACCAGCGGTGTTAGCGCAATATCAAAATCGTTTTCGTTATATCTTGGTGGACGAGTTTCAAGATACCAACAGCATCCAATATGCTTGGCTGCGTGTGCTGGCTGGCAATGTGGTGCCTGTCATGGCGGTGGGTGATGACGACCAATCTATTTATGGTTGGCGAGGTGCGCGAATTGAAAATATTCAGCAATTCACCAAAGACTTTGCCGGTGCCCAGCAAATTAAACTTGAGCAAAATTATCGTAGTACCAGCAACATACTAAATGCAGCCAACGCGGTGATTGATAACAACCCATCACGTTTAGGCAAAAAGCTGTGGACCAATGGCGAAGCGGGTGAGCTGATCTCTCTCTACAGCGCGTTTAACGAGCAAGACGAAGCGCGCTTTATTTGTGATGAAATCGAAAGCTGGAAAAAAGCCAACCCAACTAAACGTTATGAAAACTGTGCCATTTTATATCGCTCTAATGCCCAGTCACGTGTCATTGAAGAAGCGTTTATTCGTGCCAATTTACCCTACCGAATTTACGGCGGCCAACGCTTCTATGATCGCTTAGAAATTAAAAACGCCATGGCCTATTTAAGGTTGCTGCAAAATCGTCATGATGATGCTGCATTAGAGCGTGTGATCAACGTACCGGCACGTGCCATTGGTGAAAAAACCGTACAACAGTTGCGCTCGTTTGCCCGTGAACACGGCACTTCACTCTGGCAAGCCCTAGAGCAAAGCATTCGTCAAAAACTCTTAACCCCGCGGGCGGTCACCTCGTTAAGTAAATTTGAAGAATTGCTTGATGAAATGGAAGTAAGTACACAAAACATTGAGCTATATGAACAAGTGGATCATGTGATTCAACACAGTGGTTTGATCGAACATCATCAAAAAGAAAAAGGTGAAAAAGCCCAAGCCCGTTTAGAAAACTTAGACGAACTGGTGACCGCTGCTAAAAGCTTTGACCCAGAAGCCATGCAAGAAATTCCCGCAGAAGGTGAAGAGGCGGTTTTGTATTCGTCACCCATGGCCGCGTTTATCGATCAAGCGGCACTTGATGCTGGTGACTCACAAGCAGACGAATTTGAAGACAGTGTACAAATGATGACGTTACACAGTGCCAAAGGTTTGGAATTCCCACTGGTGTTTTTAGCGGGTGTAGAAGAAGGTTTATTCCCCCATAAAATGTCAGCGGATGATCCAAACCGTTTAGAAGAAGAACGCCGCTTATGTTATGTGGGCATTACTCGCGCCATGGAAAAATTAGTGATGACCTACGCCGAAAGCAGACGTTTACACGGCCAAGAAACCTTTAACTCACCATCGCGTTTTATTCGTGAAATTCCAAAAGAATTTTTACAAGAAGTGCGTTTAAAAAGCACAGTAAAAAAACCAGTATCTAATTATTTCAGCACCCAAAGTGCCAAAGAAGCCACAGGTTTAAACATTGGTCAGCGCGTGTGGCACGATAAATTTGGTGAAGGGGTGGTGCTTGATATGGAAGGGCAAGGGCCACAAACTCGCTTGCAAGTGTCTTTTGATTTTGACGGCACCAAGTGGCTAGTATCGGCGTATGCAAACCTAAGACCCATGGATGACTAACTTTGGGAAGCTATTTGCGTCGCTTATGCTGTGTTAAAGATTATATTTAACTCGTTACGTAGCGCTGCTACGCGCCTCGCTAAATATAATCTTTGCCTTGCCTAAGCTTCCTCAATAACGCTTCTACGTCAGGCGTTAACTGTAGGAGTCGCGCCCCGCGCGCGATACCAAGCAACTAATTAGAAGCCCTACGAAACGATAGACAGTGATTACTCTTTATCTATAAAAGCATTAAAAACATAAAACTAAAATAAAAAGGAGATACGTGAATGAAATTAATTTTGATGGGTGTATTAGCAATCTTGCTAAGCGCCTGCGGTGAAAAAGCCAACGAAACCGCTGCAAAAAGTGCAGAACCTCAACAAACCTTTGAATGGAAGTTGGTCACCAGTTGGCCAAAAAACTTCCCAGGTTTAGGTACCGGCCCAGAAAAGTTCTCCAAAATGGTTGAAGAGATGTCCGCTGGACGTTTAAAAATCAAAGTCTATGGCGCAGGTCAGTTAGTACCGGCACTTGAAGTGTTTGATGCGGTATCCCGTGGCACCGCACAAATGGGTCACAGCGGCGCTTACTACTGGAAAGGCAAAGCGCCTGCAGCACAGTTTTTCACATCTGTACCGTTTGGTTTAACCGCACAAGAAATGCATGGTTGGATTCATTACGGTGGCGGCATGGAATTATGGCAAGAAGTGTACGCACCATTTAATTTAATCCCGTTAGCCGGTGGTAACACAGGTGTGCAAATGGGTGGTTGGTTTAATAAAGAAATTAATAACCTAAAAGATTTAGACGGTTTAAAAATGCGTATGCCAGGTTTAGGTGGCGAAGTATTACAACGTGCTGGCGGCACACCGGTAACATTACCCGGTGCTGAACTATTTACTGCACTACAAACTGGCGCCATTGATGCCACCGAATGGGTAGGCCCATACAATGACTTAGCATTTGGTTTGTATAAAGCGGCAAAATTTTATTATTACCCAGGCTGGCATGAGCCAGGCTCTATGATGGAATACACAGTCAACAAAGCAGCATTTGAAGCTTTACCAAAAGATTTACAAGCCATTGTTAAAGTAGCTTCTCGCGCCGCCAATCAAGACATGTTAGATGAATACACCTCACGCAATAACCAAGCCCTACAAGAGCTCGTTAAAAAACACGGTGTTGAAGTACGCGCCTACCCTGATGATGTATTACAAAAATTAAAAGGTCTATCGGTTGAGGTGTTAGAAGAGCTGGCCGCTAAAGACCCAATGAGCAAAAAAGTGTATGAGTCGTTTAAAGCTTATAGAGATAATGTGGTGCAGTATCACAAGATTTCTGAACAAGCGTATTTGAATGCGCGCAGTCAGTAAGTAACGGGGCTAGAGTAGCCCCTTTTTATATTTTTAAGGAAGAAAATGCAGTTTATTAAATCCCCATTGCTTCTAATTTTCGTTATGCTTTTTATATCAGGTTGTACGGCTCTTGATATATTAAATAGCTATGACTTTGAAAAACCTTCATTTAAGTACAAGCAATATGAAATAGGTGAGCCAACCAAAAAATTTCTGCCTGTCAATATTACGTTAGATGCACATAACCCTAATGGGTTTGGGCTAAAAGATACTTTAATAAGCGCTGAATTATCGTATAAGGGGAATCGTTTTCTTAAGAGTGAAAATATTCAGCTAGAGCTAGCACCGAATTCGACATCTTAGGTAGTCGTTCCTATTGATATCAATTATAAAAAATTAATTAAATCTGGCGGTCGCATGGCTGAAAAAGTCTTAAGCGGCAAAAAAAGAATCAAGATTAAAGCTAAGGTGTTATTACATGGTTCACCAACAATCTATGATGAAAACAGAATCGGAAAAATATTTCCGTTCAGCCTAGAAGTTCATAAAACGATTAAAGTTAATATCCCTAGGGATAAAATAGAAAATTCATTAAGTGGTAATGCTAAAACCATGTATCAGTTAGCGAGAAAAGCCTCTGATTTAGAAGAAAAACTCAAAAAAATGAAAAAACTTAAAAAGAATATGGAGAAGTTAGGTAATTTATTTTGAGTGTTATAAAAGGACGTATTAATAAATATAAGCTTGTTCTTATCATGGGGGCAGGTTAATTCGACAATCAAGACATGTTAGACGAGTACAGCTCACGTAATAACCAAGTCCTACAAGAGCTGGTTAATCAACACGGTGTTGAAGTGCGGCTTACCCAGATGACGTATTACAAAAACTGAAAGGTTTATCGGTTGAGGTGTTAGAAGAGCTGGCCGCTAAAGACCCAATGAGCAAAAAAGTGTATGAATCGTTTAAAGCTTATAGAGATAATGTGGTGCAGTATCACAAGATTTCTGAACAAGCGTATTTGAATGCGCGCAGTCAGTAATGATTGGGGCTAGAGTAGCCCCCTTTTTATATTTTTAAGGATAAAAATGCAGTTTATTAAACCTCCATTTATATTAATGTTCGCCGTGCTATCTGGATGCGGCTCAACTGATAAAAACAGTGATTATACTGGTAATTGGTACGAGAGATCTTCAGATAAATACTATCAAGTAACAGAGAGTAAAAACGTCAACATTTATAGTTGTACGATTCATGATGGTTATCAACTTGATACGGATTTAAATATTGAAATAGAGGGCAATGATTTCATTTATCAAGATGGTGGTTATTCTGACGCTGGTACCCTGCAACGCACAGGCGATACTTTAATATTTAATTTTGATGTTGCAGTCATGCAGTTAACGCAGGTTGATGAGATTCCTAGTGTTTGTATAAATGACGTCATTGAAATTAAAACAATTACCCCCTTAGCAGTACAAGAAGGTGAATATACCAATTTTAGTGTGACGGCAGATTATCGTTTAGCGAGCCAGGATTCTATTATTATAGAGGTAGGATATAGCGTTACCTCTGATAGCTTCCGTTTAGCAGATGAAATACATAAAGTAACTGAAAAAGGCATTGGAACGGTTAGCTTTAACTTTAACGCGACCCCGAAAGTTTTTGGTGATGGAAATAGTTTTAACATTCATGTTGTTGCATATGATGAGTTAGATGCTGAGGATGGCTCGTTTGTTATAAGGTTTAGTGATGAATTACCATTACAGGTCTTTGATGAAAAGGAAAATACAAGTGGACCTTTAGATTGAGATTGCTTAACTTGTATGATTGATCATCCTTATAAATCAATAATAAAAAACGGGAGCTTTTAGCTCCCGTTTTCTTTTCTGCTAACATCTAACTCAATCCTGCGGCACCTGCCGAATACGCCCATTGTCATCCATGGCTACATACACAAACGTGGAATCACATACCTTGGTGAGTTCGTCGTAATACGTATTTTGGCTCCAAACTTCTACCTGTACATGAATTGAAGTGCGGCCAATTTCTTTTACCTTGGTGTAACAACAAATGGCGTTGCCGGATTTAACCGGTGATAAAAATGCAGTGCCTTCACTGGCCACCATGGTGACACGGCCTTTGGAAATCATGCGGGCGGTATCTTCTGCGGCTGCGTCCATTTTGCCTAAAACCCAGCCACCACAAATATCGCCATTGGCATTGCAATCGGCTTGGGTGGGAATGATGCGCAGGGTTAATCTGCCGTTTGGAAGCGGTGCGTCTTCGGTGTAGTCAGTCATGAGAATCTTATTATGTTTATTGATGGGAGCCGTTTTACTCCCATTGGTTTTGCAATACAAGTGAACACATTGTTGTTGTTCACAATCCCATGAATAAGCTGAAAACTCATGGGATGAACTGTGAACAAGTCACAATAAATGGCATCGGTAAACTTAGTTATAAATCTGATCAGGCAACCAAGTAGCCAGCTCTGGAATACAAGCTAGCAATATTAGAACCAACAGCTGAATAACAATAAATGGCATCACCCCTTTATAAATATCCAAGCTCTTAACGGCATCACCGGCGACGCCCCTTAGGTAAAATAAGGCAAAACCAAAAGGCGGCGTTAAGAAACTGGTTTGTAAATTAATGGCGATCATGATGCCTAACCAAACTGGGTCTAACCCCATAGCCAGTAAGGCTGGTGCCACAATGGGCACCACCACAAAGGTAATTTCGATAAAGTCTAAAATAAAACCTAAGAAGAAGATCACCACCATGACAACGATGGTGGCACCGATGACACCACCAGGCATGTCTTGGAAAAAGCCTTCAACTAACTCATCGCCACCGTAACCACGGAACACTAATGAAAATACCGCTGCACCAAAGAAAATCATAAACACCATGGCGCTCACGTTTAAGGTGCCGTCCATGGTTTCTTTGAGCTGTTTCATGCTTAAGCTTTTGTGTAAAAACGCCAGTAAAGTTGCACCAATAGCACCTACCCCCGCGGCTTCAGTTGGGGTAGCGATACCACTTAAAATGCTGCCCAATACTGCAATAATTAATAATAACGGTGGTGCCATCTGTTTAATGGCTTGTGTCCAGCTGGCTTTGTCATCGGTTTGCGCCATGGCGGGAGCTACTTCAGGTTTTAACCATGCCAGCACCAGCACATACACAATGTAAGCAAATACGAGGATTAACCCTGGAATCAATGCGCCCATGAATAAGTCAGCCACAGAGATAGTTTCTGGGCTGAATATGCCCATTTTTAATTGGGCTTGTTGGTACGCACTAGAAAGCACGTCAGCTAATAGAATAAGGGCCATAGATGGTGGGATGATTTGCCCCAGTGTACCCGTGGCGCAAATGGTGCCAGTGGCTAACGCTGGGCTGTAATTGTTTTTTAGCATGGTGGGCAGTGTAATCACCCCCATGGTGACAACGGTGGCACCTATGATGCCGGTGCTGGCGGCCAGCAGCATACCCACCAAAATAACAGAGATGGCCAAACCACCGCGCATTGATCCAAACAAGCCACCCATGGTTTTAAGCAGGTTCTCAGCGATTTTGCTCTTTTCTAGCATGATGCCCATGAATACAAATAGCGGTACTGCAATCAGTAGCTGGTTACTCATGATGCCAAATAGGCGGTTTGGCAGGGCTTCTAAAAAAGCGCCATCAAATTGGCCGGTGACGGTGCCCAGCAAGGCAAACATTAAAGCCACGCCTGACAGGGTAAAGGCTACTGGGTAACCCAGCATTAATACGGCGCATACGGCGATGAACATAATAAACGGCATGAATTCCATTTATTTGCCCTCCGTAGTATTAGCCAACTGCTGTAAGGCGAGGCCGTGGCGAATCAAATTGGCGATGCCTTGTAGGCTTAACAATATAGGCAGTATTAATAACAGGCTTTTAAGCAGGTATAAAAAAGGCAAGCCGTTGCCTTCGATGCTGCGCTCACCCATGGCAAAGCTGCTGCTGACATAGGGCAGACAAATCATGAATATAAAACCGCAGGTAGGCAGTAGTAAAAATAGGGTACCCATTAAGTTTACTATGTGTTGTTTGCGCTCGCTCATGTGTTGATAAAACACATCCACTCGCACGTGGCCGTCTTGCTGCAGGGTATAAGCAGCACCTAGCATAAATAAACTGGCATGTAGGTAGGTCATGGTTTCTTGTAGGGCGATGGGGGACCAATTAAATAAATAACGCAATGCCACAACCAGTGCGGTGTTAATCACAAGAATTAACCCCAAATAGCGAGTTACCAAGCCAATGCGGGTAATAAGGGTTTCAATATAAAGCTGGATGAATGTCATAAAAGCAGCTGATTAGTAAAAATTGCTCGGCATTATAACCATGTTTTCAGGCAAGTGTTGCCATTAAAAGAAGCTGCACATCAGTAATCATGCAGGGTTGCGGTGCAAGTGGAAATATCCCGCCAACTTAGGTGGTAAACCCATGTATGACAGTCTGTAATATTATTGTCATATATGTGAAATATATTAGGCGGCGTACTTAAAGTGAACTACTCCAAAAGGAGAGAGCAATGAAACTAACAAAACTACTGGCATCGATCACCCTAGTGGCGAGCACAATCAGCTTACCAACTATGGCCGCCGTTGATGCAGGCATTCCAACTTACGCTAAAGCAAGTGGCGTATCTGGTAACGTATCAAGTGTGGGTTCTGACACCCTAGCGAACATGATGACGTTATGGGCTGAAGAATTTAAGCGTCAGTACCCTAACGTCAATATTCAAATTCAAGCGGCTGGTTCTTCAACTGCGCCACCAGCGCTAACCGAAGGTACATCAAACCTAGGCCCAATGAGCCGTAAAATGAAAGACAAAGAAATTGAGTCTTTCGAAAACAAATTTGGTTACAAGCCTACAGCCGTACCTGTTGCAATTGATGCCCTTGCGGTATTTGTAAACAAAGATAACCCAATCAAAGGCCTAGATATGAAAGAAGTGGATGCCATCTTCTCTCGTACTCGTAAGTGTGGTGTTGCCAAGTCAGTTGATACTTGGGGCGATGCAGGTTTAACCGGTGCTTGGAGCGGTAAAAAAGTTGAGCTTTACGGTCGTAACTCTGTATCCGGTACTTACGGTTACTTCAAAAAGACTGCCCTTTGTAAAGGTGACTTTAAAAACACCGTTAAAGAACAGCCAGGTTCAGCGTCTGTAGTACAGGCCGTATCGTCTTCTTTAAATGGCGTAGGTTACTCTGGTATGGGTTACCAAACTTCAAGTGTGCGTGCTGTGCCTTTATCTAAAAAAGGTGGCAAGTTTGTGTCAGCAACGCCAGAGAACGCAGTGAATGGTAGCTACCCACTTTCTCGTTTCTTGTACGTTTACGTGAACAAAAAACCAAATAAAGATCTTGCACCGATTGAGCGTGAATTCTTGAAAATGATCTTATCTCAGCAAGGTCAGAGCATTGTTGCTAAAGACGGTTACATTGCACTACCAGCAAAAGTGGTTAAGAAAACGTTACAAAGTTTAGGTTTGTAATACAGCAAGCTATTGATCATGTAGTAAAACGCTCGGGGGACTTGTCCCCCGTTAGCGTATTTGATGAAACCGTTATGTATATAACCCTTGGCAATGCCGTTACAATGGCCCGCCGTTTTAGCTAACAAAGTGATAAAGCGAATTATGAGTACGCCTTCGACACCAGAAATAAATTTCGATACGCCTGCCTTACGACGTCATCGTAAAGGTCGTGCGATTAAAGACCAGCTTGCAAAAGGTGGTATCGCCGTTGGTGGCTTAAGCATTATTGGTGCTGTGCTATTAATTTTCTTTTATTTACTTTATGAAGTTGCACCCATGTTTGTGCCAGCTGATGTTGAGAAGTTGGGGCAATATGATATCCCTGGTGAACAATCAACGGCCGTGTCACCAACACTCTTATTAGCCATGGAAGAACAAGCCGAAGTGGCATTGCGTATTCAGAGCAATGGCGACTTTACATTCTTTGGTGTGAATGACGGCAGTATTATTAAGCAGTATCGTTTGCCACTACAAGGTGATATCAGCGCATATGATATCAACACACAAGCCTCGCGCGAGATGGCATTTGTGAATCAAGACGGCGAAGTATTTATCGCCAAGCATAATTACAGAATTACGTATCCAAATGATGTTCGCTTAATTACTCCAAAAGTGGATTTCCCTTATGGCGAGACGCCATTACAAATTTTTGATCAGCCAACCAAAGTAAATAACATTACTCTGCGTGATGGTGAGGATGCCTTAGTGCTTGCAGCAATAGATATAGAAGGTTTATTGCATGTGACTCGTTTTAATAAAGAGGTAGATTTTTTAAGTGACGAAGTAGTGCTTGAATCTGAAAAAATAAATATGCCAAAAATTTCTGGGCATATAAATCAAGTAGAAATTGATCAAGGCATGAATTGGATGTTTGTGTTGGCGGATCAACGTTTATTGCATGTAATTAACCTAGAGCGTGGCACGTTAGAGCAAACCGTAGCATTAGATGATGTGGGCATCATTACCAGTTTAGAAATGTTATTAGGTGAAAACTCACTATTAATTGGTACAAGTACTGGTCAAATTAGCCAATGGTTTATGGCTCGCAAAGATGAAAAATGGCGCTTACAGCAAGTGCGTGAATTTGAAATGCAACATGGCGAAGTAAAAGTCATTTCAACTGAGCAACGTCGTAAAGGTTTTTTTGTAGCCGGTGTTGAAGGTCAAGTAGCTATTTTTCATAGCACTGCGCACCGCACTTTATTTAATGAAAAATTAGTTGATAGCGAAATTGTCAATCTAACCATAAGCCCACGCGCTAAAGATTTATTAATCGAAACCGCTGACGGAAAGATCACACACTTTAAAGTGGATAACGAACACCCAGAGATTTCGTGGACGTCCATGTGGGATGAGGTGTGGTATGAAGGTTATGAAAAACCGGCTTACACATGGCAAAGCTCATCTTCTTCGTCTGACTTTGAACCTAAATATTCATTAGTGCCACTTGCGTTTGGTACGTTAAAAGGCGCGTTCTACGCCATGTTATTAGCAGCGCCTTTAGCCATTGCCGGCGCTGTTTATACTGCTTATTTCATGGCACCTGCGCTGCGTCGCAAAGTAAAACCAATTATTGAATTAATGGAAGCATTGCCAACGGTAATTTTAGGTTTCTTAGCTGGCCTAGCATTGGCACCTTTTATTGAAAATAATTTACTGGGCATCTTTATCATGATGATTGTTGTGCCCATATCCATGTTGGTGTTTGGTTTTACATGGGTAAACTTACCCGCAAAAATTCGCCACGCAGTGCCTGATGGTTGGGACTCAATTTTATTAATCCCTGTGATTATTCTTGCGGTCTATGTGGCCATCCAATTTAGCCCAGCCCTTGAAAGTTTATTCTTTGGTGGCTCTATGACCACTTGGCTGAACAACGATTTAGGTGTGAGCTTTAGCCAACGTAACGCATTGATTGTGGGTTTAGCCATGGGTTTTGCGGTTATTCCGACTATTTTCTCCATTGCCGAAGATGCTATTTTTAGTGTGCCTAAATCACTAAGTTATGGTTCTTTAGCGTTAGGTGCTACCCCTTGGCAGACTATGATTAAAGTTGTTTTGCCTACCGCAAGCCCTGGTATTTTCTCGGCGTTGATGATCGGTTTAGGTCGAGCCGTTGGTGAAACCATGATCGTATTAATGGCAACTGGTAATACACCAATTACCGATATGAATATTTTTGAAGGCATGCGCACCTTAGCTGCAAACATTGCAGTGGAAATTCCAGAATCCGAAGTGGGCAGTAGCCATTATCGAATTCTGTTCTTAACCGGTTTTGTATTGTTCTTATTTACCTTTGTATTTAATACCGCAGCTGAAACCATACGTCAGCGTTTACGTACCAAATACGGTCAGTTGTAGGAGATCGATTCATGAGAGTTTCAGTAAAAGAATGGGTTAAATCTGGGTCGCCGTTTATTTGGTTAAACGCCGGCGCGGTAGCCATCAGCATTATCATGGTGTTGGGATTAATTGGTTTTATTGCAGCAAAAGGCTTAGTGCATTTTTGGCCAGGCAAAATTATGGAAGCCACTTACACACTGCCTGGTAATGAGCCCGCCATTATTATGGGGCAAATCAGTGACACTGAAATGGTGCCGCAATCGCAACTTAAAGCCATTGGCTTAAACACCGAAGACGGTGCCGCCGAAGCCAAGCGTATTTTAATGAAAGTGGGTAACCGTGATGTTTACGGTGGTGATTTCCGCTGGGTGTTAGAACATCACTTAACAGACATTAACTACCCTGAAAAAGCTATGGCCATAGAGCGTCGTGAATGGGGTAATTTTTATGGCTTCTTAGATAAAGTATATGAAGGTGAAACCTTAGTTGCTGATGGTCAAAAAGATCATGATCAAGCATGGCAGCACTTTCAAACCTTGATCGAACGGGCTTTAACTATTCATGAGCAAATCATGGACATTCAAAAACATGACATTGGTGCCATTAACTATCAGATTGAGCGTCTTCGTTTACAACAGCGCTCTTATGAGTTGAATAAAAATTACGGCGACGAACAAAAAGCCGAATTAGAGAGTGCTCGCGCTGAATTAAATGTCGAATATGAAGGCTATCAAGGTGAATTAAGTGAGTTGTATGAAGCCCTAGAGCGTGACCACTTCACCGCCATCGAAATGGGTGGGCAAAGTATTCACATTAAAATGTCTGAAGTAGTGCGTGCGTTTGAGCCAAATAACATGAGTTTGTTTGCCAAGATTGGTCATTATTTTTCAAAAATTGGTGAGTTTTTAGGTGACGACCCTCGTGAAGCCAACACCGAAGGCGGTGTGTTTCCCGCTATTTTTGGTACCGTGTTAATGGTGATTCTAATGGCCATTATGGTGACACCATTGGGTGTTATTGCCGCTGTATATTTACGTGAATACGCCAAGCAAGGTGCCATCACAAAAGTGATTCGAATTGCAGTAAATAACTTAGCCGGTGTGCCATCAATTGTTTATGGTGTATTTGGTTTAGGCTTTTTTGTTTACTTTTTGGGTGGCACCATCGATGAGCTGTTCTTCCCAGAAGCATTACCGTCACCAACCTTTGGTACCTCAGGTTTATTGTGGGCGTCTATCACGTTGGCGTTATTAACCTTGCCAGTTGTTATTGTGGCAACCGAAGAAGGTCTGGCGCGTATCCCTCGCATGATTCGTGAAGGCTCCCTTGCTTTAGGCGCCACCAAATGGGAAACCTTAACTCGTGTCATTCTACCAATGGCAAGTCCCGCCATGATGACAGGTGTGATTTTAGCCGTGGCCCGTGCTGCCGGTGAAGTAGCGCCACTGATGTTAGTGGGTGTGGTTAAACTTGCACCGACGTTACCACTTAATGGCAATTACCCGTTTTTACACCTAGATCAAAAATTCATGCACCTAGGTTTCCATATTTATGATGTGGGTTTCCAAAGTCCTAACGTCGAAGCGGCGCGTCCTTTGGTTTATGCCACGGCGTTGTTATTAGTACTAGTGATTGCGTTACTGAATTTATCCGCCATTTATATTCGTAACCACTTACGTGAAAAATATAAAGCGCTAGAGATGTAATAGATTAGACGTTAGATGGGAGACGTAAGACACAAAAGATCTTTGCTCTCCACCGACATATATAAACGAATTTTAAAGATAGTGAATCAAATTATGACTGAAGCAACTGAAAAAAAAGGCCATAGCATCGACATGTCAGCCATGGGTCGTGAATCTAAGCACTTAGATTTATCGAAAGAAATCCCAGCGCTAAAAGTAAATGACTTACGTTTAAGTTATGGCGACAAAGAAGCACTACACGGCATTGATATGATTATCCCGAAAAAACGTGTTACTGCGTTTATTGGGCCTTCTGGTTGCGGTAAATCGACTTTATTGCGCTGCTTTAACCGTATGAACGATTTGGTAGACGGTTGTAGCATAACAGGTGAGATTTTATTAGATGATCAAAACATCTATCAAAAAGGTGTTGATGTAGCAGAGTTGCGTCGTCGTGTTGGCATGGTGTTCCAGAAGCCAAACCCATTCCCAAAAAGTATTTATGAAAACGTAGCTTATGGTTTGCGCATTCAAGGCATTAAGAAAAAACGTCAAATTGATGAAACCGTAGAGTGGGCATTAAAAAGTGCGGCCCTATGGAACGAAGTAAAAGATCGACTACACGAAAGCGCATTAGGTATGTCCGGTGGTCAGCAACAACGTTTGGTGATTGCTCGTACCATTGCAGTAAAACCGGAAGTGCTATTATTAGATGAGCCCGCGTCAGCCCTTGACCCAATTTCAACATTAAAAATTGAAGAGCTGATCCACGAACTGAAAAACGACTTCACCATCGCCATCGTAACTCACAACATGCAACAAGCGGCTCGTGTAAGTGACTACACCGCATTTATGTACATGGGCGATATGGTTGAGTTCGGTGACACTGACCAGCTGTTTACCAACCCACAAAAGAAACAGACAGAAGATTACATCACTGGTCGTTACGGCTAGGGCTAAAAAGAAGTGCTTTGAGACGCATAAACTATAAAAGCGCTGGCTAGCTTAGCCAGCCGGAAACAGTATTCAGCTAGACATAGCGAAGGGGAAGACCATGGATTTAACAAACGATGCCCATACTGACCACATTAGTCAGCAGTTTAACGATGAGCTAGAAAGGGTAAAAAGCCACGTACTCGAAATGGGTGGCCTAGTTGAACAGCAAGTGGGTGATGCGATTAAATCACTCATCGAAGCGGACAGTGATCTTGCCGTAAATGTACGTGCAACCGATAAACGCATTAACCAAATGGAAATCGACATTGATGAAGAGTGCACGCGCATCATTGCACGTCGTCAACCCGCAGCCAGTGATTTACGGTTGGTGATCGCAGCCAGCAAAGCGGTTAATGACCTGGAGCGTATTGGTGACGAGAGCGCCAAAATCGCTCGCCAAGCCATGAAATTATGTGAAGAAGGCGAATCACCACGTGGTTATGTAGAAATCCGCCATATCGGTGATCGTGTTCGTCGCATGACTCAAAACGCATTAACCGCCTTTGCCCGTCTAGATGTGGACACGGCCTTTGCCGTTGCCCAAGAAGATAAAGATGTGGACCGTGAATACGAAAGTGCCATGCGTGAAATGGTGACGTTCATGATGGAAGACCCTCGCTCAATTAAACGCGTGATGAACGTGATCTGGTCCTTACGTGCCCTTGAGCGCATTGGCGATCATGCCCGTAACATTGCAGAGAACGTGATTTACCTGGTTAAGGGTAAAGACGTGCGCCACATCAGTATTGATGAAATGGAGCGCGTAGTCGAAAAATAAGCGTTAATGCATAGGATTTTAGCGGTGGTTTTAAGCATGATTGCCCGCAAACCCCTTAAAATCCTAAGTCTTTGAAAGTATTTGAAAAAAAGTTATAAAACAGAGTGAGAAAAGGCTTGACCCCGAAGCTTCTTCTCCCTAAAATGCGCTCCAATTCGTGC
>JAGDZK010000056.1:0-25686 GCA_049115935.1 Bermanella sp. | reverse complement strand
CATTTCAATTTTATAACCCTCACTTACAGCGCCAACCTCGTCGCGCAAAAGCGGGTAAAAACGTTAGCCAGTTGCATTACGCACGCAAAGGTATTGTTACTCCAGAAATGGAATATGTGGCCATGCGTGAGAATCAACAGCGTGCCGCTCTTGAGAATGAATTTACCACCCCAGAACGTGAAGCCCGTTTAAAAGGTAATCACATGGGAGCCAGTATTCCGCAAACTATTACAGGCGAGTTTGTCCGTGAAGAAATTGCCCGTGGTCGCGCCATTATCCCTGCCAATATTAATCACCCAGAATTAGAACCTATGATCATTGGCCGTAACTTTTTAGTTAAAGTGAACGCTAATATCGGTAACAGTGCGTTAACAAGCTCCATTGAAGAAGAAGTTGAAAAGCTGGTTTGGTCTACCCGCTGGGGTGGCGATACCGTGATGGATTTATCAACGGGTAAACACATTCACAGCACCCGTGATTACATTATTCGTAACTCACCTGTACCCATTGGTACTGTACCTTTGTATCAAGCGTTAGAAAAAGTAAACGGTGTAGCCGAAGATTTAACGTGGGAAGTATTCCGCGATACGTTAATTGAACAAGCCGAACAAGGCGTGGATTATTTTACGATTCATGCGGGTATTCGCTTGGCCCATGTACCGTTAACCGCTGATCGTGTAACGGGTATTGTGAGCCGTGGTGGTTCTATCATGGCTAAGTGGTGCATTGCGCACCATGAAGAAAGTTTTTTATACACACACTTTGAAGATATTTGTGAAATCATGAAAGCCTATGACGTGAGCTTTTCATTGGGTGATGGTTTGCGCCCAGGCTCACAAGCGGATGCAAACGATGCAGCCCAATTTGCAGAGCTGGAAACCTTAGGTGAGCTGACACAAGTAGCATGGAAACATGATGTACAGGTGATGATTGAAGGCCCAGGCCACGTGCCCATGCACATGATTCAAGCCAACATGGATAAACAACTTGAATGCTGTGATGAAGCGCCATTTTATACACTGGGCCCGTTAACCACAGATATTGCTCCGGGTTACGATCATATTACTTCTGGCATCGGTGCTGCCATGATCGGTTGGTTTGGTTGTGCCATGTTGTGTTATGTCACACCAAAAGAGCATTTAGGTTTACCAAACCGCGATGACGTAAAAGTAGGCATCATTACTTATAAACTGGCAGCACACGCCGCGGATATTGCAAAAGGTCACCCGGGTGCCCGTTATCGTGATGACATGATGTCAAAAGCCCGTTTTGAATTCCGTTGGGAAGATCAATTTAATATTGGTTTAGACCCAGAAACCGCCCGTGCTTATCACGATGAAACCTTACCAAAAGACAGTGCTAAAGTGGCGCATTTTTGTTCTATGTGTGGGCCTAAATTTTGTTCAATGAAAATTTCGCAAGAAGTGCGAGACTATTCAAAAGATGAAATTGAAAAAGGCATGGCTGAAAAAAGTGCTGAATTTAAAGCTCTAGGTAGTGAGGTTTATATACCCAATCAACAAGCGCAAACTGAGGACGCCTAACCATGAACCTAGCAGATGGACAAACCAAAAAGGTCGCCATCGTAGGAGCAGGAATTTGTGGCAGTTTAACCGCGTGGTATTTGCAGCAACAAGGTTGTGAGGTTCATATTTATGAACCAGACCAACACAAAAAAAGTAGCTCATATACCGCCGCGGGCATGTTAGCGCCCATGGCTGAATTAGAAAGTGCAGATGATGCTGTTTATCAAATGGGTTTAAAGTCTATTGATTTATGGCCAAAAATTATCAAAGCACTGGGTGGGAATATTTTTCATCGTGACAATGGCACACTAGTGGTGTGCCATCGTCAAGACGAAGGTGTGTTTCAACAGTTTTTAAACACATTAAAAAATAAGTTAGGCCCGGCATTTTCACAGCAGTGTGAAGTGCTTCATGGCCAGCAACTAGAGCCAGAGCTTAAACCATTGGGTGCCTCACTTTTATTAAAAAGTGAAGCACAGGTAGATGCCCATCAAGTACTCAATGCACTGCATGCTAACTTAAAACATAAAAGCCACTGGCACGATGTAAAAGCGGAAATCATTCAAGCTAAAAAAGTGAATACTGATCACTTTGATTGGGTGTTTGATTGTCGCGGCTTGGCTGCGGCCAACGACGTTGCAGGCTTACATGGTGTGCGCGGGGAAGTCATTATGGTGCATGCACCACAAGTGAATATTGATCGCATGGTGAGAGTGATGCATCCAAGGTATCGTATTTATATCGTGCCCAGAGAGGACCATCGTTACATGATTGGAGCCACTGAAATTCAGTCAGATGACACCGGCCCTGTCAGTGTACGTTCTGCCTTAGAGCTTTTATCCGCTGCGTTTAGTGTGCATTCAGGGTTTGCCGAAGCGCGTATTTTAGCGCTTGATGCCAATGCTCGCCCCGCCACATTAAATCACCAGCCTGTGATCGATCACCAAGAGGGGTTAACCCGTATAAATGGTCTGTATAGGCATGGCTATTTATTAGCACCCGCGGTGGTGCAAAATGCATTAGCCCAATTAGGTTTTGATTTGCCTTCGCATTTACAACAGGTGGCACATGAAGATTGTATTTAATGGAAAAGCGGTCGAACTTCACAACACTTGCACACTTAGTGATGTGTTATCTGATAATAAAATCACCCAAGATGTACCGGTAGAACAAGCGGTGGTGGCCGTCAATCAAGTACTTGTTCATAAAAACGATTATAAAACCCTTGTGATGAAAGAAGGCGATCAAATCGAAATGCTGACCGCCGTGGTAGGAGGTTAGTATGTGGAATATTGCAGGTAAAACATTAAGCAGTCGATTTTTGATTGGCACTGCCATGTATGACTCCCCTGAGATTATGAAGCAAGCGATCGAAGCCTCAGGCTCGCAAATCATCACTGTGTCATTGCGCAGACAAAGTGCCGGTGGCAGTGACAACCAAGTATTCTGGGAGTTTTTACAAAACTTTCAAGAAAATGATCGCTACTTATTACCCAATACCGCAGGTTGTCACAATGCAAAAGAAGCCATCTTGACGGCACAAATGGCTCGTGAATTATTTAAAACCAATTGGGTGAAGTTAGAGGTCATAGGCGATGATTACACCTTACAGCCAGATCCGTTTCAATTAGTTGAAGCGGCGGCTGAACTGATTTCACAAGGCTTTGAGGTATTCCCGTACTGTACCGATGATTTAATTTTATGTGAAAAATTATTAGAAGTGGGCTGTAATGTTTTAATGCCATGGGGTGCCCCCATTGGCACAGGTAAAGGATTAATGAACCCATACGCACTGACGTTATTACGTAATCGTTTTCCTGATGTTCCCATGATTATTGATGCCGGTTTAGGTAAACCCAGTCATGGGGCACAAGCCATGGAAATGGGCTTTGATGGGGTACTGTTAAATACGGCGGTGGCAAAAGCACAAGACAGTATCACCATGGCCAAGGCATTTAAGTTGGGTATTGAATCAGGACGCTTTGCCTATCAAGCTGGTTGCATGCAAGAGCAGCAAAAAGCCGTAGCAAGCACACCTGTTGTCGGTATGCCGTTTTGGCATAGCGACAATTAAACATACTATTTAAGAATTAAAAAATGCCACACACGTTTGAAGTTGAAAAAAAATCAGCAGTATTATCCGTATCTGCCCATGACCCATTAGGCATGGCGGGCATAGCCATGGATCAACGAGCATTGACTTCACTGGGTGTGCATTGCGCCAGTTGTATGACGGCGAATACCGCGCAGAACCAAACGGACTTTTTTCATTTAAATCCAGTGGCTTTAAATGTATTTGTTAGCCAGCTTGATGCGCTTTATCAGCAGGATATTTTTAACGTCATTAAAATTGGTTTGATTAGCGATGTTAAACAGGCACACGCTTTAGTTGAGCACCCTATATTTTCTAACAAGTTAATTGTGCTTGACCCTGTGCTGGGTGCTAGCAGTGATAAAAGGCAATATAGTGAAACCCGTTTAACGGCGCTAAAGCTTTTAATGTCTAAAGTAGATGTCATAACCCCTAACGTAGATGAGGCGCAGGTTTTAGTATCTCTATTAGATGAAACATTCACGAAAACGAATAACCGATTAATACTAGCGCAAGTGCTAAACCAACACACAGGCTGTGCGGTTTTATTAAAAGGCGGCCATAGTGAACACAAGGCACAAGATGTGTATTGTGATAATGAGCGTTATTTTTATTTAGAGCACGCTGAATACCAACATGGTTTAAACCGAGGCACAGGCTGTGCCATTGCATCGTTAATCGCCGGTGCCATTGCATTAGGGCATTCGAAAGCGGATGCGGTGGTGATCGCAAAAATGCAAATGGATGCCGGCTGGCAAACACCATTTAGTATTGATAATAAAACCGGTAGTTTAGGTTTTGTAATATTTAGCCAATCAGATCCTTCGCAGTTTAGTAACTCGCAACTTCCTCAGGTTTATGTAAGTGATAAACAAAAAGAGCTTAATTTTTTACCTTGTGATAATGAATTAGGTTTATACCCGATTGTTGATCGTGCGAAATGGTTAACACGTTTATTGCCACTTGGGGTGAAAGTGATTCAACTTAGAGTGAAAGATTTAAGTGGTGATGAACTAAAAATAGAAATTGAGAAATGTATAAAATTGGCTAATCAGTACGACTGCAAATTATACATTAATGATTATTGGCAGTTGGCCATTGAATGCGGTGCATATGGCGTTCACCTTGGTCAAGAAGACATAGACGATGCTGACTTATCAGCCATTGCCAAAGCAGGCCTACGTTTAGGATTAAGCAGTCATTGTTTTTACGAAGTGGCCCGCGCCAAAACGATCAAACCCTCTTATATTGCATTTGGCCCAGTGTACGCCACTCAAACCAAAGATATGCCTTGGGTGCCACAAGGAGAGACGGGCTTAGCTTATTGGCATGCCCAGTTAACGGACTTTCCTCTGGTGGCCATTGGCGGCATTCATAATGAGCGCTTTGAAAAAGTAAAAGCTCAAGGTGTGGATTCCATTGCTATGATCAGTGCCATCACTCAAGCGGAAAATCCAGAGCAAACGTGTAGGGATTTTATTGAGCGTTGGAATGTTTAATGTTTTCAATATGTAAGGTGCCCCTGCGGCTTATTAATTTTTAATTCTTGCCGTAGGAGGCTGCTTACAGGCGACACAGTTAACACAAAATACTTCAAAGTTTGCAAGCCTTCTTTATTGATTCCCCTTATCGTCATACCGTTTTAAACTTGGCACATTATTCATTTCAAACTTGTTTTGTTCACTGTTCGGTGCATACTTCTAATAAGCTTTCATTTATAGGAATAAGACTGTGCAAGCCGAGCAGGTCGAGGTTTCAAATTTTCTATCCCAGTACCCGCCATTTGACGAGCTGCCGGATGACGCACGGGATGCATTGGCGCAATCAATCGAAATTGCTTATTTTCGAGCAGGTTCGCAGATTTTAAACTTTCGAGATCCCATCAAAGACTTATATGTGGTTCGCAGTGGTTCGGTTGAAGTATTTCGACGTGATGGTGACTTACATAACCGTTTGGCCGAGGGCGGTATCTTTGGCCAAATGGGATTATTGATGAATGGTTCTGTGCGGTTTCCGGTAAAAGCTCTTGATGACACTCTGGTGTACTGTATTCCTGATGCACTTTTTAGAGAGTATTTTGCTAAATATGATGACTTTGGCGATTATTTTGAGGCGGACGAAGCGGAGGTTCTAAGAGGAACCGTGTCTCGCTCAGATGAGTTAAGTGACCTTTCTACCGTGCAAGCCAAGACTATTTTATCAAGGCCGCCAGTGATTGCCTCGCCTGATATGACGGTACAACAGGCCGCCAAATTTATGGGGGACGAAGATGTTTCTTTTATACTGGTGTGTATGCCAAGTTTGCAAGAGGGTGAGCTGGGCTCAAGGTTAAAAGGCATTTTAACCGACCAACATCTGCGCCAACGAATTGTGGCAGACGGCTTACCATTGACGACGCCCATTAGTGAAGTGATGACGTCAGATTTTGAGGTGCTGGATTCAAAAGCTTATATGTTTGAAGCCATGTTGACGATGCTGCGTTTTAATCAGCCGCAACTGCCGTTAATGCACCGCGATGAACCTGTTGGTGTGCTGACCTTACTTGATATTCTTCGTCATGAATCACAAAGCAGTCTGTTATTTGTGAAAGGTATTTTTGCTCAGCAATCGAAAAAAGATTTAGTACGTTACGCAAAGCAATTGCCTGCGGTTTATGTGCGTATGGTGAATGAAGATGCTAACTCTCATATGGTTGGCAGCGCGATGGCGGTGATTGGACGCTCGTTTAAGCAGCATTTATTAAGCCTTGCAGAAGAAAAATTCGGTAAACCTCCTGTGCCATATTGTTTTTTAGCACTAGGTTCAATGGCCAGAGATGAGCAGTTATTGGTAACCGACCAAGACAATGCCTTATTGCTCGATGATGCTTATGACCCAAGAGAGCACGCGGAATATTTTGAAAAGCTTGCAAAGTATGTGTGTGATGGCTTGGCTTTGTGCGGATACACTTATTGCACAGGAGATATTATGGCCACTAACGTGCAGTGGCGTAAAACCTTTACCCAATGGCAAGAGTGCTTTGCGCACTGGATTGATAACCCAGAACCTCAAGCGCTGCTAAACAGCAGTATCTTTTTTGACTTAGATGGTGTGTGGGGTGCAACAAAGCTGGCCGATATTTTAAAAATTTTTATCGCACAACGAGCAAAAAATAACCCTCGATTTTTAGCCAGTTTAGCGCGTAATGCACTGGGTCGAACGCCACCCCTTGGGTTTTTCAAAAACTTTGTGATGGAGCCTGATGGTCGTCACGGCAAGTCTATTAATCTTAAGCGCCGCGGCACAGCACCTTTAAGTGACGTGATTCGGGTGCATGCGTTGGCGGTAGGCTCGGATGCGCAAAATTCGTTTGAAAGGTTGGACGATATTATTGAGGCCGGTATTTTACCAGAAGGTAAAGGTCGTGAATTGAGTGATGCTTTGGAATACATTTCCATGGTGCGCATTCGTCATCAAGCCAAAGATATTGAACACGATCAAACACCGGATAACGCCATTAATCCTATGCATTTATCTACGTTTGAAAAACGGAATCTCAGAGAAGCGTTTCAGGTTTTAGATAAAGCTCAGCAGTTTTTAAAATTCCGCTACCACTCTCAAAACACTTTGAAGTAAGGCAAGTTATTGTGAACAAAAATATGTCTGCGGTGCCTTCACCTTTATCGTGGCAGGCTTATTATTCTGAGCAGTCGCGCCAGTGTAAAGATTCGCGTTTAAAAGATTTTTTTGACTCAGGTGTTGTTGACCCTGATACGCCTTTAAATGAAGTACCTTTTGTGGCGTTGGATTTTGAGACCACGGGGTTAAACCCGCAAGAACACGGTATTGTGAGCGTGGGGATGGTGCCGTTTACGCTAAGCCGTATTCGTTGTCAGCAAGCCAGTCATTTTATCGTAAAACCACGGCAAACCCTGTTGTCGAAATCCATAACCTTTCACGGTATCACCCATTCTGATGTTCATGGAGCCCCTGATTTAGATGATGTTTTACACGAAATTTTACCTAAGTTAGCCAACCAAGTTGTGGTGGTGCATTACCGGCAAATCGAGCGTGATTTTTTAAATAGTGCATTAATGGCTCGCCTACAAGAGCCGTTGTTTTTTCCTGTGATTGATACGATGACGCTAGAAGAACAAATACTGAGAAAACGTCGAAGTTTATTGGATAAAATATTCGGAAGTCGTTCACGCCAGTCATTACGTTTGCCTGATATACGTGAGCGTTATGGTTTACCTCGATATAACCTGCACCATGCTATGACCGATGCATTGGCAACGGCAGAACTGTTGCAGGCGCAAGTTGCCCATCACTTTGATGAGCGTGCACCTATTTCACAGTTTTGGTGTTAGTGCTTAATACTTAATGTTCCGCTCTAAAATAAAAAAGCCCATATGCAAAGGCATATGGGCTTTATTGTTTTTATGTCAGTACTTAAGACATTAAGGTTTTTTAACCTAGTAGTCCCTTGGCTCAGTCCTTAGTCCCATTACCAAGCTTATGCACATTGCCAATAAAACAAAGGTAAAGGGTAGGCCTGTGGAAATAGCCCCTGCCTGAAGTGCTTGTATGGCCTCTGTTCCGCCAATCCACAATAATGCGGCTGCAATAGCGCCTTCTGTTGATGCCCAGAAAATTCTCTGTGGTACTGGAGCATCAATTTTTCCGCCAGCGGTAATACTATCAATCACCAATGATCCTGAGTCAGATGAGGTGATGAAGAAAACCAGTACAAGAACAATGGCGATTATAGAAAGAAGCGAACCAAAAGGCATAACGTCAAACATTTGGAACATGGCTAGAGGGACTTTGGTGAGGCCATCGATACCCAGTGCTCCTATGCCTTGTACCACTTGATCAATAGCAATACCGCCATAAATCGACATCCAGATAATGGTGACGCTGGTAGGCACTAATAATACGGCAGTGATGAACTCGCGAATGGTACGACCCTTGGAAACCCTTGCGATGAACATACCAACAAATGGTGACCATGAGATCCACCATGCCCAGTAAAACACCGTCCAGCCTTGGAACCATGCTTCATCGTTTCGACCATGGGGGTTACTTAGTGGAATAATATTTTCAACATAAGCCATGATGGTTGTGGGAATAGTGCCCATTGCAACGGCAAAGCCGACTAAGGCTACAAATATCAGTAATACAAATGCGATTAGCATATTGATATTACTGAGCAGTTTTACACCACCTTCTAAACCACGAACCACTGAGATAATAGCCAATAAGGTTACGCCAACAATAACCGCTATTTGTAAGCCTACGTCGCCTTCTATACCAAAGACATGATTGATCCCAGCTGCAGCTTGTTGTGCGCCTAGGCCAAGTGAAGTGGCTAAGCCAAATAGTGTGGCAAGTACGGCTAAAATGTCGATGATGTGACCAGGCCAGCCCCATGCGCGATCACCTAATATAGGGTAAAAAACCGAACGTATGGATAACGGCAGACCTTTGTTGTAAGTAAAAAATGCAAGTGATAAAGCAACCACAGCATAGATAGCCCAAGGGTGTAAGCCCCAGTGATACATGGTTGCCCCTAATGCAAGACGAGCGGCCTCAGGCGTGTTCGCTTCAACCCCAAGAGGGGTTTCATACCAGCCAGTAAAGTAAGCAACAGGCTCAGCAACCCCCCAAAACATTAAACCGATCCCCATGCCTGCTGCAAATAACATGGCTAGCCAAGATAGGGTTGAGTGTTCGGGTTGCGCACTTTTACCACCTAAACGGATTTTACCGAAGGGGGTGAACACAAGGCACAGACAAAAAATCACAAATATATTGGCAGACCACATGAAGAAACCGTCGAAGGCGCCAATGATGTCCCACTTTAAGCCATCTAATGTTGCTTTGGCAGTAGCCGGTTCCGTGACTAATACGGCGATTAAAAAAATCAGGATGAGACCAGCACTGGTCCCAAATACGGGATTATGAACATCAAAACCCCAACGCTGAACGTTATGTTGACCCACGGTATAGTCAGTACTGTGAATACTGTATTTATCGTTTGGATTTGGCATATTGTCCTCTAGTTAGGTGATAGACATATTTAACATAGGGAGTTAAACAGAAGGCTGCAAGTTTTAGGTGTAAAACAGCAGTATAATTTAGCTTGAATGGCATTGATTAGCTAAGTTGATCGGCCATTATATATTAAATGGCTTTTAAAAAAACGTTAGATCAGTTTTTCGTAGAATTTGTTGGAACAAATTCTACGAAAATTCACTATCTCTTTAGGCGTATGATGGGATAAATGTCATATGTCAGTTTCGTATTGAAACAACAATACATATAAATTCTATTTTTCTTTAAATACAGATTTTATGTTTAGGTTCAGGCATGCCTTGCTCATTAAAGGGCAAGTGTTCATAACAGTCCTGTTTGTATTGTGCTAAAGATTTCGTTTCTTCTTCGACAAAGCGCCTAACCGCATCATGAAAACCTTCATGCTGTAAATGATGCAGTGAACTTGTGTAGATGGGTTCAAAGCCACGACTAATTTTGTGTTCACCTTGAGTACCTGGATCAAAGTGCTGCAGTCCATGTTTAATACAGTATTCAATACCCTGGTAGTAACACAGTTCAAAATGTAAATTTGGCACATCGGTTATGGCACCCCAGTAACGGCCATATAAATTTTTATCATCTTGAAAATAAAGAGCACAACCAATGGGTTTTGATTCATGAAATGCCATGACAATTTTTATTTGATCCGCCATGTTATCCGCCAATGCAAAAAAACTATTAAGGGTTAAATAGCCTTGCATACCACGCATGTTATAAGTTGATTGGTAGCACTGATAAAAAAACTGCCAAAGTGTGTTGGTCATGTCCTGCACATTTAGCCATTTTATTTCAATGTTATTTTGTTTGATTGATGAACGCTCTTTGATAACGGCTTTGCGCTTGCGGGATTTAAAACGTGATAAAAATTCATCAAAATTTTCATAGCCATAATTAAACCAGTGAAATTGCACACTTTTACGCTCATGCCAATTATGGTCTTTTAATAATGCGCGATCTTGCTGGTTGCAAAATAATAGATGCGCGCCACTTAAATTGTGCTCTAAGCAATGATCTTGAATACTCTTGCTTATGGCTTGGCCATTGAGTGGTTG
The DNA here is from genome assembly GCA_049115935.1 of Bermanella sp. Lineage (GTDB taxonomy): Bacteria > Pseudomonadota > Gammaproteobacteria > Pseudomonadales > Oceanobacteraceae > Bermanella. Next base: position 14,938 of record JAGDZK010000056.1, on the reverse strand, counting down.
GCGTGAATCATGAATGATTCTTGGGCCGGTAGCAGGCGTGAAAGGGGCGGCTATAATTAACTTAGGGTAATAGTTGAGTCCGTGCTGTTGATAGGCTTCTGCCCAAGCCCAATCAAACACGTATTCGCCATAAGAGTGGTGTTTAATAAAACTGGGTAGTAGGCAGGATTGGTCTTCGTCGTATAAAAAATGACCTTGCCAGCCAGTTTGTTGATTAATTGAACCGCCAGATGCCAGTGCCCGTATAAAGTTCTGCTGTATAAAAGGATATGAGCCTTGCCAAAGACGCGCTGGGGCTTGATCAATTGAATTTAGCCATTGCATGTTTAAGGCCCTTATTGGTTAAATAGCCATAAGATTTAAGGAGCAACATTATGTACAAATTAGATGAACAGCTTCAACAAGATACTGTGCGTTTAGGCCAGTTTAAGCTTTGCGATGTATTATTAATGAACGATTCGCAATTTCCGTGGGTAATTTTGGTGCCTCGCCGCAGTACCACCAGTGAGTTATACCAGTTATCAACAGAAGAACGTTACTTACAGTCTGATGAATCAGCCTATGTAAGCCAGCGCTTAGATGATTATTTTGAGGCCGACAGCATGAACATTGCGGCGTTGGGGAATGTGGTGCCGCAATTACATATTCATCATGTAGTACGCAAGAAAAGCGATCCATGCTGGCCTAAGCCGATCTGGGGTGCTATTGAAGCGGTGCCGTATTCACAAGATGCCCTTGAAAAAATGGTGGATGAATTAACCCTATTGTTTAGTGATAAATTTGTGACCCCATCAGAAAATGATGGTGATGCGCTTTATTGATCACAGCAATACCTAGCGCTGTAATATTTTTAATATTTGCGGTGTGATTTGTTTGGCCCAAGCTGCATAGCCAAGTGCGCTTGGGTGATACCCGTCTTTGGCCATCAAATGTTTTTCCACTAATAACTTACTTCCCACGTAGTGACAGTGTTCGTACTGTGCACATAGTCTTTTTAGTTCGGTGTTTAAAATGTGAGCCCTTAACCCTAATAAATATTTAAGTGGTGCTGGTAGCGCCGGGAACTGTGCCATGGGCGGAACTTGGGTAAAAAAGATAGGTACAGGGCTATTGTGTTGTAACAACGCAATGCTTTTAACAATGCTTTGTTGCCAACGTTTAACTGACGTTAGCCCTGTGGTGTCATTAACACCCATGGTAATAATGGTGAAATCAGAAGGTTTGTTTTGCTGGGCGATTATTGAGTTAAGTTCATTAAAGCGAATGCCGTTGTGTCCTGTGATATTACATTCAACACTCGTATTCTGTGGGGCGAGTGCGAGAGTCAAACTGTGACATAGTTGTGCGCTCAAGCCCTCACTTAATTGTTCAACCCCGACACCTGCCACGGTTGATTCACCAAAGTGATGAAAGTTGAGCGTTTGATTGTGAGGACCTTGCTTGATGTTCTGTTTACCTTTTGCTTCAGGTAAACGTAATGCGGTTTTTTTAACGCGCAGAGCCTGTGGAATACACAAAATAAAAATAGGTGTGAGTAAATACCAACTAAATTGCAGTAATAAGCGCTTATAAAGCATGGTTAGCCTAATCGTTTTTGTAAATAAGTGAGTATATCTTGATTAAACCAAGGGTGTTTTTTTAACCAAATTTGATTTCTGGGAGACGGGTGAGGCAAGCAAATTATGTTGTTAGGCGCATTGTGTGTATTGCGCACTCGCTCGGTAAGGCTTGGGTATTGTTTTAAAAAATCAGAGCCTTTTAGATAATGCTTTTGCGCATACTGACCAATAAGAAGTGTCGTATGAATGTTGGGTAGTCGTGCTAATAATTGTGCATGCCATTTAGGAGCACATTCTTTTCTGGGTGGTAAATCGCCGCTTTTTCCTTTACCCGGATAACAAAACCCCATTGGCATAATGGCGACTTGGGTTGGGTCGTAAAACTGCTGTTCATCCATTTGTAGCCATTCACGTAAGCGTTTACCACTTGCATCGTTCCATGGAATGCCGCTTTGTTGCACTTTTAGTCCAGGTGCTTGGCCAATGATTAGAAGTCGAGCTTGCGTATTTGCCTGCACAACAGGACGAGGAGGAAAGGGGAGATGAGCCTCGCATACTGTGCACTGGCTGATTTCTTGTAATAAAGGTATGAGCTGCATAACTGAATTAAAGGCATAAAAAAACGGGCCAAACTTAGTTTGGCCCGTTTTTTAAAGATATGCTTACTCAGCCATTTCTTTTAGTTTTTTCAGTGGGCGAATTTTAACTGCAATTGAAGCAGGCTTCGCTTTGAAAACAGTCTCTTCACCAGTGAAAGGGTTGATGCCTTTACGGGCTTTCTTAGCAGGTTTTTTAACCGCTTGGATTTTTAACAGACCAGGAAGAACAAACTCACCAACCGCACGTTTTTTAACGTGGCGTTCGATAACATCGCCTAGGTTGTCTAATACCGCTTGAACTTGTTTTTTAGTCAGTTCAGTGTTGTCTGCGATTTCAGTTAGGATCTGAGTTTTGTTGTAACGCTCGGCAACAGCGGTCAACTTTTTAGCTGGTGCTGCTTTTGCTGGTGCTTTCTTAGCGGCGGTTTTTTTAGCGGCTGGTTTTTTAACTGCTGCTTTCTTTGCTGTTTTTTTAGCTGCCATAGCTGTGTCCTTGTTGTTTTTGTGTTTCGTGGGAACGAATATACAAACAACTAAGAGCACCAAGCAAGCAAAAAAGTGAAAAAATGCCTATTTTTTAGCTTTTTTTATGTGAAGTCGTTTAACGGCTTGATTAAAGTGCTCTACCCAGATAGGGCAAAAAAGCGAACCGGCATGCTGATTTATTTCAACGATGGCTCTTACCATTGGTCGTTGCTGGCTTTGCTGGTAGGCCCTAGTTTGAGTGATGGCTTCAAATGTATCAACAATGGCTAGTAGTTTTGCGCCTTCGCAGATCTCATTTTCTTTAAGTGCATTTGGGTAGCCACTGCCATCAATACGCTCGTGATGATGTAAAATAATCTCAGCAGCACTTTCCCAAACCTCAAAACTACTAATCATTTGGTAAACAAGGGTCACGTGGCTTTTAACCCACTGCCAGTCTTTATGACTAAGGGAGCTTGCTTTGTCAGCCATGCCTCTTGGAAAAAATGCCATGGCTAGGTCATGTAAATACAATGCGGTTTGTAACTGGTTGGTATCAATTGGATTGCCAGCAAATTGATTCATATTCATGGCCAGTTCAAACATACGCTCTGTTCGACCAGGGCCGTAGGGACTGCGCTGATCAACCAGTAAGCTTAACTGCATGAAAAACGCCACTTCTTCATTGATCTCTTGTTCGGTGAAATACAACTTGTTTTGCATTTCTTCCAATTCTTCTACCGGCGTAGTTTCTGGGGCCATGCGTTGTAAGACGCTGAGAATCTGTTGGTCGTATTCGCCATTTGATAGGGTGGCAAGTTTAGTGATTAGGCTGGCTAATTCGTTATAGATGGCTTGGTTAAAGTCATCAATACCATTTATGAACTTGTCCAATTCATTAAATGTCATGTCTAAGCTAAGCAGTAATACATCACCTAGTGCTGGGGTATATTTGTTTTGTTGTTTTCTTAGTGTGTCTAGTATGTCTTCAATGGCTTGTAAGAGTGGGAGATATTGGCTGATACCCATGATACCAAGATCCCCTTTTACCGTGTGTACATCACGAAAAAGCAGGTTAATGGTATCGATGCTGTCTGGTTTGCCTTCAAGATTAAGCAAGTGGTCATTACAGCATTGTCGCTTTTCTTCCAGCTCATCTTTTAAGTCATTGACGAGATCGACATCAAAATTGGCGATTGTTAGGTTTGCCATGGCATCTCCTTGTATAAATAAAGCATAGCAGGGCCACACAAGATGTCGGAATTTCGTGCAAAATGGGTATAATGCTCGCCTTTTGAAGAATCAGATTATGTAAAGGCCGCTTGTGCCTTGCCATAAGAATGAAGTGACCTTGGGTCAAATAGAGGTAAATAGCTGATAAACAGTGATATTTCTTGCTGTCAGCGAAGACGGTTAACCTCGTGAATGCCTTTAATTCACATATCCGTGACATTTGTACTCAATGAGCTTGGCTCTGAGTACGACGAATAATCGACATATTTAAATAAGATAGATTTGGGAATTCAGTATGCGCAGCCATTACTGTGGTGAAATTACAGAAAAACTGGTCGATGAGACCGTAACTTTTTGCGGTTGGGTACACCGTCGCCGTGACCATGGTGGCGTTATCTTTCTTGACGTACGCGACCGTGAAGGCTTAGTTCAGGTGGTATTTGACCCTGATACGGTTGAAGCCTTCAATGCCGCTGACAGTGTTCGTAGTGAATACGTGGTGCAAATTACCGGTCTTGTGCGTGCTCGCCCAGCCGGTAGTGAAAATGACAACATGACCACGGGTAAGATTGAGATCCTTGGTAAAGCGATTAATATCTTAAACAAAGCCAATACGCCTCCGTTCCCATTGGATGATTACAGCCCAGTGGGTGAAGATGTTCGTCTTAAGTATCGTTATATGGATCTACGCCGTGATGAGATGCAGCAAAACTTGCGTTTCCGTCACAAGGTGACCACTCAAATTCGTAACATCTTGGACCAGCAAGGCTTCCTAGATATCGAAACCCCAATTTTGACCCGTGCGACCCCAGAGGGTGCTCGTGACTATTTGGTACCTAGCCGTACTCACCAAGGTTCGTTTTTTGCCTTGCCGCAGTCCCCTCAGTTATTCAAGCAACTGTTGATGGTGTCGGGTTTTGACCGTTACTACCAAATTGCTAAGTGTTTCCGTGATGAAGATCTACGTGCCGACCGTCAGCCTGAGTTCACCCAGATTGATATGGAAGCGTCTTTCATTGAAGAGAAAGACATCATGGGTGCGGCTGAAAGCATGATCAAAGCCATCTTTAAAGATCAGATGGATATTGATTTGGGTGAATTCCCACACATGCCATACAGCGAAGCCATGAGCCGTTTTGGTTCTGATAAGCCTGACCTGCGTATTCCTATGGAATTAGTCGACGTGGCTGAATTCCTACAAGACATCGAATTCAAAGTATTCGCTGGCCCAGCAAAAGACCCTAAGGGTCGTGTTGCTGCACTTAAAGTACCAGGCGGTGCTGAACTGTCTCGTAAGCAAATTGATGAATACACGAAATTTGTTGGTATTTACGGTGCAAAAGGTCTGGCTTGGATCAAAGTTAATGAGATTGAAAAAGGCGTTGAAGGCCTGCAGTCTCCAATCATTAAGTTCATCGGCGACGACAATACCATGAAGATCATGGAAAAAATCGAAGCGAAGAACGGCGACATCGTATTCTTTGGTGCCGATAAAGAAACCATCGTAAACGAAGCACTCGGTGCACTGCGTGTGAAATTAGGTTTAGACCTAAACATGCTAACCAAAGAATGGGCGCCAATGTGGGTAGTTGATTTCCCAATGTTTGAAGAAACATCAGACGGCGGCCTAACTGCAATTCACCATCCATTTACTGCACCTTCTTGTACCCCTGAAGAATTAAAAGCGGACCCTGCTAATGCCTTGTCCCGTGCATATGACATGGTATTAAACGGTTGTGAGCTAGGTGGTGGTTCGATCCGTATCCACGATCAAGAAATGCAAAAAGTGGTATTTGAAATTCTGAACATCACTGAAGAAGAGCAACGTGAGAAGTTTGGCTTCTTACTAGACGCACTGCAATTTGGTGCGCCACCACACGGTGGTTTAGCATTCGGTCTTGACCGTTTAATCATGCTAATGACAGGCTCTGAAAGCATCCGCGAAGTGATCGCGTTCCCTAAAACGCAATCAGCGGCGTGTGTCATGACCATGGCACCAGGTGTGGTTGAAACGAAAAACCTACGTGAAGTGGGTATTCAGTTACGCGCCAAAGAAACCAAGTAATGAATAGGGTGCGAAAGCACCCGTCATTATTAATAAAAAAGAAGCCTGCGGGCTTCTTTTTTTTGGGTTAATTAAAGTTGGCAGGCGTTAAATACAAGCGCTGGTGGTTGTTGTAAAAATGCATCGGTGTTCACCGTATCAACCAAAGCGGCATTTAATATTACTTCTTCATATTGCCAATAAATTTCGTTGTTTTTTTCAACCCGATAGCGCCACTCATATTTGGCTTGAATCCAGCCGTTTTCTAAACTGCCAATTTCAGTGACTACGCCCTCTTCATCTTCATAGGCAAGGTGAAACTCTTGCGCCGAGTGTGAAATGATAAAGCGGTCTAGTTTGGCGCGGCCATCTTTAAGAAAGGTTTTTGAGATAGCGCGCCCAGCATCTTTAGTGCTAAGTAATTCGGCGCTTATGTCTTCTAATGGCTCTTGTGCAAAATCCAGCGCATGCTGGTCCAACACACAGGGTGTTTCAAATAACATAAACTCAGGCTGCGATTTGATAGGGTAGATAATTGGCGTGCTAGCAATGGCAGCTTGTTGCTCTGATTGGCGCTGGCTTTTATCCCATTGTTTTAAAACTAGTTGAAAAAGTAGCGTGCTCATTGCGTCTCATGTTGATTCGGATTGATTGGATGTTTTGTATTATGCCGCAAAGAGAGGTTGAAGCAAAAAAGAAGCGATAGTTAGGGTGATGACGTCATCCCCGAGTGCTTTTATCGGGGATGCATTTTATAGAGAAGTAATGGTTAAATTTTTTCAATCAATAAGGTGCCAACATATTTACCTGAACTGAAGTGTTGACCATTTTCTATATCGGTATCGGCACGATCTGAGCTGAGTAAGCTGATAGATAGGTTTTGCGAGCTGGTATCACTATTTGCAGAAGTAAATTGTACGCCGTCATCTGTACCTGAATCATAAATTTCAAGGTTAATGGTTTGTGTTTCAATCCATTCACCTTCTTCATCTTGTAATGCTAAACCGTGTACGCCCACAAACCAGTCTGGGCTAGGTGCAACCATGCTGGTTAAAGTGAGTAGTGGGTAGATATCTGACGTTGAAAATTCAATGCTGGTACTTCCACTGCCAGAGCTAATTCCAGAAGCTTGAATGCGCCCTTGACTGTAACCGGATGTCTTGGCGCTTTGAATTTCAGTATCAAACGCAGAAGTACTGCCGGTTTCCGCCATGCTTTTAATGCCGGCAGTGGCTGGCTGATCATTAGGGGCCCAGAAAATAACTTGTTCATTATGAACGGTGCCAACAAGGGGGGACCAATGGGCGTTACTTGGGTAATTTGTGGGAAAGTCGGTCGCGTTCCATTGGGTGGTAAAGGTTACTCGAAAGGTGGTATCGCCTGTCGTATCACTTTCGATGGTATCACTACTTGAGCCGCAGCCAGATAAGATAAGCAAGCTGCTTAATGCTAATAAAGTAAGCGTTTTCATGTGATCTGCCATTTAATGAATGTAAGTGTTAAGAAGCGTTAAGGGTAAGAAAGTTCCCACTATCGACAGTAAGCACTAGGTATCTGTTAGGAACTGGGTAAAATAAACGAAAGTTTATTCGAGCGACATTATGTCCATTATTTTAGGAATTGACCCAGGTTCACGCTTGACCGGCTTTGGGGTTATCCATGCACAAGGCAGCAAGTTACGCTACATAACCTCGGGCTGTATTCGTATTGATACCTCACAAGACTTAGCATTTCGCCTTAAGCAGATTTTCACCTGTGTGACACAAATAATTGATGAACAAAACCCAAATGAATTTGCCATTGAGCAAGTATTCATGGGGAAAAACGTGGATTCCGCCCTTAAGCTAGGTCAAGCCAGAGGCAGCGCCATAGTGGCGGCCAGCATGAAAGAGTTACCCGTATTCGAATATGCAGCTCGCTCAGTTAAACAAGCGGTGACAGGGCGGGGCGCAGCGGATAAAGAGCAAGTACAGCACATGGTACAAATTTTACTCAATCTTCCGGGCAAGCCCCAAGCGGATGCGGCAGATGCTTTAGCCATTGCCATCACCCATGCTTATTCATCACAAAATCTTGTGGCTCAAGCGGGCGGAAGCAAGCAAAAAAATGGTCGCTTAAAGGTGTTTTAACACCCGCAACTAGCCATCGCCCTAAGGATTGGGTAACCTATACTGATTATAAATACAGTATTCACAATAATAAGCAGCGCTTTCTATGATTGGTCGTATTCGTGGCACCCTAGTTGAAAAACAATCCCCTGAATTATTAATTGATGTTAATGGCATTGGCTATGAAGTGCTTGCGCCCATGACCACCATTTATAAGTTGCCAGAACTTGGCCAGCAGGTTTCATTGCATACTCACTTTGTGGTGCGTGAAGACGCTCAGTTATTGTATGGGTTTTCAGACAAACAGCAGCGTGCCTTGTTTCGTGCCTTGATTAAAGTATCCGGTGTTGGGCCAAAGCTAGCTTTAGCCATCTTATCTGGCATTGAAGCCCAATCATTTGTTCGTTCCATTCATGACGGTGATACTGCCACCTTGGTGAGAATTCCGGGTATCGGTAAAAAAACTGCAGAGCGCCTAGTGGTCGAAATGAAAGACCGTTTAAAAGAATGGCAAGTGGACAGCGATCTGCCATTAATGGCGGCTGCCAATCCAGAGCCAGCGGGTCAAGAGCACTGGATTCAAGAAGCAGAAGGGGCATTAATTGCCCTTGGTTATAAACCAACCGAAGCCGCTAAAGCCATCTCTGCCATTAAAGCGCCAGTTACCTGTGCAGAAGATTTGATTCGTTTTGCCCTTAAAGGCATGTTGAAGCAATAATAGAGACCCTCATAAGAGAACGCCCATGATTGAAAGTGATCGCTTTGTTAGTGCGGATAACGAACAACTTATTCAACAAGAAACCCCACAAGATCGTGCCATTCGTCCCACTAAATTAGCGGATTATGAAGGTCAGCCTGCGGTGCGAGAGCAAATGGAGATCTTCATTGGTGCGGCTAAGGCACGCCAAGAAGCACTGGATCACACCCTAATATTTGGCCCACCTGGCTTGGGTAAAACCACTTTGGCCAACATTATGGCGAATGAACTTGGGGTGAATATTAAATCGACGTCTGGCCCGGTATTAGAAAAAGCCGGTGATTTAGCCGCGCTATTAACTAATTTAGAAGAAGGGGATGTGCTGTTTATTGATGAGATTCATCGTTTAAGTGCATCGGTTGAAGAAGTCTTGTATCCCGCCATGGAAGATTATCAACTTGATATTATGGTCGGTGAAGGGCCCGCGGCCCGTTCTATTAAAATTGATTTGCCGCCGTTCACATTAATTGGCGCGACCACGCGAGCAGGCTTATTAACTTCCCCATTACGTGACCGCTTCGGTATCGTACAGCGTTTAGAATTTTATAATGTGGCAGACTTAACCGGTATTGTCAGTCGCAGTGCCAGTTTATTAGGTGTTGAGATCGATGGTCATGGTGCAAAAGAAGTGGCCATGCGCTCGCGAGGCACCCCGCGAATTGCAAATCGATTGCTGCGCCGCGTTCGCGATTACGCCGAGGTAAAAGGGGATGGTGTGGTTACTCAAGACATGGCAGATCTTGCGCTTAATATGTTGAATGTCGATACACACGGCCTTGATCATATGGACCGCAGATTATTACTAGCCATGATTGAAAAATTTGGTGGCGGTCCTGTTGGTGTGGATTCACTGGCTGCAGCTATTAGTGAAGAGCGTGACACCATTGAAGATGTGTTAGAGCCATACCTAATTCAGCAAGGATTCATGATGCGCACCCCAAGGGGGCGAGTCGTAACCGAACATGCTTACACGCATTTTGGCTTAACCATGAGTGCAAGTGACTAACGTGAGTAAATTTAACTGGCCAGTGCGAGTTTATTTTGAAGATACCGATGCTGGGGGGATTGTTTATCATGCTCGTTACTTGTATTTTCTCGAACGAGCCCGTACAGAATGGTTACGTGAACTGGGTTTTAATCAGTCATTGTTAAAACAGCAAAATGTGTTGTTTGTTGTGCGAGATATGAATATCAAATGGCAAAAGCCCGCTGTATTAGACGATGCTTTGACGGTTACTGTAGATGTTATGGTTGTTAAAAAAGCCTCACTAAAAATGCAGCAAACCATAAAAACTGAAAACGAACAAAAACTACATGCTGATGTCACAATAGCGTGTATTGATGCCACTAATAAAAAACCAATGGCCATACCGCAAGCCATTTTAAGCCTCATTACCGTCAGTGATGAGATAAGGAGTTAAGTGTGAATGAATCCATGACCCTGTGGTCTTTAATTTCAAATGCTAGCTGGGTAGTGCAATGTGTCATGCTTATTTTGCTGGCGGCTGTATTTGCTTCGTGGATGATTATAATTCAGCGTCAACGTGTACTTAATGCGGCTAAAAGCAGTTTTACCGAATTTGAAGATCGCTTTTGGTCCGGTATGGACCTGAGTCAGCTTTATAAAGAAATTAACCAAGAGCCACCTGCTTTTGGTGTTGAAAATATTTTTACAGCGGGTTTTCGCGAGTTTAGTCGCCTGCGCCAGCAAAGTAATGCCGACCCTGAAGCGGTTATGGAAGGCACTCAAAGAGCAATGCGTGTTGCCACTACCCGTGAGTCAGAACTATTAGAATTGCATTTGCCGTTTTTGGCAACCGTAGGCTCTACCAGTCCTTATGTGGGGTTGTTCGGTACAGTTTGGGGCATTATGAATAGTTTTAGAGGGTTGGCTAATGTGCATCAGGCGACATTAGCAACCGTAGCACCGGGTATTGCGGAAGCGTTAATTGCAACGGCCATCGGTTTATTTGCGGCGATTCCTGCGGTTATTTTTTATAACCGTTTTACCACCAAGGTTGATCAAGTAATTAGTAGCTACGAAACCTTTGGTGAAGAATTTATTAGTATCTTGCATCGCCAAGTATATAAAAAGAATAAAGTGGTACCGGAAACTCCTGTGCCTCCAGTTTCAGCAACGGTAGATAACAATGGCTAAGCAAAAGCGTCGCCCAATAGCTGAAATGAATGTGGTGCCATACATTGATGTAATGTTGGTATTGTTGGTTATTTTCATGATTACCGCACCCCAGTTGACTCAAGGTGTGCGGGTTGATTTACCGAAAGTAGCGAGTGAGCCGATTAAGTCTGACAAAAATAAAGTCCCTGTTATAGTGACTATCAAAGATAGCGGCCAGTACATTATTGAACGTGGTCGTGATGAAGATACCGCGGTAAATTTAGAGTATGTGCATAAATACGTCTCTAAGATTTTAAAACAGCAGCCAAATACCGATGTTTTAGTTCGAGGCGATCAAACCGTTGCTTATGGTAAGGTGATCGATCTTATGAGCACCTTGCAAGCGGCAGGTGCACAAGGGGTAGGCTTGGTGACAGAAGCGCCGGAGCCAGGTCGCTAATGCAGTTGCACTTTACAGATCCAACTAGCTTTAAAATTCCCATGATTGGCTCTGGGTTAATGATTACTGTTTTGATGCTGTTGCTGAGCCATCAATGGATTGGTGAAGAAGATCGACTGGTGAAAACACCCCAGCACATTGCCGCGCGTATTGTGCAATTAAACGAACCCAAACCAAAAGCGGCCAAAGTTAAGCAACCCAAAAAACAAGCGCCAGCTAAGAAGTCTAAACCTGTAAAAAAAGTTAAACCTAAGCCAGTTAAAAAAGTAGAAGCAAAAAAAGCCGAGACTGTCATAAAAAAAGAAGCCGCTCCAGCTAAGCCCTTACCACTACCTGGCGCTGATTTTTTAGATGCGTTAGAAAAAGAAGAAGAAAATAATGCCCGAGCAGAAGCCGAGCAAAAAAAAGAGCAAGCCAAGCAAGCTCTAAAAGATCAGCAGCAAGTGGCCGATTACAGCAGCCAGATTAATGCATTGATTCAATCTGTTTGGCGCTTTCCCCCGAGTGCTAAGCACGATGAAGAAGTGATTTTGCGGGTGTACTTGGTGCCAACAGGTGAAGTTACGGAAGTATTGTTACTTGAGTCTAGTGGAAATGCTGCACTTGATAGAAGTGCTGAACAAGCTGTATGGAAAGTGGGGAACTTTCCTGTACCTGAAGATGCCACACTATTTGAAAAACAATTTCGTCAAATTGTCTTAAAACTAAAACCGGAAAATGCTCGATTATGATGCGTACATCCTTTTTTATCGTGAGTGTATTGTTCAGTGTGTTTGCTAAAGCTGAATTAACCATTGAAATTACTCAGGGTATTGCTACTTCTATTCCTATATCGGTAGTGCCCTTTCAAACCGAATCATTAGCATCATCAGGTGCGGTGGTTGATAAGGTTGTGGCCAGTGACTTAGAGCGCTCAGGGCACTTTTCCGTACTAGCGCCTAAAGATATGTTGAGTCACCCGCATACCGAAGATGACCTGTATTTTCGCGACTGGCGGTTATTGAAACAAGATTATGTGGTGATGGGAGTTATCACTCAATTACCTGAAGGTTTGTTTCAGGTGCGCTACCAGTTGTTTGATGTCTTTAATGAACGCGAACTACTTACCCAGACCTTAAAAGCGAGCGAAGGGCAGTTGCGTGATGTGGCTCACCGCATTGGCGATGCGATTTATGAGCAGCTAACGGGCATTCGGGGCGCGTTTTCTACAAAAATCGCATATGTAACTACTAATCCTGAGCGTACTCGCTTTAATTTGTCTATTGCTGATAGTGACGGCGCCAGAGAAAAAATCATATTGACGTCAAAATATTCGATATTTTCACCGTCCTGGGCCCCAGATGGTAAGCGAATTGCTTACGTTATGATGGAAGATGCTGGTAGCCGAGTATACGTGCAAGATATTAGTACAGGTAAGAAGCAGCTTATCAGTTCAAATAAGGGTTTAAATAGTGCGCCAGCCTTTTCACCGGATGGTAAAAAATTAGCTTTGACCTTGTCGAAAGATGGGAACCCAGAGATTTATGTGGTGGACCTGGCTACGCGCAAATGGCTTCGCGTAACCAATCATTATGCCATTGATACTGAACCGAATTGGATGCCAGATGGTAAGCATATTATCTTTACCAGTGGGCGCAGCGGTAATCCGCAAATTTATCGTAAAAATATAGAGACAGGGTACCTTGAAAGACTTACATTCGAGGGCCATTACAATGCACGAGCACGCTTAGCACAAGATGGCCGATTCTTAGTTATGGTGCATCAGTCACAAAAAGGCGATGACTTTCATATCGCTTCGTTGGATTTAACGAGAGGCCTGTTGCAAATTTTGAGCTCGGACACATATCTTGATGAATCACCTAGTGTTTCTCCAAATGGAGTTATGGTAATGTATGCTGCAAAGCATAATAAACGAAGCATTTTGGCCGCAGTATCGGTCGATGGCGATGTGAAGTTCTTGGTTCCATCTAAAAGTGGCGATGTAAGAGAACCAGCATGGGGCCCGTATTTAAATTAACTACACAACATTAAAATAAGGTAAAACAATGCAAAACTTGGGAAAAATCTTCGCAGTATCTCTTCTTTCTCTTGCTATCGTAGGTTGTGCTAGCAGCGGTGGAACAACTGACGAAGCGGCAACTACAGATACATCAATTGAAGAGAGTCAAACTCAAGCAGTTCCAGATTCTCAAGGTCTAGACGTAGTAACTGAAGAGCAAGCAGCAATGGCAGCAAATCCTTTGCTTGATCAAACGGTTGTTTATTTCGGTTATGACCGTTCTGAGATCCGTCCAGAATTTAAAGATGTTCTAAATGCTCACGCTCAATACTTAGTGGCTAACCCACAAGCAAGCGTTTCTTTAGAAGGTCACTGTGACGAGCGTGGCACAGTTGAATACAACTTAGCTCTAGGCGAGCGTCGTGCAAACACTGTTAAGCGTTACTTGGTTGTTCAGGGCGTTAACCCTAACCAACTAGAAAGCGTAAGCTTTGGTGAAGAGCGTCCTGCTGTTGTAGGCTCTGATGATTCAGCTTGGTCTAAAAACCGTCGCACTGAAATCAACTATCAAGCGCGCTAATGTTTAAGTTTGCATCTTTCAAATGGGCTCCTTTGGCACTATGTGTCACTGGAGCTAGTTTTGTAAATGCTGATACTTGGTCGTCTTTGGATAATGCCAAAGGCGTCCCGGTTCAATCAGTGGCAAAGGCACCTGCTGTTTCAAATGCTAATAATGGTTTGAGTCCTTCGGCTAGTCAGATGCTGTTCTCTGAAATAGAGATGTTAAAGCAAGAGATTCAGAGTCTGCGTTCTACTGTTGAAGAGCAAGGCTACGAACTTAATAAATTAAAAACAGAGCAAAAACAGCGATACCTTGATCTTGATCGTCGTATGACGCAAATGCTGGAAGTCTCCAGTAGCTCGAGCAAACAAATTGAAACGATCGCTAGCGGTGATGGCAAAGATGAATACGATGCTGCATTTGCTTTTATGAAACAGCGTAAGCTTGATGAAGCAGCTGTTAAGTTTAAATCCTTTCTACAAAATTTCCCTAAAAGTGAGTTGGCAGTTAATGGTTATTATTGGCTAGGTCAAATTTACTATAACCAAGGCAACCTCGAAGAAGCTCGTAAAGCCTTTACTATTGTTGTTAATCAATACCCAGATCATCAAAAGACACCTGACTCTACATATAAGTTAGGCGTGGTGCTACATCGTTTAGGTGATACATTGCTTAGTAAAAAGATGCTCCAGTCCGTGGTGAAGCAATATGCCGATTCAGCCTCCGCTCGTTTTGCCGCTAAATACTTAAAAGATAACTTTAAGTAACTCCCTCTTAATCCCTTTAAATACCTCCTGAATAGAGCTTTGCTCTTTTTGCTGTGCTGAATTTCTGTTCGACAAACCCCGCCAAGCCCTTTAAACATCAGGGATGCTATAAAAAGTGTGAAAAAAGTGGCGTAAGGGGTTGTTTTATATCTGAAAAATAGTATTATTTGCGCCCGCTTTGGGGGTCGTTAGCTCAGTTGGTAGAGCAGTTGACTTTTAATCAATTGGTCGCTGGTTCGAATCCAGCACGACCCACCAAAGCGAAA
>JAGDZK010000055.1:0-34438 GCA_049115935.1 Bermanella sp. | reverse complement strand
GCGCCATTTATTCACGGCAATAACCAATACTTAATTGAATATACAAGATGCCTGCCGTGGATAGTTAGGCGCGAAGCGGGGGCTGGGGTGCAACCCCAAGAAAAGAAACCGTACTGGCAAAAGCGGTGAACTTTGGAGTGGTTTTGATAATTCACACTATCCAAATAACGCACATGCGGTTTTGAAGTCAGCCACCCTTCGACGGGCGTTCGTGCCTCACTGCTCAGGACTAACGGTTTAGATTAGGTTAAATAAAAACGGATACCCGCCCCGATAAAAACACACGGGGGTGACGTTCATTCGCGGATAGGACTGCAAATCGTGCGCGGGGCACCCTCCTACAAAACTTAACCATTTCAGAACCAACAGCAAACCAAGCACGAAGCGATAACATAATGCGCCATTTATTCACGGCAAAAACTAAAATCTAATTGAATATGACGTACTAGGATGTACTAATATCGCGAAGGCATAGATGCCTGCCGTGGGTAGTTGGCGCGCCCTTCGACAGGCTCAGGATAGACGGAAGGGTTGGGGCCAATTTCTTTATAAAAGAGACCAAGAAAAACCGTGCGAACGTTGATTGGGCGGATTGCGAATATTTAAATATTCACACTATCAATAAAACGCACATTTGATTTTTTCTAAAGAGTTTACGGTTAAGACTCTGAAAAAGCTTATTGGAAGTTTGACGTGAGAGGGCTAAGTGCTATAACGCCTAGATTGAAACAGTATTTATAAATCCATAAATAAGACAGTATATTTTAACACAATCTACTGCCTTATTATTTACACTTCTCTAAAATTAGCCATTACAAAGTGGGGTAAAATCACTTTCAGAACGGTTTATTTTAGTTGAGGTAGATGACCCCATAGCACTAGTTATTGTTAATCTACTACCAGAGATCTTAACCTTTACTACAGAATCTGCTTCACCATTCGATTCTATCAAAAAGTCGCCATTCCCCTGATCTGTCAAAACACCTGCTTCGTATCTATAATAACAGTTATCACCTTGATCATATGAATCACCATCGTAATCATAATCAATAAAAGAACCATCTTCTTTAATTACTGTATATATTTCATCAACCTCTTGACCATAAGTACTGCTCGCATCCCAAGTTCCAATTAAGTCCGCTAGTACAGCATTTCTGCCACTATCACTACCCGAACCACAGCCTACTAAAACCAGAACACTCAGGAAAGTTAAAATATTTTTCATTATTTATCCTTAAAAAATTATATTTTAAAACGACTACTAAAATCGTGGGAGCGAATTTACACTATTCTTTTATCCAGTCAAGGAGACCTAATTTAACACTCACTCCAACAATCAATCTTCTATAAAGATAATTGATAGGCACACATATTCACCGCACTGGCCAAATTCAATGACTCAATGACCCCGCTACCAGGAATAGTAAACGCCGTGGCATTAAAAGCCGCCAGCGCATCGCGCGGTACACCACGAGCTTCGTTGCCAAATAGATAACAATCAAATTCTGCAAATTTTGGGGTATTAATTTTTTCGCCTTGCATATCTAAATAGGCAAAGGTTTTAAAACGGTTTTGCAAATCAGCAAGCTCTACGTCTAGCTCCATAGGCACATGGAAAATTGCGCCCATACTGGAGCGCACCACTTTTGGATTAAACGGGTCTACCGAATTTGGGCTCAGTAATAATTTAAAACCACCAAACCATGCAAGGGTTCTTAAGATGGTGCCAAGGTTACCTGGGTCTTGTGCTTCGTGCAGATAAATACACTTCTCTTTCCCGCCCATCCTGAGCAGGTGCGAAGCACCGTCAGTCGAAGGATCGCCCTGAGCAGTGAGCCCGCGAACGCCCGTCGAAGGGTGTGTTGTTTGTTGATCTAATTGCGCTTGCTTCAAATCAGGCAACGGCACACACGCCACAATACCCTGTGGGGTTTTGGTATCACTCAGCTGCGCCATGTGTTTTTTGCTGATGGTGAAGATTTTAAAATCACCATCCAGATTATTGGCCCATTCTTGGTATTCTTCTGTTACGTATAACTGGGTGTTTTTAAAATTGTGCGGATGATTATTCGCCGCTTTTTGTAATTCTAAAATTAAATGTTCACCTTCCACTAGGTAATATCCTAGTTGGGTGCGGTATTTTTTTTGATGCAGTTTTTTAGCGTCGTCTAATTTCATTTTACGTCGCCTTTTTGCTCACCGTTCAAATCCGCGAGCATGTCGCGCACTAACGCTTCGGCCACTTTAATGCCGTCCACGCCTGCCGATAAAATGCCGCCAGCGTAACCAGCACCCTCACCGGCTGGATATAAACCGCGCGTATTTAAACTTTGCAGGGTGTCGTTATCACGGGTAATGCGAATCGGACTTGAGGTACGGGTTTCTATACCAGTTAAAATGGCGTCGGGTCGATCAAAGCCGCGGATTTTTTTACCAAATGCTGGGAAGGCTTCGCGCATGGCTTCAATGGCATAACTAGGTAACGCATCCGCCAAGTCGGTTAATTTAATACCCGGTTTGTAAGACGGCTCCACTTCACCCAGTTGTGTGGACGCTTTGCCTTTTACAAAGTCCCCCACTAATTGACCCGGTGCGCTGTAATCACGCCCGCCCATTTCAAAGGCGTGGCTTTCAAGTTTTTCTTGTAATTCCACACCGGCTAACGGGCCACCTGGGAAGTCTTTCTCTGGGTGAATGCCCACCACAATGCCCGAGTTGGCGTTGCGCTCGTTACGAGAATATTGGCTCATGCCGTTGGTAACCACACGCCCCTCTTCTGATGTGGCCGCTACCACTGTGCCCCCTGGGCACATACAAAAGCTGTAAACCGCGCGGCCATTTTTAGCATGGTGAATCACTTTATAATCCGCTGCGCCCAGTTCTGGGTGGCCAGCGTATTTACCTAAACGGGCGGTGTCGATCAATGATTGTGGATGCTCAACCCTAAAGCCAATGGCAAACGGTTTGGCTTCAATAAACACGCCTTTTTTATGCAACAAACGGAAGGTATCACGGGCACTGTGGCCAAGAGCTAACAACACATATCGGCTGTTGATGGTTTCACCGTTTGCTAACCCCACTTGGGTAATACGACCATCTTCAATTTGAATGTCGGTGACTTTGCTTTCAAAGCGTACTTCACCACCAAGGGCTTTGATCTCTTCGCGCATTTTGGATACCACACCGGTTAAACGGAAGGTACCAATATGAGGCTTGCTCACATACATGATTTCTTCTGGGGCGCCTGCACGCACAAATTCATGCATAACTTTACGGCCATAAAATTTAGGGTCTTTGATTTGGCTGTAAAGCTTGCCATCAGAAAATAAACCCGCGCCACCTTCACCGTATTGCACGTTAGATTCGGTATTTAATTCGTGTTTACGCCAAAGCGCCCAAGTGTCCTTGGTACGGGCGCGCACTTCTTTACCACGCTCTAATACAATGGGTTTGTAACCGGCTTGGGCTAACGTCAGCGCTGCGTATAAACCACAGGGGCCAAAACCAATGACAACAGGGCGCTCGGTTAGATTTGCTGGTGCCGCTGGCACTGGGTAGTAGTTGGTATCCGGTGCCGGTTTCACGTGGGCATCGTCGGCAAACTTGACCAGCACTTGGGCTTCGACATCGTCTTTTAAGGTGACATCTAAAATGTAAACAAACTTAATTTCGGTATTCTTTTTACGGGCATCGTAGCTGCGTTTGAATACTAATAAGTCGATGAGATCCGCTTTTTTGATACCAAGGCGTTTTAAAAGCGCGGCTTCAATGGCGTCTTGTGGGTGATCAAGGGGCAGTGCTAATTCTGTAATACGAATCATGGGGCGCGTTCCTGGCCGGTGTCTCCGGCAAAAGAAGTAATGGGGGTAACTAAAATAATAGGCGCTATTGTAGCGATTGGTTGGGGTATTGTCAGGTGATAACTGGCGGTGTGTTAAGGGGTTTATATAACGTTTGGCCGTGTGCATACCCAATACACTCTCTTTGCTCAGCGGGCACACTGAGCACTCTCCCGCATTGTAGAGGACACTCCAGAATCACTGCGTTTTGCCCTACTCTCACATCAGGCGTACAATGCGCTCCAATTCGAACAAACCTGCAGTACGGTATACATACATGGCCAGATCCAAGACCAGCAAAAAGTGGTTAGATGAGCACGTTAACGACCCTTACGTTAAACGCGCTCAAATCGACGGCTACCGTTCACGCGCCAGTTACAAACTCATTGAGATCAACGAAAAAGACAAACTCATTCGCCCAGGCAATGTGGTGATGGACTTGGGCTCAGCCCCTGGAGGTTGGTCTCAAATTGTGGCCCCATGGGTGGGCGATAAAGGGCGCACCATTGCATCCGATATTCTGCCAATGGATGCCCTAGCGGGTGTTACTTTTATTCAAGGTGACTTTACCGAAGAAGCCGTATTTGATGAGATTATGGCCAGCATTAACGGTGAACATGTGGACGTGGTGATCTCAGACATGGCCCCTAACATCAGCGGTGTAAATGCCACTGACCAATACTCATCTATGTACTTAGTTGAACTTGCCCTTGATATGGCGCGCAGCGTGCTCAAACCTGGTGGTCATTTTTGTGCCAAGGTGTTCCAAGGTGTGGGTTATGAAGAATACCTAAAAGACGTGCGCAGCTCGTTTGATAAAGTGCTGATTCGTAAACCGGCGGCCTCTCGTCCACGCTCGCGCGAAGTGTATATCGTGGGCAAGGGCTTTAAAGGCCAATAATGATCGCGAGCAGGCTCGCTCGTTCAATGACATCAACCCTGTAGGAGCGAGCCTGCTCGCGAAAAAATCATGGCAAGCATTGGCACCCATTATATTCTCACTGCAATCGGCGGTGCCAAAGCCAAGGGCATTGATACCCGCGCCCTGTTAAAAAAATACCGCATTCCTGAAAAACCGTTAAAAGACCCTAAAGCCCGCTTTGGTGTGGACCTTGTGGCCAAACTGTACGCTGGCATCGCCCTTGAACTTAATGACGAATTCATGGGGTTTACCGAAAAGCCTATTAAAGTAGGCACGTTTGAGTTAATGGCCGAATGGGTCAGCCACAGCCAAACCCTTGAAGAGCTATTGCAAAAAGGCATTCGCTTTTACAACCAAATCACTGACGAAGTACACATGTCATTAGACATTGAAGACGACCACGTGTATTTCACAAGTGAATTTCGCCGCCCCGAATTAGATTTTGAACATTTTTATGTGGAGTACTGGCACGTCATCTGGCATCGCTTTGCCAGCTGGTATATTGGTAAACCCATTAAACTATTGGGTGCTTATATTAATTACACGCCACTGGATCGCGACGAGTTTGATTTACTATTTCGCTGCCCCACTTATTTAAAAAGTAAATACAACCGTTTGGTCTTTCATAAAAAGTATCTACAAGAACCGCTCATAAAATCTCAAGGGGACTTACAAGTATTTTTACGTCGCGCCCCTATTGATATGCTCACCATCCCAGGTGAAGACACCAGCTTAACTGCCCTCATCAAACAACAGTTAGACCCACGCCCCTTTAAAGAGGATGACATTCTTAATTTGCCCACCTCAGCAGAACTGGCAAAATCACTGGCCATGAGCGAGCAAACGTTAAGGCGAAAACTCAACGCCGAGGGCAGTAACTATCAACAAATAAAAGATAGCCTGCGTCAAGAACTGGCCAATAAGTTATTGGGCAATCGTGCCATCAGCATTGCTAAAATATCCAAGCAGTTAAACTTTAGTGAACCTCGGGCCTTTACCCGTGCCTTTAAACAATGGAGCGGGTACACTCCTAAAGAATATCGCCAACAAAAATTAATGCGCAGCAAATAACGGCGCACTAAATAAAAGAGTCTCCGTATGACCATCATGCAAAAAACGTTATTACTCATAGCAACCTTGGGTAATGCATTAACCGCATTCTGGGTTTGGCTAGAGCCAAACGCCCTCTCATACAGTGTTTTAGCTTTCACTGTGATTTACAGTGTGATTGGTATACACGATGTCTTGTTGAGCAAGCACACGCTTAATCGTCTATACCCAGTTGTGGCTTATATTCGTTACTTTTTAGAATCCTTTCGCGCTGAAATTCAGCAGTACTTTATTGCCAGCAATACCGAAGAATTACCCTTTAACCGCGAACAACGTTCACTGGTGTATCAGCGCGCCAAAAACGAGCGCGACACCATTGCCTTTGGAACACAGCGTAATTTATTAGAAGACAATTATTTAAGCCTATGGCAAAGCCTTCACGTTAAAACCGTCAGCGAGCAAAATAAACGCATCGTATTTGGTGGTGATGATTGCACACAGCCTTACAGTGCGGCTTACTTAAACATCAGCGCCATGAGTTACGGCTCGTTAAGCCCTAACGCCATCGAAGCATTAAACCTTGGAGCAAAAATCGGTGGGTTCTATCACAACACAGGTGAAGGTGGCGTCAGCCCTTATCATTTAAAACACGGCGGCGACTTGGTTTGGCAAATAGGTTCGGGGTTATTTGGCTGTCGCACACACAGTGGTGAGTTTGATGCGGCTAAATTTAAACAAACCGCCACCCTGCCCAATATAAAAATGATCGAAATTAAATTAAGCCAAGGGGCAAAACCCGGTCATGGTGGTGTTTTACCTAAATCAAAAATAAATGATGAAATTGCAGCCATTCGTGGTGTGCCTCAAGATCAAGATTGCATCTCACCGGCTAACCACCCAATGGCCAGTTCACCAAAAGCATTACTCAGCTTTATTAAACAATTGCGTACTTTAAGTGAAGGCAAACCTGTTGGCTTTAAATTATGTGTGGGCAACCCGGCTGAGTTTCTAAGCATTTGCAAAGCCATGTTAGAAACTAATATTTTGCCGGACTTCATCACCATTGACGGTGCCGAGGGGGGCACTGGTGCTGCACCAGTTGAGTTTAGTAACCGTTTAGGCATGACCTGCCTTGAAGCGGTTTATTTAATTAACAGTGCGTTAATTGGTTGCGGCCTGCGTGACAAAATTAAAATTATTGCATCCGGTAAAACCGCTTCTAGTTTTGACCTATTAAGTAAACTGGCAGCAGGCGCTGATACTGTGAATGCGGCACGTACCATGATGATGGCACTAGGTTGTATTCAATCACGCAGTTGCAATACCAACCACTGTCCCACGGGTATTGCCACACAAGATCCAGCCCGTGGTCGTGCACTTGATGTAAAACGAAAAAGCCAACGGGTTGCAAACTTTCAGCGCAATACGCTACATAATTTTTATGAATTGGTTGGCAGCATGGGGTTAGAAGACCCGAAAGCCCTGACACCTAATATGCTAAAGCGCCGTACACCAAACGCTTTGAGCGTATCCATGGGTGCGATTGTGCCGATACTCAAAGAGAACGCATTGGTGAATAGCCAGCCCATTAATGAGCCATGGAAAAACTGGTGGAACAGCGCCAGCAGCGAAGAATATTACGTACCGGACAACCATGTATTAGGTTCACCAGAGTTAGCCCTTAAGGTGGTTTAACTTATACCTACCCAAAAGAAAGTGAAGCCATAACCATCATAATTGCTCAATGTTGATCAAGCTGGCATTAGCATGCTGCAAAATGGCATCGCGCTGATCGGAGGGCTTTTTAAGCCAGTTGGCATACACCATTTTGTTTCTTGGGTTGGTGGTGAAGGTTTGGTGATGTTCATCCATAAAGCGCCAATACAAGGCGTTTAACGGGCAAGCATGATGGCCAGTTTGCTCGGTAACCTTGTAACGACATTCGCCACAGTAATCACTCATTTTTTTCACATAGTTGCCACTGGCTGCATAGGCTTTTGAGCCCACAATGCCACCATCGGCAAATTGACTCATGCCTCGGGTATTGGGCATTTCGACCCATTCAATGGCGTCAATGTAGATGCCTAAATACCATTGATCCACTTGGTCCGGGTGAATACCCGCCAATAAACTAAAATTACCTGTGATCATTAAACGCTGAATATGGTGGGCGTAAGCATAATCAAGAGACTGAGTAATGGCTTGCTTAAGGCAGTTCATATGGGTTTTACCCGTCCAGAACCAGCTGGGTAAATCGCGCGTGGCCGACAAAGCATTCAGTTGGGCATACTCTGGCATGTTGGCCCAATAAATACCGCGAATAAATTCTCGCCAGCCCAGTATTTGCCTAACAAAGCCTTCTATTTGCGCCAAGCTGATGGTGTCTTTATTTTTTTGGTAATGGGCCACCGCCTGCGACACCACTTTGACCGGACTGATCATTTTTGCATTAAGCGCAAACGATAGACGGCAGTGGTATAAGCTCCATTGTCGTTTGTCTTGAGCTTGGTGTGCTTCACTCTTATCAAGCTGTGATGTCATGGCATCTTGAAACTGGCCAAAATGACGCAGACCATGTTCACAAAAATAATCCAGCAACTCATTAGCCTGTTGACGATTCACGGGCCACAGTAAGTCCGGTGTTTCGACGCCTATGGTGTGAATTTTGTGGCGTTTAATGCGCGCCAAAATATCCCGCACATCATTATTAAATACCAAGGGTTTGGGCACATGGGGGAAATCATCGGCTTTTATTTTATTGCGGTTTTCACCATCGTAATTCCACTGCCCACCTACCGGGTCATCACCGTGCATTAATATATTAAAGCGTTTACGCATTTTACGGTAAAACGCTTCCATACGATGACGTTTGCCTTTTTTAAAGTCTTTTTCGCAGTCCGCTTGGTTTAAATAAAAGTGCTCCGTTTCATAGGCTTGGCTTTCAATATTAAGCTGACTTGCCATATGACTCATCTGCTCGCGCAAGCGATATTCATCGGCCAACTGATATTCGAAGTGTTGAATTTTATATTGATCCACTAACGAGTGGATCAGATCAGGTAAGGTTTTAAAGCCTTTTGTGCCATCCAGGTTTAAATGCAGCACTTGATACCCTGCTTTCTTTAAACCATTGGAAAATTGCTCCATGGCACAAAAAAACGCACTGATTTTTTGAATATGGTGCGGCACGTATTGCGCTTCTTGATGCAGCTCGGCTAATACATAAAGAGTTGTATCATCCTTGGTTTTAAACCAGGAGTGCTGCGCGTTGAGTTGATCACCCAAAATCAGACGAAGTGTGTGGTAGTTGGATTTCATGACTCAACGCCTTGATGAAGTTTATTGTTAGGGACTGCCCCGCGCAGCGTTTGGAGCAGTATTTAACTTGTGGCCGGTCGCGCTCCCATTTCTGCGCCAACTCATGGAACATAGAGCATCTTTGTACAAACACAATGGTTATAAGCTGTGCAGCACGGTGCAATCACTTTTTATTACGTCACCACTGCAGTTTTGGTTCATTCGAGGGCATATTTATCAATCTAAAAACCTTTTTTGTGCGTATAAGGCTTACACACTGTTTAAGGGCGATATCATGCTGTCATTTTTTAAGAAAGACCCAATCAAAAAGCTAAAAAAAGAATATACGGCAAAACTAGAACAAGCCATGCACGCACAAAGAAATGGGGATATTAAAACCTACTCGCAGTTAAGCACTGAGGCTGAGGCCATTAACGCACAGATCACAAAACTTGAAGCGCAATCCTAGGTGAATGCTGAGACACTATTTCAAACACGAAGGGCATAAGATCGCTTTTCGTTTTGTCCATCAGTTGGCGATTAAGTGGAGAATGGGAGTCATGTGCATAGTATCAGCACAAACTGCCTTAACCCAATTTACTACATATATCAAAATTTTTTATCAAATACAAAACGAATAAAATTAGACTCATTTTCTACCTGAAAATACAGGTTTGCATTTTCAACATTCATAATCGTCATCCAATCCTTGCTATCCATTAATATTTTGAGGTTACCGTTTCTATCCAACTTAATATTGTTGGTTCCTAGCTCCTTAGGGAGCCTCATATTTTTAATAGAAGGAGAGTTAAATTGAAGCACAATGGTGTCGCCCTCATCAGGATTGAAATCTTTAACCGTATCAACCGCACCTAACTCAGAAGCTTTAACAACAAACTCATCCGCACCTGCCCCGCCAAATAAAATATCCGCACCAAAGCCACCATAAATAATGTCATCACCTTTACCCCCGTATATTTCATCAGCAAAGGTGGTGCCGTGTAGTTCATCATTACTTACCGTTCCTTTGATCACATCGCCATGTTCATTAGCTAATACAAACGTAGATAATACAAAGGTAAACAGAACAAGTGCTTTAAAGGTATTTAGGTAGTACACGGTGCTTAGATGCTCGTTAAAAAATAGACGATTGTGTTTTAGTGGTAATGGCTTCTAACAATTTCATACCTTTATAGGAATTGCCATTAGCATTTAACTTCGGACTCCATACTGCAACACAAAATTTGCCAGGGTGGATAGCGACAATCCCACCGCCTACGCCGCTCTTTCCAGGTAACCCTGTTTTAAAAGCAAACTCCCCTGCTTCATCGTAAAAGCCACACATTTGCATAACAGAGTTGATCCGTTTTGTGCGCTCTAAACTGATAATGAACTCACCTGTAATTGGATTTACACCTCCTGATGCTAAAAATAAAAATGTCTGACTCAGCTCTTTACACGTCATCTCGATGGAGCAAAGATGAAAGTACAAATCTAATACCGCATCAACCTCATTATGAATATTACCAAAGCTTTTCATAAAATAAGCCAAAGCGTAATTTCTATAACCTGTTTGTTGTTCTGAATGAGCCACTTTTGAGCAATAGTTAATGGTATCAATACCCGATGTTTTTCGAATGAACGCCAATAACTCTACTTTTGGATTATTTAAATGGGTTACTAAAATGTCACATATAACAATAGCACCGGCATTAATAAACGGGTTGCGCGGAATACCCTGCTCATATTCCAGTTGCACCAACGAATTAAACGCAGATCCTGATGGCTCAACCCCAACTCGCTCCCAAACATCCTTACCCATCAGCTTTAAAGCTAGCGTTAATGACAACACTTTAGAAATACTCTGGATAGAGAACTTTTCATTTGAGTCTCCAAATGAAAAATCTTGCTGCTCAATTGTGGTTAAATGAATGCCTAACTTCGCTGGATCTACCTTACCTAGCTCAGGGATATAAGAAGCAACAGCCCCTTCTTCATGGCTTTGAGTTAAATCTGCCGCTATCTCAGCGAAGACATTTTCATAGTCTACGGTATGTGTCATTGTGATCTTGGCCAAGTTTATTATATGAAGGGTAAGATACATCTATGTATCTGCTTTTAGCACCAGCCCAATCTGGCAGGTCTATAGCTAGCATGCTTTATTTTTAACAAACCATCAATCAATTGGCTTTGCGCTACAAGGTGTTTTTATGGCCATTATTGCAAGGCTACCTTGATACATTCATTGGTAAATTTATGCCCATGGATCAATCAATCGTTTGTTGTATGTAAAGTAATTTCATTATTTACAGCTAATATTCACTGTACACCAAATTTTTTAGTTACAATGGTCTCAATGCATTTGCATACTGACCATTTTCTATCTTTTTCTGAGTCTCAGCCTCGCTCGGTTGTTTAAATTATTAACGCTTAATATCTGTATTGGTGCTTCATGATTCGATCTCTTATTCCACTTGCAGCCTTATTGATCTCTGATGCTCTTGTGTTACTTGGCCATGGTCTTTTACTTACCCTATTGCCCGTGACAGCTCACAAACTGGGGTTTTCTGACTTTCAAGTTGGCTTAACGGCTTCCAGTTATTTCGTGGGATTCGTAGCAGGCTGCTTATTCACCCCCTTTGTTTTAAAACGAGTGGGTCATATTCGTACGTTTGCGGTTTTGGCCTCTGGTTATACAACATTCATTTTACTTTTTGCTTGGAGCAAGAACTTCATTGGCTGGATGCTGCTGCGTTTTATGATTGGTGCCATGGTGGCAGGGATTTATATGATCATTGAAAGCTGGCTTAACGAACGTGCCGCATCTAAAAGTCGGGGCGCAATTTTATCGTTTTATGCCATGATGAATTTGGTCATGATCACCTTGGCTCAGCAACTATTAAATTTAGGAAATGTGGATACTTTATTGTTATTTGCTTTAGCGGGTATATTTTTATCTCTTTCGGTTGTGCCTGTTTCAATCACACTTGCGTTAGCCCCTACCCCCATTAAAAAAGTGAGCGTAGATTTTGCCAAGGTTTGGAAGCACTCACATATTGGTATTATTGGTTCGATTTTTACCGGGCTAATTACAGGGTCTTTTTGGGCGCTGGCTCCTATTTACGCTAAAGAAAGTGCTTTTACCACGTTTCAATTAGCTAACTTTATGTCCGCGGTGGTGATTGGTGGCGCGCTCTTTCAAATTCCCCTTGGGCGATTCTCCGATAAGTTTGACCGCCGTATAATATTAAGTTTTATTGCTTTAGTGGGTGCCATTGTTTCGTTTTTAATTTTCATAGCCTCATTCCAGCCTTTTTATGCGGGCACCGTTTCTACGGCTTTGGCGTTTATGTGGGGCAGCGTAGCCATGACTATGTACGCCATTTGTTTAGCTCACGCTAACGATAATGCTGATAGCGCAGACTTTGTGGATATTGGCAGTGCCATGCTGATTACCTACGGCTTAAGTTCCGCCATTGGTGCCCCTATTGCATCAGCTTTTATGTCTATCTTGGGCCATCAATTCTTATTTGTATTTATGGGTGCAAGCTTTGCCATTTTTTGTGTGATCTTAATAATGCGTCGTCAGTCTCATGTATTACCTGTCATGGCTCAAGACAATGAGGAGTTTCAAGCTGTGGCGGGGTTAACCACACCGGAAGCTTATAATCTTGACCCTCGCTCAGATGAAATTGATGAATCAGTGCCTGAAAGTGAATTGCAGCGAGAGTGGGCCGATGTTGATGCTAACTACCAAGACATCTTAGACATTGAGCCAGACACTCCTACAGCACATGACAGTAACCCAGATACAAACCGCTAAATAGACTTAAAGCGGGTGCCCATTCAAGGCACCCGTTGATTTTTTACTCTGTTTTTTTCTATACCCGCTAACGTTTGGTCAGCATGGGCCTCGATAAAAAATATTGTCCAGTTCAACCCAGTTTTTTGCCTTTTTTCATATTGAACCACCATCAAAACACGCAGTATGCTGAAACCTCACAATTTAAGAAGCGAGGCGTTTATGTTAAGACTTCAACTGATTATGGTTTGCGGTGTCGTGTTTGCAGCAGGACTCACTTGGCAATTAGCCAGTGATGCAAAAATAGAATCTAAACAAAAAGCCTTCATCGAATCCCCTGCCAACGACAGGGTATCTGAACTATCTAACAGCTAAGCAGTACTTTACTACCCAAGGTCAGTAACCGCTCTAAGCTTTGAGCCGTTACGCCTTCTTATGGCCTACCCTTCACTGCCCCACTCTAACAAGCTCCCTAAAAAACCATTCAAGACTGACGACACTACCTCCGCTCACTGTCATCTGATCGATTATGTCTATTTATTTGGGGTATTTTTGTGATTATTACGAGCGATTATGTCTATTTATAATCAACTTTTTTGTGAGCCATTATGATCTATGACAAAGTAATACCTTTATTTTAAGGGGCTAGCGGTGATTAATGTCAATTAATAGGAGTTTTACGGCTATTCACATACTAGACATTCCCTTATATGATCCATGCCACTTTATAAGAACCATAATTGACAAACTGGCCCTGCTCATGAAATTACAGATTATTCCAAGTTGAGCCTTATCTGTTTGTCAGCTCATTTTTAGGTGATAACGCCACATGACAAAATCCACCACTACCACACTTACCAATCCATTTGCCCAAGCGAAGGAAGTAGAGTTCAGTATTCCCGGCCAAGCCAGTTATGAGCCGGGCCTTTACGAAGAAAGCCTTAAAAAAGGTTATGACTTAATTAACCGTCCAAAAACGGCCCCAGGTGTCGACGCGATCACTCGTCAGCACAGCAAAAACCGCATGACCATTTGGGAGCGTATCTCGGTTTTAACCGATGAAGACCCACAGGTATTGTTTCAAAACTGGGGTAAAAACCTAGATGGTGCTGGCATTGTGACTGCCGTTGTGAAGATTAACGGTCGTGATGTGGCTTTATACGGCCATGACTTCACCATTCGCGCGGGCTCAATGGATGCCACAAACGGTAAAAAACTTGCCCGTTTATTTGAGCTGGCCGGTAAACGCCGTATTCCATTAGTGGGGTTAAATGACAGTGCCGGTGCTTATGTGCCTGCCGGTGTGGGCGGCCTTGACGGTTATGCTGAAGCCTTTACGGCTTTGCGTAAAATTTCAGGGGTGGTGCCATCTATTATGTGTATGTTTGGTTTCAATGCGGGCGGTGGCTCGTACTTGCCGCGCCAAGGCAGTTTTATGATTCAACCTAACGATACCTTTTTTGGTTTAACCGGCACGGGCGTGGTTAAAAGCGTATTGGGTGAAGATGTCACTCCTGACGAGTTAGGTGGCCCAGGTGTGCACAGCCAAAGTGGTGTGACGGATTTTGTTGTAAAAGACGAGGTGGCGGCGCTTAAAAAAGTAAAACGTTTATTAAATTATTTGCCGGATAACAATTCAGAATTTGCCCCTTACCAAGAAACCTCTGACCCGATTGATCGCAAAACTTGGGATATTGATATTCTGTTGAAAAAAGCCTTCAACAGCCCTAGCGGTTTTAACACACCTTTGGATGTCAGCATCATCATTCAACAATTGTGTGACCATGGTGATTTTATGGAAGTCCAACCCGATCGTGCCCGTAATACCATTTGTGCACTGGGTCGAATGGGCGGTAACGTCATTGGTTTTGTCGCAAACAACTCATCTGTAGCCTCTGGTCAAATTGATATTGCAGCGGCCTATAAAAACGCACGCTTTATTCGTTTTTGTAATCTTTACAATATTCCGGTGATTTTTATGGAAGACACCACAGGTTTCTTACCCGGTAAAGAGCAAGAGTCATTAGGTATTGTACAAGCCGGTCGCGCCATGTTGGATGCCATTATCGACTTACGCACACCGCGCTTTTTGTTAATTATTCGCAACGCCTTTGGCGGCGCTTATGCGTCTTATAACAACTACCCTACCGGTGCTGATTTTGTTGTGGCATTACCATCTACTCGCGCTGCCGTAATGGGCCCTGCGGGTGTGGAGTTTGTCTATAAAAATGAATTACGTGCCATTCGTTCTGCGGTGAAATCCGGCGAACAAACAGCGCAATGGGGCAAAGAACAAGAAGCCTTATTAGGCAAACGCTATGAAGCAGAACTTATGAACCCTAACGAAGCATTAAGCTTAGGCAGTATTTCACAAATTGTGATGCCTAGTGATTTACGAAAAGTGCTGGGTGAAAATATGGCGTTTCATTTAAGACACTACACGCCGGAGCCGTTTAATTCTGTGCAGCGTGAATTTTTCTAATTTTGGCTATTTCATTTATATAAATGTGGGAGGGCGCTTGCGCGCGATAGATGATTAATCATTACACCCTATCGCGCGCAAGCGCCCTCCCACAGAAAGAAAAATATTAAAATGAGAGACGTGGTTTGTTCTCTTGAATATAAATACATTTGTAGGAGCGAGCCTGCTCGCAAAATAATATGTCAAACGAACATTACTTAAACAATCCGCTCATCCATAAAGATCGCCAACTGGGTAATGCCTTTAGCGAATGGGTGCAATCATTTGATTGCTCAAACATGCGCCCATTAATTATTTGCCGTGGCCCCATTCGTATTGAGGCCATGGATGTCTTTACTGAAATGGGCATTGAGCATTACGGTATTTTACTGTCTGAAAAAGACAGCATCGTTTACCAAAACGCCCTAGCACCTGAACTGCGCCAATTAACCGACCCAAGCCGTGTGCACCGTGTACCGGATTACACCGGGGTTGATAAAAACGAGCGTAATATTCGTATTCAGCAAATTATTAAAATTGCCAAAGACAATAACTATAACAGTATTTTTACCGGTTATGGTTTTATGGCTGAAGACGAATCCATGGTCAGCGCCATGGAAAAAGCGGGTTTAAACTTTATTGGGCCGTGTTCTAAAACCGTTCACGATGCCGGCCTTAAAGACGAGGCTAAACGTACCGCACTAAAAGTGGGGGTAAGTGTGACCCCAGGTTTAGATAACGCCACAGCGTTAACTCTGCTTAAAAAACACAAAGATGAAAAAGCGTTATTGGCACTTGTTAAAAAAGAAAAACTGCCGCTTGATCAAGAAAAATTTGATGCCTGTCAAACACTAGAAGACAAAGCCGACATCGTATTGGCAGCCAGTTACGACAAAGGCATTGACTTATATTCTATCGAAGAATTACAAACCACCATAGCTGAACAAGTGATCGAGATTGGTAAGCAGTTCCCTGAAAACCGTGTACGTCTAAAATGCATTGGCGGTGGTGGTGGTAAAGGTCAACGTATATTGCCTAACCCAGCGTCATTTGAGGGTGACTTAAATGCACAACTTGATGAAGTAGCCAAACTTGCCCCATCATTAGTGCTTGAGATTTTGAATGAGGTTAAAGCCACAGGTAAAGGCGATAATAAAAACATATTAATCGAATTAAATATCGAGACCACTCGCCACCAAGAAATTCAAGTTATTGGTAATGGTGATTGGTCGTTGGCGCTTGGCGGTCGTGATTGCTCATTGCAAATGCACGAACAAAAGCTGCTCGAAGTGTCCGTGATTTCAGAAGATCTAGAAAATGCTCTGACTCAAGCGGTAAAAGATGGTCGTGACAGTGAAGCGGCGGTATTAAATCAAGACATTAAAACATTACAAAAAATGGAAGAAGAAGCCGAACGCTTTGCTCAAGCCGTTGGCTTAGACAGTGTTTCAACCTTCGAATGTATTGTGGATCGCGACAAACATTTCTTTATGGAAATGAATACCCGAATCCAAGTAGAACACCGCGTGACAGAACTGTGTTATAGCTTAAAATTCACCAACCCAAATAATGAAAACGAATATTTCATTGTTGAAAGTTTGGTCGAAGCCATGGTGTTGTTAGCCGCTCACGGTTCACGTTTACCAAAACCGACCCGTGTTTTGCGCCACAACGCATCGGTTGAGGCGCGCCTAAATGCCACCAACCAAGCATTGGCACCTCACGCAGGTGGTGTCATTGAATATTGGAGTGACGCACAAAAAGGCGAGATTCGTGACGACCAAGGTATCAGCTTACATAACCCTGATACGGACGTTTTCATGAAGTACCACTTAGCAGGCGCCTATGATTCCAACATCGCCCTGCTGTTAACCGTGGGTGAAAACCGTTTAGGTACATACGACGCCATGGCCGAAGTTTTGCGTAGCACGGTTTTATTAGGCAAAGATTTATCCACCAACCTAGAATTTCACTATGGTTTAGTAAATTGGTTTATTGGCAATAACATCAATGCCCGCCCAACCACTAAATTTATTGTGCCGTATCTAACCGCGGTTGGTTTGTTAAAAGATCAGAGCAATGACCTTGATGTGCCTTATGCCTATCAACAAATTTGCGCCAACACATTAGCTAAAATTAAAGACGCTGATGAAAAAGCAAATCTGCAAAAAATCCTAGTGCGTAAACAATTGCTATTAACACGCCCTATTGAGCGTTTATTAGCAGAGCCTCACGTATTATCGGGCTGGTTAAGCGTGCAACAAAATAACTTTGATATTCAAAATAACAACCAAGTGCAGTGGCTTGAAAACCCAATTCGAATTTTGGCAGACACCTACCACTTTTTGAATATGGACTTTAATAATCAAGATCCTGCCGCCACCATGATTTGGGATCATGATAACGAGGTATTACAAGATGCCTTGAGTTTTTATGATTCCCTAGAACAACAGTTATCTAAAAATGGTTTAGTCGATTTAGATTATCTTGAATTGGTTGAGCTAATAAATGGTCAAGCGCCAGAAGGCTTTAGCGCTGAATTATGGCAACAAGTACAAGGGGCTCATCTTGGTTATCAAGCGGGCTTTGAAGTCTTTAATCTATTGCCTTACATTGCTAACGAAACGGACTTTTTTGCACTGGATGTGAATGAAGACCTCAGTATTTTCATACCAGAGGCGCTACTGGATGAAACCTTACAAAAAAATATGATGAAGGTACTGGTGCCACCACCAACGGCTAAAGGCGATGAAATCTTGGCCGCATCGGGCGGTATGTTCTACAGCTGTGAAGCACCGGGTATGCCACCGTTTATTCAAGAGGGAGATCACTTTGAAGCCGGCCAGCCTTTGTATATCGTTGAAGTGATGAAAATGTTCAACAAAGTAAAAGCGCCGTTTTCAGGTACTATCGAGAAAGTATTAATCGACGAAGATGGCACCATCATTAAAAAAGGTCAGCCTTTATTTAAAATTGTCGCCGATGAAAAAGTAGAAATTGAAACCGCAGAGCAAGCACAAGCTCGTCGCCGTGACCAAACGGATGTGTTTTTAATTACACTTTAACCGCAATGAGTCGAATGGGAGAATAAAATGATTACTGGATTAGACCATATTGCCATTGCCGTACCAGATTTAGATAAAGCCATTGAGCGCTTTATGAATGACTTTGGCTTAACCTTTGACCACAAAGAAGATGTGGTCAGTGCGAAAACCAGCACGGCGTTTTTTCCGCTGGATAACACCAGCATTGAATTAGTACACCCTTTAAACGGTGAAGGTCCAATACAAAAATACATCGAGAAAAAAGGCGGTGGTATGCATCACCTTTGTTTTCGTTCAGACAATATAGAAGAAGACATTGCCCACTTAAAAAGCAAAGGTTATGAATTTTTAAGTGAAGCGCCATATTTAGGCGCACACAATTGCATGGTGATTTTCATACACCCTAAAAGTTGTGACGGTGTGTTGATTGAATTAAACCAGCCGATGGATCATTAGTTTAAACCTGTAGGAGTCGAGCCCTGCTCGCGATATGAACTAACTTGTTTAAATCATTAATAATAGGATCGTGTTTAATCTAATTGGATTACGCACTATCTGTACGCTTTAGCCTCAATGACATACAAAGGAATCGCGAGCAGGGCTCGACTCCTACAGTACTTAGGCATAAATAAGCATAAGTGAATAGCGGAACTAACATGACAGATAAAAAATACACCTACGAAGAATGGGCAGCCCTTGCTACCAAGCAAATGAAAGGCATGACCCCAGAGGAAATGGAATGGCACACACCTGAAGGCGTGCCAATTAAAGTTTTGTATACGCAAGATGATGTGAAAGATCTTGAGTACAACAATACCTTTCCGGGTATGGCCCCTTATGTACGTGGGCCAATGGCTACAATGTACGCCGGTCGTCCGTGGACCATTCGCCAATATGCGGGTTTTTCTACCGCAGAAGAATCCAATGCGTTTTATCGTAAAAACTTAAAAGCCGGCGCACAGGGTGTATCGGTTGCATTCGACTTAGCCACTCACCGTGGTTATGACTCAGACCATGAACGGGTAACCGGTGACGTGGGTAAAGCGGGTGTGGCCATTGACTCGGTTGAAGACATGAAAATTTTATTTAATGAAATCCCATTAGATAAAGTATCGGTCTCCATGACCATGAACGGTGCGGTGTTGCCTATTTTGGCTAACTACATTGTGGCCGCTGAAGAGCAAGGTGTGTCACAAGATAAGTTATCGGGCACCATTCAAAACGATATTTTAAAAGAGTTTATGGTGCGTAATACCTATATTTACCCACCTGCCCCGTCTATGAAAATCATCGGCGATATTATTGGTTATACCTCGACTAATATGCCGAAGTTCAACAGTATTTCTATTTCGGGTTATCACATTCAAGAAGCCGGTGCCGATGCGGCACTTGAACTTGCTTATACCTTGAGTGATGGCCGTGAATACGTGCGCACCGCCATTAACGCCGGCTTAGATGTGGACACCTTTGCCCCACGCTTGTCGTTTTTCTGGGGCATCTCTATGAACTTTTACATGGAGATCGCAAAACTGCGTGCGGGCCGCTTATTGTGGAACCGCATCATGGCGGAATTTAATCCCACCAATCCTAAATCGTCCATGCTGCGCACCCACTCACAAACCTCTGGCTGGTCTCTAACCGAGCAAGACCCATATAACAACGTGGTGCGCACCACCATCGAAGCCATGGCCGCGGTGTTTGGTGGCACCCAATCACTGCACACCAACGCATTGGATGAAGCGGTGGCCCTGCCCACTGAATTTAGTGCCCGTGTTGCCCGTAATACTCAAATCATCATTCAAGAAGAAACCGGTATTCCACAAGTGGCCGATCCTTGGGGTGGCTCTTACATGATGGAATCATTAACTCAGCAACTGGCCGATCGCGCTTGGGAGTTAATCGAAGAAATTGAAGAAAAAGGCGGCATGGCTAAAGCCATTGAACAAGGTTTACCTAAACTGCGCATTGAAGAAAGTGCGGCGAAAAAACAAGCACGCATCGATCGCGGTGAAGATGTGATTGTGGGTGTGAACAAACACCAATTAGAAAACGAAGACGATTTAGATATTTTAGAAGTGGATAACGTCGCCGTACGTGACTCACAAATTAAACGCCTTAAAAGCATTCGTGCCAGTCGTAATACTGCTGCGGTTGAACAAGCTTTAGCCGACATTACCGCTGCCGCTAAGAGTGGCAATGGAAACCTGCTAGACTTAAGCGTAAAAGCCGCACGTTTACGTGCCACAGTGGGTGAGATTTCAGACGCTATGGAAAAAGAATTTGGTCGTTACCAAGCACAGTCGCGCACCATTAGTGGTGTGTACGGTTCAGGTTTTGAAAACGACGCAGACTGGCAACAAATTAAAACCGACATAGAAACCTTTGAAAACAAACACGGTCGTCGCCCACGTATGCTGGTTTGTAAAATGGGCCAAGACGGTCATGACCGTGGTGCTAAAGTTGTAGCCACCGCCTTTGCCGATGTGGGTTTTGATATTGATTTATCCCCTATGTTTTCAACCCCAAGTGAAGTAGCCAAACAAGCCATTGAAAACGATGTGCATGTGATTGGTGTATCGTCCCTTGCTGCGGGTCACAAAACCTTGGTGCCGGATTTAATTGCTGAATTAAAAGCACAAGGGGCCGATGACATTGTGGTCATTGCCGGCGGCGTGATTCCTAAACAAGATTACGATTTTTTATATGCTGCAGGCGTAAAAGGAATTTTTGGCCCAGGCACAAAGATTCCAGTGAGTGCCCGTAAAGTGTTGGATGCGATTAACGAAGTGCAAGGTTAAATTTAACATGAATATTTTGTGGGAGGGCGCTTGCGCGCGATATGTTGAAGCTATTGAGCAACTCAATCGCGCGCAAGCGCCCTCCCACAATTCAACACATTTAAATTCGCTTTGGCGCCAAGTGTTTTAAAATATGATCAACATAAACGACATAACATCCGGCAATCGTCGCGCCCTCGCTAAAGCCATCACCTTGGTTGAAAGCAAACGTGACGATCACCGTGAGCAAGCACAAACATTACTCAACCAGCTTTTACCCAGCACAGGTAAAAGTATTCGCATCGGCATTACTGGCATTCCTGGTGTGGGTAAGTCCACGTTTATTGAAGCGTTTGGTTTGCACCTAATAAGCCAAGGCAAAAAGGTTGCTGTGTTAGCGGTTGACCCCAGCTCCCCGTTAAGAGGCGGTAGTATTCTGGGGGATAAAACCCGTATGGAACTATTAAGCCGTGAACATAACGCTTACATCCGCCCTAGCCCATCAGAAGGCGCCTTAGGGGGCGTTGCACAAAAAACCCGTGAAACCATGTTGCTGTGCGAAGCCGCAGGCTTTGACGTGATTCTGATTGAAACCGTAGGCGTTGGCCAAAGCGAATACGAAGTGGCTGCCATGGTGGACTTTTTCTTAGTACTTATGCTGCCTAACGCAGGTGATGAACTACAGGGCATTAAACGCGGCATTATGGAATTAGCCGATGCATTGGTCATCAACAAAGCCGATGGCGAAAGTATTAACCTAGCCAAACAAACTCAGCGCCATTATAAAAACGCTCTGCATATGCTCAGCCAAGAAAGTTTTTGGGTGCCGCAAGTGAAAGCGTGTTCAGCCATGGAAAATACCGGCATCAATGATGTATGGGACATGATCAGCGATTTTGAAAGCCAAGCCAAAGACAATGGCCATTTTGATCATCACCGCGCCAAACAAAGCCGTGACTGGTTAAAAAAACTCATTCAAGAAATGCTAGAACTAAAACTCAAACAAAATTCCGAGGTTAAACATCAACTGCCTCAATTACAGCAAGATGTTTTAGATCAGAAGATCACCCCGTATAATGCCGCGCAACACATTATTAAGTTGCTTTAATCATGCCTGGCGATCATCAACACGTAAGCGCTCAACTGTCTCAGTTTTTTGAGACTCACCTACCTATCACCCAATTCATGAATATGGATGTGGAAAGTTACGATGGCGAAACATTAATTTTACGCGCCCCACTTGGGCCCAATATTAACGACAAACAAACCGCATTTGGTGGCAGCTTGTATAACGCCGCTGTGATGGCGTGTTGGGGCATGGCCCATTTAAAAACCCTTGAAGCGGGCATTAAGTGCAACCAAGTAGTCACCAAAGGCAGTATCGAATACAAAGCACCGGTTCATGGTGATATTCGTGCCATTTGCCAAGCGCCGAGCCAAGAAGTGGTTGAGCAATTTATTGCTCACTTTAAACACAAAGGCCGCTCACGCATCACACTCAATGCGGTGATTGAGTGCTCCGGTAAAACGGCCGTTGAATTTGAAGGTACTTACGCCATTTTAAAAGAATGACATATTGGACTAATCAAACTTAAAAAACGCGCGTACCTAGGAACCATTGTTTAATGTGTTCCGCCGCCATTTCTGGATTTTCTTGCATAAAGCAATGCCCACCTTCCACTGTTTCAGCCGAATACGAGCGAAGTTGAGTCAGTTTTTCAACTGAGCGTGCAATGAACGGGAACGATTTCTCAGCCACTAAAATCTTACAAGGCTGATTCACTTTCTTTAAGTTTGACCACAGTTTTTTCGGATAACTGCTAAAGATTTGCGCTTCTAATTCCTTAGGACATTTTAACGTCACCCCTTCGTCACAATCTTTAAGTGCATTGTCAACGTAGGCTTGCAACGCATCTTCACGCCAGCCTTTAAATGCACCACGCTCATGAAAATAATCAAACGTTTCTTGTCTTGAGCCCCATGTAGAGGTACGGCTACGGGCTTGTTTGGCCAATGTTGTGTTTTCCAGCAAACCAAAAATGTTACCTGCCGTCATCACACTCAACATGCCCTTAGAAAATATCACAGGATCAAGCAGCATGGTTTTTTTGAAGCGACGATCATCGCTGCCTGCCATTAACCCTGTGATCACACCACCATAACTATGGCCTAGGCCAAAAATGGGCGTAGTGGCCTGAATTTGATGAGACAGGTTGTTTAAAACACTGGACATAAATTTAGCGGTGTCATTCCACACGTTAAATTCACTACCGTGACCACTATCGCCATGGCCCGGTAAATCAGGAATGATCAAGTCAAAGTCTTGCGCCAAAATATCCAGCATTGGCTTATAGGTTAAACCGCTAAAACCATTGCCATGCATAAACACGATAACGGGCTTGCCACTAAAACGGGTACGCCAGCCACAAAGTGAAAAATCGGTTTTAATATGAAACGACCAGGGTTCAAGCACAACTGACATAAAAATCTCTTGGGGCAACAACAATAGACAGGCGGCGCAATATACGCACTTATGGGCCGTTTGGGTATCACCTATTTTCACACATTTATTGCTTATTTAGACGCTTGCCCAGTCAGACCATTGCACAGCCATATCGCGAACATTAGTATATTGGCTTATTTTTAAGGTATTACTATGAAACACTTACTTTTTGTCGTCCTATTTACTCTTAGCTCACTAGCTGTCAGTCAGCCACAAAATACGATTTTAGTGCTAGGTGACAGCCTTAGCGCGGGCTACGGTATAAAAATCGAACAAAGCTGGCCGACCTTATTACAAGAAAAAATAAATGCACAAGGCATAGGCTTTAAAGTCCATAACGCCAGTATTAGCGGACAAACCAGCAGCGAAGGTGTACGCCAGATTGATCAGTTATTACAACTGACTAACCCTAAATTAGTGATATTAGAATTGGGTGCCAATGACGGCTTACGGGGCTTATCGATCAGCCAAATGCAATCAAACCTGCAAACCATTATTGATAAAAGTTTACGCGCCAACGCTCAGGTTTTGTTAGTGGGAATTCGTGTACCCAGTAATTACGGGCGCCGCTATGGTGAAATGTTTATTAATAGTTATGACGTACTGGCTAAGAAAAACAATATCCCCCTAGTACCCTTTTTGTTGACCCCGCTTGAATCCATCATAAATGATGAGAACCGTGGGGAGTATGTCCAGCAAGATGGCTTACACCCGACAGCCAAGTCACAGCCCTTGATACTTGAACACTTGTGGCCAAGTATTCATGTGTTA
The DNA here is from genome assembly GCA_049115935.1 of Bermanella sp. Lineage (GTDB taxonomy): Bacteria > Pseudomonadota > Gammaproteobacteria > Pseudomonadales > Oceanobacteraceae > Bermanella. The sequence continues at coordinate 9,972 of JAGDZK010000055.1, read as the reverse complement.
TTAAAAGGCTAAGCTGGGACTTCTTAAACCGTATAATTCACATTATGACCCTGCTGGGTATAGGTGCTGGGTTTAATGTAGTTATTTTGTAAGGCTGGCGAGTCGTTATCGTCAGCGTTATATTCTTTGCGCTGCATATATTCTGAGGTTTCATTACGCTGGCCATTTAACGTATTTAATATGCCTTGCTGTAAGTCACTCACTTTAAAATACGCTTTTTCTAATTTGCCATTCACTAATCGATTAATAACCGCTTCGTCGTGTTTCCAATTATATTCATAAGATTGCTTTTCACCCTGACTCTCATATTCAAGTAATAAGCGCCTAAACTGAGTTTGATTCGTGGTGTCATCATTAGCTCCTTGAAAACTTCTGCTAATCTGACTTATTGCCATTGTTAAATTGTATTCTCCTTGGGCATTCTCTGAACCTTTAACATCACGCTTTGATGCAAAGTCTGCTTTAAAATCAGACAAACCATTCATTTTGGATGCACTGTGGTCACCCTTCTGCACCGCAACACCCGGCATGTTTTGCACTGAAGAAGCTTGATGACTAAGCGCACGTATGGTTTGCCCTACAAGGTTTTTCGACGTCTGAGCTGATGCGCCCAAGTTTTGTAATAATTCATGTCCTTTTCGAGATTCATTAAATAATGAGTGTATGGCAGAGACAAAAAAATCCGTCACTTGAGATTGAGTTGAGTGATCTCCTGTATGAGCATTACCCAAAACACCCATGCCAGCGGTAACTTGATCAACCACCCATTGATAATCCATCTGACCATAAACAGCAGCAACATCTTTAGGTTGTTTGCTTAAAGCAAAATTATGTAACGCTTACTCACCATTAAGTCGATTATAACGGGACCACTCTCCTACTACTTCTTTGCGTCCATATTGGGTTATTTGTTTTTCAAACTCTAAACGCTGCTTTAAATTGCCCTTATCTTGCTGCACGCTTAGCTCAATATCTTGAATACCTTGCATGTTCGCAAAATCAAATAAGCCTTCACGTGCCGAGTCATCAGAAAAAAGGGCTGTCACTGACTCGCTTAACCCCGTTAGAAACTGCTTCAATTTTTGCGCGTCATCTGGGTTTAAAACACCCTTTGTATCTAAACGCACGGCATGTGACCTACCACCTAGACTTTTTTCTATAGATAGAACAATAGATTGACCTGAACTCAGCTCAAGCTCTAGATGAAGACCCGACCCAACAAAGTTATCATCGGTTGCATTACGGGTTACTCCCGCAAATCCAGCTTGTTCATTAAGGTTATTAGTGGATTCTTGATTAAACGAAGGCACCGGCAAGCTGCTGGCTCGCATACCATTAGGGTCCGCTGCCACTTGCCGAATAAGGCTAGCAAGTGAATGCGAGTTAGATACCATGAGAGCTTCGCCTAAGCACAAACATCATAGCGACAACATCCTGCTATTAATCTGTATTTAGACCATATCGGCCAAGCTCGGAATTTTATAAAGAAAGAAAAGTGCTAATCAAGTAATTGGTTAGATCAATCATAATTAAAATACTAATGATATAAATTTATTCAACAAATAAAATAGCGGCATTACTTTACCGTAAGGTGCTTACATCCGGTAAAGACGGCATGATTTTTCCGCCTTTTAGCTTTACACCTTTAACCCTTTTAACACATATTTGTTTAGCCACTATTGATATTAAAAAGACTGCCTCTAAAACCATGCAATTAGCTTAATAAAGCTTCTATAAGTTTATTTACCCTCATATTACTTTTCGAAATATAACAAATTAAAGCTTAATAAAAATCTATAAATCTATAATAGAACTTTAAAAAAACCAGTAAAAAAGTCTTACTAAATTAAACATCGATCCTATAAAAAAAGATTCACATATTATTTTTTATAGGAAAAATTCCTCTTTAATAATCTTTATATTTATTGGTCTTGTTTTTGCCATAGAAAATCCCACCTGTAAATAAAGCAGGTTCAACCAACGTAAAAAGGATAATTTAAAATGGAAAAACTGACTGCCCGAAATAGATTTTCACCTTTTGCTGCAGGTTTAATGCTATTAGGATCATTAAGTTTAACGACCGTACAAGCTCAGGAAAATCATACATATTTAGTTTCCGTACAAGATTCAAATAACGAACACTTATGTAATGGAAGCTACATTGGTAATAACCAGATTTTATTTTCCCCTGATTGCAGAAATCAAAATGTTATTTTTCCTATACCAGCACCCAGCTCTAACCCACCCTCACCTTTAGAAGATCAAGCCGTAATCATCAACGGAACTGTTTTCCCGGCAGGATCCAACATCGAACCCGGAGCATATGAAAGCAGTGGGGAATTAACACCTAATATTAATAGTTTTCCAATACCTATTCCGGGCTATCCCGTACAAATTGTTTTCACGCTACCTGATGGTTCACAATCCCAAGGGGAACCCATCACTATGACAAAAACTCATCCCTATACAGGGGATCAATTAATTGCGACGGTCAATCACACACCCAATGGCATTGAAGCACTCACATTAGCTGACAACGATCTTATTGATAAATTAGAAAATTCTGGTGATGTAAAAGTCGATGTAGTGGGGCGCTATTACGATACCAACTCAAATAACATTAATGTGAAAACATTTGTTATATCACCTTCTACATCCTGTTCTAATTTTCACAGTGCGCCATTATCTCGTCGCCTTTGCTTAACGCCAACGGCTATCCCGCCGTCTCCAATCTGCTCGATTGATGTCAGTAATAAATCAACTGGCGCACCAATCGTATATGCAACCTCCGAGAAAAAGTTCTTATTAGGCTATAAGAAAAAGAATATGAATTACATTACATCATGTGATCATTGGGCATCAGCTAGTCAGTATACAAACTGGCTAACCCTTAGCAACGCAAAACAAAAAGGCCTTAGCATTGCAACTGCTTATGACTTAGGTGAACACCCTTTAATTGCGCCACATAAACTAACTGTTGTTGCTATAAATCAATCTGATGATCAAAAATTTGATCTTTCAAATGCTCAATTTCAGATAGGTAATCACTTCAACATCAAACAAAACTCATGTGACACCTTGTTACCAGGTGAATCGTGTGCCATTTCAATTTATGGTCAACCCAACAAACCCATTGCCTATGAAGACATGCTAACCATGAACATTAACGGTGAAATGGCCGGCACTTATGTGGTTGCAAAGTCCATTGCCAAGCAACTTATTCGTGATGACTATTCTTCTATATGGAGTATGCGAGGCTGGACTAAATCAGGCAATGGATTAATAGGAGGTGTTTCTTTTGATGGTACGTTGGCAGACAAACCTACGCTTGAGCGCTCCAAGTATCTTGTGAATCCTAAAAACGTCACCATTACTTATCGTGCAAGCGGTGATAGTCAATGGCTTATGTTTTTACATATTACTCGACAAGGTTTATTTGGCGATGGCCCAACTCTCATCCCAACCAATGCCTTAAGTGGAACCAATGACCAATGGGTCACTAAAACCTTTGACATAACAGAACCCGGTACATACAAGGCCTCTATCACCAAAGGCTTTACTTTCATTGGACAGCCCAATGTTCTATTTAACGCAGAGATCTCCAGTATTTGCTTTAATGACTGTTCTAATTAGTTATTCATTTCTATAAAAAAACGGGCATCAATAGATGCCCGTTTTAATTTTCTGTTTATGCATATCATAATGTTCGAACAAGTCAGTTCATCAATTGGGTAAAACTCATCCCAAATGATATCAATGCATATTTACTAGAAAATCGAATATCGCTATAAAAACTCTTTTCAGAATTATATAATCTAACTCCAGTATATAAGTGAGTTCTCCCTCCAAATTCTTTATCACCTAGTATTCTAGCCCCTACATTAAAACTTAATGGATACTTTTCCGAAACTAGAAAATAACTAACTTCTATTGATGTGGCGAAATCAAAATCAATACCAGAACAGTTAGCTTTATCTGAAAACTCACCTGTTTCTTCATGTCTACAAACCTCATTACCGTTTGACAATATTTCTGTACGGTATCCATCTGAGTCCCTTGAAAACATATTCAAATCAATAACGTTCCAACGGAGGTTAATATTCTCAATATCTCTTGAGTAATAAGCCAAAGCATTGGAGCCTGATTTATAATCAGTTTCAACTACTCCTATAGACATTCCATAGTCATCCGTATTAATAGCAGACGTGATAGGTGCTAAAAATAATAATAAAAACAATAATTTATTCATTAAAATTCCCTTTTATTAATACGGGTAAATACTTTCCGCATAAGTAGCCAACTCTTGCAACAACTCGTGCTGCTCAACTGGCGCTGTTTGTGCTGCATCGTTTATGGCTTTGGCAAACTGCTCATAGTTTAAATATTGGCCATTATTTGGGCCCAATAATTTTTGCGTACGATACTCTTCCCACTTTTCACGCTCGTCACCATTTAAGGTTTCTAAATAGTTACGGGCGCGATAGCGAAATAACATTTCTTCTAAGCGGCGGTCTTGAAACGCAAACGGCATGTCATCTAATGCTTCTGGATGGGCTTCACGAATTTGCGTCATAGCGGCTTTATCAGAAGGGCTAAAAAAGCCGCCGGTATACAACATGGCATCTGGATCAGTTTGCGCTTCAAATTCACGATGCATCACCGCTTGCAGCTTTTGTGTGATGTTATGACCACGTGCTTGATAATCTTTAATAATGGCTAAATGCTCGCGCATTTTATTGCCATCTAAGTGCCACTTTTCGGCAATCTCTGGGCTGACCATTTTACCCGGCAATACCACTGGGCATTTATTGATATGAATGCTTTTTAGTGCAATGCGCTCAACCCCTTTTGCCGCCAACTCTGCTTTTGATGTAAATAAACGCTGCTGGATCTGCTCGACACTTAACTCAAATAAATCGGTTGGGTCTTGCAGTAAATCAAAACACATCACTGCATTTTTATTTTTTGCATCCACCGCCAATGGCACCATCATGGCAGCGCAGCCACGCTCAACACCTAACATGCCTGAAATATGTAATATGGGGCGCTGATGCACGGTATCTAATAAGGGGGCAACTGCATCTTTGCGGCGTAAATTAAATAAGTGCTGGTAAAGCTTTGGCTGTTTTTCTTTTACCAGTTTGGCCAAACCAATGGTGGCGTAAACATCACTTAACGCGTCATGGGCGTTTTCATGCACGATTCCATTGGCAGCGCTTAGGTTTTCCAGTTTAAAGCTGACTTTGCCGTCTTCGCCCTTTGGCCAGTTAATGCCCTCAGGTCGAAGTGCATAAGCACAGCGCATCATATCGAGAATGTCCCAACGGCTGTTGCCGTTTTGCCATTCACGCTGATATGGGTCTAAAAAATTTCGATAAAGAGTATTTCGCGTCACTTCATCATCAAAGCGAATACTGTTATAGCCCGCAGCACAGGTGCCCGGCACACTGAACACATCATTGATTCGAGCTATAAAATCCGTTTCGCGCATGCCTTTTTGTTGGCACGTTTGCGGACTAATACCTGTGATTAAGCATGCAATGGGGTGCGGTAAATAATCATCGGCTTGGCGACAATAGAAGTTTTCCGGTTCGCCAATGATATTCAAATCTAAATCTGTACGAATACCAGCAAATTGAGACGGGCGATCCCATACAGGGCTTGCGCCAAAGGTTTCAAAATCGTACCAGAAGATGGTTTCGCTCATAAAAAATGCCGACTCAATCATATAAATTCAGTCGGCATTTTAGGGGATATAAGGGTGTAAAACTAGGCTATGTCAAAACTGCTTGAGATTACAGCTCCTCATCAGCGGTTTGCATCATTTGTGGTGACAAGCCAAATTTACCATCATAAAACTTTATATCGGTTTCTTGGGGATGATGTTTCACCTCTTGAAGCTCTGACATAAAGAAATTATTGGCATCACGGGCAGACTGCACGGCGACCTCTTCCATAGGTAAGTGCCCTACTCCTTCGTAGACCACGTATTCGCTATAAGCGAGATCACGATGAAACAGGCGCATGACATCAAGGGGGATCCATTCATCTTTTTCTCCCCACATAAGTAACGTTGGCACCAACACATCTTTAACTTTTGCACCTAATGTATCGTCATCACTCATGGCTCGTAGCTGACGAAAGTGGGCAATATAAGATTCACGGTTACCACGGCGCTGACTCATATCAAAGTAGCGCTCTTTTATCTTATCGGTTAATACTTCTTCATGCTCATAGGCGCTTTCGGCGGTCCAATTAAGCATAAAGCGTGGCATAACGTGTGGGGTGATCCAATGAATCCCAGGAAATGATGCAAACCCCAACCAAAATGGCATATCCTGCGGATAACCACTGGCACTGACTAATACCACTTTATAGAGTTTTTCTGGATAGACCGCCGCGTAATTCCACGCGTAATAGCCTCCCAATGAATTACCCGCTAAGAAAAATCGATTGATGCCCAGCTTTTTAACAAAGCCATCTAGCATGCCCACCATATATTCCGCTGTTTCTTGATTGGGAGCCGTATCTGGCCCAGTTAAACCAAAACCTGGTAGATCCATACGAATGATGCGGTACTTATCTTTTAACTGCTCAACCCATGGGTCCCATGTATGCAAAGATGAGCCAACACCATGCAGCAAAACTAATGGCGGGCCACTACCCTCGTCCCGGTAATGAATGGTTAAACCATTTACATCCACATAACGGCTAGATTCATTTGTATATTTTTTAGCCAACACATCGTATGGCAAGGTTTGCGTGCCCATGGCAGTACATCCGTACAGGCCAAGGTACATCAAGATGAAACTTAAGATTCGTAGCATGGAAATAGGCATCATTTTATTGTTGTTTTTATGTATGTGGGGATTGTCGTATATGCAGTTAAAAATTACCAGAGCCTAAGGAAAACTGGCACCTGTGTACAAAGCTTGCCTCATTTGAATCTGTCAGTAGAATGAGCCCCCTTATTTTGTATTTAGCCAGCTACATTGGCACTTGTTAGGCGGAACACCATGGCAGCGTTTTTAAAAAATCTATTTGCACCAAAGTGGCAACACAAAGATTCCAATGTACGCCTTCAGGCGCTGGATCAACTCAGTGACGCACAAATCATCGAAGGGCTAGCCAAGCAAGACCCCAGTGAAATTGTGCGCATAAAAGCCATCCACTTAGTCAAGAATTTAGAATTTCTACCTAGCTTATTCAGTGAAAAATGTGCACCAGTTAAGCAAGCTGCTATTACCCAGTATATTAAAACCGTCTTAAATACAGACGAGCCACAAGCTCAATTAGCCGCACTACATCGTGTTGAAAACCCACAACAACTTATGACAATTGCCACTTATGCAAGTGATACTGAGTTAGCGCAAGGGGCCATTAATCAAATCAAAGATGAAAGCACCCTTTTCGACTTTATTAAGCAATCTGCCAGCGCCAAAAGTCGCTTACTGGCCGCGCAATATATTGAAACCAAAGACACCCTAAAAGCCATCGAGCAGCAATTCTTAAATAAAGATAAAACTCTCGTTCGTCATGTAAAAGAAAAGCTAGCGGCACTAGCCGAACAAGAAGCCATCAAACAAAAAGCGCAAGCGCAAATAGACCAACTGTTAAGTAGTGCACAACAGCTAACCAAGCAGGCTTTTAGCCCAACCTATGCTGGTCAAATTGCCCTACTTAAACAGTCATGGGAAAACGTGAATTCAAACCCACAGCAAAACACAACATTTAATCAAGACATCGCACAGTGTGAAAAAGTGTTAGCTGAACATCAGCAACAACAGTTAGAAATTGAGCACGCACAAGCCGCGCAAAAACAAGCACAAGAATTACAACTTTCAGCGATTCAATTACTTCAAGAGCTAAACGCCCAGTGCAAATCAGCACCGGCATCCCTTGATGAAATAAACACCGCAATAAACACAGTCAACCAATCTTGGACTAAAGCAAGTGAGCTAAACAACAAGATCGACAAACAACTCAAGTCTGAGTTTGAATCACTGTTAAAACCTATTGTGAACTTACAAGCAAGTTTATCGTTTTTAAATAACACCAGTATTGATTTAGAGCCGGTTACCATCGCCCTTAAAAATCACGCTTTAAATGAGCTAAAGCAACAACAAAAAAATATATCCGCCACAATAAAAACCATCAACTGGCCTAGTGACTTCCCGAAGAACAGCACATTAAATAGCGTTATATCCCTTAAAAATGAGATCGATAGTGCATTAGAGTCATTACAAAAAGATGAAAAACAAGTCATCCAAAATATTAATAAAACACTTAATAATTTTGAGAAAGCCATCAACGACGGCCACTTAAAAGAAGCTAAGCAGTTACAAACCAGCATCCGCCGTCACCTAGAGCAAGCTGATACTAAAAACACCAAATCCCTTCAATCTCAGTTTCAGTCGTTATCGCAAACATTAAACGAACTAAAGGATTGGCAAGGCTTTGCAACACTGCCTAAGTTTGAAAAACTATGTGAAGACATGGATCTCTTAATTGATGCCGATATCGCACCAAAAGATAAAGCGATTCTGATTCGTGAGTTACAAGATGAATGGAAAACCCTTGGTAGTCTTCCTGACCAAAAACAGCAGCAAGCCCTTTGGCTTAAATTCAAACAATCTTCAGATCTAGCTTACGTGCCTTGCCAAGCTTATTTTGAAGAAATGGGAAAAGTTCGTGCTTATAACTTATCTCAACGCACGATTATCTGTGAAGAACTAGAACAATTCTTTAACATTAATGACTGGGACAATGCCAACTGGAAATCTGTGCAACAAATCCTAGACAAAGCTCACGATGAATTTAAATCCTTTTCTCCAGTTGATCACACAGAGAAAAAAGCCATCATGCACCGCTTCCATGAAGCCACTCAAAAAATAAATGGCAAGCTAGTTGAGCACTTTAAACAAAACGCAGCCGCTAAGCAGTTATTAATTGATGAGGTAAAAGCGTTACACGAACAAGAAGATATTGCACAAGCCATTGAACAGTGCAAAACCATTCAAACCCAGTGGAAAGATAAAGGCAACGCAGGGCGCGCCGAACGTCAATTATGGGCTAATTTCCGCGAGCAGTGCGACAGCTTATTCGAAAAACGTAAATCAGCAAGCCAAGCGCGCAAGCAATTCTTTGATGACAATATCGCTCAAGCGAATGCCCTCCTAGAAAAAGCCAAACAAGTAGTCGCCAATGCTAGCGCCGACGCTAAAACACAACTCAATAACTTTGCCGATGAGCTTAATGAGATTGAGCTACCAAGCAAGGTTAAACAGGCCATCACTAAAAACCTAAATGACCTGCAAGCGCAATTACACAACGCGATTAAGCAGCAAAAGCGTCAAGCCCAACATAGCTTATGGATGAACGCACAGCAGCTCGCACAAAGCCTTGGTCAAGCAGAACAACAGGGCCAAGTGGACAACGCAGCCTTAAATGACCACTTGGAGTCTTGCGAACTGCCGGCACAGGTTAAAGCCATCTTACAAACCCGATTAAATAACGAACAAATCAATAACACCGACACCCTTGAAAAACTGTGCTTAGAGCTAGAAATATTGCTAGAAGTAGATAGTCCAGCCTCAGAACAAGCGGCTCGAATGGCACTTCAGGTGGAACGCTTACAGAAAAACATGGGGCAAAGTCTGCCAAGTATTGAAGCCCAGTTAGAAGACTTACAGTGTCGCTGGTTCGCCATTAAAGTGGAAAATGCAGACTATGATTCTTTGCATCAGCGCTTCTTCACCACTCTTAACAATCAAGTGGAGCAAGTATAAATTAGATCCCTATGTAACGCTTTGTAATTGAATTTATTAGGGTTTTTCGATAAAAGGTTTGACACGTACGACCCAGATCCGTAATATGCGCAACCTCGCTGAGGCAATAGCCAAAAGCGAGTAAGCAATCCGTCATTCAAGTCATGTTTGAATAACCAGAAACGGATATAGTCGCGGGATGGAG
>JAGDZK010000054.1:29488-30566 GCA_049115935.1 Bermanella sp. | reverse complement strand
CAGTTGATCCGGTAGACCCAGTAGATCCAGTTGATCCAGAAAATCATGCGCCAATTGCGAATGCAGGTGCGGACATGTTTGGACTTAATGTTGCTGATACGGTCATGCTTGATGCAAATGCCAGTTCTGATGAAGACGGTGACACATTAACTTACAGCTGGAGAGTGATCAGTTCACCAGTAGAAACTGAAGCGAATATCTTAACGGATGCCACCTCAGTTCAACCGACTTTAGCGTTACTAGAGAAAGGTTTTTATGTAATTGAATTGACCGTGAGCGACGGTAAGAGTGTCAGTGAGCCTGATACGGTGATGATTGAAGCGGTTGCAGATGAGCAAGTGTGTGTGCCAGGTAAAAAACTATCTATCTGGTCTGCAGTTGAAAGTGAAGGTAATCCAAATAAATTGCTTAAAGACGCATTTTTAGGGCACATCACTTCATTCCAAGGTGCGAATACACCAGATGCGAGTTATGACTACTATAGTGCTTCAGCGCACCCGACTTCGGTGACAGACGAATTTAATGATGCGCTGCCTCAGCCAAAAGACAGCTCTGCTCATATTTTCTTTTACGAATCAAAAGCGGATCATGCCGCGCTTGGTTATAGCGGTAACAGTGCCATTAAAACCCGCGGGCAGATCAATAACGGCGACCTCTTCCTATACTTCTTCTTTAATAAAGATGCAGCTGGGCAGAGTGATAATAAGGTGTATTTTGAGGTGTTTACCGAAAACAACCTTAATGAAGACGGCGTTTCAGTTGACCAGGTAATTCTATCGGATGATGGTCATGAGTTGGTTGCTGTGGATGCGGATGACGCTAGCCAGCATTACATTGGTGACTACCAATATTGGTACAACACCGATGGTGGTGTGATTGGTCCGCTACGTGGCGAAGAGTTTACTATCGCTGTGCGCGCTGTATCACAAAGCCCAGTGGGTGAAGACTTAACGGGTGCCAGCTTCTTCTCTCGAGAAGGCACTGAGTACAACTTCTTCAAAGATCCTAAGATCACGTCATTTATCGTAACGTACAAAGAAGAGAAGTTTTGCGATCTAGATCCAGTTGATCCGGTAGA
>JAGDZK010000054.1:0-29418 GCA_049115935.1 Bermanella sp. | reverse complement strand
TTGATCCGGTTGATCCGGTTGAAACGGACGGCATTTGTTATGGCAAAGGACATTGGAAAAACCATAATCGTTTTGCTTCTAATCCAAGCCAAAACAGTCCTTGGCCCGCTGATGAAAATACAGCCCTATGTGGTACTACCTGGTATCAAATGATCGGCGAATCAAGCGAAGGCGATGCGTGGAACATTCTAGGTAAGCATTGGGTAGCCGCAAAACTCAACGTCGCCAATGGTGGTTTTGTACCGGCTGAAATCGCCAGTGCACTATTGATGTCAGAAACCCTTTTGGTTAACTGCAGTGTTTCAAGTAGCGATCGTGATTTTGCACTTGATTTAAAAGACACGTTGGAGAATTACAATAATTCACCAGATTGTTTAGAGACTCCTGTTGAGCCACAACCGTTAGCATCCACTGTGCATATTCGCTCAGTTTATGACTTTAACGGCGAAGACATGAGTGTGCTTGGTTTAGCCAATATGGCAAACCCGCTGCAGCTGCCGATGGATCAGCGTAGTGAGCGTTTCATTCGCATTTACACGCAAAACCTTGAAGGTGCCACAGTATTAAGTGGTTATGCGCCAATACAACCTGACGGCTCTGTTATGTTTGAAGTGCCAGCCCATACACGTTTCACGTTTGAAGTCGTGAACGCTCAGGCTAAAGCGTTAAACAATGATCGTTCACAAATGGCGGGTAGTGAATTCCCATACACTTATATGCAGCGTTTTGCTGGTTGGTTAGAAGTCTCTAGTGAAGAGCAAAAAGAATTCAGTGGCTTTGATGTCAGCAGTGACGCCGCTTCTATTAACTTAGGTGCGCAGCAAGTGGGTCCATTCCCTAATGCTTCTTCACAAATTCAAGCTCAATCGGTAGGGCAAACAATGGCGCAAGCATTGTATGGCTCAGTTGAAGGTTTTGGCCAGTTAACACCCGTTATGAGTTACAGCGATTACTGGACCCCTGGCCCTGTCCAAGGCAGTAACACAATAGCTTTAGGTTATGCCGAGCTGATGACTGCCTCACCAGTAAATGCTGTTTGTGAACAAAGTGAAGCAGCTGACTGTGTTGCGACCATCAGTTATGAGCAGCACATTAAACCATTATGGAATAATGTCGTTCGCAATGAAGCAGGCAACAGCTGTGTTGACTGTCATGATAATCGTGGCTTTACCAGCTTAGATTTGAGTGACTTTACTTCACCAATAGAAGGCTTGGCCTCATATGATGCGCTGTTTAGTAATAACCGTACTTACATGTATCTAGCGTCTACCTTCAGTGAAGTAAATGAAAGTCACTGTCGTCGTTATGTGGAAGCGCCGTTTGTTATGCAGCCTGAAAACGATTGCTTCAGCTGTTACGGTCAATCATTAATGAATCCATTGGGTGCCATTAGTAGTGCAAACTTCTTTGATGTATTTGCCGAAGATGCTGATCATAATCACTGGATTTTCCGTCCACTTGAAATCGATCAATCTAAGCAGGATGTGTTCGAACAGCATAAAAATATGCTAACCCCGCAAGAGCGTAAGTTGATTGCAGAGTGGTTAGATATGGGTGCGCCCCAATAAAAAATTAAAATAATAGCGGTCTACATTCACCCAGTTAATCGAAGATTAACTGGGTTTTTTTATGTCTTTAAAAAGTGATTAACTCATGGATTTTAATTGCGGTTTGTATTGGCAGTAAAATTGAAACATAGAGCTAAAAGTACTTGGGTAAGCATTTTCAAACAGCTCCCATTGATCCAGGTTGTTCAATGCATAATCAGCCCCGATAAATTGTTTGAAAGATTCTTTAGTTTGCGCATCCAAATTAGAAAACCCTAAAAACAAAAGCTGATTTGATTCACATAGCTGCTTAATGGCACTGGGCGTAAAACCAGTTTCATATTCATGCAGCAGTAAATCGACTACGCCGCTCATACTGTAAAAATCATCAGACTCGGTGACTAAGTGTTTATTTTCTATTTTATCATCTGCAAAAATAGCATGACGTAAAATGCGAATATCTTGTTCATTCTTTTCAATGCCGCCATGTTTGTAGGATTTTCTAATTTGATAGATTGGGGTGCGTGCCCGTTTGCTATATAAAGATAGTTTTAATAAGCCATTTGGTTTTAAATTATTCAATAAGCCGGTAAGGGCAACGTTATAATCTTTTATATGATGTAAAACACCTGAGCATTCGACAATATCAAATGTTTGATCAAGCTTTTTAAGTTGTGTTAAGTCAGCTAAATAAAACTCAATATTTTCAATATTTAGTTCAGCTGATTTTTTGTAAGCGTAACTTAAACTGGTCTCACTAATATCCAATGCCGTAACATGAGTTTGATAAAAGTATTTAGCGACATTTAATGCATGGCGGCCAGTTCCACATCCAGCTACTAAAATATTAAGTGGTTGCTCTAAAATAGAACTAGGGATCTTAGCCCAAGGAAACTCATGCTGTAATGCACGACCATAGTTGGTGGTATGTTTGTTATCTAGAAATTGCCATCTAGGGTATGGGAAGCGTTCATACTGAGTTTTAACCTCATGGGGGTTGCCCTCAGAAATGGGTGTTAAAGCGTTGAACTCAAAATGCTGATCATGCAGTAGCCTGTCATGAGCCTGTTTAATATCAAAACTAATGGCAGGCCAGCTGTCATTATGAAAATTAAATAATATCGTGTGGTTGTTAATGGTGTACCAAGATTCATACATGGCAAACAGCATGAGTGCACCGGATATGTCCGTTGGAGTGCAACCTGTCTGAATGAGTGATTGTTCGATCATGGTTTTTAATGTTAATACCATTGAGCGTTCTGCTTCTGTATATGGCATTAAAAATTCATTGTTTAATGCGTACTGGCATAGGGCTTCACATAAAGGCACGTACTGATTTATTAAGCGACCTTTTTTGCTGGCGTGGCCCAGTAACTCTTGGCGCAAAGCAATAATGAGTTTCTCGAGTAATTCATTTTTAATTACCGTACTTTTTAAAGTGTTTAATAATAAAACTGAATTAGCCATATCGTTAAAAGAAGCGGCGCTACCTTGATGATTAAGCTGAAACTTATAAATTAAAATACTGCAACATAAGTGCGAGAGCTGGTTTAGGTTTAGATCATCCCAACTTAGGTAGCTGATCAAGTCCTGTTCTAGTTCTACATCATAATAATCGGCCACCAAGCCTTGAGCGCAATGTAATAAACGACTGCGAATTTGTACATCACTAGAATTTGTTTTGACTAACTGGCGATATAATTGAAACGCTTCAACTTTACGGCCTTGTTCAACCAAGGTGTATGCAAGGCTGACTTCAGCGCGAGTTTGATTGGGTGCCAACGCAATGGCTTGTTTAAATGCTTTTTCGGCATCGCTAAATTGGCTCATGGCCAGTGCTACGTGACCGGCACTGTACCAATAGCCTGCATTATGTGGGTGTTCGACTAAGGCTTGCTCGATATAAGCCTGCGCTGTGTTTAAATGTCCAGATTCAAGCTCAATACGAGTGAGCAAGTTCAGACTGTCACCATCTAAAGGAGCAATGTCTAAAGCCTGTAAGATAAAGCGTTTAGCACCCTTCAAAGCATCTTGGCGCACCTTGTGGTCCAGATTACTTTGAGTGTCATCAAACAATACAAATGCTTGTTTTTTGAGTTCGTTGATCAAGCCAATCTTTTTACGACTGAGCTTGTCCTGCTTGGGATTTGCGCTGTTGCTAAATGCCATGGGTAAATCCTTTCGCTACGATAAAAGCGATTAGTATGATATTTCCTTCTAAGCACAGCCTGTGCCATTAAAAATTATTAATATTTTTCAATGACTTAGGTGGATATTAGCGGGGTGCTATCTGTTATAAATAGGAAGAGAGTTGCCGCTTTTGGTGGGTTTTAATACCGCTATGGCGTAGGCTGACTTAGAGAAACACAGCAATTTAAATTAAATGTTAAAGATATCCAGTTTGGGGCCGTTTACCTTTATGTAGTAATTGAGGGTATGAGTATGTATACAAAAGGCGCAAAGGAATACAGTCAAGTTAGCTTGCAAACGGAAGTCATGGAAGCGGATCCCCATAAGCTAATTCAACTATTACTTGAAGGGGCATTAACTCGGCTTTCTATGGCAAAAAATTTCATAGAAAAAAAAGAGTACGCTGCAAAGAATGAAAAAATTGGGCGGACAATAGATATTATATGCGCGCTACAAGAATCGTTAGATCACGAACGCGGCGGTGAGATCAGTGTTAATTTAGAACGTTTGTATGACTACATGACTCGACGCTTATTTGAAGCCAACTCTAAGAATGATCTCGTGATTATTAATGAAGTAATGGGGCTATTGTCTGAAGTGAAATCAGGCTGGGAAGGCATTCGTGCAAGCTATGAAGAGATTAAAGGGCAAGGTAAATTACAGCCAGCCCCTGAGAAAAATCACTTGTCGGTCTAGCTCAAAAACGCCAACTTTACGATAAAGGCCGTCAAGGCCTTTTTCTTTATAACGCCCATGGATATTGGGTTTTAGGAATTTAATAGTTACAAAACAATTAGCTAGCTGCATATTATTTTTGTAACTAAGAAAAAAAATGGTTTACAGATAACATTTTTTTTGACACTAATAACCTAATGCAAGATCAATGACAGAAAAACATTTATCTTGTTCATAAATAATAACAATAAAAAGTCGTCATTTATTTGACCGCAACGTCCTCATCAACTTAACTAGAAGAAACTAGTCAAATTAACGGCGAGTTTGTGATCATTTGAAGACAATAAAAATCGGGGAAAGGGTGCACCATGTGGCGAGAAATTAAAGTCCTGTTGGTGGATGACAACGAGCAACGTCAACATGACATGCAAGTATTGCTTGATTTTTTAGGTGAAGAGTCTCTCAACAGCAATACTTCAAATTGGCGCGATATGGCAAATGATGGTGGCGACGCAGCCAATATTATTGCCTTTATCATTGGCAGTTCAGAAAAAACTTCCCTTGATACACTGCTTAAAGAAATCAATGAATGGGATAAAGGTATGCCCATGATTTATGTGGGTGATGAAGAGTTACCCACAGACCTTCCTGATGACGTTCGCCGATCTATAATTGCTCAAGTGAGCATGCCCCCTACATATAATAAGTTACTGGATAGCTTACATCGCGCTCAGGTTTACCGTGAACATTTTGCTCATAATCGTGTGCGTGGTGAACGTCGCCCTGTGCAGTTATTTCGCTCTTTAGTGGGTACTAGCCGTCAGATTCAATATGTGCGTGAGCTGATGCATCAAGTGGCTGATAAAAGTGTGACAGTTTTAATTACAGGTGAGAGTGGTACGGGCAAAGAAGTGGTTGCGCGAAATCTGCATTATCACAGCACCCGCCGTGATGGCCCATTTGTACCGGTTAACTGCGGTGCGATTCCCAATGAATTAATTGAAAGTGAATTGTTTGGCCATGAAAAAGGCGCATTTACCGGTGCCATTACTTCTCGCTGTGGTCGCTTTGAAATGGCAGAGGGCGGCACACTATTTTTAGATGAAATAGGTGATCTTCCGCTTAATATGCAAGTTAAGCTATTGCGTGTATTACAAGAACGTACCTATGAAAGAGTAGGTGGTACAAAAACCTTGCAAACTGATGTGCGTATTATTGCTGCGACCCATAAAAATTTAGAAGCCATGGTTGCTGAAGAAACCTTCCGAGAAGATTTATACTACCGTTTAAATGTATTCCCAGTGGAAGTGCCTGCGCTACGTGACCGTCGAGAAGATATTCCTTTGTTATTAAATGAATTGATTTCTCGTATGGAAAACGAAAAACGCGGTTCAATCCGATTCAACAGCGCGGCTATTATGTCACTTTGCCGCCATGACTGGCACGGTAATGTTCGTGAATTGGCAAACCTTGTGGAGCGTCTTGCGATTTTGCACCCTTACGGTGTGATCGGTGTGCCTGAACTGCCTAAAAAATTCCGACACGTAGATGAAGGTGATGAAGACGAAACCCGTATGCAAGAACCGGTTATGCTGCCAAGTGAGCCTGGTTTAGTTGGGCTGGATACTCCTGCTTTATTACCTGTAAATGGGATTGACTTAAAAGATTATTTAACAAATTTAGAACGATCTCTTATTCAGCAAGCACTAGATGATGCTTGTGGTGTTGTGGCTCGTGCGGCTGAAAAATTAAAAATTCGTCGCACCACCTTAGTTGAAAAAATGAGGAAGTATGGCTTGCAGCGTAAAGAGAAAGAACATGCTGAAGAGTTTGATGATTAGCCAATTTTTCTGATTAATGCATAAAAAGCCCGAAAGGGCTTTTTTTATGCTTAAAATTTACTAAATAAATGTAAATAGAAATCTTCGACGTTTTAATACCGTAAACAACTAATTATTTAGCTTTATATATGGCGTCTTTATAAAAATGTGATGCGGCACGCAAATTGCCATTACACCTATAGAAAACTTATTTAGCCATTTATTTGGCTTCATTATTGCGTTTAGGTGTGGAGTATATGGCGTCTTATATTGAAAGTATTCAAGAAAACCAGCCAAAAGAAGGGCTGCGTCAAGCATTTGAACTGTTTAATCAAATGTCTGAACAACTCACTGACAGCTATAGCAAATTAGAAAGTCAGGTCCAATTGTTATCCGGAGAACTTGCTGAAGTGAGTGCTGCTCGGATGAAAGAACTCAAAGAAAAAGAACGTTTAGCTGATCGACTTCATAGTTTATTACAGCTGTTGCCTGGTGGTGTGGTGGTATTAGATGGTAATGGCCGTGTACAAGAAAGTAATCGAGCAGCTCACGCTATGTTGCAACATGAAGGGCTACAAGGTCAGCTATGGCGTGATGTGATCAGTCAGTATTTTCGTCCACGTGAAGATGATGGTCATGAAGTTTCATTAATAAATGGCCGCCGCCTCAGCATACAAACATCTAGCTTGGAAAATGAACCTGGCCAAATTGTTTTGATGACAGACCAAACCGAAACACGTGACCTACAAGCAAAACTGGCTAGGCATCAACGCTTAATGGCCATGGGTAAAATGGTTGCCAGTCTCGCTCATCAAGTTAGAACCCCTCTGTCTGGTGCCATGTTATACGGTCAACATCTAGCGAGTAACGATTTAGATTCAGATACTCGAATTAAATTCTCTAAAAAACTGGGCCGTCAGTTAAAAAATATAGAAGCTCAAGTTAGGGATATGCTCATTTTTGCCAGGGGAAGTGCCCCGCTTAATAAATTACTCAAGCAGGATGATCTAATTAAGTTAATTTGCGAAGCTAAAAATATTCTGCATAAACAATTTCAAGCGCAAATAGAAATAAGTAGCGAATACTCAGATTGTAAAATTCAGTGCCATCAAGAAAGTCTTATCGGCGCTATTCAAAATCTTATTTCAAATGGTATTGAAGCCGCAGAAGAGTACACACCTCAAGCAAAAATTCGTGTGCATATTACCCAGCAGAAAAACTTCCTCACCATATCTGTGTGTGATAACGGCCCCGGTCTTAAAGCCAGTGAATCCGACAAAATGACAGAGCCTTTTTATACCACCAAAAGTAATGGTACTGGCTTAGGTTTGCCCGTAGTGAATGCGGTTGTACGCGCGCATTATGGCAAGCTAACTTTCTTTAATCATGAACAGGGCGGTGCATGTTTTGTCATGTCTTTGCCTATCAGCCATCAAGCAGTCAATAAGGAGATGGGCCGTGAATCAATTTAAAATGTTAATCGTAGAAGATGATAGTCAGTTACGTGACGCTATTGTTGATACGCTTCAATTACAAAAAATAAAAACCTTTGAAGCCTGTAGTGCTGAAGAGGCTATTTTATTTTTACAAAAACAATCAGTGGATATGATTCTATCTGATATTAGCATGGGTGCTTTGTCTGGTTTTGATTTACTTAATCATGTTAAAAGCCAATATCCTTCCATTCCTATGGTGCTAATGACCGCGTTTGGTGAAGTTGAAAAAGCGGTGCAAGCCATTCAACAAGGGGCGATGGATTATTTAGTTAAACCGTTTGAAGTGAGCGTGTTGGTTGAAACCGTTAATCAATTTCGTCATCAAAGTAGTGATGAGGCAAAAAGTAATGAACCAGTAGCTCAAGACCCTTCAAGTCGTGCATTACTTAAGTTGGCGAAGCAAGTGGCGGATAGTGAGGCTACGGTATTAATTAGCGGCGAAAGTGGCACAGGTAAAGAAGTTTTGGCGCGTTATATTCATCAAAATAGCCCACGTAAAAGTGGACCATTTATCGCTATTAACTGTGCTGCGATTCCAGAAAATATGCTTGAGTCCACGTTATTTGGTTATGAGAAAGGTGCATTTACAGGGGCTTATAACAGCATGCCTGGTAAGTTTGAGCAGGCTCAAGGTGGTACTTTATTGCTGGATGAAATAAGTGAAATGGAAATTGGCCTACAAGCTAAATTATTACGAGTGCTACAGGAGCGTGAAGTTGAACGCTTAGGTGGCCGTAAAACCATTTCATTGGATGTACGTATTTTAGCTACAACCAACCGTAATTTAATGGAATATGTTAATGAGAAAAAATTTCGTGAAGACTTATACTACCGTTTGAGTGTGTTTCCTTTGCAGTGGAAGTCGTTGCGTCAGCGTACTCAAGATTTACTGCCCATAGCTGAGCGACTATTGCATAAGCATTGTAAAAAACAGAATAAACCCGCGCTAATATTTGATGAAAGTGCACAGCAAAAATTACAACAGCATAGCTGGCCTGGCAATGTTCGTGAGCTAGATAATGTGATTCAACGCGCACTTATTATTCAAACAGGTCATAGTATTACTGCAAGCGATATTGTTTTAAATGTGGATGCTCAGGCGTCATCTCAAGTGGCGCAGAGCAACCCATTTGAAGGGTTAGATATGCCCATTTCTCAAGATCCTGTTACTTCAGCTAATCCACCGGCTGATGGGCTAGGTGATAATTTAAAGCAGCGTGAATACACCTTGATCTTAGATGCGCTCAAACATGAAAAAAATAAAAAACGGGCGGCAGAAAAGCTAGGCATTAGCCCAAGAACATTACGTTATAAAATGGCTCAGATGCGTGAGCAGGGCATTGATATTCAATCCAATTTAATGTTTTAAGAAACGAATAAACATACTTTAAATTGGCCTGTGTTATGCAATTAACACTTACGAATGGAAAAAATGTCAGGAAGACGTCTAACAAGGACGTTAAGGCAGGGAAGCTGCCAACGGATGGCATTTTTTTGGCAGCTAATAAAAGAGGTGAAACATGGTAGATAGAGCCGATATAAACAGTGTCCTATCCCAATTGCGCCAAGTACGCTCACAAATACAAGAGCCTAATCGCACCGAAGCGTCTGCAGCAGATCGCTTAACTGAAGAGGTGGAGAAGTTACAAAATCAAAGTGCGAACTACCCAGACATCAAAGCTGATCCTAATGTACCAGACTTTCAAACTATGTTTGGCAATGCCATTAACAATGTGAATGAGCAACAACAGAAAAGTTCAGAGTTACGCACCCGGTTTGAAAAAGGTGATCCTATGGTTGATTTGCCAGAGGTCATGATTGCGGCACAAAAAGCCAGCGTATCCTTTGATGCAATGAAAGAAGTGCGTAATAAATTGGTCGATGCTTACAAAGACATTATGAATATGCCGGTATGACAATGGGTGTAGGTGTTTTGATTTTTGTTCATTTTTTATTTCACAGACAACCGTAGTAAAGGTTACATCTAATGGCCACAGATAACGTACCGGCAGAGACAGGGGATAACTTTCCCGCAGAGTCCGACCCTAATGTGAATGATTCCTCAGATAGCTTTAATGACTCGCTACCCGATGCCATGGATGCCAGTGAAATAAATCCTATTATGATGGGCTTTAATAAGCTCACCATCGTGCGTCAAGTGGCTTTATTAATTGGTTTTGCTGGCCTGTTAGCTTTGGGTATCGGCGTGGTTATCTGGTCTCAAGAAACGCAATATCGCCCATTGATTAGTAACCTTGAAGATTTTAATGCAAAAGAAATCCTCGCCATCTTAGATCAAACCGGCATTGATTATCGTATTAATCCCACCACTGGTATTGTCACCGTCCCTGAAACCGATATTCACGAAGCTCGTTTAGCTCTTGCGCCGGTATTGGCAGAGGTAGATGACACTGTTGGTCTTGAGTTGTTAGATAAAGAACAAGGTTTAGGTACCAGTCAATTTATTGAAAGTGCCCGTTACCGTCGTGGTTTAGAAGGGGAATTAGCGCGCACCATTTCTAGTTTACAAAGCGTACGCAATGCGCGGGTGCACCTAGCACTTCCAAAACAATCGGTATTTGTA
Source organism: Bermanella sp. (assembly GCA_049115935.1). Lineage (GTDB taxonomy): Bacteria > Pseudomonadota > Gammaproteobacteria > Pseudomonadales > Oceanobacteraceae > Bermanella. The sequence goes on along the minus strand of JAGDZK010000054.1, from coordinate 19,106 downwards.
CGAGATGACCGTGAGCCAAGAGCCTCTGTATTCTTAGAAATTTATGGAGGCAAAGGCCTAAAACAAGCACAGGCTGAAGCCATCATAAATTTAGTGGCCAGCAGTATTCCGGAGTTACCGGTTGAAAACGTCACCCTTGTGGATCAAAAAGGTAACTTACTGAGTAAAGATGACAAGTCCAGTGAGGACTTATTGGCTGCCAAGCAATATGAATTTACCCGCAAACTTGAAGATAATTTAAATCAACGTGTGCAGCGCATTTTAGAACCCGTATTAGGCGCGGATAACTTCCAAGCGGAAGTCAGTGCGGATCTGGATTTTACCGCAGTTGAGCAAACTCAAGAACTTTACAACCCTGATTTAATTGCATTACGCAGTGAGCAAACCTTAGACGAAGAAAGTCTAAACAAAGTTGACGGTGGTGTGCCTGGCGCATTATCAAACCAACCACCGGGGGCTGCAGAGGTACCAGAAGAAGCAAATGGTGGTGAAGAGGGTCAAACTCAGCCGATTGAACGTCGTAGTGAAGCCACACGTAACTATGAAGTTGATCGTACTTTGAGCCATACTCAACATCAGGTGGGCAAGGTACGCCGCGTAACGGTGTCGGTAGCGGTCAATGATCGAGCGCGAATGAACCCTCAAACCGGTGTAACTGAGGCCGTCACTTGGAGTCAAGAAGAGCTAACACGTCTTGAGTTACTGGTGAAAGATGCGGTGGGTTTCAACGCCGCTCGTGGTGATAGTGTCAGTGTCATCAATAGTGCTTTCTTAGGTGGACCACAAGAACTGGGAGAACCTGATTTCTGGCGTCAACCATGGTTCTGGGAGATCGTGAAACAAGTGTTGGCCGGTATATTCTTGTTGATCGTGATCTTTGGTGTGATTCGTCCGATTGTTCGTAATCTTATTGAACGCGGTAAAATGGATGAAAACGCAGAGATCGAAGGCGAATTGGATGAGCTTGGGAATGGTGATGATTTATTTGGCGATGATAAAGTCACGTTAGCCGGTGCCGATGAGTTCTTATTGCCAGGTGCAAGCGAAGGATTCGAACGTCAACTTGATGCGCTTAAAGGGTTAATTGCAGAAGATCCAGCTAGGGTGGCGCAAGCATTTAAGAAATGGGTGAACAATGCCGAAGGATGAACAAACTCCACCAACTGATGTTGCTAAAGCAAAGCCAAAAGGTGAGCTTTCAAGTTTAGATCATAAAGAGCGCGCGGCGATTCTTCTTATGAGCTTAGGTGAAAAAGATGCAGCGGAGCTGTTAAAACACTTAGGGCCAAAAGAAGTGCAAGCAGTGGGCGCAACCATGGCCCAGTTAAAAGATATTACTCAGTCACAAGTTGAGGGTGTAGTAGCTGAGTTTTTAGATAGTCTTTCTGGTCAAACGGGTTTAGGCCTAGGTGCAGACGAATACATTCGTAACATGCTGACCCAAGCGTTAGGTTCAGATAAAGCCGGTGGTTTAATAGACCGTATTTTATTAGGCGGTAATACCACAGGTCTGGATACTTTAAAGTGGATGGAAAGCCGAGCGGTTGCTGATGTTATTAGGCACGAGCACCCACAAATTCAAGCCATTGTTATCGCCTATTTAGAGAGTGATCAAGCGGCAGAGATTCTTTATAACTTTGATGAAAAAGTCCGATTAGACATCATGATGCGAGTGGCATCCTTGCAAGCTGTTCAGCCTGCAGCCCTACAAGAATTAAACGATATACTTGAAAAACAATTCTCAGGGAATCAAGGTCAGCAAACCACGGCGATGGGTGGTGTGAAAGTATCGGCTGGTATTATTAATAATCTAGATAGTACCTTAAGCGGCGAACTACTTGATCAAATCAAAGAAGTGGACGAAGAGCTAGGGGTTCAAATACAAGACCTTATGTTCGTATTTGAAAACCTTAATGAAGTAGATGATCGCGGTATCCAAGTGCTCTTGCGTGAAGTGTCCGGTGACCTATTGACCGTTGCACTTAAAGGTGCAGATGAAGATCTTAAAGAGAAAATATTCCGTAATATGTCCAAACGTGCAGCCGAACTATTGCGTGATGACCTTGAAGCGAAAGGTCCGGTTAAAGTCAGTGAAGTGGAAGGCGCACAAAAAGAAATACTCACCATTGCACGACGCATGGCCGACGCTGGTGAAATTGTATTAGGTGGTGCTGGCGGCGAGCAAATGCTGTAGTGATGAAAGAAGGCATTTTTATGAAATTGTTTTTAGAGTGCAGTAAACATGACCGAACGCCGTGAGCGTATACCAGCTGACGAAGTAAAAGATTCCAAACGCTGGAATTTACCCTACTGGACAGAACCCAGTCATCTTGTGCATAGCGAAGAGCATGCGCAGGATGATAGTGAGGTTGTGGTTGAAGATGAAGAAATTGAAGTTGAGCCTTTAACTGCAGAACAATTAGAGCTCATTAGACAAGAAGCGTTTAATGAAGGTTTAAACCAAGGACTGGTTGAAGGTCGTCAAAAAGGCGAAAAATTAGGCTATGAAGCTGGCCATTTAGAAGGGTTAGAAAAAGGCCAAATTGAAGGTCGTAAACTTGGTTTTGATAGTGGCTTTGAAAAAGGTGAAGCCCAAGCACTGGAGCAAGGTGAGAAAAGTAATCAAAAAAACACCAATAATTTAAAGTCAGTCCTTAATGCAATTGATCAACATTTAAATCAGCAAAAAAAAGAAGTTTCCGAAAACCTGCCCGATATTATTTTAGCCATTGCCAAAGCCGTCGTGACTCAAGAACTCAGTCAGGGCAGTGAACATATTGTTGCGATTGTGCAGCAGGCATTGGATTCATTGCCACTGGAAAGTGGGCATTTAAAAATTGAAGTCAATCCCCATGATCTTCCTTATATAGAGGCCGCCATTGAACAAGGTGAGTTTGAAGGTGAAGCTCATGCATCTGAAAAAATTGATGAGGGAGGCTGTCGTATTCATAGTCGATATAGCGCTGTAAATTTCACCATCAGTGAGCGCTGGCAAACCATTGAAAAACAATACAGACGTCAGGTGCAATTAGCATTAAACGATAATGAAGATGACAATGACGACCATTTTAATGCATCTGATATGTATGACACACTTGAGAGCCAAAGTGCAGAAGACGAAATTGCCGCAGATCAAGACGAAGACATTAAAACTGAAAGTACATCCAATGAAATAGATGAACACACTGAAAACAAAACGGACCATGAGGGTGATGATGAAATCAATTCACTGGATGCCAGTGACTCAAATGTCGATATTCAGAGTGATATAGATAATAAATCCATGGATGAAGACTCATCACAACAGGCATTGGCTGACGATGAAGCGTTAGATGAAGATAATAAGGATGATGTTACCCCTCCTGAAACGCGAGAAAGTCAACCAGCGGATGATAAGGCAAACCAATCTGAACAAGATGATCAGGTAAATAAAGGCGATTCACTATCCCATGAGGATGATGATCATGAGCCTTAAGTCACTCAACTGGTTAAAACAAACAGGAGACTACCAATGTCAGCCGATAGTCTCGGGACAATTAACCAGAATGGTTGGCCTGACAATGGAGGCCGTTGGTTGCAAAGTTAAAGTAGGTGATCGTTGTTGGGTAGAACAAGGCCGTGAAAATATAGAAGCAGAAGTCGTGGGCTTTGATCGAGAAAAATTCTTTTTAATGCCTATTGAACCTGTGCAAGGTTTATCACCTGGGGCAAAAGTCACCCCGATTCTTGATGGGGATCAAATTCCAGCAGGATTTGGCTTGCTAGGTCGTGTGCTTAATGGCGCAGGGCGACCGCTTGATGGCTTAGGTGACATTGTCAGTAACGAGCATATTAGTCTTGAAGGTAAAATAATTAACCCTATGAAGCGCGCTCCCATACGAGAAACCATGGATGTGGGAATACGGGCCATTAATGCACTTTTAACCGTGGGACGTGGTCAACGCATGGGATTATTTGCAGGCTCGGGTGTGGGTAAAAGTATGTTACTGGGTATGATGACACGCTTTACCACCGCCGACATTGTCGTGGTGGGTTTGGTGGGGGAGCGTGGTCGAGAAGTACAGGAATTCATTCAAGATATATTAGGTGAAGAAGGCTTAAAACGGGCAGTGGTAGTGGCGAGCCCAGCCGATGATTCGCCTATCATGCGCATGCGTGCGGCCTCATTAAGCACCGCCATCGCGGAATATTTTCGCGACGAAGGTAAAGACGTTTTATTGCTGATGGATAGCTTAACTCGGTATGGCCAAGCGCAGCGTGAAGTGGCATTAGCGGTGGGTGAACCCCCTGCCACGAAAGGTTATCCACCTTCTGTGTTTGCAAAAATCCCCAAACTGGTTGAGCGCACAGGTAATGGGCCGCCAGGTGGTGGATCAATTACCGCATTTTATACCGTGCTCACTGAAGGTGATGACCTACAAGACCCCATTGCCGATTCTGCTAGAGCCATTCTAGATGGCCATGTGGTGTTAAGCCGCCGTTTAGCGGAGGAAGGTCAGTACCCAGCCATTGATGTGGAGGCATCCATAAGCCGAGCCATGCCACAAATAGTGGATAGCGTAACGTTAAAATCGGCACAGCGATTTAAATATCTTTATAGCTTGTACCAACAAAATAAAGATTTAATCAGCGTGGGTGCCTATAACCCAGGCAGCAATCCCGAGTTGGATCTTGCGGTGCGCTTAAATCCCGTCATGAAGGCGTATCTTGCTCAAGACTTAAATCAGTCCCTTAGCCTTAAAGAAAGTATGGAGGGTTTAAACATGATTTTAAACGAAGCATTAGGACGAAGAGCTGAGCCACAAGGGACTCCTGAAGCACAATGAGCCGTGAGCGCGCCAAGCGATTAAAACCCCTTGTTCAGATTGCTCAGAATGCTGTTAATGAAGCACTTTCATATATTGGTGCACTTCAGCAAAAACTGCGCAGCGAAGAAGAAAAAAGCAATACTCTGCTCGGTTATCAGCAAGATTATCGAGTGAATTTTCAAAATCAAGCCAGTGTTAAGGTGTCGGGCTTACAGATACAGCAATTTGAATCATTTATGCATCAAATTGATGATGCCATAGCCCAACAAAATAACCATATCTTTCAAGTTAAAGAGCAATTAAAAAAAGCACAAGATATTTATCAAACCCTAAATCAAAAATTAAAGAGTTATGAAAAGTTAGAATCTCGACTTAATGATCAAGCAATAGCGTCAGAAAACCAACAGGTGCAAAAATTTTTAGATGAAATAGGTGCACAACTTCATCGCCTTCATAGCTCATAATTATTAATAAAAAAAACTTTCTGCCGTCCCAAACATTCCTTGTATTACCGTCTAACATTATCAATAAATGAGTTAAAGGCTGTACATATCATGGATACGGATAAAATAGACTTAGGTACCCGCTGTACCATAGTCAAAGCAGAGGAACTGCATGGGCAAATGGAAAGCTTGATCCAATCTGGCAATGACATTGAAATCCAATCTGCTGGTATCGAGCAAATTGATACATCTGCTTTACAACTTCTTCTTAGTTTTCATCAAGCACTTGCTAAAGATAATCGAAAATTATCTTGGCCAAACCCATCTGAGCAAACAGTTACCACGGCAAAGTTATTGGGTGTTGATGAATATTTTGGATTAAGTGGACACTAATTCGGGAGAGCAATTTATGGCAAAAATACTAGCAGTAGATGATTCAGCCTCCATGCGTCAAATGGTGAGCTTTACACTTAAAGGTGCCGGGCACGATGTCATTGAAGCAAGTGATGGTGTTGAGGCATTAAACTTTGCAAAAGGGCAAGGAGTCGATCTTGTTCTAAGTGACGTGAATATGCCCAACATGAATGGTATTGAACTGTGTCGCAATTTACGAGAACTACCCAGCTATAAATTCACACCAATCTTAATGTTAACCACCGAGTCTGCTGGGGATAAAAAGATGGAAGGTAAAAGTGCAGGTGCAACGGGCTGGATCGTAAAACCGTTTAATCCTGATCAACTTCTTACGACCATCAAGAAAGTATTGGGATAAATCATGAGTATTGATCTTAGCCAGTTCCACCAAGTTTTTTATGAAGAAAGTTATGAAGGCCTTGATGCTATGGAACAAGGCTTACTTGATTTAGATTTGGTAGAACCTGACGCTGAAGTCATCAATACTATTTTTCGCGCGGCTCACTCTATGAAAGGCGGAGCTGGTACATTTGGTTTCACCCAAGTAGCTGATTTTACTCATGTTCTGGAAACATTGCTTGATCAAATACGCAGTGGTCAGCGAGCCATGAGCCAAGATATACAAAATTTACTACTTAAAAGTGTTGATTGTATTAGAGGTTTATTACAAGACCTGCAGGCCAGTAATGACCCTGACCTTGAAGAGAGCAAAGTTTTAAAATCTCAATTTGAGGCCATTTTAAACGGTGAGGCGCCATCAGAAGTAGAACCCCCATCACAACCGCCATCAGATATACCACAAGAATCTAGTGCGGGTGAAGCAGGTGGCTGGCATATTCGCTTTATACCTGAACTATCTATTTTACAAACAGGTAATGAACCTACCCGAATGTTCCGTCAACTTGCCGATTTATGCGATCACAATATGCAAGTGATTGCCGGATTAGAGCGGTTGCCTGAATTTACCAGTCTGGACCCTGAGCAATGTTATTTAACGTGGGACATAAGAATTGAAAAAAATATTGCAAAATCAGACATTGATGAGGTCTTTGAATGGGTCATAGATGATGCTGAAATTATTATTACAGCGTTATCAGGAAGTGTCAGTACAACAGAAGATTCAGCGGTTAAAGAACATAGCGAAGCAGCCCCTGTGCCTGAGTTTCCTTCAGCTTCTGAAGATGAAATTGCAGCACCAAAAGTACAAACACCCGTTGCCAAATCTGCCGAAAATCAAGCGAAACCTCAACCTAAGGCAGCGCCTAAAACTCAAGAGAGTTCATCAATTCGTGTAAGCATCGATAAGGTTGATAGTTTAATTAATATGGTGGGTGAACTGGTTATTACTCAATCTATGCTGGGTCAGCTCGGGCAAAACTTTGATATTACCCGTGTGCAGCGTTTACAAGAAGGTTTGGCCCAGCTGGAACATAACACCCGAGAGTTACAAGAAAGTGTCATGAAAATTCGAATGATGCCAATTAGTTTTGTATTTAGTCGTTTTCCTCGGTTAGTGCGTGATGTGAGTATTTCGCTAGATAAAAAAATTGAACTCATTATGTCAGGTGAAAATACAGAACTTGATAAAACCGTAATGGAAAAAATCGGTGATCCAATGGTGCACTTGATTCGAAATTCAATTGACCATGGTATTGAAATGCCCGCTGATAGAAAAGCGGCAGGTAAATCAGAGACAGGCACCGTTAAACTTGATGCATATCATCAAAGCGGCAATATTGTCATTGAGATAAAAGATGATGGCGCAGGTCTTGATACAGACAGAATATTATCCAAAGCCGTCGAAAAAGGCTTGGTTGCAGAAGGCGCGAATCTCAGCCAAGAACAGATATTTGATCTTATCTTTCAACCTGGATTCTCAACCGCTGACGTCGTCAGTGACTTGTCCGGTCGTGGTGTCGGTATGGATGTGGTGCGCAGAAACATTGCGGCATTAAACGGATCAATTGAAGTGAGTTCAGAGCGTGGTCGTGGTTCTCGGTTTGTTATTAGGCTGCCTTTAACATTGGCCATATTAGACGGGCAACTAGTTAAGGTCGGTGAAGAGATCTATATTTTCCCATTGGTGAGTATTGTGGAGTCTATTCAGTTAGATGACCGCGCCATCAATCATGTTGGGGGGCACAGTGATGTTTTGCAACTTCGTGATGAATATGTCCCTATTGTTGAGTTGGATGACGTTTTTAATATTGATAAAGAAAAAAAATCCATTGAAGAAAGTATCATTGTAGTGGTTGAAACAGATGGTGAAAAAATTGGAGTGGTGGTCGATGAGCTATTAGGCCAGCAACAGGTTGTTATCAAAAGCTTAGAAGAAAATTACAAACGTGTGGATGGTATATCAGGCGCAACCATACTGGGTGATGGGACCGTAGCATTAATTGTCGATGTTAGCAGTTTATCAAAAATGAGTGGTGCATCATCTAGAATCATAGATGGTGGCAATAAAGCCGCATAATGGACGCCGATAATATGACAGCCGTTAATGAAATTGAAGATAGCCAGAAACTTGGATCAGAAGACGGTGTTCTAACAGAACAATACCTGACGTTTATTATGGCTGATGAAGAATATGGCGTTGATATTCTTGCTGTTCAAGAAATTCGAGGCTGGGAGTCGGCAACGCCGGTGCCCAATAGTCCAAGCTATCTAAAGGGAGTCATTAACTTACGGGGAACAATTGTTCCTATCATGGATTTACGCTTAAGGTTTGATTTACCAAAAATAAACTACGGTGAAGAAACCGTTGTTGTCGTACTTAAAGTGTTTACATCAACAGGAACGAGAACAATGGGGATTATTGTTGATGCCATAAGTGATGTTTATGACGTGCCAATTGGTGAGGCGAAAAACAAAGGATTAGGCGATAACCAGAATTCAAATTTTATAAAAGGATTAGTAACCGTGAAAAAAAACATGGTGATTTTATTAGAACTTGAAAATCTTTTAACGATTGATGAGTAGGTGGAAATAAAAATGGATAGTTTAAGCCGGATAAGCATACAGTATAAATTTATCATGCCTTGGGCGTTACCACTTGTAGGATTGATATATGCCTTTGCATCAATACCTCAAGAGCAAGCTGGGAGCGCACTCATTGTATTGAGTTTATTGTGCGCAGCGGGATTGATTGCACACTGGATGCAGGCTCATAAGCTATTGACGGTATTATTACTCGCTACCCGTAGTGCAAATGCCACGGCAAACGGTGACTATAGTTATGAGCCAACTACAAAAGGTAAAGATGAGTTAGCTAAACTGATTTATACAATGGTTAACTTACGTAATAGTGTTCGCTTGATTAACTCTAAAGATTCAATTAATGATAATGTTGAATTTAAAGAGAATGCAGAAAAAGTGTCAGCAATAGACAAGGTACAAGCTGTCATCGAATTTAATATGGATGGTACCATTATTACCGCTAATGAGAACTTTTTAAGTACAGTAGGTTATACGTTGGATGAAATTAAGGGTAAACATCATAGCATATTTGTTGATTCCGATTTCAAAGCCAGCAATGAATACCATGACTTTTGGAAGAAATTAAATAACGGTGAATTTGAATCTGAAGAATATAAACGTTACGGAAAAGGTGGGAAAGAAGTTTGGATTCAAGCTTCTTATAATCCAATAATTGGTGAAGATGGTAAGCCATATAAAGTAGTGAAATTTGCTACAGATATTACTGATCAAAAAAATAATAATATAGCTAATACTCGTATTAGGCGCGCGCTTGATTCTTGTGCTGAATCTTGCTTAATGGTTGCTGATGAAAACTATAACCTTGTGTATACCAATAAAGGTGTTCAAGATATGTTTTCTGTTGCGGAATCAGATATTAAAAAAAGCATTCCTAGTTTTTCTGCTAATAAGGTTTTAGGTGAAAATATTGATATTTTTCATAAAGACCCAGGTTATCAGAGAGGTATGTTAGAAAAGTTAACTGATACACATGAAGCTCAGCTTGAATTAGGCGAGCGTACTTTTGCACTTATAGTTAACCCAATTCTCAGTGTAGAGGGGCGCAGAATAGGTACGGTTGTTGAGTGGACTGATAGAACAGAGGAGCTTGCTCGTACAGAAAGGGAAGAAAAGATTGCTGCTGATAATGCACGTACGCGCAATGCACTGGACGTTTGTCAGGCGAACGTAATGATGGCCGATGAAGAATTAAATATTGTATATTTAAATCATTCCGTACGTGAAATGCTAACCGACGCTCAATCTGACATTAAGAAAGACTTGCCAAACTTTGAGGTAAGTAAATTAATGGGCTTTAACGTGGATGGTTTCCATAAAAATCCAGCCCATCAGCGTGGTATGCTAGCGGATCTGAAAGATGTTTATAACACTAAAATTGTTGTAGGTGGTCGGACGTTTGACCTAGTTGCAACGCCTGTATGGGAAGGTGAAAAACGCCTAGGCACAGTTGTTGAATGGAAAGACTTAACCGATCAATTAGCCTTTGAGCTAGAGCAAAAACGAATTGCAAATGAAAATGCACGAGTCCGTCTTGCATTGGATGCTTGTTCAGCTAATACAATGATTGCTGATAATGATCAAAATGTTATTTACACCAATGAAGCTGTATCTGGTATGTTGCGAGTTGCCGAATCAGATGTACGCAAAGATTTGCCTAACTTCACGGCCAGTAAAGTGCTAGGTAGTAATATCGATATTTTCCATAAAAACCCGGCGCATCAACGCCAAATGCTTTCTGCGTTAACAGATACTTATCAAACTGAAATAATTGTAGGTGGTCGTACATTCTCTTTAATTGCTAACCCAATTGTAAGCCCTGATGGTGAGCGTTTGGGTACGGTTGTTGAATGGAATGACCGTACAGAAGAAGTATCAGTTGAACGCGAAGTGGATAACATTATTGAGTCAGCAGGTAGAGGAGAATTGAGTTTACGTGCCACTGTTGAGGATAAAACTGGTTTCTTCAAAAACCTATGCATGGGTCTAAATAGTTTAATGACAATCTCTGAAAATGTTATTAATGATACAGCTCGTGTTTTAGACGCTATGGCTCATGGTAAATTAGATGAGCGAATTTCAGCGGAATATCAAGGGATTTTTGGGAAATTAAAACAAGATGCCAATGATACGGGAGAGCGCTTAACGGATGTCATTGGTCGTATTCGCGAATCTGCCAATACCGTTAGCACAGGTTCCACTGAAATTGCACAAGGTAATACGGACTTAAGTCAACGTACCGAAGAGCAAGCGTCTAGCTTAGAAGAAACAGCATCAAGCATGGAAGAGATGACCAGTTCAGTTCGTCAAACAAGTGAAAACGCTTCTCATGCGAATAACCTTGCCGCCAATGCTCAAGAGAAAGCACAAAAAGGTGGCGAGGTTGTGAGTAAAGCCGTTGGCGCAATGGAAGAAATTAATACCTCTAGTAAGAAAATTTCAGACATTATTGGTGTTATTGATGAAATAGCGTTTCAAACCAACTTACTAGCACTGAATGCTGCAGTTGAAGCTGCTAGAGCAGGTGAACAAGGTAAAGGCTTTGCTGTGGTTGCAGGTGAAGTGCGCAACCTCGCCCAACGAAGTGCAGGTGCCGCTAAAGAGATTAAAGACTTAATACGCGACAGTGTTGAAAAAGTGGATAACGGCACAGACCTTGTTAATAAGTCAGGACAAACCTTAGCTGAAATTGTTGAGGCAGTTGAAAAAGTAAATACCATGATTAAAGAAATCAGCTCAGCTTCTGAAGAACAAGCCAGTGGTATTGAACAAGTTAACAAAGCCATTAGTCAAATGGATGAAATGACACAGCAGAATGCCGCGCTAGTAGAAGAAGCATCTGCGGCTAGTGAAACCATGACTGAGCAAGCCAAAAACATGCTGGATCTAGTTGGTTTCTTTAAAGTGGCTTCGGGTTCTGATACTCATAATCCTATGGAGCATCAGTCAGCTACGATGATTAGCTCACCTAAGCCTTCTCAATCAAAATCAAGTGCGTCATCCACACAAAGCCATAAGTCGTCTACAGCAAGTAGACCTGTGGTGAAGGATGACGACGATGACTGGCAAGAATTTTAATGAAGTAACTTAATATGGATTTTTCTTGTAAGGAATTCCCAATGGCTGATGAGGACTTTAAGCGCCTCTCAGCCATGGCTTATGATATTAGTGGTATCGTACTGGGAGACCAAAAAAAAGAGCTAGTTTATAGTCGTATATCAAGGCGAATTAGAAAATTAGGCCTTCAAAACTTTGCTCAGTATTGCCAGCATTTGGAAACAAATCATACTTCTGAAGTGAATGAATTTGTTAATTCGATTACTACTAATCTTACGTCGTTCTTTCGTGAGTCTCATCATTTTGAATATTTAGCAAAAGAAATCATTCCGCAGTGGAAAAAGAAAAATAAATCGATACCGATTCGCATATGGTCATCGGCATGTTCCACAGGCCCTGAGCCTTATAGCATTGCGATTACTCTCCATAAAAATATGATGGTAAAGCAGCATAATATTAAAATATTGGCCACCGATTTAGATAGCGATGTTCTAAAAAAAGGACGTGAAGGGGTCTACCCATTAACTGAAGTTGAACAATTACCTAAAGACTACCTTTCATGCTTTCAACAAAACTCAACAACTGGCATGGGGATGGTAAAGCCTGAAATTAAAGAAATGATTCAATTTAATAGATTGAATTTATTAGGGCCTTGGCCCATGAATGCAAAATTTGATGTTATATTTTGTCGTAACGTGGTTATTTATTTTAATAAAGAAACGCAAAAAGAATTATTTGAACGCTTAGCTGATCAACTCAATGATGGAGGGTATTTATTTATAGGTCATAGTGAAACACTACATGGTATGACCTCTCGATTTGAGTCAAAAGGCCGTACCATCTACAAAAAGATACGGTGATTAAATGATACATAATCCACTGAATCAGCCACCTGCTGAAAAAGGATTTGAACATGTTAATCGCTACTTTGATCCTAAGCTTAATGTTTGGTCAGCGAAAATATTACCAGGTGAGTTTTATGTGACTAGCCATGGTGAAATGATTAGTACGGTATTAGGGTCATGTATTAGTGCCTGCGTACGAGATGTATCACTAGGCATTGGAGGTATGAATCACTTTATGCTTCCGATTCAAAATGAACATAGTTCATCGCAATGGGGAAGTGATGCCAATACGTCTGAAACCCGATATGGAAACTGGGCAATGGAGTACCTATTGAATACCCTTTATAAGCTTGGGTGTTCTAAACGTAATATAGAGGTTAAATTATTTGGTGGTGGGCAGGTGCTCGCCAGTATGACCGATGTGGGCCAACGCAATATACTATTTGCATACGATTTTATGCGAAAAGAAGGGATAAATGTAAAGGCTGCTGATGTGGGGGATGTTTACTCTAGAAAAATACTTTACTTCCCAGATACAGGGTGTGTGAAAGTAAGACGCATTACCACGACCAGAAATGAAACCATTATCGAGCGCGAAAAGGGTTATCTCGATTCGATCAGGCAGCATAAAGATGACTCTGATATTGAGTTATTTGATTAAAAAGGTGAGTCATGATTAAAGTACTGATCGTAGATGATTCCATCTTAATACGAAAAGTTTTAACAGAAATACTTTCTGGACAGACAGGTATTGAAGTGGTGGGTACGGCAGCGGATCCTTATATTGCTAGGGATAAAATTAAAGCCCTTAAACCTGATGTGATTACGCTTGATATCGAAATGCCAAAAATGGATGGTATTACTTTCCTGCGTAATTTGATGCGATTGCACCCTTTACCTGTGGTGATGATTTCAACGCTTACACAAAAAGGTGCACCTTCAACGTTAGAAGCACTAGAGATAGGGGCCGTAGACTACATTGGAAAACCCAGTGCAGATAAGCCTGAATTATTAAGTGAATATGCATCTGAGATCATCGATAAAGTCAGAACGGCTTCAGTGGCTAATGTTAGTAGACTTGAAATTCAAGCGAATAGGGCCACACCAAAAGTAATAAAACCCATAGAAAAACAAGGCTTAAACAGAGATGGCCTTATTGTTATCGGTGCTTCAACTGGCGGTACCGAAGCCATAAGAGAACTACTGTGTATGCTGCCAGTCGATACGCCTCCAATCGTTATTACTCAGCATATTCCCCCTGTATTTAGTGCTTCGTTTGCAAAGCGTATCAATGGGATGATTCAACAAGAGGTGAGTGAGGCGCAAGATGGCGATAAAATAATGTCGGGTCATATTTACATTGCACCTGGTGATAAGCAGTTTGAAGTTACTCAAAAAGGTAGCCATTTTTACTGCAAGGTTTATGACGGTGAACGGGTAAATTTACACAAGCCTTCAGTTGAGGTTTTATTTGATTCTATTACTCGTAATCAGCAGCTGGCAAAACGCTCTATTGGCATCATGCTAACAGGCATGGGGGCTGATGGTGCACAAGCCATGCTAAGAATGAAGCAGGCTGGTTGCTACAATATCGTTCAAGATAAAGAAAGCTCTGTCGTGTGGGGGATGCCTGGTGCGGCGGTTGAATGTGGTGCCGCGGATAAGGTTTTACCGTTAAATCATATCGCTGCCCATGTGATATCACGGTTAAAACAAGGAATTAAGCGTTAAACTTTACTAATCTATTTTTTTTGAACTATGCTCAAAATATGCAGTATAACTCTACGCCAAGGAAATAAGAGGTTTGACATGCCGGTAAATGCTTCGATTAAAGGTGATGAATTAACCGTCACCGTGGAAGGACGCTTTGACTTTAGTGCTCATCAAGAATTTCGTGATGCATATGAAGATGCTGGAGCAACTGTGAATAAATACGTGATTGATATGTCTAAAGCTTCCTACTTAGACAGTTCTGCGTTAGGTATGCTGTTGTTGCTTCGCGACCATGCCGGGGGGGAGAGTTCAAATGTGCGTATTACTCGTTGTAATGCGGATGTTAAAAAGATTTTAACCATTTCTAATTTTGAGCAACTCTTTACTATCGAGTAGCACTAAGGTCTGAGGTCAGTTATGGATGATAGACCGCTACATGTATTAGTGGCAGATGATAACCAATCTGATCGAATAATACTGTGTGCCATTGTAAAGAAAATGGGTTACACGGTGTGTGAAGCAGCCGATGGTAATGAAGCCATCGACCAGTATTTAGAACAAAAGCCTGACATCATATTACTTGATGTAATCATGCCCAATTTGAATGGGCATCAAGCGGCTAAGTCAATTAAGACCTTAGCTGGTGAAGATATGGTTCCCATTATCTTCTTAACTTCTTTACAAGAAGCATCTGACTTAGCTACCTGCTTAGAGAGTGGTGGCGATGATTTCATTTCTAAGCCTTACAATAAAATCATACTTAAAGCTAAAATTAATGCCTTTAGCCGCATGCTTAAAATGCATAATACGCTACAAACTCAACGTGACCTGATTCGAGAAAATAATGAACACATGCGCCATGAGCAGCAAGTTGCCCGTGCTGTTTATGATAACGTGGCTCACAGTGGTTGCTTAGATTTACCCAATATTAAGCATCTATTATCTCCTTTCTCTATTTTTAATGGTGATGTGCTTTTAGCTGCACGCAAACCATCAGGTAGTATTCATATTTTACTAGGAGATTTTACCGGTCACGGCTTACCTGCTGCCATTGGTGCCATGCCACTTGCTGAAATATTTTATGGCATGACAGCAAAAGGTTTTTTTATGTCGGATATTCTTCGAGAGATTAATATCAAACTTAAAAAAATATTACCTGTAGGTTATTTTTGCTGTACTTGTATGGCAAATATGAGCTTCAGAAGAAATGAAATTGAAGTATGGATGGGTGGCTTACCTGATTTCGGTTTGTATCGTAAAAAAACAGGTCTAGTCGAACGAATTAAGTCTAATCACCTGCCTTTAGGGGTGTTGTCATCTCAAGCATTTGATGCTGAAACGAAAACCTTTGAATTTTTACCGGGTGATAAATTTTATATGTGGTCAGATGGTATTATTGAAGCACGTAATACCGAGGGTGAATTATTTGGCGATGACCGTTTATTTGCAGTGTTTGACGATAACAACACAGATGATTATTTCGATAATATTCTTAAAAGTGTTAATCAGTTTGTAGGTGAAAATGGTCGAGATGACGATACCACTTTATTAGAGCTGTCTATGGTCGATGAGTCAGAAATTGGAAAAGTAGACATCGACCTATCCAGTGGAGCCATAAGTGGACCAACAAACTGGAATATGGTTTATACCCTAAGAGATGAAACCCTCAAATCGTTCAATCCTCTGCCTATCATGCTAAATATACTGAACGATGTACCTGCTTTACGTCAGCTAAGTGGACAGCTGTATACCTTGATGGCGGAGCTATTTTCTAATGCTTTTGAGCATGGGGTACTTGGATTAAGTTCAGAGCTTAAAAAAACGGCGGATGGGTTTGCTGAGTACTATCGTTTGCGTAGTTTGGCCATGGATTCCCTAGAAAATGCTTTTGTTAGATTTGATTTTGATCTAACACCGACTCATGATGGTGGGAAATTGACCATTATCGTAGAAGATAGTGGGGATGGTTTTGATTATGATAATGATAACCTTAATGTAAATATTGAGGAAAACGTGGCGTATTCTGGGCGAGGTATTCCACTGATTTCTAGTTTGTGCGATAGTCTTATTTATCTTGATAAGGGTAATAAAGTAAAAGTTTGCCTGTCATGGAAATCCCCAGTTGAGGAGTAGGCATCATGTCCCATTTGAATATGGAGCAAATTCAAGAATTAAAAGACATTATGGAAGAAGGTTTTAACGATCTTGTCCTCACCTATTTGCAAGATAGTGAAGTAAAGCTAAGCGCATTGAAAGAAGCCATAAAATCATCAAAAAGTGAGCAAGTAGCTGACATTGCTCATAGTTTAAAAGGCTCTAGCGCGAATATTTGTGCTGATTCTCTGTCGGATCTTTGCAAGAAAGTTGAAGACTCTGGGCGTAACGAAACCTTACAAGATGTCCCTTATGTGTTTGAAAAAATCGAAGAAGAATTTTCAAAAGTTAAGACACAGCTTCAACAATTAATCTAACCCTATAAACTTGGCCTAAGCATTGCAAATTCTTTGTATCAAAGAATTATTTGGGTCAAGTTATGCCAGTATCTCCGCTATTTTCACTTGTTTTACCTGTCACGCCTAGCAATACAAGCGGGGCTTTATCTCAATCAAATCTCCCTAAAAATGGGGCGTTAAGCCCTATAACAGCTGAAACTGCTGGATCAACAGACCTATCTCAGGGGCAAAGTTTTTTTGAGCAATTACAAGCGGCAACCGGGTTAACAAGTTTGCCTGTTGGGCAAGAATTTGCCGCTTACATGCCCCAATTAGCTGAGGCACAAGATGCTAGCCTATCGGAATTAAACGCTGATTTTGTAGGCCCTCTTTCTCCTTTGTCTTTAGTTAATTCGGAAACTACAGGTGATGGTAGTGGTATTTTATATGGTCAAATCAATCAAGCTACAGTCTCAGATACGACCCAAACAGATACGCCAGAGGGCTTACAATACCTAGAAAGTTTGCGTCGTGCTCAACCACATTTGCAGTCTCAAGCGGGATTAGGCTCTCACTTAGAAGATGATGCTGAAGAACTTGATTTAAATAATAATTTCGAAACACAAAGCCAAGCTAAAATTGTTCAGTCGGAACTCGCCGCAAGACAGCAATACAATCAAGAGGGAGCCGTTAAGGTACTAGATCCTAACTTACAGGCTGTAAACCCTGCTGTTTCTATGAATGCTCAAAATAATAAAATGATCAACCTAGATGAATTAGGTATGGATGTCTTAACGCAAGAAATTGCTTTAGATGAGGCCAGCTTAGACGGCACAAATTCGGATTTATTATCGATTCATGAGCAACCTAAGACCTTAACTTCATTAAAAGAAAGCCCATTAGTTACGCCACCCATTGCTCAAGATATTAATTCTTCACCCGATGTTAAGCTCAATGGGATGGACGCGATTGCCATGGGATTAAAAGAACCTTCGGCAACAAAGTCTATGGCGCTAGATCAGGGTGATACAGCTAAAACCCAGCTGGCAGAAAAATTGCCAAGTAATTTCAATAAATTAGATGTGCCTCCTCAAAATCCTCAATGGAATGATCAAGTGGCTAAACGTATCAGTATTATGGCCAGTGAAAGTGTGCAAAGTGCTCGTATACAGCTTGATCCTCCTGAATTGGGTTCCTTGGAAATTAAAGTAAAAGTACAACATGACCAAGTAAGTGTCGCATTCGGTAGTAATAACCAAACGGTTCGTGACGCTTTAGAAACCCAGACACCTAGATTAAGAGAGTTGTTAGAGCAACAAGGTGTCAATTTATCTGATGTGAATGTGTCAGAGCAAGGCCGTGAACAACATGGCCAAGATTCAAATGACGCTTTTCCAGACGGTGGTGACCATGACAGTGAATTAGCTGAGTCAGGTCAAATAGCTGACCAAGATATTCAAACTTTTGAAAGCGACTCCTTAGTGGATTATTTCGCTTAATATTCATCCTATGCCTTCACCTTGTCATACTTAACCATGGCAAGGCCCTTCTTTTTTTCTTGTCTACACTTAATTATTAATAGCTTATGTAAATTGGCGAAATTGACCCAAAGTTCAAGTCATGTTCGTGGCATAAGGCTTGCAGATTTCAATCAAGCATCAAAAAGGTGACGTATGGCGAACGAAAAAGAATTACAACTGGATACGGTTGAAGAACCTAAGAGTAATAAAAAACTCATTATCATTATCGTTGCAGCGGTTTTAGTGGTTGGCATTGGTGTAGCGGCGGCCCTGTTATTAATGGGTGGTGATGATGCGCCAGCAGCAGAAGAGTCTGAAGCTGTAGCAGAAGAAGCGCCTGCTGAAGAAAGTGCAGGTCCTGCTATTTATATTAAATTAAAACCAGAATTTATCGTGAATTACCAAGTCGGTACTCGCCAACGATATTTGCAAATCTACATGGAAGCCATGACACGTGACCCAGGAGTGGCTGAAGCGTTAGAAATGCATAGCCCAATGATTAGAAGCTCAATTATTTCTTTGCTCGGTCAACAAAGCTATGAATACCTGAGAACAGCAGAAGGTCGTGCAGATATTCGGTTGAAACTACAAGAAGAAATTCAAAGAATAGTCACCCAAGAAACCGGCATAGAAGGCGGTTTAGAGCAAATATTATTTACTAACTATGTCATGCAGTAATGTTTGCCATATTAAATATTAGTCGGTTGTAGAGGGTCATTGACTCGTGCAAGATCTTTTAAGTCAAGACGAAATAGATGCCCTATTACACGGGGTTGATGACGGTGACATCGAACCGGAAGATCCCGGTAATGGTGAGGGCGTCAAATCCTATGACCTCTCCAGTCAAGATAGGATTGTTCGTGGGCGTATGCCCACA
>JAGDZK010000053.1:0-105019 GCA_049115935.1 Bermanella sp. | reverse complement strand
CAATGGAAGACCGTGAGCGCATCGCTGAAGCGTTGAACGGTGCTGACATGGTATTCATCACAGCCGGTATGGGCGGTGGTACCGGTACAGGTGCTGCGCCAGTTGTAGCCGAAGTGGCTAAAGAGCTTGGTATTCTAACGGTTGCGGTCGTAACTAAGCCTTTCCCATTTGAAGGTCGCAAGCGAATTTCTGCTGCCGAAAGCGGTTTGGCAGAGCTTGCCAAGCATGTAGACTCGCTAATCACGATTCCAAATGAAAAATTATTAGCTGTACTTGGTAAAAATACTTCATTGCTTGATGCCTTCTCGGCCGCCAATGATGTATTGCTAGGTGCAGTACAGGGTATTGCTGACCTGATCATTCGCCCTGGTATGATTAACGTCGATTTCGCCGACGTGCGTACTGTGATGAGTGAAATGGGTCAGGCCATGATGGGTACTGGCTCGTCTTCTGGTGAAAATCGTGCTCGTGAGGCAGCTGAAGCAGCTATTCGAAGCCCATTACTTGAAGATGTGAATCTACAAGGTGCTCGCGGTATCTTGGTTAATATCACCGCAGGTATGAACTTATCACTAGGTGAATTCACCGAAGTGGGTGATACCATTGAAGAGTTCTCTTCAGATAACGCAACCATCGTAGTGGGTACTGTTATTGATGAAAATATGACAGATGAGCTACGAGTCACGGTAGTTGCCACAGGTCTTGGTAATATAGAAGCCGCCCCTAAAAAGGTAGTGGATAATACCATTAACAAGTCAGATGGCCCGGTTGATTATAAAAAATTAGACCGCCCAACCGTTATGCGTGGGTCTAATGCGCAGCCAGCCCACCAGAGTAACCCTGATACAAATAACAGCAAGGATATGGATTACCTCGATATCCCTGCATTTTTGCGCCGCCAAGCAGACTAAGCTTGGTGGTTGGCCAATGACCATTATTAATACTATAATGGTTGATTGCCGTTAAGAGTAAGCGACAGAATAAATGATTAAACAACGTACCCTTAAGAACACCATTAGAGCCACAGGGATTGGTCTACATTCAGGTGAAAAGGTCTATTTGACTTTGCGCCCAGCCCCAGTGGATACGGGTATTATCTTTATTCGTACGGATTTAGAGCCAGCTGTTGAAATTAAAGCAAAGGCTACGAATGTAGGTGATACAACGCTATCAACGTCTTTAAGCAATGGCTCTGCAAAGGTCTCTACAGTTGAGCATCTTTTATCTGCAATGGCTGGCTTAGGTATCGATAACGTTTTTGTTGAGCTTAGTGCAGCTGAAGTGCCTATTATGGACGGCAGTGCAGGCCCATTTGTGTTCTTGTTACAGTCAGCTGGCATTGAAGAGCAAAACAAAGCGAAGCAATTCATTCGTATTAAAAGCCCAGTAACCGTTGAAGAAGGTGATAAATCAGCAAGCTTCAAGCCATATAATGGTTTTAAAGTAAGCTTCACAATTGATTTTGATCACCCTTTATTTGACGCTGAAAATCAAGTTGCGAGCTTAGACTTCTCCACTACTTCATTTGTAAAAGAAGTAAGTCGTGCACGTACTTTCGGCTTTATGCGTGATATTGAATATTTACGCTCACAAAACCTAGCTCTAGGTGGTAGTGTGAGTAATGCCATTGTTGTTGATGATTTCCGTGTATTGAATGAAGACGGGCTTCGTTATGACGATGAGTTTGTAAAGCATAAGATTTTAGATGCGGTCGGTGATCTATACTTATTAGGTCATAGCCTCATCGGTGAATATGTAGGTGTTAAATCAGGCCACGGCTTGAATAACCAACTATTAAGAGCCCTGCTTGAACAGCCAGAGTGCTGGGAGTTTGTTTCTTTTGATGACGAAGAAACCGCCCCAATCTCTTACGCTAAGCCTGTTTCGGCAGTTTAAGCATCATTTGTAACGGCACGTAAGGTGCCGTTATTTTTGTTTAAAGTGGCGTTAAGTTAAGTATTTGTGTGATTTTTGTCTCATACTGTGAGCTAGGTACAGTCTAAACTGACCATTAGTTAACAAATTTAGGACGCGCTGAGTGAATATTATTATCGTAGGCCAGCGCCACGGACGCTCTAAGACAATTTCCTTGGGGCCTGTGGCTCGGTGGATTTTAACCTTATTTTTAGCTGTATTGCCTTTCTCTATGGGCGCTGCAGGCTATTATCTAACCATGATGCTGGCTGATGAAGGCTTATTTGGCCCTGAAACAGCAAAAGCATGGGAACAAGACCTAACCCAGCAACGTAAAGAACTGGATAAAATCCGTGAGCAGACAGATGAACAGCTCGTGGGTCTTACTTTACGTATGGCAGAACTCCAAACCCGCCTTACGCGACTAGATGCTCTTGGTGAGCGCTTAATTGACCAGTCTAAGCTTGATAAAGGTGAGTTTAATTTTGGCGCGTTACCGGCTATTGGTGGCCCGTCTCGTCAAGACGTAGGCTCTGTATATCAGGCTCCAGGCATTGTCACTGTGCTTGATGAATTAAGTGAACAAATAGATAACCGCGAGCAACAGCTAGAAGTACTCGATAGTATTTTAGGGCAGAAAAAAATCACCAGCGATACCTTTGTGGCAGGCTTGCCAATCAGAAAAGGTTGGATGTCATCACGATACGGTATGCGTACAGATCCATTCACAGGCCGTCTAGCATGGCACGGTGGTGTGGACTTTGCGGGTAAAACAGGTTCTGACATCGTATCAGTAGCCTCAGGTGTGGTAACTTGGGCTTCTAAACGTTACGGCTATGGTTTGCTGGTAGAAGTAAATCACGGTAATGGATACAAAACTCGTTATGCTCATTGTAATGAGGTTGTTGTAAAAGTAGGCGATGTGGTTCGTAAAGATCAGGTTGTAGCCCTCATGGGAAGCACCGGTCGATCTACTGGCCCTCATGTTCATTTTGAAGTTTATAAGAATGGCCGTACGGTCGACCCTGCTGCTTACATACATCGCACACGCCGATAATTTATATTCCCCTCTCTAAGTAATTTAGGTATAACGCAATCATTAGATTGCGTTTTCCAGTATTTTCACAATAACAAACACTCATAAGAAATATTTCCATGTTCATGCAAGTCTTAGCCAAGGTTCTTGGCAGTAAAAACGAACGAGAATTAAAACGTCTGCGTAAAATTGTCGATAAAATTAATGCATTAGAGCCAGACTTTGAAAGTCTGAGTGATGAGCAATTAAAAGACAAAACCAATGAATTTAAGCAGCGTTTAAAGCAAGGTGAAACCCTAGACGACATTCTTCCAGAAGCATTTGCAGCCATTCGTGAAGGCAGCAAGCGAGTTATGGGAATGCGCCCATTTGACGTACAGTTAATTGGTGGTATGACCCTTAATAACGGCAAAATTGCTGAAATGAAAACAGGTGAAGGTAAAACCTTAGTAGGTACTTTAGCTGTCTATCTCAATGCCCTAACGGAACTGGGCGTGCACGTTATAACTGTGAATGATTACCTAGCCTCACGTGATGCTAACTGGATGAAGCCCCTTTATGAATTTATGGGTCTATCTGTGGGCATCGTTTTATCCGGTCAGGGTCAAGAAGAAAAACAAGCGGCTTACCAAGCTGATATTACATACGGTACCAATAACGAATTTGGTTTCGATTATTTGCGCGACAATATGGCCCTATCAAAAGATGAGCGTGCTCAAAGAGGATTAGCGTTTGCAGTGATCGATGAGGTTGACTCCATTTTAATCGATGAAGCGCGTACACCTCTTATTATTTCTGGTGCAGCGCAAGACAGCTCAGAAATGTATAAGCGTATAAATCTGCTAGTTCCAAAATTGATTGAACATAAAGAAGCCGAAGAAGGTGTTGTTGAGCAAGAAGGCCACTTTGTAATTGATCTTAAAAGCCGCAGTGTTGAGCTAAATGAAGTCGGTCACGAACTTGTGGAAGACATGCTAGTAGAAGCAGGGCTTTTAGAAGAAGGTGACAGCCTTTACGCTCCTAGTAATTTATTGATGCTACATCATGTTCACTCAGCATTACGCGCCCACACTTTATATCAACGTAATGTTGATTATATTGTGCAGGATGGTCAGGTGGTGATTGTTGATGAACACACTGGTCGAACTATGGCTGGGCGTCGCTGGGGTGAAGGTTTGCACCAAGCGGTAGAAGCAAAAGAAGGCGTTCGCATTCAAGCTGAAAGCCAAACACTGGCCTCTACAACTTTCCAGAATTACTTCCGCTTGTATAGCAAGCTGTCAGGTATGACGGGTACAGCTGATACAGAGGCATTTGAATTCCGTGAAATCTATGGCTTAGATGTAGTCGTTATCCCAACCAATAAGCCTGTAGCGCGTATCGATTTCAATGATCTTGTATTCTTGAGTGAGCAAGAGAAGTACCAAGCAGTTATTGACGAAATCTTAGAAGCCACTGCGCTTAATCGTCCTGTACTGGTTGGTACGGCAAGTATTGAAAGCAGTGAATTGATCTCAGGTGCATTGAAAAAAGCAAAAATAAAACACAGTGTGTTAAACGCCAAAAACCACGCCAACGAAGCTCAAATTATTGCCGATGCAGGTCGCCCAGGTGTGGTAACCATTGCAACCAACATGGCTGGTCGTGGTACCGATATCAAACTGGGTGGTAATTTAGAGCGTGAGCTTGAGCAAATTAATAATCCAAATGATGAAAAAATTGCAAAAGTAAAAGCCGATTGGCAAGAACGTCATGACACCGTTATTGCTGCTGGTGGTCTGCATATTTTAGGTACAGAGCGTCATGAAAGTCGTCGTATCGATAATCAGCTGCGTGGTCGTGCAGGTCGTCAAGGTGATCCTGGCTCATCACGTTTCTTCTTATCGTTAGAAGATAACTTAATGCGTATTTTTGCCAGCGATCGTACACGTCGTTTAATGCAAGCATTAGGAATGAAAGATGGTGAAGCCATTGAACATAAAATGGTTTCTAACGCTATAGAAAAAGCACAGCGTAAAGTTGAAGGTCGCAACTTTGATATACGTAAGCAATTACTTGAATACGATAATGTAGCTAATGATCAGCGTCGTGTTATTTACCAGCAGCGTAATGAATTATTAGAAGCGGAAACAATAAGCGAAAGCATTCAATCTATTCGTGATGATGTAATTGATGAAAGCATTAGTCAGTATATTCCGCCTCAGAGTATGGTTGAGCAATGGGATGTTGAAGGTTTAGAGAAGTCTCTTAACCTAGAGTTCGCACTTGAAATTCCGGTGACCCAGTGGCTAGAAGAAGATAAATCGTTATACGAAGAAACATTGCGTGAACGTATAAAGAAAGTGCTTATGGATGCTTATGAAGAAAAAACCAATCAAGTGGGCGAAGATAGAATGCGCCAAATTGAAAAGCAGGTAATGCTACAAAGACTTGATCTTCAATGGAAAGAGCATCTGGCGACCATGGATCACCTGCGTCAGGGTATACACTTGCGTGGCTATGCTCAGAAAAACCCAAAACAAGAATACAAGCGCGAGTCGTTTGAGTTATTCAAAGAATTGTTAAGTGACATTGAGCATGAAACCATTCGCTTCTTGTCTCGTATACAGTTTGTAAATGAAGATGAAGTGAAGAGAATGGAAGAGCAAGCTCGAGCGTTAGCAAAAACTCAATCATTACATTTCGAACACGATTCAGCTTCTGCCTTAACAGAAGGTGAAGATAATAAAACCGACGAAGAGCCGGTTAAACCTTTTGTGCGTGATGGCCAGAAAGTAGGGCGTAATGATCCTTGCCCATGTGGTTCTGGTAAGAAATTTAAACAGTGTCATGGCAAGCTAGCCTAATTTTAAGGAATTTATAAACATGCCGGTTAATTTATCTGTATTTGAAAACTTTAATACAATCGATGGCATTAAAATTGGTTTTACCAATGCAGGCGTAAAACAAACCAAGCGACCTGATATTGTAGTTTTTGAGTTGGATGAAGCAGCAAGCACAGCCGGTATTTTTACCGAGAATGCATTTTGTGCCGCACCTGTTCAAATTAGTAAAAAGCATCTTAAAGAAGCGCACACTCGCTATTTGATTATTAATACCGGTAATGCAAATGCTGGTACAGGTAAGGGTGGTTATGAGGATGCGCTTGAAATATGTAAAACAGTTGCAGATGCGAAAGGGGTAGCGATTGAACAAGTATTACCTTTTTCAACTGGCGTAATTGGTGAGCGTTTACCTATGGGTAAAATCTTATCCGCTATTCCAAACGCGCTTGAAAACACCAAAGCTGATGTTTGGTTTGATGCCAGTCGCGGTATTATGACAACAGACACCCAGCCTAAAGGTACGTCGACGCAGTTTGAATACGAAGGTCAAACCATTAGTATCTCTGGTATTTCAAAAGGTGCTGGGATGATAAAACCAAACATGGCAACCATGCTTGGCTTTATCGCAACAGATGCACCTGTTGAAAAAGAAATTCTACAAGAGATCTGCAGTGAACTAGGTAATAAATCGTTTAACCGTATTTCTATAGATGGTGATACCTCAACCAATGATTCATGCATGTTGATGGCATCAGGTACGGCAAACGTTAAAAAACTTACAAGTAAAGATCAACCTTTCTACCAAATTTTAAAAGATGAGTTAGAGAAGGTATTTTTATACCTTGCTCATGCTATTGTAAGAGACGGTGAAGGTGCCACTAAGTTTGTAGCAATTAATGTACAAAACTGTGAAAACTCAAAAGAAGCATTACGTATTGCTTATACCATAGCCCACAGCCCATTAGTAAAAACAGCGCTATTTGCATCGGATGCAAATTGGGGTCGTATACTTGCGGCAGTTGGTCGCAGTGGCGTACGTGATATGGATGTTGAAAAGATTAATCTCTATTTAGATGATGTCTGTATAGCAGAAAATGGTGCCCGTGCAGCTGGTTATACTGAAGCAGCTGGTTCAGCGGTGATGGCGCAGTCAGAGCTTACGATTCGTGTTGATATGGGTCGAGGCGATGCAAGCGAAACCGTATGGACAACTGATTTATCTCATGAATATGTCACAATTAATGCAGACTATCGTAGTTAAATAATAGTAAGAAAATATGAGCAAGCTTATATGATAAATCATTAAGCTTGCTTTTTTTTGCCTGTTTAAAATAGAGGACAGAGCGTGATAAAAAAAATCGAAGTGGTCGCAGCTGCTATTTTTTCTAAATGTGGCCAGCAACTATTTATTGCTAAGAGATCAAGTCAGGCTCATCAAGGTGGCTTATGGGAGTTTCCTGGTGGAAAAAAAGAACAGGGAGAAACAGCGCAGCAAGCTTTATCCCGTGAATTAAAAGAAGAAATTGGGATTGTTATCTCAACGCCCGCGCCACTTGTGAAATTAGTACATGATTACGGAGATAAATTAATTGAACTTGATGTTTACACTGTGACAGATTTTAGCGGTGAGCCCCGAGGTGCTGAAGGGCAAGAAACAAAATGGATTGAGCTTAAAGAGCTTGATGATTATCAATTTCCAGAAGCTAACCTAGCCATTATTGAGGCGTTGAAAAAGATTTTATAGTTCAAAGACTTATGAAGTTATGAATGCTTTGCCCAATAGCATTGTGCCTGAAATAAATAACAGGCCTCTACATATTTTCATAAAATATGCTTCACTAAAGCGGTGCTGTATTAAGTGCCCAAGCCATATGCCAAAATATGCAGCGGGCACTAATAATAGCGACAGCCAAAGTATATCAATACTCCATTGGCCGGTGAGTGAGTATGGAATGATTTTCACAATATTCATGACACCAAAAAAAATAGCGGATGTGGCGAGCCAAGTAAGTTTTGGTAGGCCTTTTGCTATCAAATAGATATTTATAGGTGGACCACCAGCATGTATTAACGTACTGGTGATTCCTGAGATACTGCCCCACAGAATACCTGCGCCACGCATGCGACCTAAATAAGGTGTTAATGATTGCCAGCAAGCAAATAAAATTGAAATGACTCCCAACGTTATTTGTAGGATCCGGCCAGAGCTGTTTGTTAATAGTAGTGACCCGATCAATATGCCTACTAAGGCAGCAGGAATAATGCTTGCTAATACTTTAACATCAAGGTGGCGCCAATAAAGATGAACCGCTTTTATATCCATCACGATAAGTAGTGGCAGCATCAATGCAGCGGCTTGCGGGACTGGCATTACCAAGGCCAGTATTGGGACTGCAACCACTCCAGTACCACCTGCAAACCCTGACTTAGAAATCCCCGTAATAATTACGCCAATTATTGCTAGTAGCCAAAAAATAACAGAAGAATAAAGGGCATCCATTAAGAAAATTTCTTATCAATATTTAATATTGAAATTAATTTATCAGCTGGAATCGCTTTTTCAACGATATCCGCTAAACGATTTAATTCATTTATTTGATGAGCTTGGTAATCAAAAGCTTCAGCTTCATTAAGGCCAGCCCAAGATAATAAGTGATTGAGCATGTCTGGCTCATCAAAGATTCCGTGAATATACGTGCCAAATATATTGTCGTCGTCACTTAATATGCCGTCCTCGTGATGATCAAGTTGTATCAAACAATCATTAAACGCATTACCTTTGCTAACGCCTGCATGAATTTCATAGCCTTTCACGCTGGCATTGTTAGACTTTAAATACCCTTTAACATTTTTTAATGACTTTTCAGGCATGAGTGTGGTTTCGAAATCCAGAAAACCCAATGCTTCAGAGCTGCCTGCTGTTCCTTCAATGCCATTAGGGTCATGAATGGCATGCCCAAGCATTTGAAAGCCGCCACAAATGCCCATTAACTTTCCACCATATCTTAAGTGTTTGTTTATAAATGGTAACCAGCCGTTTTGCTGTAACCACTCAAAATCTTGTCGAACATTTTTAGTGCCAGGTAAAATAAGTAAGTCACAACCATTAAACTTGTTAATGTCTTTAATAAATTGAAGATTAATATTTGGATGTAGAGCGAGAGCATCAAAATCAGTATGGTTACTGATTCTCGGTAAAACAGGTACAACAATATTCAGTGTGTTTTTATGTGTATCCTTTTGTTTTATATGAATAGCATCTTCAGCTTCAATATGTAAATTTTCAATATAGGGAACAACACCAAGTACGGGCTTACCTGTTTTTTCTTCAAGCCATTTAAGACCTGGCTCTAGCAATGATATGTCGCCACGAAAGCGATTGATGACAAAACCCATTACCCGATTTTTTTCAGATTCACTTAGGCAATCAAGTGTACCGGTTAGATGCGCAAAAACGCCACCACGATCAATGTCGGCAACGATAATAACAGGGCAGTCAGCTACTTCAGCGAAACCCATGTTGGCAATATCACGATCACGTAAATTGATTTCAGCCGGGCTGCCAGCTCCTTCTACGATCACATAATCGTATTCATTTTTTAAGCGTTCGTGTGATGCAAGAACAGCATCTAAAAGTTGTGGTTTATGATTGTGATAATAAGTGGCATCCATATTGGCTACGGCTTTACCATGAACAATGACTTGTGCGCCTGTGTCACTATTGGGTTTTAAAAGTACGGGGTTCATGTCTGTAGTAGGGGCAATATTACAAGCCATGGCTTGTACCGCTTGTGCGCGGCCTATTTCACCACCATCAGCTGTGACGGCACTATTAAGTGCCATATTTTGCGGTTTAAAAGGCGCAACCTTATAACCGTGATTGACCAAAATTCGACAAATGGCGGCGACTAAAATACTTTTACCAGCATCACTGGTGGTGCCCTGCACCATAAGGGTTGAATGTTTCACGTCAGCAATACTATTAATTTAAAAAGTATATGATACTGACTTACTCTTCTGGTGCTAGCTCTTTAATAAATATATTAAGAACTTTATGTGATCGTTTCTCGAAAAGGGTTAATTTTTGAATTAAAGCTTCATTTAATATCATTCCCTTAGCTATTAGCAAAATGCCGTTATGGCTATATAAATCGCGATTAACTAAGGCGCCAACTTCAACCTCATCAATATGTACAAGTTTATCTTGAGGTGCACTTTGATTCTTATCGAGCTCAATTATTAGCTTGCGATATAGCTTTAAAAGTTCAGGGTCGTACTTATCCCCACTGAACTTATCTAAAAAATCTAATGCATCCATGCTACTAAGCCTATCTGTAAAAAAGAAGCCATGAATTAATTGTTGGAAATCAATGACAATACGCAAGATTCGAGAACCTAATGGAATCTTATTTGACGCCAACATGTCTGGTAACCCACTACCATCATAGTTTTCATTTTGGTGGCGTATGAGTTTAGCGGCAAAATCCAAGCTATTGAGTGGCGTGAGTAAATCGGCACCTTGCAATGGGTGCTGGTGGTATTGTTCTAACTCCTCTTTGCTCAAATCTTGAATGGACTTGTTTAATAAAGATTCAGGGAAATCTAACTTGCCTAGCTGATACAAACGCGCTGCATTGCGGATTTCGGTAATAATTCTCTGATCTAGCTTGATTAGTTTGGCTAGTGCCACTGTATGGCTAACTACATTTTTATTCATCTCATGAGGAGTTGGGACCCGCATGTGAATTAAGTTACTAATTACTTTAATTGTTGTGTTGTATTGACTAAGTAATTCTTCTTTGGCCATATCAACAAACGATGAGGCGTTTGCCAGTTCTTTGCTTACGCTGGCAACTTGTTCTTGTAAGGCTAAATGCTCCTCTTGATTTGGCGTTTCGGCCTCAATACGACGTTTTTCAGAAATTTCAGCTTCGACGGCTTCTCGTAACGTCGCGTTATCCCAAGGTTTGCTCATATATTGGTGAACCTGACCATCGTTAATAGCACGAATTGTACTTTCTTGATCGCTATAGCCAGTGAGGAGGATTCTTCGGCTAGAAGGTGAGAGCTCGATCGAATTAGCGAGAAAAGTCGCACCGTCCATTTCAGGCATGCGCATGTCTGAGATAATCACATCAAAAGGCTCTTCTTTTAGTATCGCCAAGGCCTCAGCACCAGAATTGGCGGTTATCACATCGAATTGCTTGCCTCTAAACACCCGCTGCAAGGCTGTCAGCATTTGCGGCTCATCATCCACAAACAGAATCTTATTTACATTATCCATAAGTCATCTCCTCGGTTAAAGCTGACTATATTTCAACCTGTCTAAGCTGTCTAAGATTAAAAAAGTATAAATATTGACTATTAATTATACAAAAATTAGCCTAGATTGATCATAAAACAAGCTGCGAGGGGTGTAATGTGGAGTCTACGTATACATCGGGAGAGGTAGCAAAATTTACAGGAGTGAATTTTCGCACAGTTATTCGATGGATTGAGCGTGGAGAGCTTAAGGGTTACAAACTGCCAGGGCGCGGTGATCATAGGGTGCAGCATAGCGCTTTGCTCGAATTCATGAAGAGAAACGATATCCCGCTGCCAATGGAATGGCTTGTATCAAAAAGTAAAGTACTTGTCGTTGATGATGACACCGCAATGGCCAGCGCAATAGCTAGGGTATTTAAACGCTTAGGCTGGGAAGCAAGAGAGGCCCATGATGGCTTCGAAGCTGGAATGCTACTGGCAGAGTTTCAACCCAATATAATGACACTAGACCTAAAAATGCCCTATATGGATGGTTTTAAAGTGCTCTCGCTGACACGAGAAAAATACAAAATGAGCGGTTTAAATATAATAGTAATTAGTGCTCAAAGTATCAGTGAACTGGAAAAGGCGCTATCAATGGGCGCAAATTATATTTTGGAAAAGCCCTTTGAAAATGAGGATTTGAAAAAACTGATCTTTGAATGTCAGGTCCAATAAGTTGAGGTAATAACCATGCAAGGAATAATATTTAATGCACTAGAAGAGTTTGTTCTTGAAACAGCAGACATGGAGGTTTGGAACTCAATATTAGCATCCAGTGATTTAAAAAGCGGAGGTATTTATACGTCTGGCGTTAATTACGAAGATGCTGAGATAGTGAGCTTAGCAACGAGTTTGTGTGAAAAGCTAGGTGTTCCCTTAGTGGACGGACTAAAGCTTTTTGGCAAATACTTATTTGGATTTCTACTAAATCGAGGACCCATTGAGCTAGCCAATTATCCCAATGCTCAAGCCTTGCTTGAGAATCTAGAAACGGTAGTACATAAAGATGTAAAACGAATTCACCCTGATGCATATACGCCATTTTTTGTTTATACACCTGTTAATGAGAATGAAGGCGAGCTGAGCTACTCAAGTAAGAGGAAACTATGTTTTGTTGCTGAAGGACTGCTAGAAGGTGCAGCTGAGCACTATGGTCAATCTGTGCAAATGACTCACTTTGAATGCATGCACGATGGGGCAAAAAGTTGTAAATGGAAAGTGATCTTTTCATGATTTAAGGTGGATAAATTATGTCTGATGCTTATAAAGTTGCATATGATCGGGAAAAGCAAGCACGTCTTGCTGCTGAAAAATTGCTGGATGAAAAAACCCGTGAAGTGCAATCTAGTGTTGATATGATGCAGTATCAGTTTAATGACCTAATGCAGCAAAAAAAGGAATCAGATTACTTACTGGCTGTAGCAAGGTTGTCTCAGCTACAGCAAGGGTTGTCTGAGAGTATTCGAGACTATACCTCTGAAAGCATGAAGTACTTAAATGCTAAATTTAGTCGATATAGTTATGTGGAAAATGGAAAGATAACGGTTTTAGATTTGATTGGTACTGAAGAAAAGCTACCTCCGTTACCAATTAATCTATATTCAGAAATTTATCAAAAACATGATAGATCAACCATTCAAATTAAAGATATTAATGATAAAGAATTGACCATGTTTTGTGAAAGTAATTCAGTAGATAGAGTTATTTTGTTGCCTATTAAATGTTTTGGAAAAGTGAGTACTGTTTGTGAGATATACCTACCAGATAATATAGATTTTAAACCTGAAACACTTGACCAATGCCAGGTGGCAGGTTATCAGGTGGGTGGTATGTTAGAGCGTAACTCTAATCAAAAAAAATTGGAAAAAAGCTATCTAGAAATTAAGTCTAATCATGACAAAATTAAGCAAGCACAAGCGCAACTTGTTCAGTCTGAAAAAATGGCGTCATTAGGTCAGTTGGCAGCAGGTGTTGCCCATGAAATTAATAACCCTATAGGCTTTGTGGTGAGCAATTTTGGAACTCTAAAAGAATATATGGATGTGATTGCTGAATATTGTTCATTGGGTAGAGAGTTATCATTAGGCTTGTCATCTGATCAGGCGAAAAGAATGATAGAAATTGATGATAATGAAGATGTTAATTTTTTGTTTTCAGATATTCAGAATATCATGAGTGACTGCGATGATGGTTTAAAACGCGTGAAAGAAATAGTGCTAAATTTAAAATCGTTTGCTAGAGGTGATGAAGATACAACAGAATCTTTTTCAATTAATCAGTGTATAGATAATACCATTAAGGTGGTCTGGAATGAATTAAAGTATAAAGTCACATTACACAAAGAGCTTGATGAAAATAACCCAGTTATAAATGGTCACGAGGGCCAAATTGGGCAAGTGATTATGAATATGCTGGTTAATGCTGCGCAAGCAATGACTTCTGATGGCGATATTTTTATCACCACGACCCAGCGTGATGAATTTGTAAGGATAATAATTCGAGACACGGCTAAGGGCATGCCTCAAAGTGTTATTGATAAAATATTTGACCCATTTTTTACAACTAAAGGGGTTAATGAAGGAACAGGTTTAGGGTTATCTATTTCCCATGGAATCATTGAGAAACATGGCGGACGAATTTCTGTTGAATCAGAAGAGAGGGTGGGTACGTGTTTTACAATTGAACTTCCTTTTGGAATGAATGCACCCCATGCTAACTAAGAAAACTGCTCTATTTCTAGATGTATTAATTGTCTTAATTCATTGTGGTTTTTAATACGCTTTGCTTTTTCAAAGAAAAGTTCAGCACAGGCGTGTCGCATCTTAAAAAATGCTAACCACTGTTTCATGCGATCAGCTGCGAATTTCACATTACCTGAATCAACCGTCGTGTTTAGCATCCACAATAAGTCTTGCAGTTGTTGCACCCATGTATCGGCTATGTATTCAGTTTGACCTTGATGGTGCCTAATTTGTAAGGCTAAGTCTGGCGTGGCGATGGCGCCGCGACCAAGCATGATGTCGTCGCATTCACTGGCCCGCACACAAGTCAGGTAATCTTCAACTGTCCAGATCTCACCATTTGCCATAATGGGTATGGAAACCTGCTCTTTTACTTTGGCTATCCACTGCCAATGGGCGGGTGGTTTGTACCCCTCAACTTTTGTGCGTGCGTGAATACACAGCATACTGGCTCCCGCGGCTTCAACAGCTTGAGCATTCTCTATGGCTAATGACTTATCTTCGTACCCCAAGCGCATTTTAGCCGTTAAGGGGATCTGAGCAGGCATGGCTTTGCGCATGGCGCTTAATACTTTAAATAGGTTTTCAGGGTCTTTTAACAAGATAGAACCGCCCACGCTGTTGCAAACGAATTTCGACGGACATCCGAAATTTACGTCGACGACAGGTGCCCCAAGCTCAATCCCGCGACAGGCATTTTCAGCCATGGGTTGTGGTTCACCACCCAGTAATTGCAAATGCACAGGGGTACCGGAAGGTGTTTGCCAGTTATTTAATGCCTCAGGGCATATTCGGGTGAATACGCGCTCAGGCAATAATTGATTGGTTATGCGTAAGAACTCAGTAACACAGTAGTCAAATGCGTTATTGCGAGTGAGCAATGTGCGCATGTGCACGTCTACCAAGCCCTCCATGGGGGCAAGCGCCAGTTTCATAAACTTGTATCTGGAATATTTGTGCCACATTTTAGCAAGAAATAAACGAAATTAATGCTAAAAATCAATTGCTTATATGCTGTCCAATATTTGCCTAAAAGAGGCATATACAGTACATTAGCGCGGTATTTTGCCAGTGTTGTATAACAATAAGGCGAGATAAACAGCTTTAGTGAAGAATTATGAGAAGATAAGTAGGTTGTCATAATTCATTATTAAAAGATCTGCATAAGCAGACCCGATCAGTACTAATGAGGAGTGGATGATATGTCCCCGATCGTAGCTGACGGCCTAGGCCTAATGGGATTTGGCATGGGTACGGTATTTGTTTTTTTAATCGTACTTATTTTTGCTACCACCATTATGTCCAAGTTGGTAACTAAATACTTCCCAGAAGCCATTCCGGCTCCTGCTAAAGTGAAGAAAGCACCAGCCAAAGGCGTCGACCAGCAGTTATTAAAAGTTTTAGCTGCAGCCGTAAAAGAGCACCGTTCTCGCCAAAAGTGAGAATGGGCTTTAAAAACGAATAACGATAATTAACGAAGGCCATTACAAATGACCGATATTAAAAAACCATTAGGCATTACTGACGTCGTACTACGCGATGCTCACCAATCTTTATTTGCTACGCGCATGCGCATTGATGACATGCTGCCAATTGCAGAGAAATTAGACCAAGTAGGTTACTGGTCATTAGAGTCTTGGGGCGGTGCTACCTTTGATTCTTGCATTCGTTTTTTAGGCGAAGACCCTTGGGATCGCATTCGCGCGTTCAAAAAAGCGATGCCAAATACCAAACAGCAGATGCTACTTCGTGGCCAGAACCTTTTAGGTTACCGCCATTATGCTGATGACGTGGTAAACAAATTTGTAGAACGTGCCGCCACTAACGGCGTTGATGTTTTCCGTGTATTCGACGCCATGAATGACCCTCGTAACCTTGAAACAGCGATTAAGGCCGTTAAAGCTAACGGTAAACACGCACAAGGTACACTTTCTTATACAACTTCTCCGGTTCACAATCTTGATGCTTGGTTGTCTCTTGCTAAGCAAATCGAAGATTTAGGTGCTGACTCTATCGCCATTAAAGACATGGCCGGCATCATTAACCCATACGAAGCATTTGAACTGGTTTCTCGTCTTAAGAAAGAAACCGACCTTGAAGTTCAACTGCACTGCCACGCAACAGCAGGTATGTCAGATATGGCGATCCTAAAGGCAATCGAAGCAGGTGTTGACCGTGTTGATACGGCAATCTCTTCTATGTCGGGTACTTATGGTCACTCAGCCACTGAAACGGTTGTAGCTGCCATGCAGGGTACAGATCGTGATACAGGTATTGATCTTCTATTACTAGAAGAGATCGCGGCTTACTTCCGTAATGTTCGTAAGAAATACGCTAAGTTCGAAGGTGCGCTACGTGGTACTGACTCTCGCATCCTAGTTGCTCAAGTACCAGGTGGTATGTTGACCAATATGGAAAACCAACTGCGCGAACAAGGCGCTTCTGACAAATTTGATGAAGTACTACGTGAGATTCCACGTGTACGTGAAGATCTTGGCCATATCCCACTAGTAACACCAACCTCTCAAATCGTAGGCACTCAAGCGGTACTTAACGTATTAACCGGTGAGCGTTACAAGTCTATCTCTAAAGAAACTCAGGGCATTCTTAAAGGCGAATACGGTGCAGCACCTGCGCCAATGAACGCTGAATTGCAAGCTCGTGTACTAGACGGCGCTCAAGTGATTACGTGTCGTCCAGCTGACCTACTAGAGAACGAACTAGATAAAATTATCGCGGACGTAGACGCACTTGCTGCTGATAAAGGCATTAAGCTTGCGGCAGATAAAATTGATGACGCATTAACGTATGCATTGTTCCCACAAGTTGCTCCTAAGTTCCTAGAGAACCGTGGCAACCCAGACGCATTTGAGCCAGCGCCTAAAGGCGATGCTGAAGATACTTTCACCATTACCGTAGATGGCAACGAATACGTAGTGAAAGTAGATGAAGGCGGCGACGTGACTCAACTTGGTGCCCTTAATGGCGCGCCTACTAGTCTAGGCGGTGCGGCTGCTCCAGCGGCGGGTGCTCCTGCAGCGGCCGGTGGCGGTGATCCAATGGTTGCGCCTCTTGCTGGTAATATCTGGAAAGTGGAAGTAGCAGCCGGTGATTACGTTGAAGAAGGCGATGTGATCGTGATCCTTGAAGCCATGAAAATGGAAACCGAAGTACGTGCTAGCAAATCAGGCACAGTGGGTTCTGTTAACGTGAAAGAAGGCGATTCAGTTTCTGTTGGCGATACACTGCTAACAATCGCTTAAGGGGATTTTCATGGAAACGTTAATTAAGTTTTGGCATGACTCGGGTATCTACCACATGGAACCCGGTCAATTTGCCATGATGTTAGTCGCATTTGGTATGTTGTATCTTGCGATTAAAAAAGGCTTTGAGCCACTACTATTGCTACCTATTGCGGTAGGTACATTAATGGTAAACATCCCAGGCGCAGGCTTGGGCTGGTCGGCAGCTGAACAAGCTATTCGTACGGGTAGTCCAGAGGTACTGGATCAGTTCCGTGCATTGTTTAGCCTTGCAGGTAATGCAGATGTGGCAGCTTTGTTAGAAGCGTATCATCATGCTGAAACCATCTTGTACAAAAAAGCGGTCACACTAGGTGCTGGTTTAGGCTTTGAAAACGGGATGTTATATACCTTCTACTCTATGGCGATTGCCAGTGGTGTTGCACCGCTATTAATCTTCATGGGTGTAGGTGCAATGACGGACTTTGGTCCTTTATTAGCAAACCCTAAGACCTTGTTGCTAGGTGCGGCGGCTCAGTTTGGTATCTTTGGTACTGTAATTGGCGCGGTTATGTTAACTCACTTTGGCATCATGGATTTCAGTCTTGAACAGGCAGCTGCGATCGGCATTATCGGTGGTGCAGACGGTCCAACGTCTATCTTTATTGCTTCTAAGTTGGCTCCTGAACTATTGGGTGCAATTGCAGTAGCCGCTTATTCATATATGGCGCTGGTTCCATTGATTCAGCCGCCAATTATGAAAGCGCTAACCAATGAAGCTGAGCGTGCAATTAAGATGGAGCAGTTGCGTACTGTATCTAAGCTAGAAAAAATCATGTTCCCATTAGCGGTATTGGTTTTAGTTGCCTTGATTTTGCCTTCAGCAGCCCCTCTTCTAGGCATGTTCTGTTTCGGTAACCTAATGAAAGAATCAGGTGTGGTTGAGCGTTTAAGCGATACGGCACAAAATGCGTTAATCAACGTGGTGACAATCTTCTTAGGCTTGTCCGTTGGTTATAAAATGAGCTCAGATGCATTCTTAAATTGGGATACCATCGCGATTATCGCACTTGGACTAGCGGCTTTCTGTGTCGGTACTGCAGCAGGTGTTGTGATGGCTAAAATTATGAATGTATTTTCTAAAACACCCATTAACCCTCTTATTGGTTCAGCCGGTGTATCGGCTGTACCGATGGCGGCTCGTGTATCAAACAAGGTTGGTTTAGAGGCAAACCCTCATAACTTCTTATTGATGCACGCAATGGGGCCAAACGTAGCCGGCGTAATCGGTTCTGCGGTGGCGGCGGGTGTGATGTTGTCTTACTTAGGCTAAAACCCCGTTTAAGTTGGATGTATGAATGAAAAGCCCTGCTATTACATTAGCAGGGCTTTTTTTATGGAAAAATTCATGTAATAGCCAGTTACATTGTCGAACGTTTAATTACTAAATGAGACTGAACACAAACGCAGCTAGCCGTTTTTTCTGCCAGAATGAGAATTAGGTCATCTTGAGGTAGAAACATGCAACACATAAAGCATTTCATGGATTCTCAAAACTCTATTTACGCAAGTGTCAGTATTAATGCACAAACGCAATTAATAATGACCATGTGGCGAGGGCAGGTGACAGAGCCTTATCAATTGTCGGATGTGATCAGTTTTTGTTGTGAACAAATGAACGAACATAATTTAAAAAGCTGGTTGAGTGACTTTACTGCGATTGAAGGCCAGTTTAGCGGGCTATCTGCTCAAGCGCAGAAAATGGTGTTGGAGCATGTGGCGCTAACCCCTTTGACGCATTTTGCACTGGTGAGCCAGCTCGCAGCAAACCCTTCTCGTTCCGCTCTTTTACATGTGCTTAGACAAGTGAATGTTGAGGTGAGGTCATTCGATCTATTTGCTCCCGCCATCGAATGGCTTATTTTACCAGCCATAGAAGATAATATTTGGGAAAGCGTAAAGCAAAAAGTGTATTAAAAGATAGTCGTGAAGCGCCTCATTTCTTTAGATAGCGGCGTAATCTCATACTCTCGTCTAATCTTGACTTAGATAACCAGATAAATACAAGAATGACCGTAAATGGGCCTTCAGATGTGACCTACTTACTCCGGTGGATGCATGGATATGTCCCTACTAAATATAGAATTCTCTCCGTGGACGTTGATACTAATCGGTATTATTGTCGTCCTGACGATTTATTTTCAATTTTTTCGCTACAGCTCTCGCACGGCTGAGTCAGCGCCAACTATATTAACCAGCATTGGCATCTTCGGGACATTCCTAGGGGTAGCGCTGGGCCTTAGCAGTTTTGATACAACCCAGTTACAAGACAGTGTGCCTCAATTACTCAGTGGTCTTAAAACTGCATTTTGGTCGTCTATTGCTGGTTTGTTAGGGGCATTGACCATAAAGTTTCGAGCAGTGATGGATGTGACTCATAAAGAGGAGCACCACCAGCGCACAACCAGCATTGATGATTTAAATGACTCAATGCAGGCAATTCTTAAAGCCTTGAGTCAGGATGAAAACGACACCACTTATCAACAAGTTGCATTAATGCGAGTAGAGCAGCAGCGTCAAAGTGATAACCTAATTATTGCCATGCAGCACTATCAAGAAAAAATGGTAGAGGCCAATACAAAAGCATTGATCGAAGCTTTGGGTGTTGTTATGCGTGACTTCAATACCAAAATTGATGAGCAATATGGGGAAAACTTTAAACGCTTAAATGAAAGTGTTGGCAGCATGTTGCAGTGGCAAAAAGAATACAAGCAACAGTTAGTTGAGCTTGCGGATAATCAACAGCGTATTGGTCATTCAATGATTCAAGCTACGAGCGCCTTTGAAAACATGGTGCAACACGCTGAGTCGTTTAATGGTATTAGTGAAAGTCTTGGTAACATGCTGCAAGGCCTGAATACTCAACGGGATGTGTTGGATCAGCACCTTACTGGCTTAGCAACCTTGGTTAGCGAGGCAGGGCAGGGGCTACCTCAATTAGAAGAACGTATCACCTTTTTAACATCCGGTTTAGCCTCCACCCTTGAGCAATATAATTCTCGTATGGAAAACATGTTGAGCAATACCACCCAAAGCATGGCTTCCACCACAGGGCAATTGGGTGAGAAATTACAACAATCTTATTCTCAAGCCTTTGAGAAGTTAGATCATCAAATTATGCAAAGCCTCATTCAAAGTGATAAAAAAATTGCAAAATTAGATGCTGCCCTTGAACAAGAATTAAATAAATCTTTGAAGACACTTGGCCAACAGTTGGGGGCATTAAGCGAAAAATTTGTACAAGACTATGGCCCATTAACGGATCGATTACATGAGCTGGTAAAAATAGCCGAAAGTAAGGGTTAATCAATGCTCACTGATGAAGAGAAACTAGGAGGCATAAAAGAACAAGAGGGCCATTGGGTTGCGGTAAGTGATTTAATGGCCGGCTTGATGATGGTGTTTTTATTAATATCTATTGTTTTTATGATCAATGTCGAGTTACAAAGAAAAAAAATAACCGATGTCGCCATATTATATGACCACCTTCGTACCCAGCTTTATCAGGATTTATTAACAGAGTTTGAACCTGACTTAAAAAACTGGGGCGCTGAAATACAAGAAGATTTAACCTTTCGTTTTAATAAAACTGAATTGCTTTTTGCTAAAGGTGACTCAGAACTCAATCCTGAATTTGAAATCATTTTAGCTGACTTTTTCCCTCGATATCTTGGCATTATTACCGCAGATAAATACCGTAATGATATTCTAGAAGTACGCATAGAAGGTCATACCTCCAGTGCTTGGTTGGGGGCTATCAGTGATGATGATGCTTATATATATAATATGGCGCTGTCACAAGCACGAACTCGTAGTACCTTGGCATATCTATTAAATCTACCTGCTGTCACTAATGAAAAAAAATGGCTAAAAACCTACTTGACGGCCAATGGCTTATCGTCGGCTAAGGTTGTACAGGATGACACAGGCAATGAAGATGACGAACGCTCTCGTAGGGTCGAATTTAAAGTACGTACTGATGCCGAAGGTAAAATCGCATCTATTTTAGAAGATGTGCTGCCATGAACCTTACCGACTTCACTTTCGATGAAGCACTTAACCATTTACGTAAAAAAATGGGCGCACAGAAGCTGGGTCGATTTGAATTATTTAATCCTGATTTACATTTAAGCTGGGAACAAAGACAGCTACTAGCAAAGCAATGGGTCGGTATAGAGGGTAATATTCTACATACGGGCACTGAAAATCTATTATATTTTAAAAATAGCCCTGTTATTACTAAAGTAGACGGAATTTTTCATTTTGCTTTATGCGATGAAATTAAAAAGAAAATTAGCCAGGGAAAACTTGCCAAGGCTGAAGCAACTACTTGCATTGAGCTACTCAATAATGCACAGAACTGCACTTACTGTTTACATGCGGTGAGTTATCAAGGGTTTGATGTATATCGTCATCGACACCAGCAATATAATGAGAAAATTCTTAAGGATTTTAACCTCATTCGATTTATTAATACAAAGGCCGCTATTTTCAAATCCTAACTCTTGGCCGAAATGACCTTTCTCAATACCTTTAAGCTGTGACACACTTGTACCCAGTATAAAAATAATATTGGAGCTAATCATGGTTCGCCCGTTAAAAATCACCTTATCTTTAATCCTGTTTTTATTTGTAGTCACATGTGCGTATTTTTATCTTACTCTTAAGCAAAGTTTGCCTTTACTTGATGGTGAATATGAAGTTGATGACTTACAAGATAAGGTAATTGTACAGCGGGATGCTCAAGGGATTCCGACTATTCAATCGTCATCTCGAAGCGATACTGCATTTGCTTTAGGTTTTCTTCATGCTCAAGAGCGTTTATTTCAGATGGATTTATTGCGTAAAAACAGTGCAGGGGAATTAAGCGAATTATTCGGTGACATAGCGGCTAAGTTTGATAGCAAGATGCGGATTCATCAGTTTAGAAAGCGTGCTCAGTTAGCGGTTGATGCTTTACCTAATCAGCATAAAACTATTTTGCAGGCATATACCCTGGGTGTGAATACGGGCATAAATGCTCTACAAGAAAAACCGTTTGAATATCATATCTTAAATACAACCCCTAAATTGTGGCAGCATGCAGATAGTGCTTTGGTTTTAATCAGTATGTATATCGACTTACAGCCACAATGGAGTGAAAGTGAACGTTCATTAGCGA
This sequence comes from Bermanella sp., assembly GCA_049115935.1. Lineage (GTDB taxonomy): Bacteria > Pseudomonadota > Gammaproteobacteria > Pseudomonadales > Oceanobacteraceae > Bermanella. The sequence continues at coordinate 82,733 of JAGDZK010000053.1, read as the reverse complement.
TCATGAAAGATGAGTTACCACAAGATTGGTTTGAGTTTTTGACTAGCCAAGGCGGATATTGGGATGCGCCATTGCAAGGGGAGGCACTGCAAGAAAATAAAGTCATTCCTAAACAGCCATTAGCCTCATTTACGCAAGTGAATGATAAAGATGCTCAAGTGAGTAGCTACCAATTTTTTGATCAAATTCATTATGGCTCCAACAACTGGTCAGTGTCTGGTGATTTAACGAAACATGGTTCAGCCATGGTTGCTGATGATATGCACTTGAAGTTAAGGGTGCCTAATATTTGGTATCGAGCCAGTTGGTATTTAGATGATGGTAGACGCATGACTGGGGCTAGCTTACCAGGCACACCTGCCATTGTAGTGGGTAGTAATGAACATATAGCTTGGGGGTTTACCAACAGCCAAGGTGATTATCATGATGTTATTGTTTTAAAAACGAATGAAGATAAAACACAATATTTAACACCATCAGGTTATGTGCCTTTTGATACAGAATATGAAACGGTGAATATAAAAGGTAAATCGAGTGAGCAAGTTGCCATAAAACTAACCAAGTGGGGGCCTGTCATTGGTGAAAATCAAAAAGGTGAATTATTGGCCATGCGTTGGGTGACTCATGATGTTGAAGGCATTAATTTTAGGCTGTTGGATTTAGAAACCGCTAATAATGTAAATGAAGCATTAGTGATTGCCGCAGGCTCTGGCGTACCAGGGCAAAATTTAAATGTAGTCGATAGCAATGGCAATCAAGCTTGGACGATCATGGGTCGATTACCACAACGTTTTGGTTTTGAAACCGGTATGGGTGAAAACTATAACGGCAGTCAATTACCACAAGACTGGAGTCAGGGTGATAAGGGTTGGCAAGGTTATTTGCCAGTTGAAGACTACCCGAAAGTTGTAAATCCTAAAGATGGCCGAATTTGGACCGCTAATGCACGAATAGTCAGTGGCGATGCGCTTAAAAAAGTAGGGGTGAATAATTACGCATTAGGGCCAAGACAAAAACAAATTCGCGATGATATGTATGCACTTAATCAATTTAGTGAGCAAGACTTTTTAGATATACAACTTGATGATCGAGCCGTTTTTTTACAACGCTGGCATGACATGCTTTTAAATTTAGCGACTAAACATGAAGAGTCTTATGTGGATGTTATTCGTGTTTTAAATCAGTGGGAAGGGCGAGCCAGTAGTACAAGTACGGGTTATTTATTGGTTAAGCGTTTTCGCGAAAATGTTGTGGATCAAACAGCTGGTAGCATTTACCGTTATCTAGAAGCAAATAGTAATGAATTTTGGCCATCTTCCATTGATAATTTTGTTGAGTATCCAGTTTGGCAGCTCATAACTGAACAGCCAGAAGATCATGTGCCGTCAGGATTCCAATCATGGAATGATTTTTTATTAGGCATGATTGATGAAACGCTTTTTGCATTATTAAAAGATGGCGGTAGTTTAAACGATATTACCTGGGGTGATGTCAATACATTGGCAATACAGCACCCGCTGAGTAAAGCTGTGCCAATGCTTGGTTGGTTATTAGATATGCCAGCAGTAAAAATGAGTGGTGATACTTATATGCCACGAGTACAAAAGCCGGATTCAGGTGCTTCGCAGCGATTTGCAGTTTCCCCTGGACATGAAGAGGACGGTTATTTTCATATGGCCACAGGACAAAGTGGGCACCCCTTATCGCCTTATTATGATGTAGGTCATGAAGACTGGGTAAAAGGAAATGCTTCACCATTTTTACCAGGAGCTGTTAAATGGGAGTTAAGCTTGCAACCAAATAAATAAGTCTATGAAGTAGAAATATAAAAATCCGGTATTGATTCATCAGTACCGGATTTTTGTTTTTAAAGGAGAGCCTTTAAATTAATCAATTAAACCGTAATCACTTTTAAGAACATCAATGATTTCTTGTTTTGGGTTTTGTGATAAATGTAATGGGCGCCCAATAATTTTTTCTGCAATACCAATATAGGTTTGGCTTACTTGCTCAAACACGTGTGCAGGCAGTGCGTTATCACGGGCTAATGCTTCACGCTCATTCATGCGGTCTTTGTTTAATAAAATATCAGGATCAGAGAAGTGATTAAGCAATAATTGACGGAAACCTTCTTTGCTGTTTTCTACTACTTTACCATCACGGTAGCTTTGGCCGTCCCAAATGCGTGAACTATCGGGCGTGCCCACTTCATCCATATAAATTAATTTCTCAGTTCCGCTTGCATCTGTTACATAGCCAAATTCAAATTTTGTATCCACAAATATTTGATCAATTTCGGCAAGTGCACTACGGATGACATTAAAGCCTTCACTTAATAACTTTTCGTAAAGATCAATATCTTGTTCGCTTTTGAGGTTAAACGCCGCGTAGTTATTACGAATATCTTGACGGCTGACGTTTACATCATCTTGTTCAGGCACCCCCGGAATACCTTTTAAAATGCCTTTGGTGCTAGGGGTCATTAATAACTCTGGTAGTTTTTGATCTTTACCAAGAGTATCAGGTAACTTAATGCCACAAAACTCACGTTCACCTTTACTATAGGCACGCCACATTGAGCCGGTAATGTAAGAGCGGCAGATAGCCTCGATCATCACTGGTCGAGCTTTTTGGACAATCCACACAAACGGGTGAGGAATATCCAGGATATGGCTATCCGCTAGGCCATTATCTTTGAATAGCTGAAACCAATGATTTGAAATAGCATTCAGTGCAGCGCCTTTGCCTGGAATCCCCTGCAGGCCGCCTTCACCGTGCCAGATGCAGTCAAATGCACTGATGCGGTCGCTAATGACCATAATGGCAAGTGGGGCATCCGGCGCCACGTTATAGCCTTTTTCTGAAATCAGGCGTTTGCTATCAGCTTCGGTTAGCCAGTAAACACTGCGCACTTTGCCACTGTGTACGGGCTTGTCGGTACGAATAGGAAGGTCGTTATTTACCGCTAATACATTTTGAGCCTGAGCCATGGTATCCACTCGTATTAAATTATGGGCAGATTTTAGCAAAGGGGGCACAGCTTGGGTAATGATAAAAACTAAACGCCCCTTGATATTGTTTCATATTAGGGGCGTTGAAAAGGCGATGGGACTAGGCGTAGTCGTAATCACCGCCTTTGGCTAAGCCTGCTTGATAGGCTGAGCGAGCTTGAAAGGTTTTTACGTATTTCAATATATTTGGGTAGTCATCGCCGATTAAACCACGAGCAGCTGACGCCTCTAGTGGAAAGCTCATCTGAAAGTCAGCCCCCGTTAATTGATCACCGCAAAACCACGTGTGACTGGCAAGGTGAGACTCGATATAGGCCAGTGAATTTTTAAGATTAGGCGAAACAAAGCTCTTAAGAACCTTGTCAGCCAACATTTTAGCCACAGGTTTGATGAAAAAAGGCATAGGAGCTGAACGCATTTTCATAAATACCAAACGCATCACCATAGGTGGCATTAGTGAGCCCTCACTAAAGTGCAACCAATATTGATATTGCCAATATTGATCATCATTTTCGTTGGGTTTAAATTGCGAGCCGTACTTGGTGATTAAATATTCAATAATAGCCCCACTTTCCGCTAGGGTAATGCCCGTAGCATCATCAGTAATAACAGGGCTTTTACCCAAAGGGTGTATGTTTTTTAAGCTTTGAGGAGCCAGAATGGTAATGGGGTCTCTTTGGTAAAACTTGATGTTGTAGTCGATGCCCAGTTCTTCTAAAAGCCAGATAATACGCTGAGAGCGGGAATTATTAAGGTGATGTAGGGTGATCATGAAAACCTCTTTTATAGTTGTTCGGATTCTACGGTTTAACCGACAGATTGGATTGCTTTTAATAAATTGTCGAGTCAATTGCACATATCAAGATTAGTTGGGTTAAAAACGCTACAATACCCATCCAAAATGTACGTTAATTAAGTGTGAGCGCCATGAGTGTTGAACAAGCGTTATTGCAACGCAGTGATAATAAATGTGAATTATGTGCATCAACTGAGCAGTTAACCCCATTAGCGGTTGAGCCTTCAGATGGTAGCTTAGATCAAAGTATTGTTGTCTGTGAAACCTGTCGCAGCCAAATCGCTGATCAAAGCAGTATGGATGTAAATCATTGGCGTTGCCTTAACGACAGCATGTGGAGCCAAGAAGCGCCAGTGCAAGTGATGGCTTACCGACAGCTATTTGCCTTAATTGCGAAAGGTGAAACATGGGCCCAAGACAGCCTTGATATGTTGTATCTTGATCCAGATGTTGAGAAGTGGGCCAAACAAGGTTTACCTGATGAAGATGCTGAGCCGACATACGATTTTAATAAAGCGGTGCTGCAAGCGGGTGATAGCGTAACACTTGTAAAAGATTTGGTTGTAAAAGGTGCTAACTTTACGGCTAAACAGGGTACTTTAGTTAAAAATATTTCATTAACCAGTAACCCTAAGCACATTGAAGGCAAGGTGAATGGTTCACATATCGTGATCATTTCTGAGTACTGCAAAAAAGCTTAAGTAAGTCACACTAAACCCATAAGGCCTGTTTTGCTAACGGGCCTTATGGGTTTATTAGTTTAGAGTCTTGTGTAAATTAGGTGGCAGTTTTGCCAGTTCCCACAAGAAGCTGTCTAATTTAAATGTAGCCGTGCGTAATTGCTGATCAATATCGGCTAACTCATCGCAAATTTTACGATATCGTTTTCCACGTTTTATGGCATTTAATGCTTCATCCACTTTTTGTTTCTTAGTGCCAATATACTCTCTGACACGCTTACCATCTTTTTTGGGAAAGATAAGGTACAGGTATTTTTCTTGGTGCCAATAGGGGGTGGCTTCAATTAAATTGGTAGACTCAAGGGTGGCCTTTTCTTCGAGTAACAATGACTTAGTTTGTTTTAATTGATTGATATGATCAGGGATTCGGCCAACTTTGTGATCAAGAGTATCAGATGTGTTTTTTTCTAATAGTTTTTGGCGTTCGCTCGTATCAGTAATCGTTAAAATAGCGCCACGATAACTACCGTCAGAGCTCGGAATCTTGGTCATTGATATTCGCGCCCAAAAATTTTCACCATTGTCTTTATTAATTGGGATAGAGACAAAGTCAACTTGCTGTACTTTTAAGTTGTTTAGCGCTTTGTTGAGAAGGCAGTGGTCTTCAATTGAGATTAGGTCATGAATCGGTTTAAAAAATAGAGCATCATCGTGGGTGTCTAATTTTTTAACGAGATAAGGGTTCATGTAGGTTATTTGATTTATATTGTTTAAAACCAGTAACCCTTCAGGAGATAGTTCAACTAAGTTTTGGTAGCAGCGTGTTTGTAAAGAATCACAACTGGTAATATGTATTGGTGTATCTTCTTTTTCTGAAAATGATACGGATACATCCGTGTCATCATCGTATTGTTCTAAAATTGAAATCAGTTCACGAGCCTTCATGTGTCCTTTCCTCAATAGATTATTTTTCTATATAAATCAAAGTACTCAAAAACAATTATTCTAGTAATAAAGTATGACTAGTCTGAGATGATGGCATTAGCATAGCGCTATCATTTGTGAATTCATAGGCCGATATTCACATTTTAAATATAAAATCCATGACGCAGGTAAATACGAAGTAGTTGTTGTGTCATTAAAAATCTACGTAGAGTCACGCCACCTATATTCTTGAACTGGTGTGCAATATGGAAAATTCAGCAACACAACTCAATCGAGAGGCATTTTACAAAGAATTTACTTTGAGAAATGCAGGATTTATTAGTGAAGATGATCAAAAGCGATTACGAGACTCGGTTATTCTAATAGCTGGTTGTGGATCAACAGGCGGCAGCGTCATTGAACTATTGGTTCGAAGCGGCGCCGAAAACCTGATTTTAGTCGACAATGGGAGGTATGATTTAAATAATGCCAACCGCCAAAATATGGTTCTTAATGATGTAAATCGTTTTAAACCAGTGGTGTTCCAAGAGCGATGTAATGCGATTAACCCTTATGCAAAATTTGAAATCTGTAATATTGGTATTACACCGGATAACGTAAATGATTATGTAGAGCGTGCAGACATTATCATTGATGCGGTTGATGTAACTGGCCGCTCAGGCTTAGAAATGAAGTTTTTACTCCATGAAGTTTGTCATGAAAAGCGCAAGGCCGTGATTTGTGGTTATGACATGGCTGCTACCCAATATATCCCAATCTTTGATTACCGAGATCCAAATTTAGCGTTATTTGACAACCAAATTACAAGTGAAATGGTAGCGACCATGGATCCATTAAAAGTGTGTACTTTTTTGGTGCCTGTTAGCGAAATTCCAGAGGCAATGTTCGAAGAGTTAGAGCGACACACACAAGGTAAAGATTATACATCTCAACTTGGAATAGCAGCTAACTTATTTGGCACCATTACCGCAGCGTTAGTGATTGATATGTTAGCTGGCCGATCGGTCAAAAATGAATACACAATCGATGTATGGAAGGTCATTAGAGGGGAGTATGAGAACAAAGAAAAACTAGAGCAGTATCGAAAAGGTATTGAACAATGGCAAAAAGAGCCTTGTAATATTGATGACACAGAGTATCTACAGCGCTCAACCAAGCACTACACAACGCCATTGCTTCCTGATTTATTGCCCGAAAATAATAAAACTCCCCATCATGTAATTAGCGTGAGTGGCAATTTAGTTAGCTTAGCTATTCGTCAATCGGATATGTCAGATCACCATGCTAAACAGTTGTTACGCTATGCATTTGTTCATTATGCAAAAGTTGGGTTTATTAATGAAAAATTAGCGGCTCAGTCTTTATTACACCATGAAGCAATATCTTCACTACATAAAGATGATATTCATATTGTTGTATTGGATAAAACACTGGGTAAGTTAATGGCTTACTCTACATTAAAGGCAATGCCCAATTCAGAACTAGAATTTTCAGAGCAAGATAGAAAGCTCTACTCAGTAGAAAATGCATTTGGTCGACAAACCTTTAGTGACATTAAAGAACTAAAAGAATTAAAGGTTTCTCAAGTAAGAGAGATTGGACGTGTCGTTAAATCGCAACTAGAAGATAAAGTAATTTCTTCACGTGTTGGATTATTACTCGTGCAATCTTATTTTGAATTGATTAATCATCCTGAAAGTGGAATTAAAGCCATGATTGGTGATGGTGAAACTAATGTGACTTTAGCTAACCTTAATATGTTTGGTTTTAACCCGGTTGTTATTAAAAATTCTAAAGTACAAATTGAAAAAAATCATATTTTCTCAAGTCGTTATGATGGCCGAGATGTATCACCATTTTGGTTCTTAAATACGAATATCAATCTCGATAAAGTTAACCGTGCAAAAATGATACTAGAGCTTTCAGATAGTGAGTTTTACAGCGCGTATAAAGACTTTAAATTTAATGAATTCACTTCCCAACAAACAGAGCCTGCGTAATGGAGATGATCATGGAATGGAATAAAGATCAGTTAGCATTAAAGCAACGTTATTACCTAGTTGGACGTGACCTGGTTCGTCCATCTGCAGCGTATCGCGATGAAAATGTTACGTTTGATAAAACGTTATGGAAAAAAGTGGGTGATACCGGCTTGTTGGGGCTAAGTATGCCTGAACAATATGGTGGTTCAGGTTTGAGTATCACAGATTTTTCTGCTGCGCTTGAAGGTTTTGCTGAAGGCTGCCAAGACATGGGTGTATTGGTGACATTCGTGGCTCAAGTCGCACTTGTACAATCTTCATTGGTGAATTATGGAACAAAAGAGCAATGTGAAACTTGGTTGCCTGATTTGATTTCCGGTGAAAAATTAGCCTGTTTTGCCATCACCGAAAGGGGCTGCGGATCAGACGTTCGCTCTATTAAAACAGAAGTTGAAAAAACAAATAACGGTTATGTTTTAAATGGGAAGAAGTGGAATATTACCAATGCTCCTATTGCTGATATTTGTATGACCTTTGCGAAAATAAAAGGTAAAAAAGAAAAAGCCATATCTTGCTTTATTCTAGAAACAAAACAAGACAGTGTTGAACAATCAGAACCTTTTAGTTTGATGGGGAATAGAGGAACACCCATTGGTGCGATTGATTTTAATGATGTGCAACTGTCTCATAATAATTTAGTAAGCCAAGAAGAAAACGGACTATCAGTATTATACTTTTCATTTTTGATTGAGCGTATTTTAACAGGGGTTTTAGTGACGGGCTGCATTCGTCCGCTTGTTAAAGAGTGCACGCAATATAGTCAAGAGCGCCATGCGTTTGGTAAGGCGATTGGTGATAATCAATATGTGCAGCAATATATTGTTGAAATTGAAAGTAAACTTGAATTATTAAGTGGTGTGATATTCAAAGCGCTTCACTTTATTGAGCAAGGCCGTGATTGTTCTAAATTAGCCTCGATTATTAAAATGTATTCATCTGAAATTTTCCATGAGTCAGCACTTAGCTCTATGAGGGTGCTTGGTAATTATGGTTATCGACGTGAAAATTATTATGAACGTTTATTACGTGATGCGATAGGGTTACTGTTTGCAGGTGGAACCACAGAGATCCATAAGCGAGTAATCTGGGATTCACTACTCAGTGATTATAAAGAGAATCCAAAGGTTCACAAAAATTTAAAACTATCATGGCAAGATGCAGAACATCTGCAAACTGCTGCGGAGGCTGTGTAAATGTCATCTTCAACAATGCTTGATACATTAATCGATAAAACAAATAGGCTTCATGCCTCACCCTGGAAAGTATTACTGGCTTTTATAGTCATTACTTTTCTAGCATTGACCAGTGCAGGTAAGCTACAGATCAATGCAACTCCTTACATGATTGGGCATGACCATCCTAGTCGTATTGCAGATCATAAAAGCAAAGATACTTTTAGCGGAACTGGTGAGCAGGCGTTTATTGCGGTTGTGAACAAAAGTGGGGATGTATTTAATCCTTTTACTTTAGCGCTTGTTAAAGATCTGAGTAATAAATTTGAAGCTATGTCATTAGTGACTGATTCAGACCGCGAGTTTCTTTCATCCCTCCCTGATTTATCTGAAGATCAATCAAATAAACTGATGGCAATTCTAGAAAAAGGACTTGTTAAGCAGGATCTTTACAAGCTTGAATCTTTAAGAAATGAACTAGCTAACTCTAAAGTATTAACAGCAGATCAACTGGCTGCATTTGACAATGTGTTGGTTCGATTGAATCCAGTTAAAAAAGTACGTTCCCTGACGACCATGGAGAATATCACCCCAACTATTGATGGCATCGATATTCACCCTTTGATGGGTCGCAAGTCAAAAGATCCAGTAGCGTCAGAGCTGAAAAAAGAAGTATTTGAAAATCCTTTATATATTGACGGCTTAATTGCAGATGATGCAAAAGCCACAAGTATTCAAGTAGAATTTTATATCGCTGAAGATGACTCGCCTTCAATGTTGCTTGCTTATCAAGCAATTAATGAAACAGTGGCTGAGACCAATTTAGGTGAGAACACCGTGCATTTAAGTGGTCCTCCAATGATTGCCTCAGAAACGGCATCTAATATGGAAAAGGATAATCAAACATTATTACCAGGTGTATTATTAGTCATACTATTCGTATTACTAATTAGTTTTGGCAAAGTACAGGGTATGGTGATTCCATTAATCATAGCCATTATTAGTTTAATTTGGACATTAGCCGTGATGAGTGCTTTAGGTGTTAAGCAGAATATTATCACGTCAATGTTACCTGTGTTTATTATTGCCATTGCGGTATGTGATGCTATCCACTTCTTATCTGATTACTATCGTCACCTACCTCAGAATGCAAATCGTGAGCAGCGTTCTTTGGCTGCTAATTCAGCTATTAAGCAATTATTTTTCCCAATGCTAATCACTACTATCACAACAGCATTGGGTTTTGTATCTCTTGCTTGGACTGAAGTAACATTTATTAAAGAGTTTGGTGTGTTTGTTGGTATTGGTGTGATACTGGCTTGGGTTATTACTATATTCTTCTTGCCAACTATGCTTGTGTTATGGAAATCTCAGCCACCTAAATGGGGATTACTATCAAGCTCAAATCTGGATGGTGGCTTTACAAAATTTGCAGCTATTTCAAAATATGCTAAACCAGCAATTGCAGCAACCTTAGTATTGATCTGTGTATGTGCCGTCGTTATTTCACAAAAATTAAAAGTGGATAATCAGGTAATTGGCTACTTTGAAGAAACAAGTCAGATTCGAGTCGACGACAAAGTTTTAAATGAACACTTCGGTGGAACCACTCCTATCAGCGTTATGATTGAAAGCAATCAAGTTGATGCTTTTAAGCAGACTGACTATGTTCTTGCACTTGAGAAAATAGAAAATAGATTGAAGTCTCAAGATTTGGTTGGGTATACCTATGGCTTACCGGATTTTGTGAAACGTTTAAATCAAGCGCTTAATAATGACATGTCAAAGACAGCTTATTCATTACCAGACTCAATTTCGACCGAGCTTTTATCTCAATACTACTTACTATACGAAAATGGTAATGGTCGTGATTTATTTGATGTGGTCGATCGCCGCTATCAAAATTCTCGAGTACTTGCGATTCTTCATTCTGATAAATCATCAGAAGTAGGATTGATCGTTGATGATATTATGAACTATGCCGCAAGCGTATTACCTGCAGGTAGTAAGGTGAGTGTTTCGGGTTATGGTGAAATACTCGTTGCCACTACAAATGCCGTAGTATGGGGGCAGGTTGCAAGCTTAATTTTAGCCAGTATCTTAATTACGCTCTTAGTTATGGTGATTTTCCGTTCGCCAAGTATTGGGATGGTAGTGCCGTTGCCATTGATTCTAACGTTGTTAGGTGTATTCTCAATTATGGCATTAACGGGGACTAATTTAGATATTGGTACGTCGATTATTGCGGCTATCTCTTTTGGTATTGGTATCGATTATTCGATACATATCATATCAGCTCTAAAATCGAGTCAGGCTCAAACTCAATTAGCAAGAATAGAAGATGCTTTATCTAAGTGTGCGAAACCAATACTTATAAATACCCTAGCTTTAGGGTTAGGGTTTTTAGTATTGACCCAATCAGGTTATCAAGCACTCATTAATCTAGGTTACTTCATCTCAATTACGATGTTTTTAAGCGCTATTTTCTCCTTATTGGTATTGCCGTCTGTTGTTGTATCGGTTGTCCAAAAAGATGAAGAATGTACGGATACCGTAGGAAGTGAGGCTAATGCATAAAATCAATCAAGCTTTAGCTAGCTTGTTGATCTCATGGCTGGTCTTACCAGCCATGAGCATGGCAGCTGAAGACGACTTGCTAGTCCTTACTGTTTTCCCCAAAAATGGGGTTTATGATAAATCAACGTTAACCAACTTGGTAAAAAACACAGAAAAATTATGGACGATTAAAGATGAAACGGGTTCATCAGTTTTTAAAACGATCGATAGCTTAGCTACGGAAAATATTATTGTTGCTCAACAAGACTCTGTTAGATTTAGGCGATTAATTGAAAGCCGTGAGCTTACTGATTCAGGTTTGAAAACACTTAAAAGCTTAGTTAATAGCCATCCTCTTTTACATGATAGATTGGCTGATGCTAAAGGCGAACAGCTTCATATATGGCTTCGTGTAAATAGTAACTCTAATGTAAAAAAGGAATTACTAGAATCGGTAAGATCGATTATTTCACAAGGCGAATCTTGTAAGGTTTCAAAACAAGGGTTTTTGTCAGATATTAGATACGAGGAGTGGAAGTTAATATCTGAGAATAGAGAAAGCCTTAGTCAATTATATAAAAAGCTTTTAAAGTCAACCGAAAATATCAAAGATCAGTCAATTCTGGCTTATAGTGCCACTGACTTGATTCAGTATTTAAAGCAATCTATGAGCAATGGGATTTTGGTTGATAGCAATAATTCGGCTGAGATTGAGCAGCTCTATATGATTGCTGAAAGCGTTCGTAGCCGACATCTCCATGATTTGGCCAACCCAAATTTTAGTCGATTGAAACTTGTTCGAATGAGCAATATCAATTCAGATAAAACGAGGGTTGATGATTTTTCTACTGATTTAATTCGTCAGTGGGTAGCAACCGATTCTAACTATTTGACATTAGATTGTAGAGCGTAAATTAAGGATAAAATGATGAATAAAATTTGGTACTGTTTACTTTTAACTTTATGTATTGGTTCTTCTGGATTTAGCTATGCACTGCAAGATGCTAAAAAAATAATGGAATCCGTGAAATATCGAGATCAAGGTGTTGATCGTTATTCTGATGTAGACTTAATACAAACTATGTCAGATGGTTTTGTAAGAAGTCGTTCTTTGAAAATGTATGAAAAAGAATTTGGCGAAGAGAGAAAGGGCCTGTTGTACTTTACTGAGCCAAGTAATACAGCGGGTACTGGTTTATTGATGTATAGCTATGCAGAAGTAGACAATAAGGAAGATGACCAGTGGTTGTATTTGCCAGCTCTTAGAAAAGTGAAGCGTATTGCTACAAATTCTAAAGAAGGGCCATTTCTAGGCACAGATTTTTCATTTGCCGACATTGAACGTATGCGTCTTGCTGATTATGTTTATACCCTGAAAGAAGAAAAAGAAAATATTAGTATAATTGAAGCTAAGACAGAGAATGGCTTAGAAAACCCACGCACAGGGTATAGCCAAAGAATTGTACATGTCGATACAGAAAAAAATATCATTTTGAAGGATGAAATTTACCGTCAAGGACGATTAATCAAGGTTTTTGAGGTTGTACAGTTAGAAAAAGTGGATGGTTTTTGGACTGTTGTAGAAGCTAAAATGGATAATTTAGTGGAGGGCGGTAGTACGCGATTGATCCGTAAAAACACTCAATATAACCAAAAGTTAAAAGACAGATTATTTAACCAGCGTACATTGAGAAAGGGTTTGGATTAATAATGAATAGGCCAGCGACATCTTCATTTTTGGGAATGGCCCTTGGCCTACCATTTTTAATACCAGCTTTTTTTAGCTCGAATGTTCAAAGTGCAGTATTAGATGATTTTACGAGCAAAGGATTTGCTCGTGTTGAATATCAAGGACGATCCCCTTATGTTGATGAGCAAGATACTGAATTAAGAGAAAACTTTGACGGAAAATTTGAATTAGATTGGTCATCTTCTGATTTTTCAGTGGATACGCTTTCATATTTTAAATATCGACCTCAGTATGCAGATGAAAACTCTGATGTTAAGGATGAACTGGAGTGGAATGCTGATTTACGTGAATGGTTTATGACCTATGAAACATCCTCTTGGTTGTATCGTATTGGTAAGCAGCAAGTAGCATGGGGCAAGGGTGATTACTTTCGAATTGTTGATGTTATTAATCCCTTGGATTTACGTGAAGGTTTATTAAGCTATATTGATGATTATGCTCTAGGGCGCCAATCGAGAAACATGGCACTTATTGAGCATTATTCAGGTGATATTGAATTTCAATGGATTGCGGCATATGAAACCCAAGAAACACTAGCTGCGCCAGATAGGTCTGATTTCTCGGTTGAGGGTTATCCTACAAATGCTGATATCGAAGATAATACTAATATTGACTTTGGGTTCCGTGCTCGCTTTTTTTTAGATGGCACTGATTTAGATATCTATGCGTTTGATGGTTATAACCCTGACCCAATTGTGACGCAGAATAATCTAGGTCAATTTGAAGGGAGTTTTGCTAAGCGTCAATTACTTGCATTATCGTTTGCACGTCCTAATGATTATGGTGTGATTCGATCCGACTTAGCTTATTACACTAAGGAATCGTTGCAACTGAATAATGGTGCAGATGAAATTAGTAAAGTAGACCTTCTAATGGGTTTTGATGCCCAAGAAAATGAGTGGTCTTTTAATTTTCAAGGTGCAGTTAGCCAGTATCTTTCCGTCAGTGATGAGTATACACGTGAAGACCAAGTGATTAGTGCCTCTGCATTTATAGAAAAGCAGTGGAGCCACTTACGGCTGACATCTTCTATCTTATGGTTATTTAATTACCAAGATGATGGCAGCAGTATGGTGAAATATCTAATCAATTACGAATGGTTCAATTCAACTATTGTTGAAATGGGTCTCATTGGTTTTGAGGGTAAACAATCAACCCTTCACGGTATGTATGATGATCAAGATCGTATCTATGTGAATTTAAAATATTCTTTTTGATTATTTATGAGAACATATTTTTTATAACAATAGTTTTATTCAAAATCAGCATAATACAGCAAGGGGAGATTGTGATAGTCTTCCCTTTTGTATTTTAAACGATTAATTATGTTGATTATCTCAAATAATGTCTCTATCCCTACCAGTGAGATTGAGATGCAAGCTATTCGTGCGCAAGGTGCGGGTGGTCAAAATGTAAATAAAGTATCCAGTGCCATACATCTTCGATTTGATATTCGTGCATCTAGTCTGCCTGAGTTTTATAAAGAGCGACTTTTGGCATTAAGTGATTATCGCCTTACTAAAGATGGTTGTATTGTGATTAAGAGCCAAGAACATCGCAGTCAGGAACTTAATCGTCAAGCTGCACTTGAGCGTTTGGCTGCATTAATACGTCAAGTAAATGTTGTGCAAAAAACACGTCGAGCTACCAAGCCTTCGCGAGCAGCTAAAATGAAACGCATGGATAAAAAAACCAAGCATGGGCAAACCAAAGCACTACGTGGAAGGGTGGTTTAATCTATTGAGGGTTAAATAGCTTGGCTCTTACCATATCTCTATATTTTTTTGGGCCCACTGTTAATAATCTTTTAAATAAACGATTAAAGTGGGACACGTCTATGTATCCCACTTGATTAGCCACCTCCTGTGTGGATAGGTTGCTATTTTTGAGTAAGTCTTTTGCCTCGTCAATTCTTAGTTTTTGCAAGTAACTGAGAGGAGTAATACCAGTGGCTTCTTTAAATCGTCTATTGAGTGACCTTACGCTTAACTCAAACTGCTCTGCCAACACTTTGATAGTGATATCTTTATAGTAGTTCTCTTGCAGCCATGCTTGTATTTGAGCGATGTCCTCATCTGGATGCTGACTACGCTCATTAACAAAACTGGTACTGTTATAGGATTTACGAATTTCATGAGAGAAATGTTTTTCAACATGCATCGCCACTGTTTTACTATAAGTTTGTTCAATTAGAAAAACAGTCAGATCAGCTAGAGCATTGACGCTGGCTACTGTGTATAGGTTGTCTATTTGAACAATAAAGTGCTGTTTTTTTAGCTGGATAGTCGGGTAGTCTTTTTGAAAGCGATCAAAGTAATACCAATGAGTGGTAGCAGATTTATGATCCAGCAGACCTGTTTCGGCTAAAAAACTGACTCCAATTCCTACGCTACAAATGATAGTTCCCTGGGAATGCAGCTGTTTGATCCAAGAGAGTAGCCGTGGATTTCTGCGAAAATTTGGTTTTGGGTTACGCCATAAGGCTGGTAGAAATAAAATATCAGTTTGCTTAACTTCATCAATAGAATGATCAGGGCTTAACTTGAATCCAGCAGACGTTTCTACTTTATCGTGGGTAAGGCCAGCATTTACAATTTTTAGAGGTTTGGTTGAGTGGGAGTGTACCTTTGCCACGTTTTGCGCTGCACGTAACATTTCGATGGGTAATGTCATACTGGTAGCGAGCATTTGCTCACAGCAGAAAAAGGTAATATGAGTCATTTGAAGTTGATCAAGTTCACGTATGCGATATTAATATACTAGCTAGGTAAAGTATGGAATACATATAGAGTAATTCATGCCTTGCTCTAGTACTAAACATATTTTTTATAAATGCATATCGATTTGGCTGAGCGCCTTTATTTCTCTGAATCCGACAATGAAGGTTGCTTTAAGGGCGGTTCAGCTCTGCTATACTGCGCCAACTACGCTTGGTAATGAGAAGAATACACATGGGTTTTAAAGAATTAGGTTTAGATGCCAGTATTACCAACACGCTGCAATCACTTAAATATAGTGAGCCTACTGAGGTTCAACAGCATGTTATACCTCATGTATTGGCAGGTACTGATGTGTTAGCAGGTGCACAAACCGGTACAGGTAAAACAGCTGCATTTGCGCTTCCTATTATTCATAAGCGCCTTGTTCAGAGTCCCCTGAGTGCGAAGTTATCAGCATTAATATTGGTACCTACCCGTGAGCTTGCTTTACAAGTGTTTAAAAGCGTTCAAACCTATAGCGAAGGTACACAGGTAACGTCAGCCATTGCCTATGGTGGCGTCAGTATTGCAGCTCAGGTAGAAGAGTTCAAAAAGGGCGTAGATATCTTGGTAGCCACGCCAGGGCGCTTAATCGATCATCTTTTTAAAGGCACCCTAGACGCCAGCCAAATTGATACATTAGTGTTTGACGAAGCAGATCGCATGTTAGATATGGGCTTTATGGATGAAATAAAGATGATCCTAAAGCGCCTACCAAAGCAGAGGCAAACATTATTATTCAGTGCCACATTAGATGACGCCATATTCAAATTGAGTAAAACTTTGTTAAATAGCCCTCAAGTCATTGAGGTGCATGAACGCAATAGTGTCGCCGCCCCAGTTGAGCAAATTGTATATAATATCGACACAGATAGAAAAAGAGAGTTTATCTCATACTTAATTGGCAGCAAGAACTGGCAGCAAGTACTGGTCTTTACACGCACCAAACAAGGGGCTGATACCCTTGCAAAAGAAATGAAAAAAGATGGCCTCGCGGCGGAAAGTATTCATGGTGATAAAAGCCAAGGGGCTCGAGAGCGAGCGTTAGAGGACTTTAAGCAAGGTAAAGCTCGCGTATTGGTGGCAACGGATGTGGCGGCGAGAGGTCTAGATATACGCCAGCTTAAATATGTCGTGAACTATGAGCTACCTTACATTGCAGAGGACTATATCCACCGTATTGGTCGTACAGGGCGAGCGGGTGAGGATGGGCTGGCTATTTCTTTATTAGGTCAAGAAGAAGCCTATCTTTTAGAGGAAATAGAAGCCATATTAGACACACGGTTGAACCAGCAGTGGTTTCCAGGTTTTGAACCAGACTTCACCAAGGCCCCCGTGGTTGAAAAAAAGAACAGTAAAACCGCACAAAAACGCCGAGCTAAACAGCGAGCTTTTGGTCAAACAACAGGCAATAAGCGACGCAGATCACAGTAGGAATAGGAGAATATGAAGCGCTATTTAGAAGCTCAAAAGAAGTACCTAGAGACAGTTTCAAAAACGATACGAGGCTTGAGGCAAGAAAAAGAAGAAACCAGTGCCATGATGAAAACGTTTTTTAGTGTGCTCACTCAAAAGCTGCCGCAAGGGCGTAAGCCTGAGCCTGATGAAATAGAGGCAGCGCTTGAGCAATTAAAAGATGTACATAAAATGGCGGGGCTCTTTGTTTTAGCCATTACACCAGGCAGTGTTGTAACGCTGCCTGCATTATGTGCGCTAGGTAAGCGGTTTGGCATTGAGGTTTTACCAAGTGCGTTTAAAAAATTGAGCGAAGAGGAGTTAAACTCCTTCAAAGAACTTGAAGTAATTTTGTCTCAAGAGTCTTCAAGCGTATCAAAAGAAAAAGTTGCTAGCCATGAGCAAGAAGACATTGAAGAAAAAAGCAAATCATAAGGCACGGAAATGGTATCCCGTGCCTTTGTTTTTAACCGTGATTCAATAAGTTACTAGCAGCAAGGCCGTCAAACATAAACTGCACCGCAAGTGAGGCCAGAAGTACACCGAATACACGGGTGATCACATGCATACCTGTTATGCCCAGTAATTTCTGCACACGAGTTGCCAGCAATAATAAGCATAATGTTAATGCGGTTATGGATAAGATAGCCGCAATTACCATGCTTTGATGGGCGGGGGAACCTGCGCTTTGAGCCATTAATAGTATGGCAGCGCCCATGGCACCTGGGCCTGCTATGAGCGGCGTTGCTAAGGGAAAAACAGAAATGTCTTTTTTTGTGGATGCTTCGTCTGTTTCCTCTTCGGTGGTGGTTAAACCACCGTTTGAGCGGGCAAATACCATATCAATCGCAATTAATAATAATAAAATACCACCGGCTACTTTAAGGGCTGCAAGAGAAATCCCCAGCGTTTTTAACACTACCTCACCGCCTAATGCAAAACCTAAGAGAATCACGGTGGCGATAAAGGTGCCACGGTAGGCCATGGACTTTGCTTTTGCTCTTGAAGTGCCCACTGTAAGTGCAGCAAATACAGCAGCAACATCTAAAGGGCCGACGGTTGCAAAAAACGTGGTAAACGCCACAACGTAAGTTTCTAGCATAAAAGACTCAATCTCGATAGCAGCAGATAAATTATAGGTTTTTATATCAATAGGTAAAGCGTGCCGCTCATGTGAGTTAAAAGCGACACTATTTAGCGGGTGAGCAGAAGTTAATGGTTGTTGCTCATGTCGTCTATGTAATGCTCAGCCCAAACGGCTACACTTGATGCCACATAAGCGGCATCTTTGCTGCTTGTTAATAAGTGGTCAGCAGGATCTAAGCTAATAAAACTCTTAGGATGCATAGCGTAACCATAAATATGCTCAGCTTCTTTAATCAACACCGTGGTGTCCCGCGGTGAATGAAAAACAAGTAACGGTGTTTTTAATTTACGAATCGTCTCATCTTGGTTCTGACTATAAACATCATCTAGGAATTGTTTTTTCATAACAAAAGGTCGACCTGATAATAAAACATCCGCTTGGCCATTTGCTTGAATCTCTTCTTCGAACTGAGCAAATTGTTTTATTACATGGCAAGGTTTGGATGGCGCTGCAACCGTTACTACGCCTTTTAGGTTTTTGATTTTACCTGCGGCACCTAATACAACAGCCCCACCAAAACTGTGGCCTATTAAAATAGCAGGGGCTTGATAACTCTCTTTTAAATGTTGTGCAACCAGAACTAAATCATCAACACTACTGGTGAAATTGGTATCTTCAAACTTGCCTTCACTGTGTCCAATGCCAGCAAAATCATAACGCAGTACCGCATAACCTTGAGCTACTAAACCACGACTAATCCTAGAGGCCGCTAAACTATCTTTTCCGCAAGTAAAACAATGAGCGTAAATAATAAATGCTTTAGGGTGAGGACCTGGCTTTTCTAAGATCGCTGCAAGTTTACCTTGGGTGCCATTGATTTCTAATTTTGAACGATGCTTAGACATAAGACTCTCAAATTGACTGCTGATCTTGAGGGTTGCCCCTCACTTGAACTTGAATAAAGCCGATTTGACTGTATTCAATACAAATAAAATTCATCATATAAGTGTATTAGATTGTCAAAAAATTGCCATAATAAAAGCCGTTGAAAAGCAGCTGAGGTTAGTGTTGCTTAAATTTTGGAAGTCTTAAGTCAAATATAATGGCAGCACCGCGAACTAAAAAGGCGCAAGCGATGGCTAAAACAGTGCTTAAGTTTGGCTGCTCCAAAACAGTAATAAAGATTAAGTATGAGACACTACCGGTAATGGCGGCAGAGACATAGATTTCAGGCTGTAATAAAACAGGGGCGCGGTCGAGTAAAATATCACGAATAACAGAGCCAAAGGTGGGGGTGATCATGCCCATGGCAATGGCGACTAAGGGGTCTACTCCAAGGTGATAGGCTTTTGCTGTTCCAAGCACACTAAAGAGCGCTAACCCCATGGCATCCATCCAAACTAATAAGCGTTGTATGCGGATAATCAGCGTGGCTGCAAAATACGTGATGATGGCCGCTGCAATACAGGTTTTAAGATCAATAGGATTAGCAACCCAGGCTACTTCGACACCCAATATCAGATCTCTAACCGTGCCACCGCCAATGCCGGTTACGGTAGCAAATAAAATAAACCCCAAGATATCTAACTCTTTTTCGGCAGCCGCAAGTGCACCAGAAATAGCAAAAACAGCGATGCCAGCAAGGCCGGCTAAATAGAGTAAATCAAAGGGCAAAATGGGCTCCTTAAAAACAAGGGGTATAAAAATATTAGCTTAAAGGGGTGTAATTAACTTTTTTACCACCCGCGCGCTCAATTTTTTGTGCAAGCTCACCTGAGAACTTGATGATTAATTCAAAGGCGATGGGCTTAATATTAAACACTGCATATTTGCCACCCAATGCACCGGGCTCCAGCATATGAAATTTTTCGCCTTCTTTTAATGAACCGAATTTTTCAGTAGCTTTATGAACTATAACGTCCATGAACCAATCTTGATTAAACTCTTCGTCTTTTACTAATTCGTTGTATTCGTTTTTATCATCGGCAATGACTTCGCAATATAGATCTTCAGGGCACAGACGCCAAAAGCGATCATCGATATCTTGGATAATTAAATTGGCAAATTCATTCTCGGCAATTAAAGTTGCAGGTTCAATTCCTACCCAGCCCCAGTATTGTTTAACGGTGTCTAAAATATTCATTACTTGGAATCTATATGATATGTAATTGAAGTGATTATAGATGAAAAGCCATCAGAGGGCTTTTATTCAGCGCAAAAAAAAGACCAGCAAGCTGGTCTTTTTAGATAATGCAATCGAATTATTTAGGCCAGCTATTAGATGAGCCGTGAGTACGATTACCGCGACTATCTAGAGTAAGTGTGCCATCCGCTGCTTGGCCTAGCTGCCCGGTTGCTGTAAGTCTTACACATTGTGTTAGTGGGTCTGAACCACAGGCACTGGCTGTAACAAGGTACTTACCTGAAGCGCTTGACTGGCTTGCGTTGTAATTAAGTTCTCTCAAGTCTGTAGTATAAGTGAATTCGTTTGCAAAGAAATTCTCCTGAGCTCTCATAATGTCAAGCAATGTAGTCATACCATCACCTCGCGTTGATTTCATGACATTATTTTGATATGCGGGCACTGCAACGCCAGCAATGATTCCAATGATAGCCAGCACGAGCATAAGCTCAACTAAAGTAACACCCTTTTGTTTCATAATTCACCTATTGTGTAACATCATTTTGGCGCCAATACTGAGGTATCACATAGCAATTACCTACAGTGCACATTTGTTCTTTGGTTGGGCAAGTGCCTGTATCTGCACAGTTAGGATCTGGTGCGTTTTCATTAAAACGGTCATCTTCTATGGTTTCTGTGCCCACTGCAATGGTTTTGCCACCGCCAGGTCTGTATATCACAACAGGTCTTGGTGCAATACCCGACTGAGAAAGTGTAATACTAGAGTCATTCACATCTAAATCACCATCACCATCTAAGTCAATTACTGACATAGCAGATGTTTGCCCTAGCGCATAGGTTCTGGATTGTCCTGTATCAGGTCCGCAGCCCACTATATTTTCACTTGAAGGCGAAAATGTTGTGAAAATAATAGCACCAGCGAATGTTGTTGATTCAGATAATACTTTTTCGCCAGTATTTGGGAGGATGACATACCAGCCACCACCATTATTCATTAAGCTTTGCATGCTGGTGGTTAGGGCAGATGATCCATTTGTCATTAATGCTGTCGCGTTATACAACAATGTTGGATCGGCATTTTCACCACTGCCTAAAGCTGTTTTAGTAATAGGCGCTTCTGTCTTGGTGGTGTAGGTGGCAGGTGCAACATAAGGGTTAAAGTCTTTTATAAGATAAAAGCGATCTTGAGTTGTTTTATCATAGATAGGGTGTGCTCGATAACCGCTACCAATTGCAATGGTTAAATAGTCACCATATTGTTTGTCTTTGACGAGCGCTACGTTTGGTTTGTTGTAAAAGCGGCGATTACCTGCGGCATCACTACCTGCAAGTGAGGCAATCATACCACCTGTAGCAAAGTCAGATTTACCAGCATTATTTTGATTAATATCAATACGGAACACACGGCCGCCAGTATCCGCAGCAAATAGGTAGTCCACTAAACCTTCGCCTGTAATGTCTACTACAGATAAGCTGGCAGGGATACTATTGACCATGTCTGTAATATTCAGATCAGCCCCTGTGTTGCTTGTACTCCATAATAGTGTCCCGGTTGTTGCATCAACCATGTAGATGGCATTACCGACAGTATCGGATTCTGGTGTATTATTACCATCTTGATTTGTGTCGTAACCGCCGGCAAAAAATAATACGAATTTTTCAGCGCCATTAAATTTTACTTTTGCAGGGGTCATTTTTGACCAGGTTTGCCCGAGTTTATCAAACCCAGTTGTAACGCCACCTTCAATTTTAAACAGTAAAGACGGGCTGCTGCGATCAGTAACGTTTAAACCATAATAGCTACGGCCACCTCGACGCATGCCTGCGTAAATGTATACATGCTCATTGTCTTCTACAGTTGTGGTACCTGTTTTATGCAAGACATTATTTTGATTTTTGTCATAAAACCAAGACGTAATTGGGCCATCTATACCATACGGGCGATCACCGGCAGCATTGGTATTTTCATAAAATACCTTTTGGGTTTGGTGCAGCTCTGTGGGTAAAAATGCGAATTGTTCTTGCCCTGAGGATGTTGAGATGGCGTGCAAGAAACCTTCGTTGGTCGCAAAATAAATAGTACTGTCAGGGTTATCATCCGTGCCACCGTAGGTAATTACAATGGGCTCGCTATGAAGTGGGTCACCAATTGAATTGCGACTATCTGTGTAATCTTTATCGCCATTTTCATCATCAACATCGATTCCTAGAACCCAATTTTTTAGCTTGTTGACCTTTTCAGTGGTCTCACTTGTCATATCGAGTGTAGTGGCAGTAGCCGTTGTTGAGAATGACTGTAATAAACTGCCGTTATCTGAATACAGCGTTCGGTTGGCAGGTACTAATAAATTAGCCACACCGCCTAGTGTTACGTTTTTACCGTCACTGTCAGAGGTGTCGTTCCAATAATCTTTAGCGACATCATTAAAAAAACCAGTAGAACTACTAATCGCTAGCGTGTCATTAACATCATAAACAAAGCCATCCTCTGTGAGGCGGTATTTTTTCAGGTTACCAGACCATTTTGCATTATCATCAGGTCGAAATAATGCGTAGAACAGTTCATCCCTGTGTTCAGATGCATTAAAGGCGTTTACCGATACGGCTGGTGCTGTAAAGGTTGAATCGGTTGCTAATATATCTAAGAAAATCGACTCTAATGCATCGGTTAAACCGGCGGTGTCATTGGCTTCAAAATATTTGCCACCACCATTTTTCGCGGTGCGCTTTAATAAGTCGACGCCATCAATATCGCCAAAACCGCCGATGGTATACGTGGTGATCGCTTGCTCATCAAGTAATGTGGTTGATTGATCGGTGTTTTGTATGTAATACGCGAGTTCATCCATGCACTGCCCGTTACCGGAACAGCTTGAACTTAATTCACTAGGTAGGGTTAAGCCGCTCACTAAAGAGCGAATGCGTGAATTGGCATTCGTATCGTTAGTGGGGTCGCCATCTGTTAAAAGGATAATATGGTTCTTTTGGCAGGTGGCGCTAATAGGGCTTGTGTAAGTACTGCCCGTACGAGAGGTTGCCACACTGCTATTTGGCTGTGAGTTATTCCCATAGACCCAATTAGCACCTTGATAATATCGTACGGCTTCGTAAAACGTTTCTTCAAGTGGGGTCCCCCCATTAGCTGTATAGGTATCAACTTCGCTTCGAATTAATGAACCTGAAACGCTGATGTCGCTAACGGGTACATCAACCATACCGCCGTCCGAATTTTGATCGAATCGCATCAAACCTAAATTAATGTTTGATAGAGAGTTGGTTAAATTTTTAACCACATCCACTACCACTTTAAGACGAGTACTTTCGGTAATATTGTTTTCAATACTGAGCCAGTTCATATAGTTAGCGCTATATACCCAGTAAGAGTAACCAGCGTCACAGCGTACTACATTATTATTACCTTTTTGCAGTTGCCTCCAACCGTTTCGATATTGATACATGTTGACTAAAACACGACCTTCGGTATTTAGTTTTGAGACTACATCGCCACAGCTATAAGAGTATGAGGATTGCAGGGCTGAGCTAATTTTGATGCCATCGTCATCATCATGGTTATCATTGTAATAAAAATCACCATCAACATAGTCACCGTCATAATCAGTGTTGTTGTCGTATGGTATTTGGGTGATCTCTACTTTTGTACCCATGGATCCGGATGTATCCATCACAAACATTACGTTAGAATTGACGCGTCGGCCTGCATCGATTTCTGATGTTCCATAAATTTCGGTGTCATCAGCAAGAGCATTAATCGAAAAACATGCAGCAAGTAAAATGGGAAGTTTTTTCATAGGATTCACCATTAATAACTGATGCGAACGACGGCTTTGTCATTCAGGTTAAGAAAAACGGTAGGGTGTGTTGCATTCCAATAGTCTTTGAGTAATTCATTAATTGTAATGCTTTGATTTTTTCGTTTTATTTCAATTGTTTCATTGAATTCATAAATATCTTGTTTACAGCGGTGGCAATTTTTAACTCGAATTGTTCCTGTTTTGCTGATCTCACGGTATTCAATTTGAAATGAGTCCATTTCTAGTGGCACTTCAATATCTCTAACAGCAAAAGTTGATACTGAAAATAAACAGATTAGCGTTAACAAAATATATTTCATAAAACCTCCTTAATTAATATTGCCAGCTTGTTGTAAGCCTTCAACGATTGAGCCTTGAGTTTGACTATTGGATGAAAAGTTAAAATTTGCAAAGCAATCGTTTTCATATAAATAAGCTTTGGTGGGACTTTCTGTATCAATATCGTAGCCGCTGCGCGAAGCGGGTGCGTCTTGGATGTAACTCCATGCAATATTAATTGCAGACCTGGGTGCATTAACAGCATTAGCTTCCGTTAACGTATCACTCTGCTCAATCTTGGCTGGAGTAAGGTTTCCACTGCCATCATCAACAGGTGGGACACCTGCAATGGTTAATAATGTATTACGATTTGTACCGCCATTAGTATTATAAAAACGAATTTGAGCTTCTTGTTCATTTCTGCATTCTTGGTAAGTCAGGGCGCCAAATAAACTGTTAGCCACCATTTTGCTTTGTAAATTACTGCCTTCAAGAGAATAAACTGCGACCACCGTTATAATGGTCAGCAGGACTAAAGCCACGATAAGGGATGACCCCTTTTGCTGTTGGACGTTCATAGTTACTGTCCCGCCGTGCTGATCATATTGGGTAGTTCAATGGTATTGGTGAAAATATTTCGTAAGTTGCTGTCGTTAATGGTGAATACGGGAGCATCCAATAAAATGTAAGTCCGGTCCCTTACCGTGCTTTGCACCTTTGTATCGATATCATCTTGGCTGGTGGTTAAAATGGCAATTCGAATACTACGCACATGTTCTAAATTAATGTTTGCGTCATCTTCGATGGTATTTAAACTCACATAACGGGCCACAAATTTATCATCTTCATCTGCGGCAATGCCAATTTGAAATTCGAAGCGCTCTATATTGTTGATAATGGAGGTCGGTTGATCTAACCAATCGTTAGTATCGCGGCTAAACGTTCGACAGCGTAACTGGCGGAGGTTATCGGCTTCCGCACTGACCCAAAAAACATTGACAATCCGCTGTGCGCCATTGACTGGCCCGCCAATGACCGTCCCAGTGCATGAACGAGTAGTGTCAGCAGCGTCTGCACCGATATCCATGGGAATCGATAAGCGATCCCCTATAACGGTTGCTGGTACGGTGGTGGGATTATTTAATGCACAAACATCAGCCTGTATGCCAGTACACGTTATGATGTCGGCACCAGAACCTGAAGCAATATACAGTGGCGGAGTAAATAACGTAAAGTCTTCAGAATAACCTGCACGGCGAATAAATTTGGTTAAGTAGTCCATGGCAAAACGACCGGTTTCTTGATTTTGCGAAAGGGAGTCTGACAACGTGACACTTTTGTTAGTAGTGATGAACAAGTTCATAAGGCCAGTGAGAATAAATATGCCAATGAAGCCTGCGATCATTAATTCAATTAAAGTAAAGCCTGATTGTTTTTTCATTAGTTAAACTCCACAACCAGACTGTAATTGTTTTGATTGATGCGCTCTTCTTCTACAGAGCTACCTTTGGTGATTTTAGTCTCCCAAGTGAGATTCACTTGATATTGCACACAATCAGGCTGATTAGATTCGGAACTAACACGTGCACTGGTAGCCGTACAGGTAGACGTGAGCGCTGGGTTTACCACAAAATCAGACGCGCTATCGTAAATGGTTGTACTCAACCCGCAGGTGCTGATCCAATTATCAAAAATTGCCATTTCAGAAACACTGCAAACTTCTGCTGGTACTTCTGCCATGCCTTGATAGGTTTCTGCGCACATTTTAGGTCGATCAGCTGGGTCGCAACTAATTGTAGATGGATCTAGCTCATAATACTGCGCACGTGCACCTTCTGGGTTTGCCCTCATTCTTCCTACATAATCTTGCACAATCCACATAGCTTGTGATTGTTGTGCGCTATCTTGTGTACCTTGAATAGCGCGCATGAGTAAAACCCCCATGCCGGACACTCCAATGGTAATAATCGCAACCGTCACCATGACCTCGATCATGGCAAAGCCTAATTGCCTTTGCATTATTCGCATGCGATTACACTCCTGTCGAGAATCCCAGAAAGCAATAAACTGTAAATATATTTTTTCCCGCCGACGCAGCCGGATTGAGACAGTTCAAAATCACCTAGATTCACTGCTTGACCGCTAGGTAGGATATCCAGAGCGGTATTGCCATCAAAATCGTCACTGGTAAATATCGTATCTCCTGGTAGGGCCTCGAAGGTGCGAATCAAACTCACATCAGCTGGATTTGGGCCGGTTACCAGATCAATACGCCAACCGTTAGCCCAATTGCTGGAAACACTTATCGGAGAAATTCGAACGGTTTGGCTGCGCTGAATGGCTTCACTGCGTGCCAGCTTGATGGTTTTTTCAAATATAGGGCCAACCACACTGATATTGCCTCGATCGAGAAAGGATTTCATTGAGGGCGCTGCCGCTGCCACCATGATCGCAAGGATAATGGTGGAAACCATAAGTTCTATTAATGTTAAGCCAGTTTGTTTTTTCATAGGTTGCATTTAAGCGCTATTAGAGAAAAGACTCTAATGAAAACGGACTAGCGGTGGTTTTTCAAGGTTTAATGGTGTCTGCCCTATATATCATGAGGAATCGGTCACAAAAGGCGTTAATGCGTTCATTAATCACAGTTAATATTGGAATAATGTGCATAAGGGACACCCTTGTTGTTGAGGTAGGGAGTAGTTCGGATTCTGCCTTGAAAGCTAATAACGATGCTTTTTGCGAGTTTGTCGTGATCAGAAAATGGACAGTATAAAAAGGTACTAGCAGATGAAAATGCATGGCCCATAGGATTGAAACGAACATAGTTCTGGTTTGATTTGGTTTTTAGCCAGTAGCCGTGGCGACTGCTGATGGTGGTATTGAAAAAAACTTCCTCGTTATCATCAATCACATTATTGAAGTTTTCATCATGAAAGGTGGTGATTGGGTTGTCCCAGTTAGATGAACAGCTTTGCCCCTGGGTTGGGCAAACAGATACGTCTATCGATTTACTTTGCGCAAGGCCCCTTGCGCTAGCAAGTGTTTTTCTTAAGGTATAAAAGTCAGTGCGGCTGTGATGACGCTCGATCATGTTTTGCATAGCGGGAACACCAAGGCCTAGGAACGACATAAGTATAACCATGGCAACCATGAGTTCTATTAAGGTAAATCCTCGCACTGTATACCTCCTTGTATGCAGTCATTTGAGAATGTGTACCTAGTGTAAGGGGCTGCTGGATAATTTCACTTAGAAAAAAGTATAAAATTTACTCAATATTCAGTTTCTTCAAGCGATAGCGCATAGACCTGAACGTCATACCTAGTTGTTCTGCGGCGGCGGTTTTATTCCAGCGGCATTGTTCAAGTGCGTCTTTCAGTATTTGTCGCTCAATGTCTTCAAGATACTCTTCTAGTGATTGCCCTGGTTGCAGTGCATGTGGCGCAGAGGTGTTTTTTGTGGGTACGGCCTTTAATGCTAGATCGGTTGCGTAAATGGTTTGCCCATCGTTGAGTGTCATGGCGCGCTGTAGGATATTTTCAAGCTCACGAATGTTACCAGGAAAATCATATTGGCCCAGTGCTTCAATTGCACTTTTATCCAAAGATATGGCCGGTATTTCAAGTGATGTTGTTAAACGTTTGATGATGTGTTGGCTAAGTTCGGTAATATCTTCTTTTCTATTTCGAAGAGGAGGCACTTGTAAATTAATAACGTCTAAACGGTAAAATAAATCTTCACGAAAAGACTGATTAGCCACTTCGTTTTGCAAGTTTTTATGACTGGCAGACAGTATCCTTACATCCACACTTTCTTCTGTTTCACTGCCCACGGGGCGTATAACATTTTCTTGAATGGCGCGTAGTAGTTTGACTTGCATGGAAAGGGGAAGGTCAGCCACTTCATCTAAAAATAATGTGCCGCCATTGGCTGCTTGAAAAAAGCCTTCTTTATTTTGAGTCGCACCAGTAAATGCGCCTTTTCTGTGACCAAAAAATTCACTTTCCATTAACTCTGATGGAATCGCACCACAGTTAACGGCTATAAATGGCTGGTTTTGTTTGGCGCCAAGTTGATGAATAGCTCTGGCTACAAGCTCTTTGCCTGACCCTGATTCACCGTGGATAAAAACGGGTGCTTGGCTGCGTGCAACCTTTTTTATTTGTCCCTTTAATTGTGTCATGGCGCAAGACTTTCCAATCATACTCGGAATGTCGCTGGCATCTGTGCTAGGTGTTTCAATATCGTTTGATAATGAAAGGGCCGATTTAATGGTTGTTTTAAGCTTTTCAAGTTCAACCGGTTTGGATAAAAAGTCAAAAGCCCCTTGCTTCATAGCATCAATTGCAATATCCACACTGCCATAAGCGGTTAATACAATTACAGGCATGCTTTCATACTGGGTTTGAATATGGCCTACTAAATCAAGACCAGAACCGTCAGGTAATCGCATGTCAGTTAAGCAAAGATCGAATTCTCTTTGCTTTAATTGATGCTTGGCATCGGCCACCGAACATGCGGTTTCATAGTGAAAGCCTAAGCGATCAATGGTCATAGAAATGAGTTCTAGAATATCGGGTTCGTCATCCACGATGAGGATATGACTCATTTTGTATCCTTGTGCTTGCCGAAATCATGGGCGAATAAAATATCAAACTGGGCCCCATTTTTATAAGTTTGATCATAACGTATTTCAGCGTGATTGGCTTCACACAGCTCTTTGACTAAATACAGTCCAAGTCCCGTACCGTCGGCTGACGTTGTATGGAATGGCTCATAAAGAAACTCAAGTACCTCAGTGTTTAAGCCAGGACCTGAGTCCCTAAAGCGAAGACATGGGCGATTGTCGATTCGTAATAAGTGAATGCTAATACCGTTAATATGATTCGCACCGCCGTATCGAGTGGCATTTTGAGTAAGGTTTAACAGTATTTGATGTAATTGAGAGGGATCGAATCGGACATCTAACGTATCCCCTTTTACATGAATTGAGCAGTTGAACTGCTCACTTAATTCATGGCTTACATCAACTAACCAGTGGTTTAATTGGATCCACTTTAAGTCAGATGGTTTGCGCTTACTAATCTGCATGACGTTGTTAATGATGGCATCCATACGTTGGCAGTGATTAAAAATAATATCGCACAGTCGCTTATCTTGAGATGCAAGGGTTTGGTTTTCTGCCAGTAATTGAGATGCGTGACTAATAGCATTTAGTGGGTTGCGAATTTCATGGGCAATACTTGCGGCCATTCTGGCTAACGAATTTAATTTAAACTGATGGGCTTTGCGCATCACTGTCTCTTTATTCTCCATAAAGATAAGGGTGCTGTTGTCATCAATGCTGGCAAAATAAATAAAAACAGGGCTGATGTTTTTTTCGAAGGTGACGCTGACTTCATTTTCATTTTGCAGGTTATATTCCTGCCAGTATTTAAAGCGCTCAAACAGTGGCTCGGGCATCAATTGATGTAACTGAATATTTGGAATACGCTCTTGAGCTGCTCGGTTCACACGAATGACGTGTCCTGCATTGTTTATTAAACACACACCGGTATGCATGCGTTCAATGATTAAATCGTTTAACTTGGCAGAACTATTAAGTTGTTCCCGTGTGAGTTTTGCTTCGATCTCGACTTCCTTGAAGTTAGAGCGCATCACTTGTGTTAAGAAGGTTTCAATAAAAAACAATATACAGATCAAGCTGCCTGATAATGTTCTGTCGGTCACAATGCTAAGCGGGTGTAAAAAACCCTGAGACAAGACCATGATAGTGGCCATGGCGGCTAATAAATAACCATAGCGCTTGCTTACCAGTAAATTACCGATCCCCACATGGAATAACAAAATAAGAGCAAGGTCTTGTTGGTTTGGGGTGATGTAAATCATCAATACACCCATGATCAAGATCTCAATCATTTGATTGACCAAAAAACGATCTAAACGAAACACATCTTGGCGTTTAGATTGGGCAATATTGGTAATAGCCAGCGCTAGGTAGCAGCCTAAAACAATGGGCAGCATTTTGGGGGCATCGGCTTGCCACCAGTGAAGTTGCTCTTCAAATAGGTAAAAGCCGATGAATAACGAGGCCACACCTAAGGAGAAATACCCATAAAATGGGTAAATAGGGTGCTGGCGATGGGATGACTGCATGGTTTTGATTGCCCAAAGTTTACAATTCTCGCAGAATACGGGGCTTTCGTGGTTGGAATCAAGGTAGTAATGGTGTCCGAACAAACTCTTAAGGTCTGTTTAGCGCAGATTAATCTGTTAGTAGGTGATATCGCAGGCAATGCTCAGCGTGTAATTGAGTGCGCAGAGCAAGCGCTTGAAGGCGCCGCTGACGTCGTTGTCTTTCCTGAGTTAACTCTTACCGGTTACCCACCTGAAGACCTATTATTTCGCTCAAGCCTTGATACGCGTATTAATGAAGCCATCGAGCTGATCAAGCAAGAAAACCTACCCATTTATATTGTCATAGGTTACCCAAAGCGAGTGGATGGCCAGTTATTTAATATGGCAGGTGTTTATTTTAATGGCACTTGTGAATATGAGTACGCTAAGCAACATTTGCCCAACTACCAAGTATTTGATGAAAAGCGTTATTTTACGCCTGGGCAAACCAGCACAGTTGTGAATATTAAAGGCGTGTCTTGTGCAATCAGTGTGTGTGAAGACATATGGCAAGACAATGTTATGTCGGATGCCAAATCAAACGGCGCACAATGCATGCTGAATTTAAATGCATCACCTTTTCATATTGATAAATCACAACATCGTAAAGATTTACTTAAACAACGTGCGCAGCAAGGGAATATGCCAATAGTGTATGTAAACCTTGTTGGTGGCCAAGATGAACTGGTATTTGATGGTGGCTCATTAGTGGTCAACGCGCAGGGTGACGTGTGTGCGAGTAGCGTTCATTATCAAGAAGCCCTCGATGTGGTTACGTTAAGGTTTGATCAAGGTGCCTGTCAGATCATCGAAGGCACACAAGCTGCTGAGCAAGAAAAGTTGGCCAATATCTATGATGCGCTAGTGCTGGGCGTACGAGATTATGTCAATAAAAACGGCTTTAAAGGGGTGTTATTAGGTTTGTCTGGCGGTATTGATTCCGGCTTAACCTTGGCCATAGCGGTTGACGCGTTAGGTAAAGAGCGAGTCGAAGCGGTGATGATGCCGTTTAAGTACACTTCTCAAATGAGTCTGCACGACGCTGAAGATCAAGCGAATCGTTTAGGTGTGCAATACAAGGTATTGCCGATTGAGCCCATGTATAACAGCTTTATGGAAATACTCAGTGATGAGTTTGCTGGCACAAAAGTCGACACAACAGAAGAGAACCTGCAAAGCCGTTGTCGTGGTGTCATGTTAATGGCCATGAGCAATAAAAAAGGGTACATGGTGTTAACCACAGGCAATAAAAGTGAAATGGCCGTGGGTTATGCCACTTTGTACGGCGATATGGCTGGTGGCTTTGGTGTATTAAAAGACGTTTATAAAACCTTGGTTTTTGAATTGTCTAAATACCGTAACACCATAGAAGAAGTGATTCCCCCGCGAGTGATTACACGCCCACCATCGGCAGAGCTTGCACCGGATCAAGTAGACGAAGATTCATTGCCGCCTTATCCTATTTTGGATGAGATATTACGTTTATATATTGAAGAAGATCAAAGTGCGGTGAGTATCACGGCCAAAGGTTTTGTCGAAGAAGATGTGCGCCGAGTGCTGCGCTTAGTGGATGTTAATGAGTACAAGCGTCGTCAAGCACCAGTGGGTGTGCGCCTGACTCAAAGAGGCTTTGGCCGTGACCGTCGCTATCCGATTACCAATGGTTGGAAGATTGGTCATTAAATACAACGTGTTTATTAGGCCCATAAAAAAACCGACAAACGTGTCGGTTTTTTTATGAAAGCTGGTTGATGGTTAATCAATCAAACCTAAAGTAATGACATTCCAAATGCTTTTACGATCTTTTTGCGCCCAGCCGCTGTGAACTAATTTACCATTTTTAAGTTGTGGGTACTGGGGAAAGTTAGCCTTTAAAACCGCTAAGCTTTTATCTGCCAGGTCTTGCTGGCCTAGTAACTCATAGGCCTCAACCATCAAAGCTAACCCTTTAGCAACATGTTTAGTGCCTTGGTAATTTTCAACAATATTACGGCCACGGTTAGCGGCGGCCAGATAAGCATGGCGTTTAAGGTAGTAATGAGCCACATGCACTTCATGAAGAGCTAAACGGTCACGCAGGTAAATCATGCGCTGGCGAGCATCGGGAGCATATTGGCTTTCTGGGAATTTACGAATTAATTCATTTAGCTCTTGGAATGAGTCACGAGCAGGTTGCGGGTCACGCTGCGATTCGTCATCAGCAAAATAGCGCTCAACTAGGCTTAAACCCAGCTCGTAGCTGCTTAACGCTTTCAAGTAGTAAGCGTAATCTACGTTCTCGTGTTCTGGGTGCAAGCGGATAAAGCGCTCAGCACTGGCGCGAGCACCTTCTAATTCTTGTGCGCTAAACTGAGCAAAAATCATTTCTAACTGAGCTTGCTCGCTGAAATTACCAAAAGGGTACTTATTTTCTAGCTGCTGTAATGTCTCAATGGCCAGAAAGTAATTCTCGTTATCAATGGCCTCTACGGCTTTTTCGTAGATTTCACGTTCGGTCATTTCATCGCCAGGACGCTTACCGTCACTGGAACAGGCCACTAAAATGAAGCTTGTAGCAAGGATCAAGAGAATTCGCATAGGTCTATCTGATATAATCTTCAAAATATTTACTGTTATTGTTGTGTCAGCGCGCAATTTAACCATAGGGCGCGCTAATCACCAAGGTTACTTATGTGTCTTTTGGCCGTTTAGGGCAAGACACAGGCTTAACTAGGTGTGATTCACAATGGGCGCTTTAGTTCAAAGGTTTAACCATGTCAGAACAGATTCAACACAGCATCAAGATCCCCAATGAATTGGGCAACAAGCGCTTTGACCAAATTGCGGCTCAGCTCTTCCCTGATTACAGTCGTGCTCGCTTAAAAACCTGGATAGTGGATGGCAATTTGACCGTAGATGGTGAAATGCGTAAACCCAAGGAAAAATTGGTGGGCGGTGAAATACTAACAATTGATGTGGTCATGCAGGCTGAAGGCGAATGGCTACCTGAGAAAATTGATTTTCCTATCGTGTTTGAAGACGAGCATATCATCGTCATCAATAAGCCCATGAATCTTGTGGTGCACCCAGCGGCAGGTAATCATACCGGCACATTATTGAATGGCTTGTTGTACCACTGTCCAGAGCTACAAAACATTCCCCGAGCAGGCATAGTTCACCGCTTAGATAAAGACACCACGGGTTTAATGGTGGTGGCAAAAACCTTACAAGCCCAAAACCATTTGGTTGAGCAATTGCAGTCACGTGAAATGGGCCGTGAATATGAGGCGGTTTTACAGGGTACATTAACCGGTGGTGGTACTGTAAAAGAGCCCATTGCTCGCCATATGAAAGACCGTACAAAAATGGCGGTGCATCCAACGGGTAAAGAAGCCATTACCCATTATCGAATACTGTCTCAGTTTCCAACCCATACCCATGTTCGTGTGAAATTAGAGACGGGCCGTACTCACCAAATTCGAGTGCATATGGCTCATATTCAGCATCCGCTGGTGGGTGATGCCACTTATGGTGGTCGTGTGCGCTTACCAAAAGGGGTCAGCCATGAGTTGCGTGAAGTCTTACGAGATTTTCCACGCCAAGCACTGCATGCAAAAAAATTAGAATTACATCACCCTGCAACTAACAAGCTTGTTAGCTGGGAAGTGGATTTACCGGAAGACTTTGAAGAGCTGCTGGATGAGTTAAGATACGACGCAGAGCATCACGGCTCAGCGGATTACTAATGACTCAAGCATTGGATTTTATTCAGCCTAATTGGCCGGCACCTAAAAACGTTAAGTGCTTAAGCACCATCAGAACAGGTGGGGTGAGTCTTGCCCCTTATGATGCTTTGAATCTGGGTTTGCATGTGGCGGATAACATTGAACATGTGCAGCTCAATCGCCAGCGATTAGTGCAATATTTACCTGCACAACCTTTATGGTTGAACCAAATTCACGGTACTCATGTAATACATACATCCAACTATAAAGGTGTGTGTGATGCGGATGCCAGTTTTGCCAATACTGCTAATCAAGTGTGTACCGTTATGACAGCAGATTGTTTGCCTGTGTTGTTTTGTAATACGCAAGGCACTCAAGTGGCCGCAGCCCATGCAGGTTGGCGTGGTTTACTTGATGGTGTGCTGGAAAATACAGTGAATGAATTTGATCAAGCTGATCAAGTTATGGCGTGGTTGGGGCCTGCCATTGGTCCTGATGTATTTGAAGTAGGGCAAGAAGTCAAAGACGCCTTTACCACTCAAAATCCAGCTTGTGCCGTTTGTTTTAAACCCTCAAATAATGCCAAAAAGTGGCTGGCTGACTTGTATTCACTGGCGCGTGTTCGCTTGCTGGCGGCTGGAGTAAAACGGGTTTATGGCGGAGAGTTTTGCACGTTTACGGATGAATCTCGGTTTTTTAGTTATCGCCGTGATGGTGTGACAGGGCGCATGGCCAGTTGCATTTGGCTGGCTGAATAGTCAGCCAGCTTGCTGTTTAAATGATTCAAATATTGTTACTTCGAGCAGTACTTTGTCACATCTTTTTGTGCATCTTTGATTAGGTTTTCACGACCTTTTTCGTCATACCATTCGCGATCGCCATTTTCTAAGGTTTTGTAAATACGACCGTTGTTTTTAAGATCAATTAAGCGTTGCTTGGCTTTTTTACAGTTTTCGGCCATGCGCTGTGCTTCTTCTGCCGCTTGCTTTTCTTCTGCTGATTCTGTGGTGCGGTCCACCACTTGTTCTTGCAGTTGTTGACGCATTTTTTGTAATTGCTCGGTGGCTTGCTTAGAATTGGCGGCCTTTGGCGTGTTGACTTCAATGTTCTCAGCGGGGGCTTTTGCTGGTGGAAACTGGGAAAAGTGGGTTTGGCCGTTTTCATCAGTCCATTTGTAAACTTGTCCTGCGTGAGCTGAAGCCAGTAAAAACAGGGTAAAAAGTAAGGTTATTACGCGCATAGTGTGAATTCTTTTTGTGTTTATAAGTTCAATAAAGAGCAACTTTAACGTTTTTTGCACAAAAGCAAAGCACTGAGTGCTCAAAGCATTAAATGTCAAGCAAAATCAAGGCTATAAGGCCTGATTTGGCTTGACTTAAAGAGTGGTGCTGTCAAAATTAGCAGCCCAAATTTTCAGCCTCTAACGGACACCCCCGTACAGGCTTTTGGTGATCTTTCTGGACTGATGACCTCAGCCCAGCCGAATTCGAATCGGTTGCCTAAGATGCAGCTGATCTTGGTGAATAACTACAAGTTTTTCATCACCCGTTACATCCTGGTTGAATACCAGTACGGTGCGGTAGATTTGACGATGGTTTAGCGTCAAACAATCCTATTGCAATGAATTTCCAGCTCGCACAAGGCGAGCTTGCGGATGAGAGGAAAAAACGGTGGAAATGCTTTCCGGCGGAGAAATGTTAGTTCGCTCCCTTCACGAAGAGGGTGTTGAATATGTTTATGGTTACCCAGGTGGTAGCTTGTTACACGTGTATGATGCGTTTTATCAACAAGAAGCGGTCAAGCACGTCTTAGTTCGTCACGAACAAGCGGCCACTCACATGGCTGATGGCTACGCTCGCGCAACCGGTAAGCCCGGTGTGGTAATGGTAACGTCTGGCCCTGGTGCAACCAATACCATTACCGGTATTGCCACGGCATTTACTGACTCGATCCCTATGATCGTGATTACCGGTCAGGTAATGAGCCATCTAATAGGTGATGATGCGTTCCAAGAAACCGATATGATGGGTATTTCTCGTCCGATCGTGAAACACAGCTTCAGCATTAAGCACCCAAGCGAAATTGCCGATACGGTGAAAAAGGCGTTCTACATTGCAACGTCTGGTCGCCCGGGCCCTGTGGTAATTGATATTCCTAAAGATATGACGATTCCAAATGATCGCCATGAATTCTCTTACCCTAAAAAAGTAAAAATTCGCTCTTACGCACCCCCAGCGAAAGGCCACAGCGGTCAAATTCGCAAAGCGGTTGAGTTATTACTATCGGCTAAGCGCCCAATGATTTATTCAGGCGGTGGCGTGGTATTAGGCCAAGCGTCTGAGCAGCTGCGCAAATTGGTACGTGAATTAAACTACCCAATTACCCAAACCCTAATGGGTTTAGGTGCTTACCCGGCTACTGATCGTCAGTCTTTGGGTATGCTGGGTATGCACGGCTCTTATGAAGCTAACATGGCCATGCATCACTCTGATGTGATCCTAGCCATTGGTGCTCGTTTTGACGACCGTGTAACCAATGCGGTAAGCAAGTTTTGCCCAGATGCGAAAATTGTACACATTGATATCGACCCATCTTCCATTTCTAAAACGGTAACGGTTGATATTCCAATCGTAGGCCCAGTGGATAGCGTATTGGATGACTTCTTAGAAACCATCGCTGAAATCGGCCAAAAACCAGATCAAAAAGCCATTGAGTCTTGGTGGAAACAAATTGAAGAATGGCGCAAGCGTCATGGCGGCGAGTACGAGAAAAACGACAACGGCTTGTTAAAACCACAAGAAGCCATTGAAGGTTTATGGAAGGCTACTAACGGTGATGCGTATATTTGTTCTGACGTAGGTCAGCACCAAATGTTTGCTGCACAATATTACAAGTTTGATAAACCAAACCGTTGGATCAACTCAGGTGGCCTTGGCACCATGGGCTTTGGTTTCCCTGCGGCCATGGGTGTTAAATTAAACTTCCCTGACGAAATGGTGGTATGTGTAACCGGTGAAGGTTCGATTCAAATGAACATTCAAGAATTATCGACGTGTTTACAGTACGGTATTCCGGTGAAAATCTTCTGCTTAAACAATGGTTATCTTGGCATGGTTCGCCAGTGGCAAGATATGAACTACGAAGGTCGTCACTCAAGTTCTTACATGGAGTCTCTACCAGACTGGACCATGTTAGCGGAAAGTTATGGTCACGTAGGTATTAATGTTGAAACCAAAGACCAGCTTCAAGGTGCTATGGATGACTGCTTTGGTAAATACAAAGACCGTTTAGTATTTGTAAACGTAGCAGTAGATCCAGAAGAACATGTTTACCCAATGCAGGTGCCAATGGGAACCATGCGTGACATGTGGTTAAGTAAAACGGAGCGCACCTAATGAGACATATAATTTCCATTTTATTAGAAAACGAACCGGGTGCTTTGGCACGAGTGGTAGGTTTGTTTGCTCAGCGCTCTTACAACATTGAAACGTTAACCGTTGCCCCAACGGAAGACCCAACGCTTTCACGTATGACCATTACCACGTCCGGTCCGGATCGTGTAATTGAGCAAATCACCAAACAGTTAAATAAATTAATTGAAGTGGTTAAGCTGGTTGACCTAACAGAAGGCGCGCATCTTGAGCGTGAACTGATGTTAATTAAAGTTAAAGCGTCAGGTTCACAGCGTGCTGAAATTAAACGTACTGCGGATATTTTCCGTGGTCAAATTGTGGATGTGACTGCAAACGTTTATACCATTCAGCTAACCGGTGCGACCGACAAGCTAGAGGCATTTATCGAAGCCATTGGTGCAAACTGTATTCTTGAAACAGTACGTACAGGTGTGTCGGGTATTGCTCGTGGTGAGAAAACCCTTAGCCTATAATTTAATCATAGGCTTAATGAAGCGCGTTATCTTTTACAAGATAACGCGTTTTTTTCGTTTAAAAAAAGACTTGTCTGAACTTAGCTAAAACGTAATAGCGATTTAATAGGCGTAGTACGTTTTATTTTTTACTGATTAAAAATACGCCTAATATCACTAGCCCAAGCCCTGCTAGGTGAAATATAGTCAGAGTTTCACCTAGAATCCAAACCGCTAACAGTGTTGTAAATAATGGCCCTGTTGTTCCAGTAATGGCTGTACGTTCAGAGCCAATGCGCGCAATGGCGGCACTCATTGCATAGCTTGGAATTACTGTGCTAAAAAAAGCTAACGCGAATCCATAACCATAAATATTAAATGAGTAATCTAAAACGACTTGTATGGGTGTGTTGAGCAAATTTACTTGGGTAAAAAGGCATGAACTCACCATGGCAATTGACGTAAATAAGCCTGCCCCAAGTTTTTCTATTAAGGGTTTACTTAATAAAACATAAACAGCAAACGTAATAGCACAGCAAAGCATGAGTAATAAGCCGAACCAAGAGCCATGTAGAGTGAACTCTCCCGGTAGCAGTACAATGAGCCCTGCGTAAACGATTACCACAGCAAAAAGCACATTGTTCGATGGCATTTTTTTATCCCACGCCGCTTTAATTAATACCACAAGGCTTGGATAGGCGTAGAGGATAATTCGCTCAGCATGGGCACTGATACTTTCTAGTGCCCATAAATCTAAATAACTAGATAAAAAGTAACCTAAAAAACCAGTGGCAACAGCGGATGCAATGTAACGCTTTTTAGCGGCTAATTGCGGGTATTGCAAAATCAGCAGCGCTAAATAAAAAGGCAATGCAAACCACATACGTAATACCATCAGGCCTTCACTATTGGCCCCAAGCGCATACGCCTCTTTAATCAAGATGGGTTTAAGAGAGAACATAAAGCTTGCCAATAATGCTAAGCTTAACCCTAGTTTAAATTGCGATGTCACAGCCTGCTCCTTGTTGATGCTGTCAGTAAAAAAGGCTGCTAAATGTGAGGTGTATTGCCTAGCATGAAACAGCCAGGCATGGTGAAACCTAGCGTATAAAAGCCAGTAGCCACCACATAAGGGAAGTCAAAGTAGAAAGTTGAGCGCTTAAAAATAAAAACATTGTCTGTTCCTGCTAATAACTTGTTCATTAAAGCCAGTTTCTCTACCCACTACAAGGGTTATACTGCTTAAAAATGCGGAGAATAAAATGAAAACCCCAATTACAGAATTACTGGGTATTGAACACCCAATTTTATTGCCCGGCATGAGCTGGATTAGCACACCTGAATTAGTAGCCGCAGTGAGCAATGCTGGTGGCTTGGGCATTTTGGCTACAGGGCCATTAAATAAAGAACAAACGCGAGAAGCCATCAGGAAAGTTCGCACGTTAACCGACAAGCCGTTTGGTATTGGGGCAACGCTAATGATGCCAGGGGCCACCGATAACGCAAAAGTCGCACTAGAGGAAAAAGTACCCGTCATTAATTTTTCTTTGGGCAAAGGTGACTGGATTGTAAAAGCCGCACACGAATATGGCGGCAAAGTCATTGCTACTGTGGTATCGGAGAAACACGCTAAAAGTGCTGAAAAAATTGGCGCGGATGCGTTACTGGTTACAGGTCATGAAGCCGCTGCTCACGGTGGCGATGTCACGTCCTTGGTCTTGGTGCCAGCGATTTCATCTAAAGTAAATATTCCAGTTATCGCCACAGGTGGTTTTGCAGATGGTCGCGGTTTACTAGCAGCGTTAGCACTCGGGGCGGATGGTATTGCCATGGGCTCACGATTTGCCACCAGTAAAGAAAGCCCGCTGCATCAAAAAACCAAAGATGCCGTGGTTGAACGTGATGAAAATCAAACCATTTATGGCAATAACTTTGATGGTTTATATGCTCGAGTCATGAAAACCCCGGGGTCTGTTAAAGCCATGAAGAAGCCGATTAGCTTTATAAAGGCTGCACTATTAAGTGTGCAAGCTGCAAAAATTGCCAATATGCCGGTTACGACTATTCTTGCAGGCCTAGTTGTGCAGTTTGATAAAATAAAACTGTTAAGTTTATTTGGTGCAGCAACCAAAAAAATTCAAGCGGCAACAGTCGATGGTGACCTAGATACCGGTGTGCAATTTATTGGGCAAACTCAAGGCTTAATCGAAGATCAGCCAAGTGTGCAAGATATTATAAACCGCACAGTTGAACAGGCTGAAATTCGTTGTGGTGAACTGCATGCACGCTTTTAACGCACATTAATAAGCTAAGTTGCAACGATATAGACTTTAAATAGATCAGCATGGTCTATTCTTGAGTTTGATGCATTATAAAAAATAGGCATACTCAATACACTAAAAGCATCACTAGATGCTTTTTTCATTTTTAAAGGACGCCTAAGTGTTTACGATTCCGTATCCTGTTTGGTTGATAGCCATTGCACAAGCCCTTGGTATGCTGAGTGCACCTCTCGTCATTTTTGTGGGGGGATTTTTAGGTGTGTTGTTTGCGCCAACTCATGCATTGGCTACATTACCTGTGGCGGCATTGGTAGTAGGGGGCGCAGTGAGTAGTATGCCGGCAGCATTTATTATGAAACGTATTGGTCGACGCAGTGGTTTTGTATACGCCACGTTGATCGCTATCTTAGGGTCAATTCTGGCCTTTTATAGTGTTCGCGATGAGAATTTTTTTGGACTATGTTTTAGTGTTTTTTTACTGGGCATACACATGGCTTTTGTTCAGCAGTTTCGCTTTGCCGCCATTGAATGGGTGTCGGCAGATAAAGTAGCCATAACAGCCAGTGTCGTCATGTTAGGTGGTTTAGTGGCCGCTTGGCTTGGGCCTGAGATTGCGATGCAGGGAAAAGATTTATTTACCAAATCCTTTAGTGGCAGTTTTATTTTATTAGCGCTATGTCATGTGGCGTTATTAATACTATTAAGTGTGATGCCGTTTGCGGTGATTAATTCGGTGCCAGACTCTGCTTATATTAAACGTTCGTGGTTTAAGTTATTTTCATTGCCCGGAGTTGGTGCTGCGATAGCTAGTGCTGCGGTTGCATTTGGTGTCATGAGTTTAATTATGACGGCAACCCCTGTAAGCATGAGTGAGATTCAAAATTATCCACTGGATGATACAAAGACGGTGATTCAAAGTCATATTATGGCCATGTTTATACCATCATTATTTGCGCCATTTTTATTTCGAGTATTTAGTTTGTTCACCATGTTATTGCTTGGCTTAATTGTCATGAGCGTGGCTATTACCATTGCAATTGTTGATCAAAGCTACTGGGGATATTGGAGTGCTTTAGTATGTTTAGGTATAGGTTGGAACTTCTTATTTGTAGGGGGAACCGCTTTGTTATCTCAGCAATATGACAAGCAAGAAAGTTTTACGGTTCAAGCTATGAATGATTTTTGTGTATTTAGCACTCAAGCAATCATGTCATTGTCAGCAGGCTGGATAGTGTTTAATTACGGCTGGTTTGCGTTGAATTTAATTGCGGTGCCACTTTTAATATTTGCTTTAATGATGATTGGCCGTTGGTACTTTTCAAGTTTAAAAACAAAACAAGCTACCTATTAGGTAGCTTGTTTTGTGTTCAGTTGATGCAGATGAATAAATGTTTAGGCAATATCGTCTAATAGCGTATCCATGCCTGATTCAATACCATCCACATGTTCAAGGTCTGACAGCGCTTTGTCAGTATCCATGCCAATTGCCTTAGCAATATCCAGAGGGAAATCATTTAGGATTTCTTGTGCTGACAATCCCATTTTATGGCAAGTATGTACATACAAAGCCAAGTGCAATAAACCGGCTAAGGGTTGCTCTAAATTAGCTAAATCGTCATGGCAGTGATAGAGAATGCCGTCAGCAATTTCATCAGGAAATTTCCAGCGTTTCGCTAACTCAGCGCCCACATCGGCATAGGTATAACCCAGCATTGCATGTTCAACGCTAGAAAGTTTGCCTCCGGCTTCAACCGCTGCTTGAATTTTTTTGGCTTCTTGTGGTGCCAACAATTGAATGAGTAGCTCGCCAATACTGTGCAACATGCCACAGGTGAATGCTGTTTCGGGGTTGATCTTGCAGTATGGCGCCATCCATTTAGCAATGGCGGCAACAGCAAAGTTATCTCGCCAAAATTCTTTGCGGTTAAATCCTGGCGGGCTTTGCATAGCCCCCGTAATACCGGAGGCTAATACCAAGGTCCTAAGGGTTGAGAAACCCAGTAATACCGAGGCATCGGTTGTACTTGAAATCGTACGACTCACACCATAATGCGCACAATTTGCAAGTCGCAGCACCTTGGCTGTGAGCACCGGGTCTAAACTGATTTTCTTTGCGATTTCATCCATGTCGAAATCAGATTGGTTAAAGGTCTGAATGAGTTCTTGTACGACCTTTGGGATATTCGGTAGGTTTTGGCTGTGATCAAATAAGCTAGATAAATTCATACTGACGTCCACTGTTATACTGTATGTAAGCTTAGAACACCCTGTCGGAGTTAGCGAACAGGATGCGGTTAATTCACTGAATTGTATCTTCCTTTTGTTAGAATAGATGATTCAAGATACAAAAAGTATAGGATCATTATGACAAACGTTGGTTTTATTGGTATTGGCTTAATGGGTCTGCCGATGTGTAAGCGTTTACTTACTGCGAATATTCCGTTAACGGTATGGAACCGCAATACTGCCAAGTGTTTACCCTTGGTTGAGCTCGGTGCTTCTCAAGCTCAATCTATTGCTGATCTTACGCACAATTGCGATGTTATTATGTTGTGTGTTTCTAATACCCAAGCGGTGCAAGAGGTTACTGAATCACTGCTTCCTCACTTGCGTGCTGGTCAAATTATTGTGGATTTTAGCTCCATTAGCCCTGATGCCACACAGGCTTTACACCAACAGGTTTCAAGCAAGGGTGTCTCATGGGTCGATTGTCCTGTTTCAGGCGGTGTCGCCGGTGCACAGGCCGGCACATTAGCCATGATGGCAGGTGGGGATGAAGATGTTGTACGTTCTGTAGAGCCATTATTACTTAACCTTGGCCAACGTTTAACGTATATGGGTAAGAGCGGCTCAGGGCAAACCACCAAAATTTGTAATCAAATGATTGTTAGCTGCAATGTATTGGTGATTGCTGAAGTGATGGCCATGGCGAAACGAGCAGGGGTTGATGCTGCAAAAATTCCACAAGCCTTAACGGGTGGTTTTGCCGATAGCACGCCGCTACAGCTAACGGGGTCCAGAATGGCAATACAGGATTTTGATGAAATTAAATG
This sequence comes from Bermanella sp., assembly GCA_049115935.1. GTDB lineage: Bacteria > Pseudomonadota > Gammaproteobacteria > Pseudomonadales > Oceanobacteraceae > Bermanella. The sequence goes on along the minus strand of JAGDZK010000053.1, from coordinate 39,164 downwards.
GCATGTAAAAACCTTGCTTAAAGATCTCGATATGGCAGGTGACCTGGGCAAGGCACTGGGTAGCGCCACCCCAATGGCGGGTTTAGGCGCGCAACTGATGCGCCAGCACGCCAGTCACGGTTTTGCCGATAAAGACCCAGCCACCTTGGTCACGCTATATGAAGCTATGCTCAATAGTGATAGCGCGAATGACGGGCAAAAATAGGAGACCTCATCATGAGACTTGTCGCGAATTTATCTTTGCTCTTCACAGAGGTGCCGTTACTTGAGAGATTCCAAGCAGCGGCAGATGCCGGTTTTAAAACAGTAGAAATACAGTTTCCCTACGATGAAAACGTGGCTGATTTGGTGGCGGCTAAACAGCAGGCCGGTGTCAATGTGTGTTTGATCAATGTCCCAGCCGATGACCTGATGACAGGCGGTGAAGGCCTTGCTTGTGTGACGGGCAAAGAAGCACAATTCGAAGACGCACTAAAGCAAGCTTACATTTATGCCAAAGCACTGGATGTAAAAATGGTGAATGTATTGCCAGGTCGTTGTTTGGATAAGGCTAGGCACGCCCAATATATGACAACTCTTAAGCAGAACTTAACCAAAGCGGCCACAGTGATGCAAAAGCATAATATATTAGTGACGTTTGAAGCGGTGAATACCAAAGACATGCCGGGTTTTATTATCCACCACACACAACAAATGCTGGATATTTTAGCTGAGTTAAATCAGCCAAATTTAAAAATGCAGTATGACATTTATCATATGCAAATCATGGACGGCAATGTTGATGAAACCTTACGTCATCACGCTAATATGATTGGTCATATTCAATTTGCAGATGTACCCGGAAGAGGCGAGCCTTTAAGTGGTAACCTGAATTTCAAAACGATTTTCGAAGACATTAAAAATAGCCATTACCATGGCTATGTGTCTGCGGAGTATCGACCTAGCGAAGGGGATACTCAAGCGAGCTTAGGTTGGTTAAATCAGTTTGATCTAGAGTGGCTTAATCATGACCATGGTACACAAACTTCGCCGTATTAATTTTTATTAAAGCTTATGGTAAGTGGGCCGTTAATATACATAAGCTTAACGGATTAAGCCTAGACTTAGGGGTACCCCCATAAAGCGGTCGCAAACGGATCTTTGTAACTGTCTTTACATAAGTCGCCAAGGATCTGGCTGCGCTTAAATGGATGTTGTGATTGCATTATTTTAATCCACGGAATAATGAATCAGGCGCAGCCAACACTCTCTTTTGTCACCTCATTATCATTTTTCAAATATTAAAATCACATTATTAGCCGGTAAATTTAAGCGTTGCTTCAGTGATAAGCCGTACTGTTTTGCTCTGGTTTGTAAAAAACTCAGCTCTTTTATACCCGCCTTTGGATTGACCTCCTCTTTTAACCATTTATCTAAACGGGCGTTACCTTCACTGGTAAAGCCATTCTCGTTAATCGGCCCGTAGCAAAAAAATAAACCTTGTTTATTGAGTGCCCGGCTAATGGCACTAAAAATATGATCAACGCTTTTTTCGCTTACATAGTGCAATAAATTTGCACAAAATCCGTATTGAAACTGACACCCTTCAATAGGCCATGTTGGTTGGCTGATATCTATCTCAATGCAGGGTAATACATTGGCTAACATCGCGTCTTGTTGCCAAGGTTGGGAGAGCGCAACTTGGGATGGGTGCTCACTTAACTGCCATGTAATGTGAGGCACGTGCTGTGCAATATAAACCCCATGTTGACCGGTGCCACTGGCTAGTTCTAGCAATTGCCCATGGGCTGACAACCAAGGCTCAAGAGCTTCTAATATGGGTTGTTGATTGCGTAAACAGGACGGGTTGACCACTTTCTCAATCATAAAACTCCTTAGAACAGGCTTTTTACACAGATACCATAAACCATAGGTGCCTCTTGGCGGTAAAGTCAGTAAAATGCGTCGATCTATGTAAAATAACCCGCAACATTCAAGGTAGAGGTCAGTATGTCACAAGTAGTATTAATAACAGGCGCTAATCGTGGTATCGGTCTTTCAATGGCTCAACAATACGTGGCCCAGGGTTGTGAAGTGATTGCGGTATGCCGCGAAAGCTCTGATGAAATCGAAGATCTTGCCGATCTTGTGATCAGCGGTATCGACCTGACGCTAGATGATGCCATGGATTCCGTCACTCAAGTGCTTGAATTGGCCCAAGGCCCAGATTTTAAATTAGATATTCTAATTAACAATGCGGGCTTATTTAAAAATGAAACCCTAGATGCCATGGAAGTGGATCAAATTCGTGAGCAATTTGAAGTCAATGCACTAGCACCTTTAAAAGTGACCCATGCTTTGCTGCCATTTTTAAAGGAAGGCTCAAAAGTGGTGAATATCACGAGCCGTATGGGCAGCATCGAAGATAATACCAGTGGTGCCTACTATGGTTACCGTGCCAGTAAAGCCGCATTAAATGCGTTCACTAAGTCATTTGCCATGGACCTTAAACCAAAAGGTGTTGCAGTTGCCGTGGTTCACCCAGGTTTTGTGCAAACACGCATGGTTGGTTTTAATGGTGACATGACACCGGATCAAGCGGCCAAAGGTATTTTAGAGCGCACAGCTGAATTAACGTTAGACAATACTGGTGGTTTTTGGCATAGCAACGGCCAGACGTTACCTTGGTAACATTTTGTATTTAACGCGGGCTATTGTGCGTTAAAACAGTCACCTTTATATAAAAATGGTTAATTGAAAAATTAACACAGTAGGAAGAAAAATGAGCATCGAAAAAGACAGTGTTGTGTACTTTCATTACACCCTAGCTGGTGAAGACGGCAAAGCATTTGAAACCAGCACCAATGGTCATCCAATGACGTTTTTGTTTGGTCATGGCAATATTCTACCGGCACTAGAAGCTGAGTTTGCAGGCAAAAACGAGGGTGATCAATTTCAAGTTACCTTAACACCAGAGCAAGCTTATGGTGAGCGTAACGAAGCCGGTGTACAACGCATTCCAATTAAACACTTGGCAACAAAAGGTAAGCTACAAAAAGGCCAAGCGGTTAAAGTGAATACCGATAACGGTATGCGTGATGTCACCATCGTTAAGGTGGGTAAATTCAACGTGGATGTGGATACCAATCACCCGTTAGCCGGTCTAACTATCACCTTTGATGTAAGTATTGAGCAAGTACGCCCAGCAGAAGCTGAAGAGCTGGCCCATGGCCATGTGCACGGTGTAGGTGGTCACCACCACTAATCATTTAGTTGGTATGATAAAACCGCTTGGCTTTTATAAGACAAGCGGTTTTTTTATATCTAACAAACCCTATATTTCGAGTTGATATTCAAGATGCCTCAACCAATGGCAAAAGTGAAGTCACAAGCGAAGACACTGCTGCAGCGTAACCCATTAATATACAATTTAAATATCCTATGTACGAGGTCGCACCAGCGACCGAATAGCAGTAGCTGTATCCTATGCAATTTTGTAATGGTTTAAAACATGAATGATTCACTCGCAGATGCGAGTTCGTACAATTACCTTATAAAACATCTCACATCTCACATCTCACATCTCACATCTCACATCTATACAAACTTCCCTTTACGCTCGCCATCTGTTTTACTTTGATGCATTCCTGTTTTAGCCAAAAGAATAAATAATATGGCATTGCAACAACGACATGACGAACTCAAGAAACTGTTAAAATCAAAGCGTGAAAACTTTTCAGATATTCATGGTACGCGTTTGCATCGTGCACTAAGTTGGCTCAATTGTGCGGCCAAACAACACGATGACATGGATTTACAATTGGTGAGTTTATGGATTGCGTTTAACGCATGTTATGCAGTGGACCAAGGTGGTAGCGAATCATTAGCTGAGCGGTTTGCCTTTCAAGGTTTTGTCGAAAAACTGGTGAGCCATGATGCAGATAAAAAAATATACGCGTGCCTTTGGCAAACCTATTCTGGCCCAGTGAAAGCACTTATCAAAAACCCTTATGTGTACAGTGGTTTTTGGCAAGCCAAGCGTGAAGATGTAAATAGCGATGCTTGGCGTGAACGCTTTGACCAATTAAGTGTATCGGCGCTAAATCATTTAAGTCGGCAGAATGTCCCTGATCTATTAGGCATTGTGCTTGATCGTTTATTTGTTTTGCGTAATCAGTTGATTCATGGCGGCGCTACTTATGGCAGCCACGTTAATCGTGAGCAGGTAACGGATGGCGTGCAGTTATTATCAACACTTGTCCCCACAATGATTGAAATTATGCTTCACGCAGAGCAAGAAAACTGGGGTGATATTTATTACCCTGTGCTGAATCAGTCTTAATATTCAATTTAGCTAAGCAACAAAACACAAAAGCTATCCGTGTTTGTTCATCGTGCGCAACCAAATAGGGGCAAAGCTGCCAACTTACCTTAAGTGTAAGGCTCATAGAGTAAACTGGTGTATGCTGAAATCACTGATTTCATCACTATATAAGTGATATACATTGGAAAATCGCTATGAACGCAACTGATCAATTAAAACAAAAAAAACAAGATCTCATATCCAAATATGCTATTAGGCATAATGGATTTGCACTTTATCAAGTACTCTCAACTATTTTTCCATATTTTTTACTTTTCTATTTAGCCATTATCACCCAAGAAATTTCTTACTGGCTAACCGCCCTTTGTATTGGTGTTTTGATACTTTTTATTATGCGCGTATTCATGATGATGCATGATGCGGGGCACGGTTGTTTGTTTGTGCAGCCTTGGCAAAATAAAGTGACGGGTTTTATTATGGGGGTTTTGTGTGGTGTGCCTGAATATGTCTGGTCAAAGCACCATGCTTATCATCATGCTACCAATGGTAATTGGAATAAATATCGCGGGCCATTAGCGGTATTATCCACAGAAGAGTACGCTAAGTTATCACAGAAAAAACAACGCTCATATGTCAATAGTCGCAATATAGCGTTGGCACCTTTTGCGGGATTTATGTATTTTATTTTCACACCACGCTTTACTTGGATTAAGGGCAGCTTGCAGTTTTGTATTTACGCTACTCAATCTAAATTATCATCATCTAAAACCAGCTTTAAGCAAATAGCAGAGGAATTTGAAACGGGTTATTGGGCAAACTGGAAAGAATACCGTCACATGGCGGCGAATAATATTGTGCTGATCAGTTTGATTATTTGTGGTTGTTGGTATTTTGGTGCAGCTGCTTTTATGGTGGTGTATTTGATTGCTTTATCATTGGCTGGGGCGTTAGGGATTATTTTATTTACTGTGCAGCATAATTTTGAAGGCTCGTATGCGGTGGGGGATCAAAATTGGGATTACAACACCGCAGCCATTGAAGGCACCAGTTATTTTGATTTACCGCGAATCTTGCATTGGTTTACCGCTGATATTGGTTATCACCATGTGCATCATTTATCAGCACGTATTCCCAATTATAAATTGCGCCAATGCCATGAAGAATATGAATACTTATTTAAAAATGTACCTACCATTCGTTTAAAAGACATATTCAAATCGTTTAAATATGTTTTGTGGGATGAAGCCAGCGGGCATTTAATGACAGCAGAGCAGTTTGATCAGCAATATTCTCAACCTGTTTTAAACTAGCTTTAAAGGCATAAAAAAGGTAAGCATGGCTTACCTTTTTTATGTTTTACGAAGCGTAATTAACTATTTAGAGGGCGATTTGGGTTTTCTTCTTCATCGTCGTAATCACGTAACTGATGGAACCCTTGTAATACAATTTGAATGACTTCCATTTTTTTTACGATGTCGGTTAATAGAGCTTCGAAGGCTGGATCATTCATTTCTGGAAGACTTTTAAAATCCTCATCCAGTTCTTCCATATAAGGTAAAAAGCGGTTGCCAGCGGTTTTAAACGGGCTATTGTCAGGAAAAATGGCCTTAAATTTTGCTTTATTCTCTTGAGACAGTCCTTCAAGTATCTCATCCGCTTGCAATGCAAACGGCACGATGGCTTTAAGGGCTTCTTCAATTCGCTGGTGTAATACGTTATCTGGCATGGTAATTCTTTACTGATAAATATTAGGCTCAAGATACCATGTTGAGTACGGTATACAAGTTGATGATTGGGGATTAAGGGTGAAGGCCTATGCTGATTAAGTAAACTGAAGCGTCATCGATGCTCACTTCTTCACTGTCGATAGTATTGTTATTCACGTCAAATTTGCGCTCAAAACTCTGCCCCCATTGAAACGTTAGCCAAAAATCACCAGCTAAGTGGCGGCGCACTCCCAGTGTGGCGACCCAGCTTTGATAGGATAAATTGTACCGTTGTTCAGTGTTTCTTGCGTCATAACGCCAATTACCACCCATGGGCCCAAAAGCAGAAAACACCGACCAATCTTGATGTAATCTGTGCTCGATCTTAGTGATAGGAAACCCCACGTTAATTCGGGTATGTGGAGATGTTTGGTAACCATAAGATATCATTGGGATGGGTTTGTATTCACCAAACAGCCGGTTCACACCAAAACCCAAGGTGTAACTGTGGGGGGAGTCAGTATTGTGATAGCGCCACAACAGTAACCCCATTAGCGAATAAGACTCTTCGTCTTTTGCTTTTAAGTCCGTATGCCAGCTAGGTGTGACTCTAAGGATGCGGGTCCAGTTAATATTGCTTTTTGAAATAAACATTAAGGGTATGTTTAACGAATATAAAGAAATTCTATTATCAATATTGGGATTAGGGACTGAAAACTGTGTCTCTTCATAGGATAATTGAGGCACAAAAGTATTGCCGAATAATTGATACTTACCTATAGGTAACTTTACTTTCGTTTGATTGATGCTCAGTTTGTACGGCGAGTCAGAGAGCTGTGCTGAATCAATGGATGTATAAGTCACTCCCATGGCTAAACTGCGAGGCACTAAATTACCTGTATCTTCGGCGGATACAGAGGTGCAAAAGAGTAATAATAGGGCGAATAGAATAGGCATGAGATATCAAGAAAAAGAAACAAGTGGCTAGTATATCCAATCGAATAAGAATCGCATCTGTGAGTCGTGAAACACACTATTATTGAAAAGTGCCTATGATTAAACAGCGAGCAGTCAAGCTTTGTTACTTGGCTGCTCATGTGGGTATCAATTAATCCAGCAATTCAAAGGTTAGGCCGCTTTTTTCAATTAAGCGTGTTACTAGGTCGTCTTGATAAATAGTAGCAGGGGTCCAAAAGCCACCAGGTTTATCTTCCTTTTTAATGTTGGCTAAACAAACTGCGGCTTGGCCTAACATTTTAGCGGTGCTGCCATAACCAGGATCACGGTCACCAGTGACTTTGGCTTTTATCACTTGGCCATCATCAGTTTTACCAACAAAGCGATAATCAAAGCAGCCTTTTAATTGCTCCTGCGGCGTTGGACCTTCACCGGGTTTTGGTAAAACAAAGCGCTCTAAAATCCAACGTGTTGGTTTGATGGCTGCCATGATCATAAAGATATTTAATCCCCAGCCCATATTGCGTGAGCGGCTTTTACCTTTTTTGCCTTTACCCATGAGCATGGCTTCGCTATAGCTGAAATTTTCTCCATAGGCGTTATTGGATAGGGCATTGCTGCGATGTACAACTCGGGTATTCACCGCTGCCATGACAAATGGTCCAATCCATAGATCAAAATCTTCGTCAAATTGTGCGCCGTTAATATTTTCTTGGCGACGTTTAAAACCATGGCCACTTGGACAAATGCTATATGGGTTTTGTAATTCTTTACGCAATGCAGGATCTTTTGCGGCTTCTTTGGCGATATTCACCATGCTGGCAACGGTACCACCACTGGCTCCACCTTTTAGTTTGGCGACGCGTAGTTTGACATCGCTACACATTTTACCGAACTTAGCTTGTGCTTGTTGTTGTAAGAAATACACGCCTAAATCAGACGGAATAGAATCAAAACCACTACAATGCACAATGCGAGCACCGGTTTGTTTGGCTGTGGTTTCGTATTTATCGACCATACGCTTATACCATTGTACTTCACCGGTTAAGTCACAATAATCAACGCCGTTTTGGGCGCAGGCTTTTACCAGTGGCTCGCCGTAAAGTGCGTAGGGGCCAACAGTCGAAACAATCACGCGAGCTTGCTTTACCATGGCTAAAAGTTGTTGCTCATTGGCGGCATCGGCAACGATGTGCTCAATGTCATGAGCACCGTGTTTTTGTTTAGTGGCAATTAATTTATTTTCACTGCGACCGGCTATGGCCCATTTGATGTCACTGTTGTCGCCATACTGGCCCATCATATAACCAGTTAATATTTCACCAACAAAGCTGGTGGCACCAAATAAAATAATATCGTATTGCGCTGCGGCCATAATAATCTCGTTTTTATTATTTATTATCGAAAGTCTCTATGCACTGTAGCAACTGGTGGGGGTAAACAAAAGAGCAGTTATAGCAACAAACGTGATGTATTGTTCAAAGCATAAATAAGTTAGGCGCATAACTATTAATGTGATGCATGGGTGTTATACAGGCGGCTATGATGAATTAATGCACGTCACTTATACGGTAACGTAAGCCGTTAGCGAGTTTAAACTCATCATCTTGATAGAGGCCAAGTATGGCTTGCATCATTGGGCTATTAGGCGAAATGATTTGTACGTTTAATGCTTCCCATTGCACACTCATGCCGCCTGCTGTTGGGGCCAGCAATACCCACATTGAAGGTTTATCTAGCGGTTCCAATTTCACCAGTGCACCTAGGTAAATGGCATCTTCTTGCGTGTAATTGTTAGGGGTGAAGTGGTGAAGCTTGGTAATACTGTCTTTAAGATCTTGTATGCGACGGGCTTGACCTTCGGCAAGGTAAGCGTGTTCCAAACCAAGGGTATCGTATTGGGTTTCAGCCTTGCTTTGCTCGTGCGTGGCCCCTTTGTGGGCCTCATCTGCCGCCGCTAATGCATGCTCAAGGGCTAAGCTTAGTTCGCTGATGATTTGTGTAACCAGTGCCGATTTATCCATGAATTTTGATCACAGTGGGTGAGGCGTTATGGTAACGCAACTCACCTTAGGTTAAAACGCGGTTATTGTGGCGGGTCGATTTGATTAAAGATGCTGTTATTAATGCGATACCAACCTGCAATGCTGTAACGCAAATGGCTTGCAGGTAGCACTTCATGGGGGAAGTCTTCGCTTAAAAACACCACTAAGGTGCCAAAGTTTGGGTTGATACGGCAATACTCTTCATTATCTTTAGTTGGGTGGTAAACCACCAACTCCCCACCATACTGTGCCTGCCAGTTAGGGTTGAGATACAACACAGTACTCAAACGACGGTTTGCCTGACCTTTAAATGAATCAACATGTTTTTTATAAAACGCCCCAGGCTGGTATTGAGCAAAATGGCTTTCGTAACTAAACAGGCCCAACATAAGCGTGCGATTCAAATGGGTTTTAAGGCCGTTCATCCAATCAAACCATAGGCTTTCGTTAGGGTGTTGAGGGTCTAACCAATGAATTTGATCACGGCGCACAAACTGGTTGATTTGATGATCCAGTTTACGGCCAGTACCAGCGTCGTTAAATTCATGCTCGGGCAAAGAGGCAACACGCGCTAATAATGGTGCTATGGTCGACATGGGCAAAGCGTTTTCGATGATGCTAATGCCATTTAGGGCAATATCATGCTCGATTCTTTCGTAGACACTAACGTTAACCGGATTAGAATCTTGCGCATGCATAATTGGCTGGCTCATTAAAAACAGGGCTGCGCATTCTAGGGTAAGTTTACGACGAGCAGGGTGATATATTTTAATCTTAACGATTAAAATGCGTTGTTCTTAAATAAGGCATAAAGGCGAGTTATGTTAATAGGGCTAGGTGATGATCAAGTCATCACAAAAAAAGTATGTATCAATGTGTATATCGCGAATCGCCCACCTATGTCGCCATATGATGTATCAAGTGATTTCCAGCCCATGATGGGTGGTGAAATAGCCGCCATTGCTCAGCATACGGGCAATCACTGGCGTAAGGTTTTTAATGTATATGCCAAGTTGATGTATGAACTTATGCAGGCATTACAGGGTAGGGGCTTGAGCAAGGCTCAGCATTTTAGTGACATGCTAGAGGCCCATCAAAGTTGGCAGCACTATCGTGATCATCAATTGTTGCAGTCAAACAGTGGATGCAGGCTATTGTTTAGTGCGCCGCAATTGGATGCAGGTGATGATATTCATATCATCATGGGCAAAGGATATGCTCAACAACTGGGTTTTAATTATCAGCCACCTTATTTAGTGGATCATGAGCACGAAGACTTTGCTTTTTATCGTAAACAGCGTGTTATTTTATGCCCGTATTTTGATTATCGGCAGTTAAGTAATATAAAAATATCAGCGCTAGTGGGTATTATATTAGATCTGTTAGATGCAAAGCAGGAAAAATAGCTGGAAAATCGGCGTAATAAAACAAGGGTTATTGTGTGATGGGTTTATTGGTAATAATAAGTTTATGTGTTGTCTTTGTTGGGGTGGTTATTTTTAAGCCCCTTTGGATTATGAATTATCTGGCACCGCGTTTTCATAGTTCGCGCATCAAAGATTTATCTTATGCTCAAGATGATCGACATACGTTAGATATCTATATGCCTAAGCATAAAAAAAGCGATGACATTATCGTGTTTATTCATGGTGGTGCTTGGGATACTGGCAATAAAAACGAATATCAATTTGCAGGGCTTGCCTTTAACGAATTGGGGTATATAACAGTTGTACCTAATTATCGTTTATATCCACAGGTGCAGTTTCCGCACTTTATTGAAGATATTGCAAAGGCGGTTGCCTCTATCCCAAGTCACTTAAGCAGTATTAATCGTCATCAACAGACGCCACTGAATATTATTTTAATTGGCCATAGCGCCGGTGCGCACACTGCGGCTATGTTAGCTACCCAGCCAAGCTATCTTAAAAATGCAAACGCCAATGTTCATTTGAAAGCGTGTATTGGGCTGGCGGGGCCTTACGATTTACCACTTGATGATCCATTAGTGATAGGTAAATTTGATGGGGTAACCCTTCATGATATATCAGAAAACTATATTGATTTAGGCCACGAACATAATGCCCATGAAGCAAACCCCATTAATTTGGCTACCGTTAATACAACAAAAATGTATCTGATACACGGCGAAGCCGATGAAACAGTTGGGCCATACCATTCACAGCGCTTTGCAAACATGCTTAAACACTTGCAGGTGCCCCATGAGTACACCACTTATCCGCAGGTGAATCATCGGCACTTAGTGGGTGGCCTATCTTTGTTTGGGCGCAAGTTAAACCCTGTATTTAGGGATATAAAAGCGTATCTTGCACGCTTGTGATAATGCCACGCCAATAACACTAAGGATTTGGCGGTTGTAGAAGTTTATTCTGAACTAAATACCCGCTAGACTTGCTCCAAAGCTCAACAGCATTCAAAAAGGATTCATTTATGCTCACTATGCTTGCCAAGCTATTAAAGATTCTTAACAGTGATGCCTCACCTGGGCAGATTGCCCTGGGATTTGCATTTGCCCTATTTGTTGGGCTCACTCCGTTTTTTAGTTTGCATAACCTCTTTGTTTTTTTGTTGGTGTGTGTGATTCGTGTGAACTTAGGCGGTTTCTTTTTAGCATCAGCGGTATTTGCACTGCTTGCCTTTTTGCTTGACCCTATTTCAATTTCTTTGGGTGAATATTTATTAACACACCCGCAACTGCAAACCCTTTGGACGGATCTTTACCAAAGCGATGTATGGCGCGCCTTTAAATTTAACCACACATTATTGATAGGTAGTGTGGCGTTGTCTCTTATTTTATTTGTCCCAGTATGGATTGCATTCACCATACTTATTAATTTGTACCGCACAAAACTAATGGCTTGGTTTGAAAAACTAAAAATAGTGAAATTTTTAAAAGCCAGTAAGTTCTATCAAGCATACGAAAGATTAGGAGCCTAACATGACAAAATGGATTCGTTGGTCTGGCCTAATTGGTTTTGTGGTTGTGAGTGCATTAATCACCTGTTTTTGGTTGTTTGCGGCAGGGCCGTTAACAAAGCTAGCTATTGAAAGTTTTGGCAGTGACGCGCTAGGTGCAAAAGTGGATGTGGCTGATGTGGCATTTGGTTTTAACCCAATGACCATTACAGTGAGCGGTGTACAACTGACTGATAAAGATAAACCCATGGAGAATATCGTAAGCTTTGATCGAGCCGTGGCAAACATAGAGCCTTTCCCATTACTGCTGGGTAAAGCCATTATCCCTCAACTTGCACTAGAAGGTGTCGCCACAGGCACCCCGCGAAGTGTTTCTGGCGCGGTTGTTAAGCAAAAGCAGGCTAAAAAACAAGACTCTAAAAATGATTCACAATCAAAAGATGAAACGCAAAAAAGCGCTAACGCTGAGTCACAAAGCAAAGCTTTACCCAGTGCAGATGAAATTTTAGAGCGTGAGTCATTGCTCACGGAAAAAGCAGGTGATGAATTTGAAAGCGCTTATGAACAACACTCAAAAGCAATAGAAGATTCCATTGCCAAGCTACCTACCGATGATTCTATAAAACAATATGAAACTAAGCTTAATCAAATACTTAAAGGCAAATTTAAAAATATAGATGACTTTAAGCAGCGTAAAAAAGAATTAGATCAATTAAAGGCGCAGTTTAAACAAGACAAACAAGCCATTGCTGATGCTAAAAAAGCAGTCTCTGAAGGCAAGTCTGATTTAAAGCAAAAATTTAATGCGCTCAAATCAGCCCCTAAACAAGATTTGGCCAATATTAAAAGTAAATACACCATTGATGGCGCCGGTGCTAGTAACTTAACGGCACTATTGTTTGGCGATGATGCTGGCGGTTATGCACAAACCACATTGGAGTATTACGAAAAAGTACGCCCATTGTTAGTAGATGACGAAGCTAAAGCCACCAAAGATGAGCTAAAAGCCAAACGCCTAGAAGGGCGTTTTGTACAGTTTAAAACGGATCGCCCTCAACCAGATTTTTGGGTGAAAAGTTTAAACTTCACTATGAGTTTACCAAAAGTGGGTGAGCAAGAGCAGCCATTGGGTGATGTGAGTGTTTCTGTTTTAGATATTACCCATCAACAAGAGGTGATCAATCGTCCCACTCTTGTAAAAGGTCAAGGCATCAACCTACATAACATTCAATCATTAACATTTAATGGCGTGTTAGACCACAGAGCCTCACCGGGTAAAGATAGCTTCACATTAAGCATCAATGATTGGCAGCTAAATAAAGTGAAATTAGGGTTAGCCGGTTTAAGAATGGATTCAAGCGTGACTGATATTAATGCGAAAGGTTATGTCACTGATGGGCAGCTTAAAGTAGATGCTCAAGCTCTATTCAATCAACCTACATTCAGCAGTAAAGATCGTACCGTGCTTGCTAAAGAAATGGTGGCGGCACTTAAAACCATTAATCGTTTTACGGTAAATACCGACGCAAAAGGGGACTTATCTGATCCAACCATGAGCATTAAGAGCGATCTTGATAAGCAACTGAGCGCCGCATTTGATCAACGTATTGCACAAAAACAAAAAGAGCTAGAAGATAAACTCAAAGCCAAGCTTAATGACAAATTAATGAGTTATGCTGGCGATTATCAAACGCAATTAAAGCAACTTGATTTAACCCAAGGTAGTTTATCGAACAAAGGCAAGGCTCTTGAAAAACTCGCTAAAAAAGAACTTTCAAGTTATGAAGATCAATTAAAAGCAGATGCCAAAGCCAAAGCAGACGCTGAAAAGGCAAGAGCCAAAGCGAAAGCCGATGCTAAAAAAGCTAAGGCAAAAGCAGACGCTGATCGCAAGAAAAAAGAGCTTGAACAAAAAGCCAAAGAGAAATTAAAAAACTTGTTTTAATTCAATAGTGTACTAAGGGTCATCTAACATGGCCCTTTTTTAATCCGTCTATACTGTATGAACAGTGACTTAAAATTGGTAGGCAGTATGCTAATCTTTATACGCATCTTCTTTGTAATGAGCTTATTAACCTCAACCATAAGTTATGGTCAAGAAAAGGTCGTTTATTTTACAAGCCTTGATTGGCCTCCTTATAGCGGTGCAGACTTACCTCACCAAGGACGTACTATTCAACGGGCCACCCAAATTTTTTCGGCTATGGGTTATACTTTAAAAGTCGATTTTTTTCCTTGGAGCCGTGCGGTGAATCTAGGGTTAGCAGACAACAGCAAATACATGGGCTATTTACCTGAATATTATGATGAGTCTTTGACACAAGATTGTAGCTTCTCTGAGCCCATTGGTTTTAGCCCACTAGGTTTTGCTCAGTTAAAATCAGCCCCGATTCAATGGCAAACATTAGATGACATCGCCAAGCTTACAAAAGTGGGTGTGGTCAGAGATTACATTAATACCAAAGAGCTAGATGATAAAATTGCGAACGGCGAAATCAAAGGTGATGTTGCCAGTAGTGATGTTGAAAATATAAAAAAATTAGGCGGTAAACGTATTCCTGCCATTGTAATTGATGAAAGCGTATTAAATTATTGGTTAAATCACCAACCTGAGTTAGGCCAATTAAAAAATAAAATAGAATTTAATTCGCGCTTACTCGAAAAAAAGAGTTTATACCTTTGCTTTAAAAAAGATCCGCAAGGTCAGAAAATGCTACAAGTATTCAACGATGGTTTAAATAAACAACAAATGAAATCGTTCATGCGCCAATCTGTCAATTAATCATGTTGCCTCTGGTTTATCATCCTAATTACTCCTGTGACTTTCCTGATGATCATCGCTTTGTGATGAGTAAGTTTAGGCGTTTATATGACTACCTCAATGCAAAGGGGCTGATTCAGGCCGATAATCTATATCAGCCTACTCAAGCCAGTATTCAAGATTTATCCATTGCACATAGTTCGGAATATTTAACTCAGTTAAGTAAAAACACCATGGAAGCAAGGCAGTGGCGACGCATTGGTCTACCTTGGAGCCAAGGTTTAATAGATCGTACATTTACGGCGCCCAACGGCACATTACTCGCAGCTAGATTAGCGCTTAAACATGGTATGGCCTGTCATTTAGCAGGGGGAACGCACCATGCTCATTATGATTTTGGCTCAGGCTTTTGCATGGTGAATGATTTAGCCTATACCGCTAATACACTCATTGAGTCCAGCGAAGCTAAGCGCATATTAATTTTTGATTGTGATGTTCATCAAGGGGACGGTACCGCGGCTATTTTATCTAAGCAGCCCCATGTTTTTACTTGTTCAATTCATTGCGAAAAAAACTTCCCATTTCGTAAGCATGCAAGTGATCTTGATATCGGCTTAGATAAATTTTTACAAGATGATGATTATCTAAATATTGTTAGTACAACCCTATCAAAATTATTAGACGAACAACAACCTGACCTAGTGCTATACGATGCGGGTGTGGATGTTTGGCAACACGATGAACTTGGGCATTTAGATATTACTTGGGATGGTGTGGCTGCTCGAGATGAGCGAGTGCTTCGCGAATGTTTGTCGCGGTATATTCCTGTGGCTACGGTAATTGGTGGTGGCTACGATAAAGATCATGGGCGTTTAGCCCAACGTCATGGCACGGTGGTAGAAGTGGCGGCCCACTTATATCATCAATATTTTTAACCATAATCGGCGCTATCCTCCCCCTCCTTAATGTTAAATAAAAATTCTAATTTATAAATATACGGGTATAGGTAACTGAATTTTAAGGTGTTATGATTCGTGCTCATTTTTATAAGGAACGTAAAATGAAACCCTATCTATTTTTACTTATTTTGTCTGTATGTGTTTTCAATTCACATGCTGAGCTAAAAGCCATGGCCGGTGATGATATGGACAGTATTCTCTCAAACACTGGTGAATTCACACGAGTTCATGTTAAACATCGCACTGAAATAATTGCCAGCTTTGATGTTGGATCAAGTAACGGTCGATTAAGTAACTGCTCAAACCGCGCACCCAGAAAGCACGCCAGTTTTTACCCTTGTTGGAATGGTCAATCAGCCGAATTTTACTCCAAGCTTAATTACGCTGTTAAATCTGAGAGCGGCGAAAAATCAACCACCAAAACACAATTTACGTTTAATCTTAATAAAAATGGCCGCATTGAAAATATTAAAATTAAAGGCATTAATAATGCTGCTAGCAAACGACAGTTAGAATCTCTTTTAAAACAGATGGAATTTGGTTTGGGTAATCGATCTAGTGTACGCGTTGTATTGGGTATTGTTACAAAGTTTGACTAATTATTTAAATTTCACTTTAAATGAAACAAATAATAAATATTTTAAGGCTTAAAATGAAAGATGAAAACGAGTTGAAAGGGCTAGGTGGTTGGTTGATCTTAGTTGGTCTTGGCGTAATATTAGCCCCCATTAGTTTGTTGATCACATATGTGCCTTTGTATCAGCCTGTGTTCGAGGATGGCACGTGGGAGGCAATCACCTCGGTAGATTCTGTATCGTATAACCCGATGTTATCTAGCTTGCTAATGGGCGAAATGGCTTACAATGCCATAATGGTTTTAGCTTCTATATATCTTATATATTTATTTTTCACTAAAAATTATCTTTTCCCGAAGCTTTATATAGCAATTTTCGCGGTATCTTTAGTATTTATCCCTTTTGATGCATGGCTTGTGACAATGGCATTGCCTGATGTGCCAATGTTTGATTCAGAAACGAAAAAAGAATTCTTTCGCGTTTTAGTTGGGGGAATGATTTGGGTGCCTTATATGCTGCTTTCAAAGAGGGTTAAGCTAACCTTTGTTGAAAATAAGCCAGATAAAGCCTTTGCTTCTAAGGTGGATGTTGATTGACTTTATGACTGAACATTAATTTGCAATATTAGGTAATAAGGTTTAATTTTATTAATACTGATTCTGTAATAGATTTCTTACAATAAGATAATGAAAGTAAATCAAATTAAATTACGTGCACGAATTACCATCATTCCATAGGAATGGTGGGCTTTGATGTACAATAATTTTATCAAACCCGCCCAAGAGGCGGGTTTGTTATTTCTGTCTCTAGGGATTATTTAACTACAGGAGACTACATGAAAAAGATAGCCGTATTTGGTAAGCCTGGTAGCGGTAAGTCCACATTAAGTAAACGCTTGGCTACAGCCACTGATATTCACTTATATCCACTAGATTCTATTGTATATAAATCAAATGGTGAGCTTGTGGAGCGAGAAATATTTGATCGTGAACATGCAAAAATATTGGTATCAGAAAAATGGATTATAGATGGCTTTGGACCATTGGCCTCATTCTATAAGCGGCTAGATGAAGCTGATACGCTCATTTATATCAACTTGCCTTACCTAACAAGTTATTGGCTGGTGACGAAGCGATTACTCAAAGGGTTAATCATAAAGCCTGAAGGTTGGCCAAAGGGGGCTTCAATTGTAAAAGGCAGTCTGCAAAGTTATAAGATGTTAAGACTTAGCCCTAAATTTTGGAATGATGATTTTTTAAAAACGCTTGATACCTTGTCACAGAATAAATCCTTGCATGTGATTGAAACGGTGGCTGAATTAAATGGCTTTATTGATGCCTGGGCGTCAAGTCATAGAGTTGAATGATTCAGTTTGTGTGCATAATCAAACCCCATTGAATATGGGTTTTGGTTTGTTTGTTACAGTAATAAATCGTAGCGAGTTCCTTACATGAATAGCGGGCAGTATTCTTCTTGCCAATTCAACTGTACGAACTCGCACCTGCGAGTGAATAGTAGTTTACCGTATTGAGTGTAAGTTAAGAGTGGCAGAAAAGAGGCTGCCGTGAAAAATTAAACCTCATCCTCCCCTTTAGCTAATATTATCATTTCGCCACGGCCATCCATTTCCACAATAATATGAATTGGCTGACAGCATACTTGGCAGTCTTCAATATAATCTTGTGTTTCACCGTCTTCGCTGAACTCAATTAGAATTTCATTAGGTTCATTGCAGTAAGGGCAGGTGATGATGTGCTCGGGTAGGGCGCTCATGTTTGGGTTTTATCCTTTCAAAAATCATCGATTCTAAAACTAAAACAGTGCTTGCTGTGGGGTGATTAATTCCACACTGTCGCCTACTTTTATCTCTCCACCACGGATAATTTTACAGCACAAACCGCCGTAGCCCATCATAGCGGCAATGGCGCCCTTGCCTAGTGCTTGTTCCATGCGTGTACAGGGGTGGCATAACGCACCTGCTTGAAAGATAGCGTCGCCAATTTGAAAATTTTGATAACGCAGCGCATTAAGGTTGATATTTTTAACCACAAGGTTGCGACGCAATAGTTCCGATGGCACGGGTTTGCCGCCTAAAAAATGGCTAATTTGATTAATGAATTCTTCACTGATTAATGTGACTTGGCGACCAGATCCCGGTGTTTTTGTCATTCTGTGGTCACCTTCTAAGCCCAACTCCTCAATCGCTTTGGTTTGAGCAAGGCTTTGCATGGGTTCGCGCCGAGCAGGGCGCACGCCAATCCAAGTAAGTTCACCTGGGGGAAGTTGGGTGATGTAACGTGCGAATAATTTTGTTTGGCTATTCATGGGCGCTTCTAGTGTTTGTGTTTAAGCCGGTTTTGCTTAAACAAAATACATTGATTGAATGGATAACAGTATAGCAATTTGTTTGTGATATGGTTGCTAATCGTAAGTCCTATCATCATCTGTTAGTCATGCGTTTGATTGCTGTAACATTTAAACGTAATGGCTGAAAATAAAAAGCCCAATCTTGTTATCAAGGTTGGGCTGTTAGGCTGTATGAAATTAAGCAATTGAGTTTATGAAAAATAGCTGACCATGTGATGATAAAGTGGAATACCCACAATGGCGTTAAATGGGAAGGTAATGCCCAGTGACATTAACATGGCTAAGCCAATATCGGCTTTGGGGATTGCGGTTTTAATGGCAGCAGGGGCGGCAATGTATGAAGCACTGGCGGTAAGTGTTGCGAGTATAACAACAGAGCCTGTTGATAAACCTAATGCGATGCCGGCACCCAACCCAATAAAGGATAAAAAGAACGGTGCGATCAATGCAAAGGCCAGTAAACGCCATTTTTTCCATGGTATGGGCGTTAAGGTTTCGGCGGCGGTTAAACCCATCTCTAATAAGAACAAGGCTAATACGGCTTTAAATGCATTGGTGAATAACTCTGTGACGGCGGCACCTTCAATGGGTCCATACATAAAACCAATAATCACACCGCCAGCTAATAGTACAACGCCGCGGTTGGTGAAAGTTTCACGCCACAGTTCGCTTTGTTGGTGGGATGGCGTGTCGTCATGGTGATTGCCTCGACGATAAAACGCCAGAGCTACTAAAATAGCGGGCAGTTCCAACATCACAAGATAAAGCGTTACCTGTGGCTCGATGGGTAAATTCATAGTATCCGCATAAGCAAGTGCAACGGCGAAAGTACCGGCACTTACAGAGCCATAATGAGCCGCAAGACTTGCGGTATTGGCCCGATCCGCTTTTGCGATCTTTAATAAAACAGGAATCACGATTAAAGGGATAAATGCACCCAGTGATGCAATGGCAACGAGTTCAAATACAAGGGACCATTCTAGTGATCCGTAAAGTGCCATGCCCCCTTTTAGGCCGATGGTTAACATGAGCAGTAAGCTAAGGGTATCGTAGGCGGCTTTGGGTATTTCAAGGTCAGACTTTAACAAGCCTGCAACCAACCCAAGTACAAAAAACATGACCACAATATCTGGCATATTGAACTCCTTGCGACTAAGAAAAATTTGTACAAGGATAAAGATTTCATCGCCTTCTCGCCAGCAAAAAGTCAGGCTTATATCCATGCATTTCTAATTTTTACAATAGGCTTATTTTTATTGTGCTCTTAGGTAGATTTAAATGACGTTGTAGAAAAAGATACGTTTTAATAATAAAACAAAAGCTTGCACCGTGAACAGTATGGCTAAGCAAGTGATGACAATAAACGAGGGGGTTGAGAAGTTATCTAAAAAGAAAAAATGAAACACATAGCTAAAGCCATAACAAATAACCCCAAGCCACGCAAAGCCTAGCCAATATTTACCGTGAAGCGGTAAGGCCAGCCCTAATCCCATCAACACCGGAAACAAATAACCAATCAGATAATGACTATCAGGTTGCGATAAAAGAGCCTGATGAAATGCGCTCAGCACATCAAACAGAGTTAAACCAATGAATATACCGTAGGCCGCGGTTAAGGGCGGCCATACACGATACTCTTGTGCGTGTCTTGGGATCTTCTTCATACCGCTATTTTACTTATGGGTTTAAGCATCCGCTTTTTTTACGTAAAACTTTAAGTTTTGTTTAGGCTCTTTTAATAAGATGCCTTGTTTCATCAGCAAGTTATGTAATTTTTTTTGATAAGTTTTTTCTGATGACATGGCTTTATCAAGGTCATCGTGGCTTTTGAAATAACAACTGACTAACAGACTACCGGGGAACAAATCAAACTGAACGGTGTGTTCTAGTGAATCAAAGCCCGCAAAATCTTCACTGGCTTGTGTGGCTATTTTTTTAATGGCTAATTCCATTCTGTCATTGAGCTTTTTAATGGTTTTAGACATTTTCATAGTAAGGGCTACTTGGCAAGTTTGGTGAGTGGTCGATTATAGCAGGGCCTGTTTTGGCTAGATAGAAAAAAGCCCGACCAAATAACTTGATCGGGCTTAAGCGGCTGACGCTATTAACTGTTTATAAGCTGTATTTCAGGCTAAGCTTCCAGTTAGCTGGTGCGCCGTAGCGTACTTGGCTTGCGTTAATGTAGTTGTAGTACTTTTCGTCTAATAAGTTGTTAACGTTTAATTGTAGTTGCACGTCATTACTGACTTCATAGCGGCCCATTAGATTTACTAGGGTGTAAGCGTCTTGCACGATGCTGCCTTCAGAGGTCTCATCTTGCCAGTTTACACCACCACCCAAGGTAAGATTAGGCAGGTGATTTACAAAGTTGTAGGTAGTAAATAGGTTAGCTTGCTTACGAGGGTGGC
Organism: Bermanella sp.; assembly: GCA_049115935.1. GTDB lineage: Bacteria > Pseudomonadota > Gammaproteobacteria > Pseudomonadales > Oceanobacteraceae > Bermanella. Next base: position 18,149 of record JAGDZK010000053.1, on the reverse strand, counting down.
TGCTGTTCACGTCAAGAGTGACGCCGTCGTCAGCGCTGATCTTGAACTGGGAGTAACCTGCGTTAATGTTTAAGCCATTAACCGGTTGACCAATAACCTCTAGTTCATAACCTTTACTGGTGACGCTTTCGCTAGCTTCATATACTGCGCGTGTAGCATCGTCCGGGTGTTTGCCTACTTCGATCGCTAGGTTGTTTTGTTCAATATTAAATACAGACACAGCGGTTTGCAGCATGCCATTTAAGTAGCTGCTTTTAATACCTGCTTCATAGGTTTGGCCGGTTAATGGGTCCAGCAACTTATCGTTAGTGTCTTGTTTGTTTTGCGGGTTAAAGATTTCGGCATAGCTTAAATACACACGATGGTTGTCGTTTAGGTCGTAAAGTACGCCTGTGTAAGGCACAAATACATCGTCATTACCGTAGTCGCCTGTGTCGCTGTACGAATCACCTTTACGGTTCCAGCTGGTTACGCGGCCACCTAATATAACTTTCAAATCGTCTGTTAAATGTAAACGGGTTGCTCCATAAATCCCTTTGTTTGTTACTTCGATATCTTTATCTAAGCTGCCATCACTTGACCATTGTGGTTGTGGGAAGTTGCCGTCCCAATCATAGAAGTTTGTGACTGGCAAAAATGCGTTGGTTAGAGCTGCGTAGCTGTAAGCAGTGGATTCTTGTTCGCTGTACAGCGCTCCGAGCACGATATCGGCATCTGTATTGAAAAAACTAGTTTGTCCACGCAACTGTGCATCAATGCTGTGCTGTATCGACTCGCCATCACTCTTGTATGGCCAAGATGTTAGGCCATCGCCTGTGGCTTGATCAAATGTATTGCCTGCATCGTACATGTAGAGCAGCTTGCTGCTTTGCTCGTAGCGCATGTGGTTATAGTTAACCGCAATTTCCCATCCGTTATTTAGAATGTGCTCAAAGTTGGTAAAGAAGTTTGCGCTTGTGGTTTCCCACTTGGTCCAATCTGCGGCTGTTGTGGTTGAGCGGCTAAAATTGGTTGCGTTGCCGTTATTGAACTGCCCTTGTAAACCACCCCAAACAGGAGCAGTAGGGTCGTCGTGTTGGTAGCTCACACCCATGCGCACAAGGGTACTAGGGCTTAGATCTTTTTCGATGACGCCATAAAACACTTGTGTATTTTGTTCAAATAAATCGGTGTAAGAATCGCCATTAACGGCTTTTGCAACCACGCGGCCACGTAATGAGCCGTCTTCACTTAAGCCGGCTGCCATGTCAGTGCTGATTTCTTTGTGATTCCAACTGCCCACGGAGGCACTGACATTGCCATTAAAATCGACGCTGTCCGCTTTTTTACGCACAAGGTTAATGGAGCCGGATGGGTCACCAGTTCCGGTTAGCAAACCGGTAGAACCGCGTACAAACTCAACTCGTTCGTAGATAGACACATCGGCAATGGTTTCACCCGAGTCTCCCAAGATACTCCATGCCATAGGAACACCGTCAATTTGATAGTTCTCAATTTTAAAGCCACGAGCTTGTAGGGCGTTACGAACGTTATCCCATGATGAATGGGATACACCAATTGTGTTTTTAATCGTATCGACCACGGTATCTAGCGCTTGGTCTTGAATGCGCTGTTCGGTCATAACACTGACGGATTGAGGCGTTTCTTTGATGGTTAAGCCTAAGCCTGTCGCGGTGTCGATCATTTTATTTACTGAATATTGGCCTGTGACCACTACGTTATCCAGCTCTGCATTGCTGTTGTCTGGTGCACTGAATGCTGCATTGGACGCAAGCGCAAGAGATATGGCGGCAGCCAAAGGAGAGTATCGTTGAGACATTTAACTAGGTACCTTGAGTTAATCTAAGTGAGAATCATTATTATCCTATATCGGAATAAAGTATTAGATCAACAGTTTTTAATTTAAATACTAAAATTAATGCAAATGATAGGTATTATCTTTTAAGGTCGATGAATGTGTAGTAGCATAATTAATACTTTTGTCTCAGATCGAGGCGCTTGTGCACGTTTTGCAACAAACATGAGCTTTTTCAGTTATCAATAAGTGGTCCATATGGCGAGTAAAATTAATCGTAAGTTTTGGTTTCAACTGCATGGCTGGTTTTCATTGCCTGTGTGGGTTGTATTTAGTTTTGTATGCTTAACAGGCACTATTTCAGTGTTAAGCCATGAGATTACTTGGCTTATAAATGCAGATGCCCGTGCCGTTAATTCAGGCAATGAAGCAGTCAAGTCAATGGGAGAAGTCATAGCCGCGGTTGAAAATAAATACCCAACAGCAGATGTGAATTGGGTTATGACCCGTGAATCCTATTTAACGTATGTGGTGAGTTTTACGGATGCAGATAAACCCGCCGCAATGGCTTATGTAAATCAATACACAGCAGAGGTACAGGAAGTATTTCAAGGTTTAACATTTATTGGTTTTATGCGCGCTCTACATGGCTGGTTGCTGTTTCCATGGCATCATAATTTTAGTGTTGGTTATTACTTAGTGGCCGCCATGGCCATAGTGATGCTGGGAGCATTAGTCACAGGGTTAGTGGTTTATAAAAAGTTTTGGCGTGCTTTTTTTAGGCCGCAATTACGATTCAATAAAGGCAAACGTATTTTTTTACAAGACATTCATCGTTTCAGTGGTGTGTGGTCAATGTGGTTTTTATTTGTGATTAGCCTTACTGGTCTGTGGTATTTAACACAGGCTATTTTGTGGCATAACAATGTTGAAATTGAGCCTCATGCGCCGTTATTGAATAACGAATCCTTACCTGAATACCAAGGCAGCGCACCGGATTTTCATATTAATATTGATCAAGCGTTAGCCACCGCCAAGCAAACGTTCACCGATTTTCGCCCGACCTTTGTCATGTTGCCCGAGCACAATCGAGACTCATATAAACTGGTAGGCACCGGTGATTTCATTTTATACGATGACTATAGCTATCAACTGAGTGTCAACCCTTGGCAGGGTAACGTAGAGGCCAGTATGTCACCGAGTGAAATGCCGGTATTACAAACGCTGACGCACATTGCAGACCCGCTGCATTATGGCACCATAGGAGGGCTTTGGACCAAAGTCATTTGGTTTGTGTTTGGTTTGATTTTATCGGGAATGGCCATAGTGGGGTTTTTAATTTGGCGGTTACGTTTGGTGACCTTAAAAAAAGAAAAACAAACCACGCTTGAAATACAGGAGGCAAGCTAATGGCTAAAGTGTATGCAACACCATGGCATCGTTATAAATATTTACTAAGCGGTTTGATTTTGATTTTGCCGGTTGTGTTTTTATATCAATCAATGAATCCGGTATTCCCTGATGCGTTACCAGAGAAAACAATAGGGGACTTTGTGGTGGCTCCTATGCCATTTGATTTAGAGTCGCCATATCAACATGACGGTGTTTATGTGAAAGATTTTTTGCTGACATTTAAAGCCGGTAACATCGCTAACATTCGTCAGGCGGTTTTAAATATTGGTGAGCAGCCCATTACGCTTGAAGCCATTAATATGAGTAAAGGCGAAGAGGGTTTTTTGCATGGTAGTCGCCATGGTCAACATGTTCATGGCTTAGCAAGCGAACATATTAGGATGCAAGACAGTATTTGGTTGACTATTGAGCAGTGGAACGGCGAAACGCACACGGTGAGCTGGGAGGTACCTGCTGCCATGTTGTAATGTGTGTTGATATGAGTTGTAAGCCCAAACTAAGCCAGCATCTGCTGGCTTTTTTTATGGGTAAAGTTAAACACTTAGGATTATGCATGGTTATTTTTTGTACTTTTTCTTGCGGTTTTAATCGAAAAAAATATTACAGTTGGCCGCTTATGTCCTGCCTTATAGTAACTATAAGAAATAGTGATATAACCCTGTAACCCCTTTAAAATCAATGATTTAGCTCTTTTTGCAAGATAAGGGCCAGCCATCATTCATTTGTCAATATTGTGATCTAACTAGAACAAATGTATAAATCGCCCTTTTCAATTCAGTCGATGGACTTAAACAGCCACAAGCTGCTATCGACAAGCGCTGATCAGCGCTGTTTGGATTCAGATTTTTACCTACAGGCGAAATCTATATGGCTACTAAAGAAATTGATGTACTGCTAGTTGGCGGCGGCGTCATGAGTGCAACTCTTGGCACTCTCCTAAATAAATTAGACCCGTCACTTAGTTTGACCATGGTTGAACGTTTGGACCATGTGGCGCATGAAAGCACGGATGGTTGGAACAATGCCGGTACCGGTCATGCCGGTTACTGTGAATTGAACTACACCCCGCAAAATGATCAGGGCGATGTAGAGATTGATCGCGCACTTGCGATCAATGCTAATTTTGAAGTTTCCCTACAGTTGTGGAGCAACCTAATTGCCAGCGGTGATTTACCTGCCCCTACTAACTTTATTAACACCACGCCTCACATTAGTTTTGTTTGGGGTGAGAAAAACGTTGAATTTTTACGCAAGCGTTGGGAAAACTTGTCTGCCCACCATTTGTTTAAAGGAATGGAATACAGCGAAGATCACGAAGTATTACGTGAGTGGATGCCGCTTGTGATGAAAGAGCGCAGCACCGATGAAAAAGTAGCCGCTACTCGTATTCCATTTGGTAGCGATGTGGATTTTGGTTCACTGACGCGTAACTTGGTTTCTTCTTTAGAAAAACGTGAGCAATTTGATTTATTGCTAAGCCATGAAGTATCCGATTTAAAACAAAGCAGTGATGGTCGCTGGAGTGTGCGTTTAAAAGATCGCGCAACTGGCGAAGCTAAATCTTTTAAAGCGAAGTTTGTCTTTTTAGGTGCTGGCGGTGGTGCGTTACCGTTATTACAAAAATCAGGCATTCCTGAAAGCAAAGGTTACGGCGGCTTCCCTGTATCGGGTCAGTGGTTAGTTTGCCAAGACGAAGAAACCATTAAAAACCACCACGCAAAAGTATACGGTAAAGCAGCCATTGGTGCGCCACCAATGTCTGTGCCTCACCTAGATACTCGTATTATTAATGGCAAGCCTGCGTTGTTGTTTGGTCCGTATGCGGGTTTCACCACTAAGTTCTTAAAATCTGGCTCTAAGTTGGATTTGTTCAAATCGGTTCGTGGTAACAATTTATTGCCGATGATGAATGTAGGTGTGAACAACATGGACCTAACCAAGTATTTGATTGGTGAAGTGATGCAATCACATGAAGATCGCATGAACGCACTGCGTGAATACTTCCCTAAAGCCACCTCAAAAATGTGGACCTTAGCGCAAGCAGGCCAACGTGTTCAAATCATCAAAAAAGATGGTTCACGTGGCGGTAAATTAGAATTTGGTACTGAGCTAGTTGCTTCAAAAGATGGCTCTTTAGCGGCGTTATTAGGCGCGTCTCCTGGTGCATCGGTTGCCGCTCAAGCCATGATTGAAGTGGTTGAGCGCTGCATGGCAGGTCGTATTGATGAAAACTGGCAGTCTCGTTTAAAAGAGTGGGTACCGTCTTATGGTGAGTCGTTAATTGAAAACGGCGAGCTATTAGGCCGCATTCGTGAAAATACTTTAAGTGTTCTTGGTTTAGCCAAGGCATAAAAATTTAAAACCAAATAATAATAATTTTAAAAATAATCCATTTTAGGAGCGTTAACTATGTTAATAGGGGTACCTAAGGAAATTTATCCTGGGGAAAACCGCGTTGCATTGATTCCATCTGGTATCGATGCACTATTATCAGCGGGTTTCGAAGTTGTTGTGCAAGAAGGTGCGGGTGATAACGCACACTTTAGTGATGAAGATTATCGTACATGCGGTGCGAGCATCGCACCAAGTGCACAGTCTTTATATGATCAAGCTGACATCGTATTAAAAGTACGTCAGCCTCTTGATGAAGAAGTGCCATTACTAAAGCAAGACAGCACATTAATTTGCATGTTAGACGCTTGGTTTAACTTACCACTTATTAAGCAATTAGCCGCACGTAACGTTCGCTCTTTTGCGCTTGAATTTATCCCACGTACAACACGTGCACAAAGCATGGACGTATTAAGTTCAATGGGCGCAATCAGTGGTTACCGTTCTGTATTGTCTGGTGCAATGGAATTACCACAGTACTTCCCAATGCTAATGACCGCAGCAGGTACTATCCACCCAGCTAAAGTATTTATCGTAGGTGCCGGTGTTGCCGGTCTTATGGCTATTTCTACAGCACGTCGTTTAGGTGCGGTGGTTGAAGCATACGATACTCGTGCAGAAGTACGTGAGCAGGTTGAATCGTTAGGCGCTAAATTTGTGGAATTTGATTTACCACAAGAAGAGGGTGGTGCAACCGGTGGTTACGCTACTGAAAAATCTGAAGAATTCTACAGAAAACAACGTGAACAAATGCAAGCAAAAGTAGCACAGGCTGATCTAGTGATCACCACCGCTGCTATTCCTGGCAAAATGTCTCCACGTTTGATTACTAAAGACATGTTGCACTACATGAAAAAAGGTTCAGTAATTGTTGACCTTGCAGCCGAGCGCGGCGGTAACGTTGAAGGTACGGTAGCGGGTCATAAAGCCTATGTTGATGGTGTAACCATTATTGGCTACACCGACCATCCTGGTCGTGTACCGGTTCACGCTTCTCAGTTATTAACTAAAAACATCACCACTTTCTTATTGAACATGGCTGGCGAAGGTCAGCTTAAAATCGATATGGAAGATGACATCGTTGCAGCCACGTTAATTACCGAAGCTGGCGAAATTAAACACGAAGGCTTAAAAGCTCAGGCAGAGAAGGAATAAGAATTATGGAAATGTTTATCATGTCCCTAACCATTTTTGTGCTGGCGATCTTCGTTGGTGTAGAAGTGATTAACAAAGTACCACCTACTTTACACACACCATTAATGAGCGGTACTAACGCTATTTCTGGCATCGTGGTTGTGGGTGCAATCATTAGCTCTGGTGGATCAGATCACACAACCGTACTGTCAACAGTATTGGGTGTGGTTGCGATTGCACTTGCCACCATCAACATTGTGGCCGGTTACATGGTAACTGACCGCATGCTGAACATGTTTAAAAAGAAATAAGGTAGCAGACTAATGGACGTATTAATTAACATAGGTTACCTAGTTGCCGCGGTATTATTTATCCTTGGCGTTAAGGGCTTAACTTCTCCAAAAACAGCAGTGCAAGGCAATAAAATGTCAGCATCTGCCATGTTAATTGCTGTGATTGCAGCATTACTTGATAGCAACGTGATCACTTATGAATACATTATTTTAGGTGTGTTGATCGGTGGTGCTATTGGTGCATTCATTGCGAAAAAAGTAGCCATGACGGACATGCCAGAAATGGTAGCGACCCTAAACGGTATCGGTGGTGGTGCTTCTTTATTAGTTGCAGCAGCTAACTATTTAGAAAGCCAACAACTTGCCAATGCTGGTCACTTTGCTGTGACGTATGATTGGTCGGTTGCGGTGATTCTTTCGATCTTGATCGGTGCGGTTACGCTGACGGGTTCTTTTGTCGCGGTTGGTAAATTAAAAGGTAAAATTGGCGATTCAAATAAAGTAAAACTTTATAAGTGGATTGTTAAATTGTGCTTTGCCACCTTGATTGCTGGTGCGGTTTATTTCACAGCGTTTAGCCAACTAAACTCTGATCTACTCATCATTGGTTTGATTGTCGTTTGTTTGATTCTAGGTGTTTGTTTGGTTATGCCAATAGGCGGCGCCGACATGCCAGTTGTGGTATCCCTTCTAAACTCTTACTCAGGTTTAGCCGGTGCAGCAGCAGGTTTCGTATTGGGCAACAATGGTTTGATCATCGTAGGTTCTTTAGTGGGTGCATCCGGTATCATCCTAACTAGCATCATGTGTAAAGCCATGAACCGCTCGTTAACCAACGTATTGTTCGGTGGTTCTATGTCTGAGCAAAGCGGTGTAAGCAAATCTGAAAACGATGCGTTTTATGAAGGTAAAGTGAAGTTCTCAAATGCTGACGAGCTGGCCATGCTATTAGAAAGCGCGCAGAAAGTTGTGTTTGTACCAGGTTACGGTTTAGCAGTGGCACAAGCACAGCACGCAACACGTGAGCTAGCGAGCATGCTTGAAGCAAACGGTGCAGAAGTGAAATACGCAATCCACCCAGTAGCGGGTCGTATGCCTGGCCACATGAACGTACTACTAGCAGAAGCTGAAGTACCTTATGACCAGTTAGTAGAAATGGACACCATCAACCCTGAGTTCTCTCAAACGGACGTTGCCATCGTATTAGGTGCAAACGACGTAGTTAACCCAGGCGCGGCGGAAGATCCAAATTCGCCAATCTTTGGTATGCCAATCCTTAACGTACACAATGCAAAAACGGTTGTTGTTGTTAAGCGTGGTTTATCTCCTGGTTTTGCCGGTATTCCAAACGAGTTGTTCATCCGTGACAACGCGTTAATGGTGCCAGGCGATGCGAAGAAAGTATTGCAAGATACAATTGGTGCGTTAAAAGATCTTTAATAAAAGATTAATAAGCATCTAATAAAAAGCCCGTATTCATGGTGAATGAATACGGGCTTTTTTGGTTGTGTCATCTATGTCTAATGTCAAATGCTTAGTTTTTATCTGCCTCTTTAATATTCCCTTGAATTCTATTTGATCGATAACACAATCAAGCGCAGGTTTTAAACTAACTTTGAGATAGTAATATGAAACTCACCCCAAAAGGAAACAGGGTCTTAATCACAGGTGGTGCCAGCGGATTTGGCAAAGCCATGGCATTTAAGTTTGCTCAAGAAGGTTGGCGCATATATATCGCAGATATTGATGTTGAACAGGCGCAGCAAACGGTTGTTGAACTTATATCTCAAGGCGCGCAAGCACATTGGGTGAAGTGCGATATTAGTCAGCCCGATGATATTCACGCCATGTATGACGCTGTGATGGATAGCTGGCAAGGCTTAGATGTGCTGATCAACAATGCCGGTATTTATTCAGGGGGCACCATCAACGAAGTGGATGAGGCAACCTGGCTCAAAGTGATTGATATTAATCTTGTGGGCACGTTTAGGTGCTGTCATAAGTTTGTGCCGTTATTTCAAAAACAAAAAACAGGGCGCATTGTTAATATTGCTTCTTTATCAGGTATTTTACCAACGCCCGGCTCTATTCATTATGCGGCCACAAAAGCAGCTATTGTTAATTTATCCCAAAGTCTGCGCCATGAATTAAGGTTGTATAAAGTAGGCGTCACCGTGGCGGCCCCTAATATTTTCCCCACTGGTATATTTTCAAATGGCATTATCCCCAATGGCTCAATTAAAAAATCACTCGAAACCGTCATGAGTTACTCCGATGTGACGGCTGAGAGTGTAGCCACTAGTGTTTTTAACGCGGTTATGAATGACGAGTTTTTAGTTTCAACTGACTTAGATAGCGACATTGGCTGGTTCTTAAAAGCAATTGACCGTGCATATGAAAAATCCATTGAGACTTTGGCTTTTATCGCCACAAGTTTTGATAAAAAATCCCAAATAAAAAGAAAAAGAAAGGAGCGACAATGAATTCGTTACCGACCAAGATGCATGCTCTGCAAATTGAAACTTATAGCGAGCAGTTATCGTTTAAGTACGTTGAAAAAGAGATACCAAACTTAGGTGAAAATGAGGTGCTCATTCGTATTTTAAAAGCACCAGTGAACCCTTCAGACCTTGCTTTTGTAACGGGTAATTATGGGTTTAAAAAAGATTTACCCGTGACTCCAGGAATGGAAGGCTGTGGTGAAGTCATTGCTGCCGGAAGCCATAAAGATGCACAGTCACTATTAGGTTGTAATGTGGCGTGTATTGCAGGTGAAGGTGACGGTACATGGGCGGAATATATGGTTGCCAGTCCTTATCAATGCATCCCCTTTTCTGACAATGTGACCTTAGAAAAGGGCGCCATGTTAATGGTTAACCCAATGACCGCATTAGCATTGATTAATATTGCAAAGCAAGGCGGCCATAAAACCATTATTCAAAATGCGGCATCCAGTGCGTTATCGAATATGATTCGCTTTTTAGCCAAACAAGAAGGTTTAACAGTTATAAATATAGTGCGTTCACGCCAGCAAGCCAAAACCATGACAAAAGCAGGCATGCCTTATGTATTTAATTCATCAGCCAAGGACTATCAAGAAAAACTTCATTCTTTATGCACAGAATTAAACGCAAGTTTATTGTTAGATGCCGTGGCCGGACAAGCAACGGCTGATATTTTAGATGCCATGCCAGAGGCATCAACAGCGGTTGTTTATGGCGGCTTATCCGGCGAAGGGCCTAAAGTGAGTATTGAACATGTGATTTTTAAAAATCATAAAATTGAAGGATTTTGGCTGGCCCACTATTTAAAAGATACACAAGTAGAAGAACTTAAAAATATGGGAGAGCAAGCACAGGTATTAATGGCACAAGATTTTGAAATTGCCATTCAATCTCAACCAAAATTAGAATACGCCAGTCATTCTATTGCTACATATGCAGGGAATATGTCGCGAGGAAAAGTGCTAATATCACCGCATCAAGAGTAATTTCATTTAAGTGTATTAATATAAATAAAAGTAGGTCGGGCACTGCCCGACAAGTACAAAAGAAAGATTACATTTATCAGTGAGGAAATACAAACCACTAATACGCCACATTACATCTGATTACGATGGGTAAGTCGTGGTCATATGTGGCAGCTTTTCATATTTATGCTATGCGCGCCAAAAGATAGTATATGATCAAAGCCCTAGGTATTGGGCGATCAAAAACGAGTCACCTTTACCTTCTTCTTTACCAAAATAACTCACAGGTTCACGCTGACCTTTCTCGATGGACCCTATTTCACAATCTAGCGCGAATTTTTTGGCAAGATCATTAAAAAGATTTACTGGAAACTTCAATTGCACGTTTTTCTTTACTACTTGTGAGATGCCCAATTGCCAGTCTTCACAATCATCACTTTCGCATTCATTAATCAACGTGACTTTTGCGATTTCATTTTCATCAACATAGGCTTGCAGGGCGGTAACAATATCAGGTAGGTTTTGCTTTAGGTTGTTTTCTTGGTTCTCTTCAAGGCGATCACAAGCGACAAGAACGTAAATTTGCATGACGTGTTCCAAGATATAGTGAGTGGTCTCCCCACCAGGAATCGAACCTGGAGCAGCCGCTTAGGAGGCGGCAGTTTTATCCAATTAAACTATGGGGAGATCGCGTTGTATTCTACCGTGACTTAAAAAAAACTCAATGAAGTCATGCGCTTAAATCTATCGTCAGACCGATTCTAGTCCATAGATAGGGAACTTGCTCTTGTGCATTGAGTCACACAAGACTAAGGTAAAACCTATAAAAAGTGGCACAAAATAAGCCGCTAGAGAGAGTTGAGACTATGCTGGACACAAAACCTTTATTAATAGCTCGTGAATTTCCGGCAATTAAGCGCCAAGCTTTGGATATTTTGCAGGTCAATCTTGGTTATTTATGTAATTTAAGTTGTACCCACTGCCATGTGAATGCGGGGCCTCGTCGTACAGAATTAATGGATGAGGCCACCATTAATCTGGTGCTGGATGTTATTAAGGTTCGTAACGTGAAAACGTTAGATTTAACCGGTGGCGCACCTGAGATGAATCCTCATTTTCGTTATCTTGTCAGTGAAGCTCGCAAATTAGGCTGCGAAGTCATCGATCGCTGTAATATCACAATATTATGTGAGCCGGGTTTCGAAGACTTAGCGCAGTTTCTGGCTGATCAAAAAGTAACCGTGGTGGCGTCATTACCTTGTTATACCCAAGAAAATGTAGATGCACAGCGGGGTAAAGGTGTATTCGATAACAGTATTAAAGGTTTACATATTTTAAACGACTTGGGTTTTGGTAAAGAGGGTTCAGGTCTAACACTCGATTTGGTTTATAACCCAGGTGGTGCGTTCTTACCACCATCACAAGTGTCATTACAGCAAGACTATAAACAGCGCTTGATGGCTGACTGGAATATTGAATTTAACCAGTTATACACCATTACTAATATGCCCATTTCTCGCTTTGGCAGTATGTTGGTTTCTAAAGGTCAGTTTAACGATTATATGCAATTATTAATTGATAACTATCAACAACACAATCTGGATACTGTCATGTGTCGCAATACAGTGAGTGTTGATTACCAAGGTAATTTATATGATTGTGATTTTAATCAAATGCTAAACATGCCTACTGAAAATGGGAAACATGATGCGCAGCATGTGAGTGATTTATTAAGAAGTGATCTTGCTGGCAATGATATTGCCGTGGCGGGTCATTGTTTTGGCTGTACTGCGGGTGCAGGTTCTTCATGCGGCGGAGCGTTATCTTAATTATTTATGAATCGTTTTAATGTTTCTATTATTGTGCCCATCTTTAATGAAGGGGATCAGGTAACTGAGCTCATTCAGCGCCTTACATTACTGAATGATTATGTGACAGATATCATTATTGTAGATGGTGGCAGTACTGATGGGTGCAATGAACAGTTGGCGAAAAATTTCACCGTTATTAATAATGAAAAAGGTCGCGCCAAACAAATGAATGCAGGCGCACAACAAGCACAGGGGGCTTGGCTTGTATTTTTGCATGCGGATACTCATTTTAATTCGTCTTTGCTGCGCGCCATGATTGATCAAGCTACTTTGCATCAATGGGGGCGTTTTAATGTTCAGTTGAATGCAAGGGGGTTGAGTTACCGTGTGATTGAGTGGTTTATAAATAAGCGCTCGCGCCTAACTAATGTGGCCACAGGTGATCAATGCATATTTGTACGTAAACGTTTTTTTGAATCATTAAATGGCTTTACAGATATCCCATTAATGGAAGATGTGGATTTTTCTAAACGGGCAAGAGCGCAAGCGCCAGCAAAATGTTTAACTGAAACCGTGAAAACCTCTGCAAGACGTTGGCAAAAACAGGGTGTTATCAAAACAGTGTTACTCATGTGGCAGCTTAGATTTTACTTTTGGTTAGGTAAAAGCCCTGCAGAATTAGCCAAGAAATATAATTAGTCTTTTTCATACCCTCTTAATTTAAAGTTGCATTATGCTTGATCATATTATTATTCAGTTTGCTAAGTTACCTGTATTAGGCAAAGTGAAAACCCGACTATCACCCGATATTGGGGATCAGTCCTGTCTTGAACTGCATCGTCAGTTATTACAATACACACACGATAACCTTAAGCTTGCAACGGATGCGTTAGGTGGTATATCTGTTTTATCCATTGATCAGTTTGGTGCAGATTCTCAAATCGAAGAAATAGCTAAAACCACGCCATTACTTGTGCAAGTGGGAAATGATCTTGGTGAGCGTATGGCTAATGCGATCCGTTGGGGTTTAACGCTTGCTAACAAAGTGTTAATCGTTGGGAGTGACTGCCCTGTATTAACTGTGGAATATTATCAACAAGCATTAAACGAATTAAATCATGAAGCACACGTATTCATAAATGCTGAAGATGGTGGCTATGTTTTGGTGGGGGCGACCCAAACATGTGATGAATTATTTAAAGATGTTCCTTGGGGCACTGGCGATGTAATGGCGGCAACGTTTGAGCGTTTAGGCGCAGCAAATAAAAAAGCGGCCATTCTAGGGCCGCTTTGGGATGTTGATCGTATTGATGATTTGCATCGGCTAAAACAGCTTAAATCTAACTGGCCGAACTAAATGACTAAAACGTCAGTAGTGATGCTTTATCTACATTTCGGCGGCTCACAGCGCCATTTAACCTAGCTGGCCTCATCTGTTTTTTGTTCTTGCTGTTCAGCTTGCTCTTTTTTTCGTTCTTCAGCGGCTTGTTGTTTGCGCTGCTCTTCGTATTGAAGGGTATTTACAAACTGCTCCACATAGCGCTGTTTCATCCCACTTAATGGCTGAAACGAAAACCCACAAAATGTGAGATCTTTCTCTTCATTGTAAACGGCATGGCGAGCATCTAAGCCGCAGTCCATGGATTCATCACCAACGTGTAAAGTGCTTTCATCAAAGTTGGTAATGGCTTTAAGGTTAGGGGAAATATCCCCTTTGAAGTACGCTTTAAAGCCTGACCCAGAAATATCTTGTAAGCGGCCTTTAAATACTTGTTTGTCTTCGCTTGAGCGGAACACTGCATAAACAGAATAAGTGCGTGGCACCATTGCACGGTAGGCATTGCGCCGTTGTAAGTACAGCAACTTACTGGGGAATTTTGCTATGTACTCTTGATTTTGTGGTCGGTATTTTAAATCGCCTTCAACAAAAAAAGTGACTAAAATGCCGCGAAAGTCAGCGGTCAGTTCAAGACGCTTACCTCGTTGTAGAATTTCATTGCCGTTGTCTGGTATGAGTTTGTCAAAAGCGAACGCTTTAGATTTTAAATCGACCTTGGTGATGGCTGTAGCAAACGCTTCATCTATACCTTCAAAGCGTGCGGTTAATTTAGGCGCATAGCGGATCAGGCGCTGAATCGCACGGTAAATTTCTTCGGGGCTTTCCAGATAATTTTCTGGTTGTACTTCAGCTTGTTCCATGACAATTGTCTACTTGCTTGAATGTATTGATGGCAACTGCGCCTGCGTGCTTTGGGTTAGGCTTCACCTAAGCTTTGTCGCTGACTTTGTCCTTTTGCCGCACCGCTTCCGTTATATAAGTTTGGCTCATTTTTGCTGCCATGCAAGATATTCAATAAGTTACGGTTTCTAAGCTGGCTGTGATAGATCACGATACCGTTGCGCTCGTTTTGAATAATCACATCTTCAAAGCCTTGTTTAAGGTTTTGCCACTGTGCGGTGAGCTCAATTTGTTTGTCTTGTGGATATGAGGAAATAAGGGTAAGTAAACCAGACTCTGAGCCTTCAAATTCATGCTCAAGGAGGAAAGATAAGCGAGCGTTTACCTGCTTTTGGTAAGCGTTAAGAGCCACCACTTTACGTTGGGCGGTGCCTTCGATGGCGAGCATGTCTCGATCAAGAAGTGCCGATGACTCTGCCTCAAGTATTGCTTGAAGCTGTTGCAGTGTGGATTGCTCGTTGTTAAATAACGTATTCAATTCACTTATTGCTGGCACTGACATACCTATTCCTATTATTTCATGAGCCCATCGAATTTAATCATTTGCCCAGCGATGCGTTCATAATCAATTTTGTACTCGTTGTTAGCGAGCGCGCCTTTGATACGTTCTACTGCGGCATCATCGATGTCTGGCATTTTGGCCACTTCAGCTTCTATTTGCTGAATAGACTTACTTTGCTGGCTGATTTTAACTTCAGCATCGGCTGAGCCTTTGGTTTCAGGGGCTTTAGGGGCTCCTGAGCCCGCTGATGCGGTTTTTTCGGCATTACGCGACTGTGTTCCGCCGCCAACACCTGTGGTGAGTTTATTAATGTTCATGTTTGCTTACCTTTCTAACAAATAGAGTTCCTCGTAGACCTATAACGGCAGGCTTGAACGAGGCTTTAGCTTTTTTTTTATTTTTTTTTCAAAAAACTTAAAAATGGACTAAAACCTCACCTGGCCCCACCACTTTTGCGCGAATAATACGCTCTGATCGACTATTCCTCACTCGTATTTGTCTGCCTTCACGACCATCACTGAGCGCCTCACCTGGCATTTTTACGCTCATTGAGCCTTTACTAGCAATAATCATGACTTTATCGCCCTTATGTATCATAAGAGCAGGGTTAATCAGGTAACTATTGAGTACAGTTTGGCCTGCGAGGGCTCGTTTAGATTGTTTTCCTATAACCTGATCTTTTTTTAGATAATAACCATTTCTTAATTCGGCCAGATTTTGCCGTTGTAGGTTTAATTGATCCTCAGAAATGATTTGGTCTTTTGAGATGGGCTGGTTGAGCACAACCACTTGTGTGAATAAATTGACGTCTGTGGGGACGTTTAAAGCCCAAGGCGCGGTGTCTTGGCAGGCGACTTTAATGTGGCTGCGGCCTAGCTCTAAGGGCTGGGGGGTATCGATATTTAACGGGATTTGGCAAGGGGTCAGGTTCAGCCGACTATCTAAGTAATTAAGATCAATACTATAACGGTAGTCCGTTATGCCCATTTTTTGCGCCATATGTACAAGCTGAGTAGACAGCGCTTGTTTAAGACTGCCTTCCAGTTGCTCGTACCACGGGCTGCTATGGCTACTCAAAGGTAGGCATAACAAGATCAATAAAATAAAAACTCTGTCTATCACCAAAATTTGTCCTATTCTCAAATGTAAGCAGCTTAATACTTAAGATTTGAAGCTGGAGTGGCAGTTTACTAACGCCATTCACATATATGGGGAATGCTGCAAAGGGCATGCCGCCAAAAACGAGATTAAACAACCAGCTTGGCGTTGTTTCATATGGAGTTTGTTTATGGCCGGGGTACTTGATTCCGTCGACCAAAGGACCCAACTAGTAGGGGAAAACCGCCTAGAACTTTTACTTTTTCGCTTAAACGGACCGCAAATTTACGGCATCAACGTGTTTAAAGTGAAAGAGGTTTTACAGTGCCCGTCATTAACGATTTTGCCTAAAAGTCACCGAGTGGTGATTGGGGTTGCGCACATTCGTTCCGGGACCATTCCTATTATGGATATGGGTTTAGCCACAGGAAATATTTCTGTAGGGGACCCGAAACAATGTTTCGTGATTATTACCGAATACAATACGGCTACTCAGGGCTTTCTGGTCTCTGGGGTTGAGCGCATTGTGAATATGAACTGGGAAGAGATTCATCCACCACCAAAGGGCACAGGTCGCGAACATTATTTAACCGCGGTGACTGAAGTGGAAGGACGTTTGGTTGAAATTATTGATGTGGAGAAAATTCTGTCTGAAGTATCTCCTATGGAAGAAAGTATCAGTGAAGATATTTTGGCAAGCTCACGCTCTGATGAAAGCCAAGAAGCACCTAAAGTGTTGATTGCAGACGATTCTAAAATTGCGCGTAAACAAGTAACCAAATGTTTAGAAGCACTTGGCGTGGAAGTAACCGCCATGAATGATGGCCATCAAGCATTAATGCATTTACGTGACATGGTGGAATCAGGTGTGAGTCCTTCTGAGCATTACGCTATGATGATTTCAGATATTGAAATGCCCGAAATGGATGGCTACACATTAACAACGGCCGTGCGCAATGATCCTAATATGAATAAACTGCATATCATTTTGCATACATCTTTAAGTGGTGTCTTTAACCAGAGCATGGTGAAGAAAGTAGGGGCAGATGATTTTATTGCTAAATTTAACCCTGACGTTCTAGCCTCTAAAGTATCTGAGAGAGTAAAAGCATCTAGGGTGAATAAATAGTATGGAAATAACCAAACCGGATTTTGCATTATTTCGTGACTATTTGGAACGAGTATGTGGCATCTTACTTGGTGACAATAAGGAGTATCTTGTTGCCAGTCGCCTGCGCAGTATCATGTCAGAGCTTGAGTTAACGGCCTTGTCTGAACTGGTAAAAAAAATTGAGGTGGATTCACGTTTAAGAGAAAAAGTAGTGGATGCCATGACCACTAATGAAACTCTTTGGTTTCGGGACTCCCATCCATTTAAAATTTTACAGGACAGGTTGTTGCCTGAGCTGTGTGCGAAGCAAAAAAGTCTCGATTTATGGTGTGCGGCATCCTCTACTGGGCAAGAGCCTTATTCCATCAGCATGATCATTGAAGAGTTTAAACGCTCTAACCCGGGAAAACTGACATCTGAAAAAATAGTGGCCACGGATATCTCCTCTAGTGCGTTAGATCGAGCAAAATCTGGTGTTTATGACCAGCTTGCACTTGGGCGAGGCATGCCTGAAGACTTGCTTACTCGCTATTTTTCAAAGCATGAAGATAGCTGGAAAGTAAATTCAAATGTGGCAGCCAGAGTGCAGTATCGCATGCTGAATTTGCTCCATTCTTATTCTATGTTGGGAAAATTTGATATTGTATTTTGTCGTAATGTTTTGATTTATTTTTCAGCGGATGTGAAAAAAGACATTCTTACGCGCATACACGGCACATTAAAACCGGGTGGTTATTTGTTGCTTGGCGCCAGTGAAGCCTTAAGTGGTTTACCGGACCTCTACGAAATGGTGCAGTGCAGTCCTGGGATTATTTACCGTAAAAAAGGTTGATTCTCGTCGGCTTTTTTTATCTATTCTTGAATGCTTCTCTTATCACTCGCGGGTGCGAGTT
>JAGDZK010000052.1:0-29550 GCA_049115935.1 Bermanella sp. | reverse complement strand
CGTAAAACCGAATCTTGGAAATACACCAGCTTACACGCCCTGACAAAACAAAATTTTAATCAGCCGGTTGATGTGACCAATGCAAATAATGCATCGGTTGATTTTGCCATTGATGGTTTAGATGCGGTTGAATTGGTGTTTGTGAATGGTCAATTTCAAGCTGCACTATCAAGCAAAGAGCAGTTGGACGGTTTGCAGTTGGTGCGTTTTAGTGAAGCCTCTGCTGAGCAATTGGCATTAATTGAAAAACATCTAGCCAAAAATGCGGAAACCGAACGTAACTTATTTACCGCGTTAAATAATGCACAGGTTAATGACGGTGTGTTTGTTTTAGTGAGTAAGAACACTCAGCTAGCCAAACCGATTCAAATCGTGAATATCAGTGCGGCACAGGCACAACCTGCCAGTGCGTTTAATCGTTGTTTGGTTGTGCTTGAGCAACACGCACAAGCTACGGTCATTGAGCAGTTTGTCTCAAGTGATGAAGAACAGAATGTGGTGCTTAACCAAGTCAGCGAAATGGTAGTGGGCGATGGTGCTCATCTACATCATTATCGTTTACATAAAGAGCACGAAAGCAGTTTGCATTTTGGTGGCGTGTATGTGGATTTAAACCGTGATAGTCAGTTCAGTAGTTATCAGGTTTTGCTGGGTGGTCAGATTAAACGATTTGATGTGTTGGTTAATCACAATGTGGGCGGCAGTCACTGTGAAATGAAAGGTGTATACCTGCCTAAAAATGATCAGCATGTGGATATTCACAGCTACATCGAACACAAGGCCGCTCATTGCACTACAAATGAAGTATACCGCGGCATTATGGCAGACCGTTCTAAAGCCGTATTTAATGGACGTATTCATATTCATCCGGATGCGCAAAAAACACTGGCTGAGTTAAGTAATAAAAATTTGCTGTTAAGTGATAAAGCACAAATTAATACCAAGCCTGAATTAGAAATTTATGCCGATGATGTGAAATGTGCCCACGGTGCAACGGTTGCGCAGTTAAATGAAACCGCTAAGTTTTATTTGCAAAGCCGCGGCATTAGCGCACAAGAAGCAGACATTATGCTTAGCTTTGGTTTCATTAATGAATTGCTAGAGAGTATTCCGCTTGAAGCGTTGCGTGTGTCATTGCGTCCATTATTAGCGCAGCAGTTTAGTGCCGATAAATCGTTAACTCAGCACATACTTGCTGATGAAGCGCAGGAGTAATTATGGCATTTGATGTAGCGGCAATTCGCGAACAATTCCCAATCTTGCATCAGCAGGTGCACGATAAGCCGTTAGTGTATTTAGATAATGGTGCCACTACACAAAAGCCACAAGTGGTAATAGATGCGGTTAATCATTATTACACAATGGATAACAGCAATGTGCACCGTGGTGCCCATGCGCTAGCTGACCGTGCCACTATTGGTTTTGAAGATGCGCGTAAAACAGTGCAAACCTTTTTAAATGCCAAGCACAGTGAAGAAATTATTTGGACCCGCGGCACTACCGAGAGTATTAACTTAGTAGCGCAAAGTTTTGGTACGGCCTTTATAAAAGCTGGCGATGAAATTATCACTACGGCCATGGAGCATCACGCTAACATCGTGCCGTGGCAGATGTTATGTGAGCGCACAGGAGCCACCTTAAAAGTGATTCCAGTCAGTGACGCTGGTGAGTTAGACATGGATGCGTTTGCCGCCATGTTAAACCCAAATGTAAAACTGGTTAGCGCAGTGCATGTTAGTAACGCACTGGGTACGGTTAACCCTGTTGAAAAAATTATTGAACAAGCCCATGCAATCGGTGCCAAAGTATTAATCGATGGCGCTCAGGCAGTGGCCCATTTTGAAGTGGACGTGCAAGCACTAGATGCTGACTTTTATGTGTTTTCTGCCCATAAAGTGTTTGGCCCAACCGGTATTGGCTGTTTGTACGGTAAAAAAGAATTGCTTGATCAAATGCCACCAGTTCAAGGTGGCGGTGAGATGATTGAGAAAGTCAGCTTTGCGGGCACCACTTACCAAGGCCTACCTTTTAAATTTGAATCGGGCACCCCAAACATTGCAGGGGTGATTGGTTTTGGTGAGGCGCTTAAGTTTGTCATGTCTCTTGATCGCAAAGCCATGTTAGCTTACGAAAAAGAGCTATTGGCATATGCCCACGAAAAAGCCGCGCAGTGTGAAGGTTTACGTGTGGTGGGTACGGCAAATAAAAAAGCGGGTGTATTAAGCTTTTTGTTAGATGGTGCACACCCAGCTGATGTGGGTATGTTACTTGACCAACAAGGCATTGCCGTTCGCACGGGACATCATTGTGCCATGCCGATTATGGATCAGTTTAAAATTCCGGGAACAGCCCGTGCGTCGTTCTCAATTTACAATACGAAGGCGGATGTAGACGCGCTGTTTACCGCCATCGAAAAAGTAAAAATGTTTTTATAAACATGGGGCTTGGTTTAAAAACTAATTCACATGTTAAAGGAGGTTGTAATGAGTGAAGTAACGACATTTTCTCCCAATGATATTACTGTCTCCATGACAGAGAAAGCATTGGACTATGCTCGCAAACAACTGAGCAGCAATAGTAATGCAAAAGGCATTGTATTGGGCGTGAAAAAAAGCGGCTGCTCTGGCTTTAAATACGACTTGCAGTTGATGACTGAAATCAAAGGCAATGAAAAAGTATTTCAGCCAGCCAGTGATGTTACCTTGTATGTGACGGCTGAAGCGTTACCGTATGTAAACGGCACCGAAATAGACTACACCACCGAAGGGTTAAACAGCACTATGAAGTTTAATAACCCTAATGCAAAAGATGAGTGTGGTTGTGGTGAAAGTTTTAACGTTTAATGAGTAGCTACTGCGATTGTAAATTCGGCGTTATAAAACAAGCTCGGCGTCATCATGTATCAGTTATACACTAATCGCCTTGCTGGTTTTATGCCTTGTCTTTTCATCGCTCGCGACGCTACGGTTAATTTAGAACACTCAATAAATTTTTTAATAAGAATTCCAAATTATGGAAAGAAGAATGGTGGTAGCGCAGAGCGATGTTCCTGCGCGCCTAGTGCCGGTTGGCACCAAGATTACAATTCCTTCAGGTAGCTTTGTGACGTTAACGCAAGCACTCGGTGGCAATTATACCGTCATTTATAACGGCAATATGGCCCGCGTGGACGGCACAGATGCGCAAGCATTAGGTTTAGAATCAGAAGTATTAACGTTTGAGCCTGCTGATGGTGAGAACATTCGCGAAGCGGATATTTGGCAAGCACTTAAAACGATTTACGATCCTGAGATTCCCGTTAACCTTGTGGATCTAGGTTTGATCTATAAGGTTCGAGTTGATCAAACCAGTAAACAAGTGTTTATTGATATGACATTAACTGCGCCTGCTTGTGGTATGGGCCCAGTGTTAGTGAGTGATGTTAAATATCGTACCGCTCTTGTACCAAATGTAACGGATGTGAAAGTCGAGTTGGTGTTTGATCCGCCTTGGTCTCGTGAAATGATGAGCGAAGAGGCTCAGTTAGAAACGGGTATGTTTTTTTAGCGGTTTAATCACACTCCAATATAATAATGCGGCATTAGCCGCATTTTTTATGCGTGATTGAAACGTATCCAGGGATATTCCAATCATTCATTGTTAGTTATAAATTTGTCTAATAGTTGCACACTTTTACAGAGAAAACTCATGCTTAGGGCTTTTCAAATCTCATTGTTTACGTCATAGTGTGCCCCGCAATTTTAAATAAAAATAATAAACAAACAGTCAAACGCGGGCCATTAGCCCTATACCTTATGTGCTTTAGCCTTTCTGCTGAGACTGTTGTTCATCACCTATGTTTAGGGGAATAAAATGGAAGCATCTTTTTGGGATGGTAAGCGCGCACCTGGCGTTAAAGACAGTATTGATACTGAGCTTGCGCAATATAATTCTGTTGTTGAAGTCATCGAAAAAGCCTTCAAAGACTATGCAGATCGTCCTGCATTTACCAGCATCGGTTATACCGTAACCTACAGAGAAATTGATGAATTAAGTGCTGCCTTTGCAAGCTACTTACAAAACCACACTAATTTAAAAGCAGGCGATACCATCGCCGTGCAAATGCCAAATACCTTGCAGTACCCAATCGTTATGTATGGTGCATTACGTGCTGGTATGCGTGTTACCAATACCAACCCGCTTTATACCGAACGTGAAATGCTGCATCAGTTTAATGACTCTGGCGCAAAAGCTTTGGTATGTATGGATGTTTTTGCTAAGAGCGTACAAAACATCAAAGATCAAACCGGTTTAGAGACCATCATTGTGACAAGTCTTGCGGATATGCTGCCAACGGTTAAGCGTACCCTGATCAACTTCGTGATGAAAAACGTGAAAAAAATGGTGCCAGCTTATAGCTTGCCAAGTGCCATTCGCTTACGTAAAGCATTATCTTTAGGTAAAGGCAAGGGCTTCACACCAGCTCATATGGCCAACCCAGAAGACACAATTATCCTTCAGTACACAGGTGGTACCACAGGTGTTGCTAAAGGCGCTGAGCTGACTAACCGTAACCTAGTGGCTAACATGCTTCAGTCGAAGTACATGTTGCAGCAAGTGAATGACAAAGGTGAAATGTTAAAAGGCGAAGGCCAAGCCATCGCAGTTGCGCCTTTACCGCTTTACCATATCTATGCTTTCACTGTGCATTTGATGGCTTTGTTCGAGCAGGGCGATCACAGTGTATTGATTGCTAACCCTCGTGATACTGAAACCTTCATCAAATTCATTATGCCGTTCAAACTGAATGCGTTTGTTGGCTTGAATACCTTGTTTGTATCGTTGATGGCCAGCCCTAACTTCAAAAAGCTTGATTTTAGTGATTTAAAAATCACCTTGTCCGGTGGTACCGCCTTAATGGATGACACTGCCAAGCGTTGGAAAGAACTTACCGGTACCGGTGTGTCTGAAGCGTATGGTTTAACGGAATGCTCTCCTGCGGTTACCATGAACCCAGCTGCTGGTCTTGAGCGCATGGGCACAGTAGGTCAAGCGGTTCCTAGTACAGCTCTTAAGTGTATCGATGATCAAGGTAACGAAGTGGCCGTTGGTGAACGTGGTGAGCTATGTGTGAAAGGCCCACAAGTAATGAAAGGTTACTGGAAGCGTGCTGATGCATCTAAAGAAGCCTTCACCGCTGATGGTGAATGGTTCCGCACTGGTGATGTTGCCATTATCGACGAAGACGGTTTTGTACGCATCGTTGACCGTATTAAAGACATGATCTTAGTATCTGGCTTTAACGTGTTCCCGAATGAAATCGAAGCGGTGGTATCTGAGCACCCTGATGTTGAGAACTGTGCTGTTATTGGTGTGCCGGATGCTAAATCAGGTGAAGCCGTAAAACTGTACATCGTGACAGATAATGCCAATCTAACCGCTGAAGACGTTAAGGCTTATCTAAAAGATAAGCTAACAGGCTACAAAATGCCGCGTCATATTGAGTTCCGTGATGAATTACCAATGACCCCAGTGGGTAAAATTCTACGTCGTGAGCTGAAAGACGAAGAAGAAGCCAAGCGTGCTAAGACTGCAAGCGCAGCCTAAACATACTTGCTAGCTGAAAAAGCCGTATGGGTAACCTTACGGCTTTTTTGCTTTTAGTACCTTGTGTCCGTAAAATGCGCCTCAATTTCCTGTTGAGCCTGTATCATGTCTAATCCACAGCAAAGCCCTTTCGGTAGTAAAGTTACCCCAGAAGAGATCATTGATACCCTGAGCTTTTTTGATGGCTGGGAAGAGCGTTATAAGTACATCATTGACCTAGGTAAGCAATTGCCTGTGATGGATGACGCCTTGAAGACAGATGAACGCTTGATTTCAGGCTGTCAGAGTCAGGTTTGGATTGAGCCCTATTCAATTGATGGCAAGCTTTATTTTGATGTGGCCAGCGACGCCTTCATCGTATCCGGCCTGCTGGCCGTGGTAATGGCGGCTTATAATGCCAAGACCCCAGAACAGGTACTGGCCTTTGATATGGACAGCTTTTTTGGTGAATTGGATCTACTTAAGCACCTAAGTCCAACCCGTGGTAATGGCCTGCGCAGCATGGTGGCGCGTATTCGCCAGGTGGCGCAAGCGGCGGCATAAGTCACAGATTGTCATATCCAGCACAAGCCCTTGTGGCTGCTTGCTGTTTAGTTGGTAGTGTTGAAAAAACAACCAGTGGTATTTTCATATAAATACCGTATAATCCGCGGGTTTTTTGACACATCAGATCCTCTTTGGAGATATACAAATGGCCGTTGAACGTACTCTATCTATCGTTAAGCCTGACGCAGTTGCTAAAAATGTAATTGGTAAAATCTACAGCCGCTTTGAAGAAGCTGGCCTACAGGTTATTGCTTCTAAAATGGTTAACCTTTCTGACGAACTAGCTGGCGGTTTCTACGCTGAGCACAAAGAACGTCCTTTCTTCAAAGACCTTGTTGGTTTCATGACTTCTGGTCCTGTAATGATTCAAGTTCTAGAAGGCGAAGGCGCTGTTCTTAAGAACCGTGACCTAATGGGTGCAACTAACCCTAAAGAAGCTGAAGCAGGCACTATCCGCGCTGACTTCGCTGAAAGCATCGATGCAAACGCTGTTCACGGTTCTGATTCTGTTGAATCTGCTGCTCGTGAAATCAGCTACTTCTTCAAAGCTGAAGAAATCTGCGCACGTTAATTTTAACGTAGTTGCAAATCGTGCTTAGGGAAACCTAGGCGCGCGAAGGGGCGGATAGGGATGCATTTTACCCTCCGCCCTTTTTCCGTATTTAAGATAGCTCGATTTTTGTAGTAGCTAATCAAGTTTTATAGGTGAACACATGACTAATGAACAAAAAAAGGTGAATCTTTTGGGTCTAAGCCCACAAAAGATGAAAGACTTTTTTGTCGAAATGGGAGAAAAGCCGTTTCGTGCTCAGCAGTTGCTTAAGTGGATTCACCAAGTAGGCCTTGAAGATTTTGATGACATGTCCAATGTCAGCAAAGTCATGCGTGACAAATTAAAAGAGATGGCGTGTGTAGAATACCCAGAGGTGATCTATCACGATATTTCAAAAGACGGCACCCAAAAATGGGTCATGAAAATGCCGGGCGGTTCAAGCATCGAAACCGTTTATATTCCAGAAGGGGAGCGCGGCACGTTATGTGTGTCGTCTCAAATTGGTTGCTCCCTGGATTGCAGTTTTTGCTCAACTGGCAAACAAGGATTTAACCGCGACCTATCGGTAGCGGAGATTATCGGCCAAGTTTACGTGGCGGCTAAAAGTTTTGATAAGCCTGGTGAAAAACGTGAACGTAAAATTACCAACGTTGTGATGATGGGCATGGGCGAGCCCTTAATGAACTTCGATAACGTAGTGGATGCCATGGCGTTGATGATGGATGACTTTTGTTATGGTTTATCCAAACGTCGTGTGACCTTAAGCACATCAGGTGTGGTGCCACGTTTGTATGATTTAGCCGAAGTGAGCGATGTATCACTAGCGGTATCTCTGCATGCGCCAAATGATGAATTGCGTAATGTGTTAGTGCCAATTAACAAAAAATACCCGATTAAAGAATTAATGAAAGCATGTAATCACTACATGAGTTCACTACCAGACCGTCGTAAGCTCACCATCGAATACACCATGATGAACAAAGTAAACGACGAAATGGAGCATGCGCAGCAGCTAGCTGTACTGCTTAAAGATACGCCTTGTAAGATTAACTTGATTCCATTTAACCCGTTCCCAAATTCGGGTTATGAACGTCCAAGTAATAATCGTGTCTATAAATTCCGTGACTATCTGCACAGCCAAGGTTTCATTGTTACGATTCGCACCACCCGTGGTGATGACATTGACGCAGCATGTGGTCAGTTAGTTGGACAAGTAGAAGATAGAACTCGTCGTAGCGAGCGCTATATCAAGTTGCATGACGTCAATGACAACTCTCAGTCGGTATAATAAATAGAAGTCCTATGATGATGATTAAACAAACAACCCTAGTGCTCCTTGCTTTCATGCTGGCGGGTTGTGTGACCGTAATGGACAGCCGCTTCACCAAAAAAATTGATAACGAAAAAGCCGTGGAAACTTACGTGGCACTGGGTGTGGGTTACTTACGTAACGGCAATATGCCCCTTGCCCGTAAAAAGATCGAACGTGCTTTAGAAATTGATCCAGATAGTGCATCTGCTCACAGTGCCATGGCAACCTATTGGGTTGAACGTGGTGAAATGGATTTAGCCGAAAAAGAATTTAAAATCGCATACGATTTAGATGACGAGCACAGCCCAACGAATTACCACTACGGCCGCTTTTTGTTTGCTGTAAAAAATGACCCTAAAGGTTGTGATTACATTAACCGTGCAGCAAAAGACGTGGATTACACCGCTCGTGTATTGGCTTATGAAAATCTTGGTTTGTGTTATGACCATTTCAAGCAAGAAAGCTTAGCCATGGATGCGTTTGAAAAAGCCTGGTCATTAGATGTGAGTAGTACCCTTTCTAGTTTGAACCTCGCTCGTATGTATTTACAGCGTAACCGCGCCGATATTGCACAACGTTGGTTTAACCGTTTTGAAGCCACTTTGCGTGATCGTCAATTGCCACATAACGCAGCGAGCTTATACACAGGTGCCATGTTGGCAAAAGCCAGTCGCGATAAAAATGCCCAAGCCAGCTATGCATTTAAACTGAAAAAGCGTTTTCCTGCGTCGGAAGAATACAAGCGTTACCGCGCCAGCCAGAATTGAGTTAATTGCCCACTATGAATAAGCAAGGTCAGTCTCCAATTAAACGTCGTGTGTCCCGCCAAATTATGGTGGGAAATGTCGCAGTGGGTGGTGATGCACCTATCGCCGTGCAAAGTATGACAAACACGGAAACCTGCGATGTGGCAGCGACGGTTGCACAAATCAAAGCGCTTGAAGATGTGGGCGCTGATATTGTGCGTGTAAGTGTGCCGTCCATGGAAGCGGCCGAAGCATTTGGTGAAATTAAAAAATTAGTGAATGTACCGTTAGTCACTGATATACATTTTGATTACAAAATTGCATTACGTGTGGCGGAGTTAGGTGCAGATTGTTTGCGCATTAACCCAGGTAACATTGGTCGTGAAGATCGTGTACGTGAAGTAGTTGAAGCCGCTCGTTACCATGGCATTCCTATTCGCATTGGTGTTAATGCGGGTTCTTTAGAAAAAGATTTACAGAAAAAATATGGCGAACCAACACCAGAAGCCTTGGTTGAAAGTGCCATGCGCCATATTGATATTTTAGACCGCCTTAATTTTCCTGATTTTAAACTGAGCCTTAAAGCCTCTGATGTGTTCATGACCGTTGCCGCGTATCGTCAGATCGCTTCGCAAATAGAGCAGCCATTGCACTTAGGCATCACAGAAGCGGGTGGCCTGCGCAGTGGTACGGTTAAAAGCTCAGTGGGACTTGGCATGTTATTGATGGACGGCATAGGAGACACCTTACGTGTATCGTTGGCTGCTGACCCTGTGCAAGAAATTAAAGTGGGCTTTGATATTTTAAAAAGCTTAAAGCTGCGCAGTAAAGGCATTAACTTTATTGCTTGCCCAAGTTGCTCTCGCCAAAACTTTGATGTGGTGAAAACCATGAACGAGTTAGAAACCCGTGTAGAAGATATCTTAACCCCATTAGATGTATCGGTAATTGGTTGTGTGGTAAATGGCCCAGGCGAAGCAAAAGAAACTGATTTAGGTTTAACCGGCGGCAGCCCAAACAACTTAATGTATGAAGACGGCGTACCTAGCGGCAAGTTAGACAATGAGAATTTGGTGGATAACTTAGAAAAAATGATCCGCCGTAAAGTGGCTGAAAAAGAAGCCGCTGAAGCATTAATAATCGCAAAAGTATAAGCGATAGAGTCAGCAAAGAATTTAAGGAAATCATTTTGGCGCAGAAAAATATCCAAGCCATTCGCGGAATGAACGACATACTACCAGGTCAGACCCAAGTATGGCGTTATTTAGAAGACCAAGTCAAAGCGGTGTTAGATGGCCATGGTTATCAAGAAATTCGTATGCCAATGGTGGAAGAGACTCGTCTTTTTAAACGCTCAATTGGGGAAGTCACCGACATCGTTGAAAAAGAAATGTACACCTTTGACGACCGTAACGGCGACAGCTTAACGCTTCGCCCTGAAGGTACCGCAAGCTGTGTACGTGCCTGTGATGAGCACCAATTAATTGCCAATAATGCGCGTCAGCGTCTTTGGTATATGGGCCCAATGTTTCGTTATGAGCGCCCACAAAAAGGCCGTTATCGTCAGTTTCACCAAATTGGTGTTGAAACCTTTGGCATGGCTGGCCCAGATATCGATGCAGAATTAATCGTTATGACACACCTGCTGTGGCAGCGTTTAAATATTCGCGACAAGGTGACGCTGCAGTTAAATACACTGGGCAGTAACGAAGCCCGTGCGAATTACAAAGCCGCATTGGTTGAATACTTATCAGCCCGTAAAGACGAGCTAGATGAAGACAGTCAGCGCCGCTTAGAGTCGAACCCGCTTCGCATCCTAGACTCTAAAAACGAACAAACACAGACCTTGTTAAATGATGCGCCAGATTTCTTTGATTATTTAGATGAAGAATCCGCTGAACATTTTAGCCAATTAAGGGCACTTTTAGATGCGGTTGGCGTCGAATACGAAATCAACCCTCGCTTGGTGCGTGGTTTAGATTATTACAGCAAAACCGTTTTCGAGTGGGTGACCACCGAACTTGGCGCTCAAGGTACCGTGTGTGCCGGTGGCCGTTACGATGGTTTGGTTGAACAGCTAGGTGGTAAAGCCACACCAGCTGTGGGTTTTGCCATGGGTATTGAGCGCTTAATCTTAATGCTTGAAGCCCTTAATGTGATTCCACAGGCTGTGCATAACTATTTGGATGTGTATTTAGTGGCCGTAGGTGATGTGACATCAGGTGCCATGCAAGTGGCGGCGCAGTTAAGAGAACAATTACCTAATCTGCGTTTACAAATGCACATGGGTGGCGGCAACTTTAAGAAACAAATGAAAAAAGCCAACGAAAGCGGCGCTCAATTTGCGCTGATTTTAGGTGAAGATGAAGTGGCAAATGGACAAGCGGGCATTAAGCCATTGCGTGACCAAAGCGAGCAAGTAAGCATTGCCCAAACAGAGTTAGCGGCTTGGTTTAACCAGGCGCTATAAAAGCAGATTAAATTACGATAAAGTCGTTGCCCATCAACGACTGACTTTCATTAGATTAACAGGCATTTGTTCTGCCTAATTAGAATAAAAAATCGGAGCCCAATCATGACCGACATGCGTACAGAAGAAGAACAAATTGAAGCGATCAAAAAATGGTGGCAAGAAAACGGCAAGCAAACCATCGTAGCCCTTGTGGTAGTACTGGGTGGCTGGTTTGGTTATCAAGGTTATCAAGGTCAACAAAAAGAAATGGGCGAAGCCGCTTCTGTTGTTTATCAAGAAGTGCTCACGTTACAAAACAGTGAAACTGAAGAAGAAAAAGGCCGCCGTGCGGTTTTACTTGATCAGTTACAAAAAGAATACGGCTCTACCGTTTACGCACAATTTGCAGGTTTATTTAAAGCCAAAGACGCGGTTGAAGCAGGTGACCTTGCAGCAGCCGCAACTGAACTTGAAGCGGTTAAAAACAATACGTCTGATGATGCATTACGTCATTTAGCAACAGTACGTTTAGCTCGTGTATTAGTGGCACAAGAAAAGTTAGATGAAGCCCTAACAATCTTAGCAACAGATAACAGTTCAGCGTTCAGTGCAGAATACTTTGAGACCAAAGGTGATGCATTACTGGCCAAAGGTGATGAAGCTGGTGCTCGTGATGCATACAGCCAAGCAGTTGTCGAAGCCCAACGTATCGGTGCGAATAACCCTGTACTAAAAATGAAGCTTGACGACTTAGCGGTGGCTAACTAATGCGTT
Source organism: Bermanella sp. (assembly GCA_049115935.1). Lineage (GTDB taxonomy): Bacteria > Pseudomonadota > Gammaproteobacteria > Pseudomonadales > Oceanobacteraceae > Bermanella. The sequence continues at coordinate 17,581 of JAGDZK010000052.1, read as the reverse complement.
TATTGGTTGTATTGTTGCTAGCAAGCTTAGCGGCTTGCTCCAGTAACGATAAAAAAGAACAGAAAGACGTTGGGCCAAAATCGTTACAAGGCATTGATGTCGAGGTTGAGTTATCACAACAGTGGCGTCATCAGGTGGGTAACGGTATGGGTAAAGCCTATGCTCGATTACAGCCTGCCATTGAAGGTGACACCATCTATGTTGCCAGTGCCAATGGGTTAGTTAAGGCCTTAACACTTGACGATGGTGATGTTGAATGGGCGCAAAATTTTGATGCTGAAATTACCGCGGCAATTACAGTCGCAGATGGCAAAGGTTACCTTGCCACTGCCAATGGCGAAATCATTGCTTTAAGCGTTGCTGACGGTAAAGAGATCTGGCGTAAAAATATTAAATCTGAAGTGCTCAGTGTGCCGGTTGTGGAAGGTAATAACATTGCCCTGCAGACCGTAGATGGCAAATTGCACTTGTTAGATGCACAAGATGGTAAGTCCCGCTGGAGTTACGATAGTAACCTGCCGAACTTATCGTTACGCGGTACTTCGCAGCCTATCTTTCACGGTGGCACTGTCATCGCAGGTTTTGCTAGCGGTAAAGTGGTTGGCCTGAATACTAAAAATGGCATGGTGCTTTGGCAAGAACGTATTGGTATCCCAGCAGGGCGCAGTGAGTTAGAACGCTTAGTGGATGTCGACGGTCGTTTATTAGTTAAAGATGACACCTTGTTTGTGGCGGGTTATCAAGGTCATGTGATGGCCATTGATTTACGTAACGGCAAAGCCATGTGGAAGCGTGAAGCATCAAGCTATCATGGCCCGCTAAATGGTTTGGGTAATATTTACCTAGTATCGGCTGATGATCATATCCTGGCCATTGACGATCAAAGTACCAACGAAGTGTGGTCACAGGTAGACCTAGAAGCGCGCCAATTAAGCGAGCCTGTATTGTTTGCAAACCACATCGCGGTGACGGATTTTGAAGGTTATATTCATTTAATCAAACAGCTTGATGGCACCATTGTTGGCCGTGATCAGCTTGTACGCCCCCCAGTACCTTGGGTGCGCACCGGTAGCTACGGGATTAAACATCCGTCCCGTCAGTTTGATTATGATGACGGCATTCGTACACGCCTGCTTGCCCAAGGTGACTATCTTGTGGCGATCAGTAACTCAGGTTACCTGAGTGTGTTCACGCTCGATAAGTAACACAGCTTTACAAAACGCCCTCGTAGGTTGCCTGCGGGGGCGTTTTTGCTTAGTACTCTCGTCTTAGTAGCATTTGCTTAACGCTTTCAAAGGCAAGAACTGCTATTATGTTCACATATACATACACCATAGAATCGCACGCATAATGAATCCTGTAATTGCCCTTGTGGGCCGCCCAAATGTGGGTAAGTCCACTTTGTTTAATCGCCTAACGCGCACCCGTGATGCCCTAGTGGCTGACGTTGCCGGCTTAACCCGCGACCGTAAGTACGGCGCAGGCAAAGTGGGCGAGCGTGATTACATCGTTGTGGATACCGGCGGTATTAGCGGCATGGAAATTGGCCTTGATGAAAAAATGGCGGAACAAAGCTTTCAAGCCATTGAAGAAGCCGATGTTGTTTTATTCTTAGTGGATGCTCGTGCTGGTTTAACCCCAGCCGATATGATGATTGCCAACCACTTAAGAACCTTAGAAAAGAAAACCTATGTGGTGGTTAACAAGATTGATGGCCTAAACCCAGATATCGCAGTATTAGACTTCCACGAATTAGGTCTAGGTGAACTTCAAGTGATTGCGGCTTCCCATAACCGTGGCGTGAGCTTACTGATGGAGCTTGTATTAGAAGAGCTACCATCTGAGTTTGATGTAATTGAAGGCGAAGAAGACGAAAAACATCGTGGCATAAAAATTTCGGTGGTTGGCCGTCCTAACGTGGGCAAATCCACCTTGGTTAACCGTATGTTGGGCGAAGACCGTGTTGTGGTGTTTGACCAAGCCGGCACCACCATGGACAGCATTTATATTCCGTACGAGCGCCATGAGAAAAAATACACCCTAATTGATACAGCGGGTGTGCGTCGTCGTAAAAGCATTACGCAAGCCGTAGAAAAATTCTCAATTGTTAAAACATTACAAGCCATTCAAGACAGTAACGTATGTGTACTTGTGATTGATGCCCGTGACGGCATTGTAGAGCAAGACCTTACCATGCTCAGTTTTGTATTAAACGCAGGCCGTGCATTGGTGATTGCGTTGAATAAATGGGACGGCATGGAAACCGAGCAAAAAGATTTTGTTAAAAAAGAAATCGAACGCCGTTTAACCTTTGCCGACTGGGCGGATATGCACTTCATCAGTGCCCTGCATGGTACGGGTGTGGGTAACTTGTACGATTCAGTAAACGACGCATACGAAAGTGCCCACTTGAATATGTCGACATCTCAGTTAACCCGTATTCTTGAAGATGCGGTAATGGATCACCAGCCACCGGTTGTGGGCACATCAAGGGTTAAACTGCGTTATGCACACCAAGGTGGTATGAACCCACCGATTATCGTTGTGCATGGTAATAAAACCAATTCGTTACCCGATAGTTATAAACGTTATTTGGGTAATACGTTCCGTCGCGTGTTAAAAATCAGCGGTACTCCGATTCGCTTTGAATTTAAATCGGGCGACAACCCATTTGGTGATACCAAAGAAGAGCACATATTTAATAAATCAAAACGTGGTGATCGCTTAAGACAAACGGATTCAATCCGTAAAGCTAAGCACCAAAAAGTAAAAGCCCGTAAGAGTAAGATGAACCGAAAAGGGCAGTCTTAATATACGCGCTTAAAATTAACGCCCTACGGGGCGTTTTTTATGTAAGCAGTAAAATAGTAGAGTACAAAAGCATGACAAAACTTTATGGCCAAGAAGATGCTACTTATCAAGCCGCTGGGGAATACGAGGGCATCAAAAAACTGGTAGATGACTTTTATGACATCATGTCTGAACTAAAAGAGTCACAACATATTCGTCAAATGCACCCAGATGATTTAGAAGTATCCCGCGATAAACTCACCCGCTTTTTATGCGCTTGGACAGGAGGCCCGCGTTTATATCGTGAAAAATACGGCCCAATCTCCATTCCACAAGCTCACGCCCATTTAACCATTGGCAGTGCCGAGCGAGATGCTTGGTTATTATGTATGAAGCAGGCGTTAGCCAAACAAGACTACCCGCAAGATTTTCAAAATTACATGATTACCCAATTGGCCATGCCAGCTGAGCGTTGTCGTAACGCCGATTAATCTTATCCGTGATTTAAAAACATAAAAAACCTGATCATGAAAATGATCAGGTTTTTTTATGGGCGGTTTTTTTATGGCTGGATTGCTTAGGTTAACCAAACACACTTACAGTTTGATGGCTCATGACAATGGCTTTGCCATTTTCATCCCACATGGTTGAATCAATATGACTATAACCATCTTGCGCTTGTTTAATGTTGGCTTCGTATTGCCACCACTCATTGGCGCTTGCTTGCAGTGGTGTATCAATAAAACTCATATTCCATGTGAGAGAGCTGCCAGAAGCTGGTTTTTTTAGCAGTGAAAAAGTCGCCGGTGGCCAAGCATCTAATAACGCTAAAATTTGGGGCACGTTAATAGGCTGTGTACATTCATCTTTTAATTTTATCCAACCACCCATGGTTTTTTCTGTTGAGCCCATGAACGGCATCTTGCCTTGTGTATAACGATAGTCAAAATGCTGGGTGAAGTCGGGTGTTACATTGGGGATAAACGGAAACGCTGTCACCGCTTCTGGCTCTTTTGTGGCGGGAGCATTTTCGTAATCAATTTTAATAACCGACTCGCGTGCACCACCAAAGCTGGCTAACATCACCGCACATGGCGCGTCATTTTGATAAGCACTGATTTGTACCTGAGTCGCGGATTTACCGGCACGTAAAATTTTTACAATGACATCCATTTCACCAGGGGCAACCGGTGCCACAAACGACAGCATGATTGAGCGAATGACTCGATCCTCGCTGACGGATGCGGGGATTTTTTCATACATCATGGCGGCCACTAAGCCGCCAAAGGTGGCGCGACCTTGCCCCCATTTTTCCGGTACGGTTAATGTGGGGCCAGTGGTTTGGCTAACTTGATTAAGTACTTCATTAAAATTCATCGTAGTTGTCTCATTTAAAAAGCATTATGTTGGTTAAGTGTGCTTTTATTTTTACTTGTTAAGTTCTCATCTAAAAAACCAATCACTTTTGCAGCATACTGCTCAGGTTGAGTTGGATAAGCCAATGTGTGTTTCGCGTTTTTGACTTGCCAAAATTGTGTGGCGGTTTTCTTTTGTAATTCATTAAAGAGTAGTTTGCCGTCTTTGATCGGGGTGTAAATATCGTCATCGCCATAAATTAATAACATTTCGGGCGACCCCACTAGGTTTTGAGCGGCTAAACTTGGGCGTAAACTGCGCTCACCTTTTGGGTAGAGAAGTTTAGAAAACTGAATGCCTAATTTGGGAATGGGATAACGGCTCCAAAAATGCAAAAGAGTTGGAAAGGCCGCTTCGATCACCGCGGCTTTAAAAGGGTGTTTGGCATGGGACATGGCACAAATACTCATGGATGCTCCCATTGATGCACCTAAAACCGCAATGGGTAATTCAGGGAACTCTGCTTGCAATAAATGACCTGCTGCCAATACATCTAAAGGGTAGTCCATGGTGGTTGAGGTACTTTCGCCAAACCCGTTTAAATCGAAAACCATCACATGGTAACCGGCTTGGCGTAACAATTCTGCATGGCCGTGTTTTAACCAGAATCCTTTTGCAATGGTGCCCATTGGGTGAACCATTAATACAGCACCTTTAGCCGTGTTGGTATGGGCAAGTGCCATCAAGGTTGCAATGGTGGCACCAGATTCACTGGTTATATTACGAGGCTGCCACTGGCTCTGGTCAATGCCTTCAGGCCAGCGCCAAGGTTTCATAAAGCGGCCAAAAAACGGCTTTTTAAATACCTGATAAAAGGTGTGTTTCATAACGCTGTCCTTGTCTATGTTCGGTGTAAATCGCTCCATTACATAGTAAGCATTGACGCTTGTGTACAATATAGTCAAAAATGACTAATTACATGCGAATTTGGACGGTATTGTGTCAACTCCTATGAAAGTCACCATATTAATGGCCGATATGTGCTCTGCCACCAGTGTGGCGGCCACCTTAGAGTTTTTTGAGTGCGCCAATGTGTTGTATCAATATGCCGAAGGTCGCAACTTGGCGGGCAGGTCGCCCAAGTCTAATTTATTTGAAGTAGAAACCGCCTCAATAGATGGCTTACCGGTTTATTGCACTGGCAAGTTGGAGCTAAAGCCCAATAAAGCGCTGCATGATATTGATCAAACCGGTTTGATTATCGTGCCTGGGTTTATGTTTAGTATTTTGTCGGTATTACCAAAACTTGGACCCATGGTGGATTGGCTCAAACAGCAACACGATAACGGCAGTTACATTGCCAGTATTTGCACCGGTGCATTTGTGGTAGCCAGTACTGGACTATTAGATGGCAAATCAGCCACCACTCACTGGCTGTTCGGTGAGCAATTTAGTCGAAGTTTTCCACAGGTGAAATTACACATTGAGCGCACCGTAACAGAAGAAGGGCAAATCATGTGTTCAGGTGGTTCAACCAGTAGTAGTGACCTGTTATTACACTTGATACGTAAATTCACTTCGCCACAACTTGCAGCAGAGTGCGCTAAAAAATTATTGGTGGATATTTCGCCACGCACGCAAACACCTTATGTGTGCACCACATTTAAGAAAAACCATACCGATGCCGAAATTTTAAAAATTCAAATTTGGCTGGAGAACAACCTTTCAAAAAACGTCAATATGGAAATGTTGGTGAAAGAATTTGCATTAAGTATGCGCAACTTTATTCGCCGTTTTAAAGACGCCACCGAACAAACACCTATTCAATACTTACAAAATTTACGCATAGAAAAAGCCAAGCATTTATTAGAAAGCTCCAGTCAGTCTTTTGAAACCATTACCCAACAAGTGGGTTATGAAGATGGCAATTCATTTAGGCGTTTGTTTAAAGAGCGTGTGGGACTATCGCCTATGGCATATCGTAAGCGCTTTGAGAACATACGTGCTTAGCACTTTGAATATCTAATAAGGTGAAATAATGGAATTATTTTTAGTTTATATTTTTACATGTTTTTTGATTATAGCAACACCAGGGCCCTCTGCATTTTTAATGATGCAACATGCTGCATCAAATGGCATAAACAAATGTTTATACAATTCATTAGGCAGTATTTTAGCCTCTTCAATTTTAATTATAATGGCATTGGCGGGCGCTTCATTTTTTATAGGGACGGTTATCATTGACCTGCTATCTCTTGTTGGTGGGTTATTCCTTGTTTGGATTGGCATTACGTGTTTTCGTCGAGAAACGCTGGGCGGTGATGAAGGTTTCAGTTTGACAGCGTTTTCTATTTTTAAAAGCGCGTTTTTAACGGGCTTAACCAACCCTAAGGACATTATCTTTTTTGTGGCGTTTTTACCGCAATTTTTAATCAGTGATATACCGTACTGGCTAGCAGGGCTATATTTACTTATTGGTTGGGTGTGTTTAGATTTTTCGATCATGCTTTGTTATGGGCTTTTGTCAAAATACTACATAAATATGACTCATAATAATCAAGGGGTGATGCATATTAGAATGACCTCGGGTGTACTGATGTTTTTAGTTGGCACGAGTTTGTCGTTTACCGCGATTAATAAATTTATTTAATCCTAATTACTTATTAGCTGTTTTTTAAATAAACTCCCTGCTTACATCCATGTTACGTTTCCCAGTAGGGTTTATCACCATAAGCATTTGAAAAGTAATCAATAAATGCACGTACCTTTGGTGATAATTGACGTGAACTTGGGTACACCGCCCAAATAGCCGTACCTGCTATAACAGGATAATCCTCAAGTATGTGTATTAACTCACCACGCTTGAGGTATTCATAAGCATTCCAATAAGAGTTGATTGTAATACCAAGTCCTTGAATACAGGCATCCCGAACAGCTTCGCCGTTATCGGTGCGAAAGCGCCCTTGTGCTTTGACCGTTATGAAACCTTCAGGTGTTTTAAATTGCCACTGGTCTAATCCACTTAACGTAATGCATTCATGTTTTTGCAGCTCTTGCGGGGTTTGTGGCATACCGTTTCGTGCGATGTACTCAGGCGATGCGCACAACATACGACGATCAGGTGCTAATTTACGTGCAATAAGGCTCGAACTTTTGAGCTCTGAATTTCGAATCGCAATATCAAATCCACCCTCAACTAAATCCACAATGCCATCGGACAAGCGGCAATCAATGCTCAGATCAGGGTAGGTATCCATAAAACCTTTCATTAAAGGGATTAAATGCATACGGCCAAAGGATGCAGGGGCGGTAATGCGTAAAGTGCCGCTGGGTGAGTAATTACCCATACCAACCGATACTTGCGCCGCCTCCACACTGGCCAGTACTTCCTCTGCATGAGGCAGAAACGCCTGCCCATCTTCAGTCAGTGAAACCTTACGTGTGGTGCGGTGAATCAACCGAGTGCCCAGTCCGGCCTCTAGCTTGTTGATATAACTACTGGCAACAGCGGCAGATAACCCTAATTCATTGCCTGCTTTACTCATATTGTGGGTGCCTGCAATGCGTACAAACAGCCTTAAATGGTCAATATTCATATCATTATCAATAAAATCTAAAAAGTGATTGTGTTGTTAGCCATATTATCATTTTTATATTAGAGCTATACACTTCAATTGTCATTTAATAAAACTGAGGAACACATCATGAAAGCAATGGTTATTAAGCATTTTGGTAGCACAGACGGGTTTGAATTGGCTGATATCGCAAAACCCATTATCAAGGCTGGTCACGTATTAGTAAAAGTAGCGGCCAGCAGTGTTAACCCTGTGGATTATAAAATTCGCGAATTAGGCACAGCACTGCCATTTGCCCCTGCATTACCAGCAGTATTAGGAATGGACTTCGCGGGAACCGTTGAAGAAGTCGGCGAAGGGGTAACGGATTTCAATGTAGGCGACGAAGTATATGGCTGCGCAGGTGGTTTAGCTGATTTAGCCGGTAGCTTGGCAGAATATATGTTGGCAGACGCGCGCTTAATGGCACGTAAGCCTAAAAACATCAGCATGCAACAAGCAGCGGCATTGCCATTAGTGGCTATTACCGCCTATGAAGGTTTAACCCGGGCTAAAGTGAGCAAAGGGCAAAAAGTATTAGTGCATGGTGGTTCAGGCGGTGTGGGCCATGTGGCATTACAACTGGCGAAATATTTTGGCGCGGATGTTTACGCCACCGGTGGCGGTGATAAACAACTGGCCTTAATTGAGCAGCTGGGTGCAACGGGCATTAATTACAAAACAGAAAGCGTAGCCGATTACGTAAATAAACATACACAAGGCAAAGGGTTTGATGCGATTTACGACACTGTAGGTGAGCAAAACTTATTAAATTCAATGGAAGCTTCAGGGCTTAATACAAGCATCGCAACGACCAGTGCCATGTCTGACATAAATTTAACCCTTGCCCACATTAAAGGTTTGTCGATGCATGTTGTGTTTATGTTGATTCCTATGTTGCATAACATTGGCCGCGAAGTGCACGGTGAGATCTTAAAGGAGGTCGCTAAAATTGTTGAACAAGGCGATTTAAACGTCGTATTAACCGAGCAACAATTTGCATTTGAAGATGTAGGTCAAGCCCATGATTACGCTGAAAGTGGGCAGGGTATGGGTAAAGTAATTGTAAATGTCGCTAGCTAAAAACCAAAATCAATAACTGAGTGAGTACACATCATGTCTAAAAAGATTTTATTAACAGGTGCAACGGACGGTATCGGATTATTAACAGCTAAAAAGCTGGTGTCTCTTGGGCATGATGTATTAATTCATGGTCGTAACTTAGAAAAATTAAAAGCCGTTGAAGAAGACCTTAAATCATTGGAAGCCGGTTCAGTAGAAAGTTTTCAAGCGGATTTGTCTGATTTTAAAGATATAAAAAAGCTGATAAACGAGATTACTTCGCAGCATAAACATATCGATATCATTATTAACAATGCAGGTATTTACAAAACCAATACCCCCATCACAAAAGATAACCTTGATGTTCGATTTGTAGTAAATACATTTGCGCCCTATTTATTAACCAAAAAATTATTACCACTAATGAATAGTGATGGATGCGTTGTAAATCTGTCGTCAGCAGCCCAGGCTCCTGTTGATTTTAATGCGATGAAAGGGAGGAATACGATCAGTGATCAATTTTCTGCTTACGCACAAAGTAAATTAGCATTAACAATGTGGTCACGACACTTAGCTTTAGAACTTGCTGAGAATGGTCCAGCGATTATAGCGGTTAATCCGGGGTCGTTATTAGCCAGTAAAATGGTGAAAGAAGGGTTTGGGGTAGCAGGAAATGATCTTAATATCGGTGCTGATATTTTGATTAAGCTGGCATTAAGCCAAGAGGTTAAAGCATCCTCAGGATTGTATTTTGATAATGATCTTGGTGGATTTTCAAATCCACATGTTGACGCATTAAGTACGAAAAAGTGTGCGGCAGTTGTTAAAGCAATGGACGATATTTTGTCGATTTAGAAGGGCTGCCTTCTACAGCTTTATTAACACGATTTAGTTAGCATGTTGTTATCAACATTGTAATAGGGGATTAAAATGAAAAGTGAAGCAATTGAACCGATGTTGTTAAGCCAGTTAGAGCGTGTTCGTGCTTTGAATTTACCTTCACGTGACGCCATGCTTAATCGTGATGTATCGGTACAGAAATTTTGGAATGTAAATAAAACATTACTGAGTGATGCATGGGCAGAATGGGAAGAATGTGAAGGTAAAAATATTTTTAAACCTAATGAGTCCTTATTGGACTCTGGTTTAGTTAATGCAGTGACACAAGCATGGCATAACCCAGAAAAAGAGCAGGCAGTACGTGATTTAATTGAAGAAGTTGTACCGGGTGTGTTTCAATTTCAATTTTTTGATCCGCAAAGACTTGTTGAATTACGCCGCTACTTAGACGATGTGGCCAACGCAGGTATTCCGTTGCGCCCGCCTTACGGTATTGCTCTGAATCGCAGAGGCGCCATGCTCGACCCTCGCTCAGAGGGGTTCCTTGGTGCGCCTTCTTTCCAAATGTTTTACCGTGAGTTAATGGATAAATATATGCGGCCAATCGCCCGTCTTTTATTTCCTGAGATCATGGGTTATGACACGCAAACGTTTGGTTTTTCTATTAACTATCAACCTGGGGTCGATACGTCTTTGAGGCTGCATACCGATGCCTCAGCAGCCACATTGAATATTAATATGAATCTGCCGAATGAAACGTTCACCGGCTCTGAAGTTGATTTTTACGACGCAGGCACAGGTAAGATGAATCGGCTGACTTTTAAGCCCTGTATGGCCATGATGCACCGAGGCAGTATTGCACACGCAGCTCAACCCATAACAAGTGGTGAGCGCTCGAATCTCGTATTGTGGTTGTATGGAGACCGTGGGCAAATACCGAGAAAAGAAAGCCAAAGCGCCATTAATAATGCTCATCAACGTTGGACAATACCGTTAGATAAATACGATGAGGTGGCTCCGTTTTAGCTCTTAACATTTCCTTATTAGTATTATCTGCCCCTGCTTTCATTGTGTGTAAACAGGGTGCTTGTTATAAGGGGATAAAAATACCCAGTGAGGGGCCTCATCAAGAACCGTGTTATTTAAGTCATGCTCGTCATAAGGTAAAGTAGGCGCAATCAATCTATTAACTAAAAGAGTCATGTGAATCATGAGCACTCATTCGTTAGCAGGAACGCTACCACCGGCCAATCAACTGGTGAATGTCGCCAAGTTAATCACCGCCTATTACAGTGACAAGCCCGATCCAAGTATCGCCGCACAAAAAGTAGCGTTTGGTACATCAGGCCACCGAGGTTCCTCTTTTAAACGCAGCTTCAACGAAGATCATGTATTGGCCATCAGCCAAGCCATTTGTTTATACCGTGAGAAAGAGGGCATTAACGGCCCGCTATTTTTAGGCATCGATACTCATGCCTTATCTGAGCCTGCGTTTGTTTCCTCAATGGAAGTATTTGCCGCAAACGGCGTTAACGTCATGATCTCAAGCGGTGGTGAGTACACACCCACCCCTGCGGTCTCTCATGCCATTATTGTGTATAACCGTGGCCGTACAACCGGTCTAGCCGATGGTATTGTGATCACCCCATCCCATAACCCACCAGACGGTGGCGGTTATAAATACAACCCAACCAATGGTGGCCCAGCCGATGGCCACATTACAGGTTGGATTGAAAACAAAGCCAACGAATTATTACTAGCGGGTTTAACAGGCATCAAACGCATGCCTTACGAGCAAGCATTAAAAGCCCCAACCACCCACGAATATGACTTTTTAAATACCTATGTAAATGACCTAGAAAGCGTCATCAACATGGACGTCATTCGCGGTGCCAATATTCGCATGGGGGTCGATCCACTAGGCGGTGCCGGTGTGAATTATTGGGGGGCCATTGCCGAGCGCTACAAATTGGATTTAACCGTATTAAATCAAGACGTGGATTTAACCTTCCGTTTTATGACTCTCGATTGGGACGGCAAAATCCGCATGGACCCATCGTCATCCCATGCCATGCAAAGTTTGATTGGTTTAAAAAACAAATTCGACATCACCTTTGCTTGCGATACCGACCATGACCGTCACGGTATTGTGACCAATAGTTCCGGTTTAATGCTGCCAAACCATTATTTGGCCACCGCCATCGATTATTTATTTCAAAACCGCCCTGACTGGTCAGCTAATGCCGCTGTGGGTAAAACCCTTGTAAGCAGCTCCATGATTGACCGCGTTGCCAACAAAATTGGCCGTAAATTATATGAAGTACCGGTTGGCTTTAAATGGTTTGCCGATGGTTTATTTGATGGCAGTTTAGGTTTTGGCGGTGAAGAAAGTGCTGGCGCATCGTTTTTACGTAAAGATGGCAGTGTGTGGACAACTGATAAAGACGGCATCGCACCAGCACTGTTATCCGCAGAAATGACCGCCGTAACCGGCAAAGACCCAGGTGAAATTTATAAAAATCTGACTGAGCTATTAGGTGAGCCAAGTTCTGATCGTATTGATGCACCCGCCACGCCCGAGCAGAAAAAACAGTTGTCGCAACTGTCACCAGAACAAGTGACATCAGATATGTTAGCCGGTGAAAAAATTACCAATGTACTAACCACGGCGCCGGGTAACGATGCAGCAATAGGTGGCCTAAAAGTCACCACCGAAAACGGCTGGTTTGCCGCACGCCCATCGGGTACAGAAGATATTTATAAAATCTACGCAGAAAGCTTTAAAGGCAAAGATCACTTGCAAAGTATTTTTGATGAAGCACAAGTGCTGGTGGATTCGGCATTAAACGCGAAATAATTTTTTAGTTTGTCATTTCAAAAAAACAACATGGGTTAAGTTGAAAAGCTTAACCCATGTTGGTTTTTTTATGCCTGAGATTTTTAGAGGTAATCGGTTGCTCGGAAAAGTGATGTACTAACTGTAAAGTACCCAGAACAAGCAGAGCAAACACGTAGAGCGGCCGATGAAGGTAATTATGCCGAGTATATACGAGCTAATGGTGGCTTATTTGTTGGCCGTAAAGAATTGCCCTTTAGGGCCATGCACTTACTAAAAGAAAAGGCCTCAAAGTACGGCGAAGATATACACAAGATCATTGGCATAGCAGTCAATACAGGCCATTCAATTGTTACCCGCACTAAGGATTACACCCTAGTGCCAAACTGGATGCTGGATACTCAGAAGGCGGCAAGGCCGCCGACCTTGGAGTACTGTCAATAAGTGTAGATATAATATAACATCGATGGTTTATGGTGTTGTATATGGAATTGGGAATTGGAGTTATCATTTAGCTCTAAGGATTTGCGAAACACCTGCAATTCTAAGAGAAAATTAAAGAATTTATACCCGCATCATTATCGAGAGATACAAACAATTTTAGCTGATTTAGATAGCGTAGTTTGTATTGATGACTTGCAAGGGATTTACAGTTTTACTGTTTCTATACCAGAGATTGGTATTGTTGGAAGTAATGTTATTATTTGGGCTGAAGCAATCCCAGAATTAGAAATAGATACTTCTGAAGCTATAAGGCTTGAAAGGGTGTTTAGGTTGAAACTAAAGAGAATTGAGTTGGATGGTGGGGATAAAGATGAATGTATTTAGTCCTGACTGGGTTTCACCTCCAGGTGATTCCATTTCTCAGTTGATGAAAAGAAAAAATAAAAATGTTAATACATTGTCATCTGTCACCGGTTTTTCTGAAGAAAAAATAAATTCTATTTTATCGGGAAAAGAGAAGATAAACATTAAATTTGCACAGTCTATTTCTAAAGAATTAGGTGGAAGTGTAGAGTTTTGGCTAAAAAGAGAAAAAGATTACAGGGAAAATAATATAAGAATCATTAGTTCTTTTAAAGATTGGGTTGATAGTTTTCCATATTCCGATCTGGCTAAATATGGCTGGGTTGATGCTACTAGTAATGTTTTAGAAAGATATCATAATTTATTAGATTACTTTTCTTCAGATTCTATTGATGAATGGGATAGTAGGTATATGGGCTTATTATCTGAAACATCTTATAGAGTATCCAATTCATTTGATTCAGACTCGTATAGTGTCGTTGCATGGTTGACAAAGGCCAAGCGAGAGTTAAATGAGAAAGCTCTGGGGGTGTGGGATTCCAAAAATCTAGAAGGACGCTTGCAAGAAATTAAAGCGTTAACAAGAAAAAAAGACCCAGAAGTATTTATTCCAGAACTTGAAAAAATCTTAAATGAAGTAGGCGTATCTTTATCTATTATACCTACACCTAAAGGATGTTCACTAAGCGGGGCTACTTTTAAATCAGAAATTGGTAATCCAATTATATTGCTAAGCTCAAGGTATTTATCTGATGATCAGTTTTGGTTTACATTATTTCACGAGATAGGTCATGTCTTGCTTCATGGGGATAGAGAGTTGATTCTTGAAGGCGGAATGGTTGATGAAATAATAGAAAAAGAAGCAGATGAATTTTCTTCACTTCAGTTAATTCCATTAAATTATATCGATGAATTAAATAAAATTACTGTGCGTGATTGGAAGAAGATACCAAGACTGGCTAAGAAAATAGGTGTTTCATCTGGTGTTGTTCTTGGCCAGCTCCAGCATAGGGGGGTTATCCCTGTAAGCCATTTAAATAAGCTAAAAGTAAGATATAAATGGAATAGGGATAATAGATTAACCCTTAAGGATTAGCCTCTGAAAAATGTATACTGTGTTGGTGATTTTTGCCAATTACACAGCGCATCTTCAAGAACCTGCATTTTCAAAGGTCCTATATCTAAAACTTTAAGTTTATCCATTTGATCTTTATGCCATTTTGATGGTTTAGATGTCTTTGCGTTGTTCAGGAATAGTAATGTAAGGCCTGATTTTGGGCCTGTGGATGAACCAATATAGGCTTCGGGAGGCTCGAGATCAATAAGCCCAACCTTGGTGAGAAGTGTCAGGTAGTCGAATTTGGATAAACGACCAAACCTTACGATTTTGCTCGCCTCTTTTTTGTATAGGGCGTCAAATAGGGGTTCTGGGTTTGAGTCATATTTATTTTTACATTCATTAAAGAAATCTACTTGACTTAAATTACCTTGATTATTTTTAACTAAGTTAAAATATGACTTAAAAACTGCCCTTGGTCCCTTTCCTTCCGTTTGTTGAAATGTTTCATATTTCCTATGATTACCAAATCCTGTTCTAATAGTAGGGCCAATTTTATCTAGCCATTTTAAAAACATCTCGGGACTAGATCTTACTTTTTCCCAGTCGTATATTGTTTCTTTATCAATATAGATGCTTTTTAAAGAGCTCCAGCCATGTTTTTTGCTTTTGCCACAATATGTAATCAAAAAACATAACCAGTATGCTTCCTCTAAATTGTGATCTTTGACTAAGTTTGATATTAGTTTGTATGGGTCGAAAACACCTGAACTTGGCTGAATACCATTTCCAGTATATGTCTTTTTGCAGATTGTATAAATATAATCTACGCGTCGGATGCTATCAAATATTTGCTTCGATAGTGTATCAATTCTAGATTCGTTGTTTAATCCTTCTAAACCTAATGTATTTTTATTAATTATTAGGTTCTGTTTGATCGTTCTTATTTTTTCAATTTTTTCTAAGTGGTTCATTGCACATCCTGTTTTTTTCAAGCTCAGACGATATCCATGCCTTTATGCTATTTTTAATATTTTTTGAAAGCCCAAAACTACTCTGGAGATTGTAATTGAATCCAAGTATTGAAATATCTCTTTCAGAGTTGATTCTTAATTTTCCTGTAAATTTAAATCCAGATATTACCCCTTTTTTTGTTTGTATTTGCCAATCCTTGACTTCTTCTTTCTTTAGGGTTACATCATAACTTTTAAGTAAACCTTGGATTACTGAAGATCCATTTAATATTAAGGTGCTTATTTCTGAATTTTCTATACAGTTTTTCAATTCTTCTTGAGATGCATTAATAAGAAAATTTTGCTCATTGCCTTTAAGTGATGACCATTTGTTTCTTGTAGCATAAGGAATTAAATCAATATGGCATGCAGTGTTGTTGTAGTATGAATAACCAGATTCGTTGAATAAGTTATCTAGTTGGTTGAACCAGCGTTTGTAGGGGTTATTCTTGAAGTATTGATCCATACATTTTTTAATTGAGTCTAAATTATTTTTTTTTGCAGATGCCCAATTATTAAGATTTAATGAAGAGAGTGTTTCAAATCTTCTTGAGTGCTTTTCTAATTCATTGTGGTTGTCGCAGTAAAACTCCTTGTCACTTGGGTTAAGGCCTAGTGTTGCAATTTTTGCAGTTGATAGATTTCCAAAATACGGAATCGGCTGGCCTTCATAAATTAAATTTTGGCTTTCATTTTTTATGTTTTCAAGTGTATTTATGTTGCTCTTAATTATTTCTAACATTTATTAGGTAATCATATTAATTTAAGTTGTTTTTTATTTCTTTGTTGCATCTTTTTACTTATTAGATAAGGCTTATAGAAAGCGTGATGCAGGTTGTTTTCAATTTCTTGGCATCCATTATCATCTTTTGATTTAAATTTCTTAAACCATAGTAATACTCTGGAAATATCTTTCCAATAATTATCGAGCTTTGTTATTTCAACTTCTAATGTATTTCCAGTTCGAATGTCTTTTTCTGCTTTTAATAGATGGTGAATAGAACTCCAAGGGTCTGAGTTTGGCATTGCTGGCATTGGATTGCTAGGGTAGTAGCCTTCACTTAAATAACTCTCCACAGCGTCTAAATCACACTGATAAAGATGGAGGCTGGCTGCGTAGTGATGATAATAACCAAGCTTAACATTCAGGGAACGGGCAATAATCTCTTGGATCATTGTAAAGGCAAATATGTCGTGAGGAAGCCCTTTATATGCATCATTTGATCTCATGTTGACGAACATATGCAAGTGGTTGTCCCTAACAAGGAATTGAAGGTTCGTGGTGCAAGGGATGTCATTATAATCTTCTTGGAGGTCGGTAGACCTGAATAATTGAATGACTGCTCTTCGCGTACTTTTCTTTTTTTTGAGCAGGTCAATTATACTCTCTATTTGATTGTGGTCTTTACTGCCTAGTAGTCTTGGCCCGTATGCGCCATGAATAGTATGGCCGTCATCAGAGTTAATCTCATATCCGGGTATGTAGTATGATATTTGATCAACTAAATTACTTCCTGTCAGATACCATAGTAACTCTCCTAATGCGCTGAATAGTTTACCTTTCTTCAAGCTTTTACTGATTCTACTTCTGGGGTTTTTTAGGCAAAGGTTGATACCTAGCACTTCGAGATTAGTGCCTTTGGTTGGTGTAACTTGTTTCCCTGACTTTTTTATTCTTTTAAAAACCTTGAATAATAAGTCATCTATAGAGTCATCCGTGATGTACAAGCTTCAATTGTCCTATTCAGTTATAGCTTCTATTGTATTTAAAATAATATAGAGAAATGTTGGAGAAGGCTATATGTTCAGTTTGAATGTAGCACAGGTGTAGCACAGAGATTTTACTGGAGTTTTAGATTTCGACGCTGTTTCGCTGAAAGCCCCATGAATACTGGGGTGTAGATGGTGGGCCCACCTGGACTCGAACCAGGGACCAACGGATTATGAGTCCGCTGCTCTAACCAACTGAGCTATGGGCCCGCAATGACCCAAGAGATGGGTATTGAGGTCTTTCTTTTGCCTGAAAAGTTTAGGCAATAAAAAAGAGCCTCGGATTATAAAGTCCTTGGCTCTCTTTTCATAGTGTTAAGTCTATGATTTTTAGATGTTTTTACTCATCTAAGAACGAACGCAAGTGATCACTACGACTAGGGTGGCGTAATTTACGTAATGCTTTCGCTTCAATCTGACGAATACGCTCACGGGT
>JAGDZK010000051.1:0-28752 GCA_049115935.1 Bermanella sp. | reverse complement strand
GTGTTGTAGATGAAGAAGTTAAGAGACGCTTCGCGGTGCTCGTTACCCGTGTCTTTGATTTGGGCAATGATTTCAGATGTCAGTTCAGCCGTGTCGATAGGCTTAGGGTTTAAGCCAAGTTCGTTTTTACGAACCTCAATTTCTTTTAGGTAATCTGTATACAAGCTCATACGAAATGTCTTCCTCATCAAGTTAACCTGTGACTTTTCTATAGCTTCTTTGTAAGAAGCTCCATCATCAGGGTTGACCACACAGTGATTAATACTAAGCGGCCACGTAAAAATAGCGGCTGAATTATAGTTTAGATAGGTCTATAAATTAAGATAAGCCTAGTCCGAATTAGCCATAAATGTGAGTAATCTTGCTTATATCCGGTATTCATAAAACTTATGCAGTGTGTTTTTTGATCGAAAAGCTAAATATAGCACTGTGTCAGTGCTTTTCCTTCTGAGTGGGCGTATTTTGCAAAACAGAGGCGCTATTTTATGAATAAGAATGGCTCTCGTTTATGGGTGGTTTTTGCTGGGTAATTGGGAATATCTGGCAGTATTTAAAGATAAGTGGCCATCAAGTAAGAGTGAACATTATTGATGGCCAAATAGGTTAAATCGCTAAGGTATCACAGGCCAGTTGGCGCAAAAAAAGTACCGGCCAGTTTGCTGTGTTGGATGCCGTTTTGGGTGACTGAAACGTTAAATGATTCTTTGCCTTTAATTGGGCAGTCGCTAATGCATGAGATGCGAACGGATACGCTGGCTTTTTGCCCTGCAATTAAATGCAATTCACTGCCAGAGTTAATAAACAAACTGGGGTGTAATGATGCCACCTTAAAAGATGCCGGCTGTTGGGTTTTATTTTGAATGCTAAGGGTAAACGCATTGCTCACGTTGAGTTCTTGGTAAAAATATAATTGGCCACGATCTCGGCTCAAGTGAAATTCATAACTTTCTTTTGTTAAAACTTGAAGTCCCAAAAGCGATAAGGCGATACACAGCGCACTAAGATAACCCCATAGTCGTGGGCGTTCTTTTGGTAGCCAGTTTTTCAAGCTTCCAGAGGTGGCTTGTGTTTGAGGTGCTGGGTTTTCGTCACTGAAGTGAATCAAACCACGAGGTTTTTTTAAGCTATCCATGACGTTGTCACACGCATCAATACACGCGCCGCAATCAATACAGGCGTACTGTAATCCTTGACGAATATCGATGCCAACGGGGCACACCTGCACGCACAGTTTACAATCTACGCAGTCACCTGTCTGAGTGGAAGGTTGTTTCGTTTTTCTTGGTTCGCCACGCGCGACATCGTAACTGACCTTTAGGGTTTTTTTATCCACCATCACAGATTGAAAACGTGAATAAGGGCACATGTGCAAACAGACTTGTTCGCGAAGCCAGCCTGCATTTATGTATGTCAGTAAGGTAAAAAAACTGAGCCAAAAAACCACTTCGTGATTGGCTGTGGCATGTATCAGTGCCTGCCAAAGTCCTTGGCCTGTTTCAAAATACGCCACAAAGGTGAAGCCTGTAATAAAGGCAATGGTGAGCCAAGCGAGGTGCTTGCTCAATAGTTTGAATAAATTACGTTTAAAGAATGTTTTTTGATGCTCTTTGATGCGTGCATTACGTGAACCTTCGATTTTTTCTTCAACCCAGGTAAACATCATGCTCCATACGGTTTGTGGGCAGCTGAAACCGCACCAGACACGCCCGGCAATATTGGCGGCGATAAACAGCGCAAAGGCACTGGCCATGGCCAGCCATGTGAGCATGAGTAAATCATCAGGCCAAAAACTCAGGCCAAATAAATGCAGAACATGGTTGTCTAGATCCATCCATAGCAGAGGAGCTTCATTGATAGTGAGCCAAGGCCCTAATAAAAACATGAGAATAAGCGGGCCACTGGTGAGTCGTCTTAGGATTTGGTAGCGACCTTTTGCTAAGCGCACTGCTTCGTTGTGGCGGGTAGCATCAACAATAGGGCGGTCTTGATCATCAAGGGAGGTGGTTGGAATGAGTTGAGTCATACTGCTTTTTCTCATTAAAAGGGAAAGAATTCTGCATCCCTTTTAGCAAGGCGTATTCCAATGTTTAGGCTCAGTATTGACGGGGGCTGTAGAGAGTAGGTGCTTTAATTCGTGATATTTGGTCGCGAAATATCACGACCTAGAGATTATGCCCAGTTTTTTCATGCGTGAGCGCAAAGTGCTGGCGGGTAATTCCAGCACTTTGGCTGCCCCTTGCTCGCCAGATACGCGGCCATTGCAATAACGTAATGCGTATTCAATGTGTTGGGCCTCGGCTTGTTGTAAAGACACAGGCTTGCCTTGCTGCGAATGCTCAGGCGTAAGGTTGTGATCGTTGTGTTGCATTGGGATTAAATGAAATAAACCGGTTTGATGCAAAATGGCACTGTGTTCCACCCAGTTTTGAAGTTCACGAATATTACCGGGCCAATTGTAATGGCTCGCCCATTTAAGTGATGGCATGTGTAAACCTTGATAAGGCTTGCCCATATTTTTAAATGCCTTTTGAGCAAAGCCGTTTATTAAAAGCGGTAAGTCTGTTTTTCTTTCCCTAAGAGGTGGTGCACTTATGGCAAAAACATTTAAACGGTAATATAGATCTGTTCGAAACAGGCCTTTGTCCACGGCTTGTTTTAGATCTTTATTGCTCGCGGCAATGATGCGCACGTTGACTTTAATAGTTTGAGTGCCGCCGACTCGTTCAAATTCACCTTCTTGTAGCACACGCAGCAGTTTTACTTGTGCGTCCATGGGCAGCTCGCTTATTTCATCAAGAAATAAAGTACCGTTATGTGCTAATTCAAATCGGCCGATGCGACGTTGAATAGCACCTGTAAACGCGCCTTTTTCATGGCCAAATAGCTCGCTGTCCACCAAACCAATAGGGATAGCACCGCAGTTAAGTTTAACCATGGCATGCTCACTGTTTTGACTTTGCTCATGAATGGCTCTTGCTACTAATTCTTTGCCTGTACCGCTTTCCCCAAAAATTAATATGTTGGCGTGGGTGGGTGCCGCTAATGCAATTTGTTCTTTTAAATGATTAATAGATTCGCTTTGCCCAATGATTTCACTTTGAAAAGCGGAGTCGATTTCTTCTTGTAAATAATGATTTTCAGCTTGTAGTTTTTCTTTTAAAAAACGATTTTCGGTCAGTGCTCGCTTAAGGTTATCTTCGATGCGCTTACGTTCACTGATGTTTTTAAACACCACGACGGCCCCGTGAATTTGATTGTTCACAATAATAGGGGTTGCGCTGTACTCCACCGAAAAATGAGTGCCATCTTTGCGCCAAAATACTTCATTCTCTTTTGTGCGAGTAATACCGTCTTGTAAACATTGATAAATAGGGCAGTCACATTGCGGGTAATGGCTGCCATCGGCATGACTGTGATGATGAAAGCCATGAATGCTTTTGCCAATTAAGTCTTCGCTTTGCCAGCCGGTAAGGGTCTCAGCGGCAGGGTTGACGAAAGTGGCTAGGCCTTGATTATCCAAGCCATAAACCCCTTCAGACATGGATTCTAAGATAAATTGATAGCGCTCAATGAGGGATAGGGTGCTTAATTTTGACGGCATAACGCTTTTTCATTGCAAAAGTTATATCTTAGGTTAATTCGTGATATTTAGCGATTGCTGGTGTTGTGAGTATGTATTTTTTATTGATTTAACTCAGATAATAGAAGGCCTTGTGTTGCAATGAACTAGATTTACATTATTGTCGTATAAAATTGAGTAATATAGATCTAAAGAAGCATTAAGGGTTTGATGATGGATTTAAGTATTGTACAAACAGGAATTTTTGAAGATGTGCCCAAGCATGGTCGATTCTTGTTTTTTCAAATGCGCCATGGTGTTGAAGTTAAAGATATTAAGCAGTCTTTGCAGGATGTAGCTAAAGAGGTAGATGGTCTGTCAGCGGTTTTAGGCCTAGGTGATGCCACCTTGAGCGCTTTAGATGCTCAGCAGTTAGAGTCGTTACATTTTCCGAGTTATGACACACGTGGTGTTCAGGTTGCATCGACTCCTGCTGCCTTGTGGTTATGGCTACGAGGGGACGATTTAGGAGTGATGACGCTTCAAGCTCAAACATTGATGTTATCACTTAAACCGGCATATGAACTGGATAGTCATATTGATGCTTTTAAATATAAAGATGGCCACGATTTGACGGGTTATGAAGACGGTACAGAAAACCCAGATGGTGAAGAGGCATTTGATACAGCTTTTGATAAATCAGGTGGCTCGTATCTGGCGATTCAGCAGTGGGTGCATGATTTGGCCCACTTTAAGTCCCACGCTCAAGAAAAGCAGGACCATATCTTTGGCCGTCGCCTTAGTGATAATGAGGAGTTAAGTGACGCACCAGAGTCTGCTCACGTTAAGCGTACTGAGCAAGAAGCGTTTGACCCAGAAACATTTTTGTTGAGACGCTCTATGGCCTATGGCGATGGTGTGGATGCAGGTTTGGTGTTTCAAGCATTTGCTTACACCACTGAGTCATTTAATAAAATGATGGCTAAAATGGTGGGTGAAGAAGATGGTATTGTAGATGCCTTATTTAGTTTTACTCGCCCAGTAACCGGGGCTTTCTTTTGGTGTCCACCGATGAAAGATGGGCAGCCTGATTTGTCTTCTATTTTATAGTAAGAGACTATAAAGCTGCTAAGCCGCTGCATAAAACACAGCGGCTTTTTTGTTTGTATTATTTATTGCCCCAAATTTTAGCAACGGCTCGTTCATTGCCTAAAAAACCCACCACAAACCCCACCAAAGCCACGGCTGAAAATACCACCACAGGAATTAAGAACCCATAACTATCACCACCGGCACTTAATGAAAATGTGCATATGGCAATGATCAATACCGTGAATAAAGTAGATACCGCCAACAAAATAGTGCGTTGTGAAGGCTTGTAGTGGTAAGGGTCATTACCTGATTCAAAGACGTTGAGAATAGGAGAGAACAGGGCTCTTAAACTTGATTTCATGCTGACTACTTTTAGTTTGGCTAAAGATTACCGTCATTTTGCGCAAAAAAGCACCTGGACACAATGGCTATAGGCATGCAGGGTGAGCTACGGTTTGATTGGTCTTTTTTTATTTGCCCCAAAAAAATCCATTAAATGGCTATTTTTTGCTCCCTTGGGGCATATTCAAATACATCGGAATAGCAGTTCCTCTCTTTTAGCCCAATTGCTTTAAGTTGATCGATGGTGCCATAGACCATTTTAGGCGAGCCACACAGATAAACCTGAGCGTCAATTAGGTTAAACACATCTTGTTTAATGACTTCATAAATAAAACCAGTACGACCAGACCAAGATGCAGAAGCAGACTCTAAAATTGTGGTGAAATTGAGGTGCGAACTTGTATTTTGCCAGCGTTGAAATAATTCAAGTAGATAAAAATCGTCAGCTTTTTTATTTGACCAATATATTTTTATCTCAGCATTGGGTTGTTGTTTTAAGATGGCTTCTGTCACACATTTAATTTTTGAAATACCTGAACCTGCGGCAATGAGTATATGGGGCAGGTTTAAATCAGTTTGTAAAAACGCCTGACCTAATGGCAAATTCACGTTTACTTTTTCATGATTTTTGGCAATTGCAGATAAACGCTTTAAAACTTTATCTGAAAATGCACTGTTATTATGAATAAAAAGTTGAAGGCGATTGGGCTGCATTGGGTCAAAATCATTGGCGATGGAGTATGACAATGACATTAACTCACCATCACAATTCACGTCTAATCTTAGTTGTAAATATTGACCTGCCTTATAACTAAGAGCCGAGACTTCAGTGGATTGCAGCTCAACCTGAAAAGTGTCAGTACTCAATGGCTTGACCATTAATACCTCACAGGCATGTCTGGCAACCTGATGATTCTCGGTAGTAGCCTTATTCATATCCAACCCCGTATTTAAGCGAATGTGATAATAGTAGGACAGTTATCATGTGAATAATAATGGTAAGTTCTCACGGTTTTATTAGTTTTTCTCATGAGTTGCGATAATGATTCTATTTATGTGTGCTGTACATTCCTGCAATGTAATTGAGTCTTTCACCTGCCATGTTTAAGTGATCACCCTTAAAATAATCTATTATTTAAATTCATCGACCCATTAGATTAAATCAATTTTTTTCATATGATGATCCGCGTATAACGTACATTCTAGTTTGAATGATTGCTGAAATGCTTACAAAGACTCGTCTTTTAAGCACAAAAAAGGATACGAGATCATCATGAAAAAAGAATTTACATATACGATTAATAGCATCAATTTTGATGAAAATTATCAACCTGCGGATAGCACCCGAATTACCACCAACTTCGCTAATTTAGCCAGAGGCGAGTGTCGCGAAGAAAATCTACGCAATGCTTTAAAAATGGTAGATAGCCGCTTTAATGCATTAGCTAATTGGGATAACCCAAAAGGGGATCGCTACAGTATTGATTTAGAAATTATTTCTGTGGATATTGATGTTGAAGGCAATGGGCAGCCTTTTCCATCCATTGAAATACTTAAAACTTACATTAATGATCATAAAACCAATAAGCGCATTGAGGGTATCGTTGGCAACAATTTATCTTCTTACGTGCGAGACTATGATTTTAGTGTGGTGCTGTTAGATCACAACAAAGGCCAGTCTAATTTTAGTATTCCCACTAACTTTGGTGACTTACACGGTAAGCTCTTTAAAGACTTTGTAGATTCAGATACATACAAGCAAAATTTTAATAAACCCCCTGTTATATGTTTAAGTGTTTCTGATAATAAAACCTACCAACGCACTGAAAATCAACATCCTGTGTTAGGCGTTGAATATCAACCCAATGAATCCTCACTCACTGAGGCGTATTTTAAAAAGATGGGCTTTGAGGTTCGTTATTTTATGCCGTCCAATAGTGTAGCACCTTTAGCATTTTACTATTTTGGTGATTTGTTAGCGGATTATTCAAACCTTGAGTTGATTAGCACCATCAGTACCATGGAGACGTTTCAGAAAATCTATCGTCCTGAAATTTATAATGCCAATGCCGCGGCGGGAAATCTGTATAAGCCTAATTTGAAAAATGCCGACCATTCATTAACGCAAATTATTTATGATCGCGAAGAGCGTAGTCAATTGGCGATCAAACAAGGCAAATTTGCCGAAGAAAACTTCATAAAGCCTTACCAGGTTATTTTGGATAAATGGTCACAAAATTACGCCCGATAGAGAGTCAGAGATCTTAAAATGAAAAAATTATTACCCACATCCACGGCAGGCAGTTTACCTAAACCATCTTGGTTAGCAGAGCCGGAAAAACTTTGGTCCCCGTGGAAATTACAAGGGCAAGAATTAATCGACGCTAAGCAGGATGCGCTACGGGTATCGCTGCAAGAGCAGAAAAATGCGGGTATCGATATTGTCAGTGATGGTGAGCAAACTCGCCAACACTTTGTTACGACGTTTATCGAGCATCTTGAAGGTGTGGATTTTGAAAAACGTAAAACCGTTAAAATTCGAGACCGCTATGAGGCCAGTGTGCCTACAGTGGTGGGCCCGGTCAGTCGGCCTAAACCTGTCTTTGTTGAAGATGCTGAGTTTTTGCGTAAGCAAACGGACCTGCCTATTAAGTGGGCGTTGCCCGGGCCGATGACCATGGTGGATACATTGTATGATGACCACTATCAAAGCCGTGAAAAACTCGCTTGGGAATTTGCAAAAATTTTAAACCAAGAAGCTAAAGCACTCGAAGAAGCCGGTGTGGATATCATTCAGTTTGATGAACCTGCTTTTAATGTATTTTTTGATGAAGTGAATGAATGGGGCATTGCCTGTTTAGAAAAAGCCATTGAAGGGCTTAAGTGCGAAACAGTGGTGCATGTGTGTTACGGCTATGGCATTAAAGCCAATACGGATTGGAAAAACACATTAGGTTCGCAATGGCGTCAATACGAAGAGGTATTCCCCAAGTTGCAGCAATCCAGTATCGATATGATTTCCCTTGAGTGTCATAACTCTCGTGTCCCCATTGAGTTGCTTGAGTTGATTCGCGGTAAAAAAGTATTGGTGGGAGCCATTGATGTGGCTAGCGAAACCATTGAAACACCTGAAGAAGTGGCCGCTACCTTGCGTGAAGCATTAAAGTATGTGGATGCCGATAAACTGTATCCATGTACCAATTGTGGTATGGCGCCATTATCACGTGAAATAGCCCGAGGAAAGCTCAATGCATTATCCGCTGGCGCCGAAATAGTACGCAAAGAGCTAGCCGTTAAAGCGGCTTAGTTTACAAAAACCGTTGATGAATACATGTATGTATCAACGGTTTTCAGGCGTTATAAGAATGACTGCGCTAACATGCGCAAGCCTGTTATAAGCAAAACAATGGCAAATACTTTCTTTAATTTTGCCGCATCTAGTTTGGCAGCTAAAGAAGCACCAACAGGTGCAAAAAGTACGGTTAACGGCACAATACAGATAAAACCAATCATGTTAACCAAGCCAAATGTACCGGCTGGCGCATCGGCTGGGGTACTGCCCATGATTAACATGGTGAGTGCGCCAGGCAGAGAAATGATTAATCCAATGGCTGCTGCTGTTCCCACAGCCCTATGGGCGGGATAGTTGTATAGCGTAAGTAATGGAACAGAAATGGTGCCGCCGCCAATGCCGACCATAGAGCTGAAAAAGCCAATACACGTGCCCATGATTGTTTGGCCTGTTTTACCAGGTAGTTGTTGGAATAGGGCTGATTTCCCTGTTCTAAATAACATGTTGAGTGCGGATAAGGTTGCAATGATGCCAAATAATACCGCTAGCCAGCTACCATCAACGCGAGTCACTAACCAGCTGCCAATTAATACACCCATAAGGATGAATAAAGACCAGCGCTTTAACAGGTCAAAGTCGACATTCCCTTTTTTGTTATGGGAGCGGATAGAACTAATGGACGTGGGCACGATGGTGGCCAAAGACGTGGCGGTGGCCACCAGCATGGCCGACTCCGGTGATACACCAAAATTTTGAAACAAGAAAAACAGTACAGGCACAATGACAATGCCACCACCAACACCCAATAATCCAGCGAGTACACCAGCAAACATGCCAGTGGTTAACAGTGCTAAAAAGGTTGGAATATTATTTAAGAAAAATTCGAGGATATTCATAGATGAATTCTTTTGTTGGTTTAGGGTGTTGTGGGCTAAAAGCGGGCATGATTGTAGTTCGCTTTTTCCATAAATAATAATGGTATACTTTCATTAATCCATTATTTCTATTCATGGATTTTACTTAGGAACTCCTATCAATAATGATTGAACACATACATTTAAAAGTGGTACATGCTGTTGAACAGCAGGGGTCGCTTACCGCCGCAGCTAAAGAGCTGTGCGTGACACAATCGGCATTAAGTCACACGGTACGCAAATTAGAACAAAACCTAGGAACCGCCATTTGGTTACGAGAAGGGCGCAGCTTGCGTTTGACTCAGGAAGGCCTGTATTTACTCAATATCGCCAATCGGGTGTTACCGTTATTGGAACATGCCGAAAGCAAGCTTAAGCAGATGGCGCAAGGGGAGTTGGGAACCCTGCGTATCGGTATGGAGTGTCACCCGTGTTATCAGTGGTTGTTAAAAATCGTTTCTCCTTTTCTGGACGCGTGGCCGAATGTGGATGTGGATGTAAAACAAAAATTTCAGTTTGGTGGTGTGGGTGCATTACTGGATTATGAGATTGATTTATTAGTCACGCCGGACCCTTTTTATAAAAGCGGTTTGAACTTTGTGCCGGTGTTTGATTATGAGCAGGTGTTAGTTGTATCAAAACAAGATGATCTGGCTAAGCGTGCATACATAGAAGGGGAAGATCTGCGGGATCAAACATTATTGACGTACCCTGTTGCAAGAGAGCGATTGGATATTTACACCCAATTTTTAAACCCAGCTGGAGTCGTGCCTAAGCGCCATAAAACCAGCGAAACCACCGACATCATGCTGCAAATGGTGGCAAATGGCCGTGGTGTTGCTGCGTTACCCCGCTGGTTAGCAGAAGAATACTGCGAAAAACTACCGCTAGCGGTTGTGAGTCTGGGTAAAAAAGGCATCGCTAAGCAAATTTATCTTGGCACCCGTGAAAGCGATCATAATATTAATTACATAAACGCATTTATTGAATTGGCGCGTAATTATAAACATCCGTTAGGCGGGAAATGATAATGACTCGCGTAAATCCAATATAAACCCATAGGGTTATGTCTCCCCATGGTTGTTCATTGTTAATGTTTTAAAGCAATAGACCTATCAAGCTATTCGATTAATTACACGGGATTTATGAACCATTTATTCGATTAATCTCCATTACACTGTTAACAACACTGGAGATTATCTTATGCGTACTATTCAAACCCTATTAAACCCACAAGATGCGGTAGACGGCGCGGGTGTAAAAATTAAGCGCCACAGTATTGTTCGCCAAGGTCTTGCAGATCCGTTTTTAATGCTGGATGAAATCCGCAGTGACGACCCTGACGATTTTATCGCAGGCTTTCCACCACACCCTCATCGTGGCATTGAAACCTTAACCTATATGCGTGTTGGTGGTATTCGTCACGAAGATAACATGGGAAATACCGGGCAAGTATTAAGTGGTGGCGCACAATGGATGCGTGCTGGGCGTGGTGTGATTCATGGTGAGATGCCATTAAAAGAACATGACAAAATGCATGGCTTTCAACTATGGATTAACTTAAACAGTAAACATAAAATGATCGATCCGGATTATCGTGATGTGCCAAAAGAAGAAATAATACATGTTGAAACCCAACAATATTTGGCTCATGTATTGTCAGGGGATTGGTTATTAGATGGTAAAGCCGTGTCAGGGCCTCTTAATAAACTAGAGGCTAACAGTGCAATCATTGATCTAGAATTAAATGAGAATAGTCGTTTCAAACACGCCATACCGGATGATCATCATCTTTTAGTGATGGTGTATGAAGGAGAAGTATCCATTGCCGGCAAATCCATTAAGCGACCGCAAATGGCACTGTTATCACAGCATGGTGAGCTAGAAATTAATTCTGATCATGGTGGTAAGGCTTTAGTGCTTCATGGTTTGCCCCATAAAGAACCCATTGCGAATTATGGCCCGTTTGTGATGAATACAATGGAAGAAATAGAGCAAGCTATTGCGGATTATCAAAACGGTGCATTGGCTTAAGTCGTTTTAAGCGTGTTTTTTAAAGGTAGCATTCGCTACCTTTTTTATGTTTGTTACATTTCAATAAATTTAAAGAGGGGGATTTTGCGGTGTGGATTTTAGCATCCAGCGAATGTCCATCCCAATAATAACCGTAGTGACGATCAGTATTGTACTAATGGCAAAATGTTGTACCTGAAGAGTGATAAATACGGTGCCGGCTAGCAGTAAAATAAACAACAGTATGAATATCGCCAGTAAGGCTTTTTTATGTTCGCTGCCCATAAGGGTCCTTATATTTTTATTGATTTCATTAGGTAGCCAATATACCCATAAGTAAGGGGGCAATTCGTTATTAAATGTAATGATTTTGTAAGGACTCGTATTTAGGTGGCCAAAATCACTGAACCACTACAATAGCGTTAAAATCGAGTATCATGGCGGCAAATTTTTTGGTGGAAATATCATGTTTAAGCTGGGTCTGATTATTAACCCTCTGGCTGGTTTAGGTGGCAGTGTTGCCCTTAAAGGCAGTGATAATATGGCGGAACAAGCATTAGCTATGGGGGCAACTGCTAAGGCAGGGTTACGTACTAAAACGGCTTTGTTGGAATTAGCGGACCTACAAGATCAAATTCAAGTGTTCACATGCCCTGCAGATATGGGCGAAAACGTCATGCTTGAGCTAGGTTGGGAACATGAAGTGTTACCCTTTGAAAATTCGGACCAGACCTCTGCTCAAGACACCAAAAATGCAGCAACAGCATTAAAAGATCGAGGTATGGATTTAATCGTGTTTGCTGGCGGTGATGGTACTGCACGAGATGTCTGTGAAGTTATTGAGGATGCTTGTCCTGTATTAGGCATACCGGCTGGCGTTAAAATCCACAGTGGTGTTTATGGCATTACCCCTAAAGCATCAGGGGAAGTCATTCGCATGTTAGTGACGGGTCAGCTGGTGGATTTAAGGCCACAAGATGTGCGTGATATTGATGAAGATGCATTTCGTAATAATCAAGTAAAGGCAAAGCTGTATGGCGAAATGCTTGTGCCTCAAGCTGGCCAATTTGTGCAGTCAGTTAAACAAGGGGGAATAGAACAAGAAGAGCTCGTACTTGATGATCTAGCGGCTTATCTGGTGAGTGAGCTTGAACCTGATGTGTTGTATTTAGTGGGTTCAGGTAAAACCACTGAGCACTTTATGCATTCTTTGCATTTACCTAACACCTTGTTGGGCGTTGATGCGGTATTGAATGAAGAAGTGATTGCTGCGGATGTAAACGAGCAGCAAATATTAGAATTGCTTAAGCAATACCCTGATGCTCGCATCATGGTGAGTGTGATTGGTGGGCAAGGCCATGTATTTGGTCGCGGCAACCAGCAACTCAGTAGCGAGGTGATTAAACAAGTGGGGCGTGAAAATTTAATTATTCTGTCTACTAAAACAAAGTTATCTCAACTGCAAGGGCGGCCTTTAATTGCGGATACGTCGGATGTGGCGTTAGATCAGGCATTAGCTGGTCACATCGAAGTGATTACGGGTTATCAAGATATTGTGCTTTACCCAATTCAGTAATATTCAAGCGTGCACAAAAAAAGGAAGGCTTGCCCACTGCTGTCCCACAAAAAAATTGATTAATCCTTATGGAAAAACGTCATCCCCGACGCGCGGAGCGCTTTGATCGGGGATCCACTTCTACTTTTGTGAAGGATTTGAGTGTTTCATCGGTGAGTTTATTGAATTGGACCCCCGCGTTCGCGGGGGAGACGTTGAATTTCTATTGATTTTCAAACTATGGGACAACAGTGAGGCTTGCCTTACTTTTTTGTGGAAAAAATAAGCGCTTAAATGATAGAAATTTCAACCATAAGCTCGTTACTTAATTTCTCAAGTGCATCACGAACATCATCAAAATCAACAGACTCAGGAATATGAACACGAGCCTTGGTTTTAAATAATGGCTCTGCGCTCATTGCCGCACTTTCAAATTGAGTGTTTAGCTCTAAAACATTCACGGCCAAAGATGATAAAGACTGCGCCACATCTTTTACGATACCAGGGCGGTCATTTCCTATGATGCTCAGTTTTGC
Source organism: Bermanella sp. (assembly GCA_049115935.1). GTDB lineage: Bacteria > Pseudomonadota > Gammaproteobacteria > Pseudomonadales > Oceanobacteraceae > Bermanella. The sequence continues at coordinate 15,449 of JAGDZK010000051.1, read as the reverse complement.
GTTTGCTTTGCTATCTTCAGCATGATCATTTGAATATTCAGTATTAATGATCCAGCCGGATTGTTTTAAATCATTTAATGCGTTCTCTAATCCCTGCACATTTTGTTCGGTGATTTGTACTTTTACAATGCCTGCAAATTTTCCTGCCAGCTGGGTCATGCGACTTTCAAGCCAGTTGCCGTGATTGTCCTTTATGATGCCAGATAAGGTGTCGACAATACCTGGGCGGTCGTTGGTCATGATGCTAATGATAAAAAATGAAGACACTGGGTTACCTCTTATTTTAATTTGGCCATAGGCGCACTATAGCCCAGTGTTAGGTTGGATGAAAGCAAGCTCGCTAGTATGCCGTAGCCATATCCAATTGGCGGTTAACGAAAACGCTCGATGATATTAAATTGTTCATCAACCAATTTCGAAACCTTGCTTGCAGCGGCTTTTGAGGCAGTTGCACTTTGTGTATTGTCTTGAGCGCTTTGACGAATGGTCTCCATGTGTTTATTGATTTCTTCAGAGCCTAGGCGTTGCTCTCGCACGGCTTGGTTAATGGTGTTCATTTGTTGGTTAATTTGCTCAACACTATTACGAACTTCTTCTAATGTGAGATACGTTTCTTGTACTTGATTAGCATTATCAGACGCTTGTTCTCTCGAGCGATCCATTACTTCTGTGGCGCCCTGTGCACCTTGGCGAAGTTGATCAACGATTCGACGTATTTCTTCAGTGGATTCAGAGGTTCTGTTTGCCAAGGTACGAACCTCGTCCGCCACCACCGCAAAGCCGCGACCTTGTTCACCAGCGCGTGCGGCTTCAATTGCAGCGTTCAGAGCGAGCAAGTTGGTTTGTTCGGCAATGGCTTGAATGACTTCTAGAAAACTGTGTATGGACTCTGAGTGTTCGGCTAAATTTTGTACATTGCCGCTGGCTTGATTGATGGTTTGCTCCATTGCCTCCAGAGTCGCTTTGGCTTTTTGCATTTGACGCTCACTGGTCTGAGTGTCACTTTTTGCTTTTTCGGTTTGCTCTGCTGTTTCATTGACTGAGTCAGAGATGGAGTCAAATTGTGTGGTCACTTGTTCAAATGCCGCCGCAAACATGGTGGCAGCATCAAGTTGTTCGGTTAATTTCTTAAGGCTGTTTTCAGCGGAGTTATGACTAATCTCACTGGCTTCTCGAATAGGGCGGCTGGTGTCTTGTATGCGCTCTCTTAAGGTAACGATTTGGCTTTGCATATGCTCAAACGCCATTAAAATTTCACCTACGTCATCTTTGCGTCCAGTAAAAATATAGGCCGCTAATGGGTCTTGGGTGATGGTGCGAGCTTTATTACGGACTAATTTTAAATTTCGTAATGCTTTACCTTGAACAAAAGCCAATGCAATAACTGGAATGACTGCCATTAAAGGACTAAAAAAATGCGTAATCCCAATGGCTGTCATACCCAGCAGTACACTGGTTATTTGGCTAAGGGGTAAACTTGTTAAGTTTTTACGAGCAGGAAAAGCGGATTTGCCTTTATTTAGTCGGCTGTACACTCTTTCTGCGCGCTCAATTGACTCTTTGTTAGGCTTATAGCGCACGGATTCATAACCGACGATTTCGCCTTTTTCTTTAACGGGTGTGATAAACGCATCTACCCAATAAAAATCACCATTTTTACAACGGTTTTTAACGATACCTTTCCACTGCTTACCTTTTTTTAAGTAATCCCATGCCTGTTTAAAAGCGGCTGCAGGCATATCTGGGTGGCGTACAATATTATGGCTCGATTTGATGAGTTCATCTTCTGAAAAGCCGCTGATATCAAGGAAGTCTTGATTGACGTGCTCAATTTGGCCCTTCAAATTGGTCGAAGATATGATGCGTTCATGGCTTTCTACGACGCGCTCATTATTACTGATGGGTAGATTCTTTTTCATAGGGCATTCACTAAGCTTAATCCGTTATGGCTTCTTCCTCTAAGGTTAGCCTAAATTTGCTAAAGTGAAATTTGAATTTATCAGGCATAATAACCCTTTAATTTATCCATAATAATAATATCAGGCGTTTCATGAGTCAGTTTATTCTCGCAATTGATCAAGGTACCACCAGCTCTCGTGCCATTGTGTTTAACAAGGCCGGTCAAATAATCGCGCAAGCGCAAGAGGAGTTCCCTCAGCATTTTCCGCAATCTGGCTGGGTTGAACATAATCCCGAAGATATTATTTCTACTGTATTATCTGTCTGTCAAAATGCGCTTAAAACCGCCAATTTAAATGCCAATGAAATAGCCAGTATTGGTATTACCAATCAACGTGAAACCACCGTTATATGGGATAAAAAAACAGGAGAGGCAATTTATCCTGCCATTGTTTGGCAAGACAGACGTACCGCTGACTATTGTGCGCAACTAAAGTCTCAAGGCCACGAAGAGCTCATTAACGATAAAACGGGCTTATTGTTAGACCCTTATTTTTCAGCCACCAAGATTAAATGGGTATTAGATAATGTGGATGGCGCTCGTGGTCGCGCTGAAAACGGTGAATTAGCCTTTGGGACTATCGATACATTCATTTTATGGCGTTTAACAGGTGAACATAAAACCGATGTGACTAATGCATCCCGTACATTATTGTGCAATATCCACGATTTAGCTTGGGATGATGAGCTGCTGTCTATTTTTGAAATCCCTAAATCTTTGCTGCCAACCATTCATCCTTCAAGCTGTGATTTTGGGCAAACCCGAGCTGAGATATTTGGCGCGCCTATTCATGTGGGTGGGATTGCTGGAGATCAACAAGCGGCGTTAATTGGGCAAGCGTGTTTTAAAGAAGGTATGGCAAAAAGTACCTATGGTACAGGCTGCTTTTTAATGCTGAACACAGGCTCGACTCCACGTAAAAGTCAGCACCGTTTATTAACTACTGTGGCTTACCAAATAGGGGATGTGACCCATTATGCGTTAGAGGGCAGTATTTTCATGGCTGGTGCCACCATTCAGTGGATTCGTGATGGTTTAAAGCTCATTCAACACGCCAGTGAAACACTGGATATGGCGCAATCGGTAGGTGCCAATAATCAGGTGTATCTTGTGCCAGCATTTACTGGGTTAGGCGCGCCATACTGGGACCCTAACGCTCGGGGTGCCATCATGGGTTTAACCCGTGATACAGGTATTGCAGAGATCGTCACGGCGGGGTTGCAAAGTGTGTGTTACCAAACCCGTGATTTACTTGAGGCCATGAAAAAAGATGACGCCTTACCCACTCATTTAAGAGTGGATGGCGGCATGGTGGTGAATGATTGGGTTGTTCAATTCTTATCGGACATTTTAGAGTTACCGATCGAGCGACCAGTGATCACTGAAACCACCGCATTAGGTGCAGCATTTTTAGCCGGCTTAAGTGGCGGTGTATTTGAAAGTATCGAAGAGGTGTGTGAGCTTTGGCAGGAGCAAGCTGAGTTTAACCCTCAGATGGCAAGCCATGAACGTGACGCACTGTATAGTGGTTGGTTAGATACGGTATCGCGTGTGCGTACTTGCGAATAAAAGTGAGCCTAAACAATCGGTAATAATATTCAAAGCCAGCTGAGATATTCAACTGGCTTTTTTATTTCTAAAGCTTAACGTTGGCGAATTGCCACTATGGTTTTTAAACGGTCAGTCCCAAACGCTGACATTTTATCAAAATCCTGTCTGGCGATGGGCAAATATTGGCAATCAACAGGTTGCTGCTGATTGTCTAGATCTGGGTCGTGAACATAAAGACAAAACTCATCCATATTCGTCAGCATCACCCAGTGTGGTGCTTTTTTCCCATCTAAGCGATAGGTGCTTATGAGCATTAATACAGCGTAACCTTCTTCTAATAATTGTTGTAGGTGTGTTTGTGTGACATCGCTGTAATGAATTTCAATGTTATGTTTTTGAGCTTGTTCAATGAAGTTATCGTGTACCACACGCATGATGTCTTTTTTGCTTGTTGAGCGTACACCGTCCAAAAATAATGGTGTTTTCGAATTAAGATAAACACAGGCGCTAAAGCCACGTTTATTCGCCGCTAAAGCCAAACCTACCGGGTGACAACCCCCATGGCCTGATGTCATGAATATGGTGGTGGCTTCACGCCAGATTTCCAATTCGTTTAACTGGCTCATTTCAAACCTTGGGGATTGACTGCCCATGGCCATCATTAATGCAGCGGGCCCGCAAGTGAATTCGGTGGTTTGTTGATACCAAGCCATTTTCGTTTTGCTTTCTAATTCAATTCCACTGTGACGAATTTGCTTTTGCATGCGCAAGGCGTCCATGTGATCGCCATAGTAATCACTGTACTCACCAAATACGCGATAACCCGTTTGTTCATAAAGAGTAATGGCCGCGCTATTTGATTTCGAAACCTCCAAGCGCATATAAAGACGGCCTTTTTTTGAGGCGTGTTGTTCAAGCTGTTGCAATAAATCACGGGCTAGCCCTTTACCACGCATGGTAGGGCTCACGGCCAGTGAATAAAGGCGAGCAAGGCGAGTGCCTTTGTGGCACCAAACTAAGCCATAGCCGACAACGTGCTCTTTTTCTAACGCTAATAATAAAATCCCGTGCTCAGACTGCACCCAGCGCTTAAAACTGCGGGCGCTGAGTTTGTCGGTTTGAAAACAGCTATTTTCTATCTCAACAAGCGCGTTTAAATCGTCCTTGTTGGCGAGTCGATAACTTCGATCTTGCATTATATTAGTTGCCTTTAGTTTCAAGGCGTCGATGGAATTCACCCATGATTTGCATGTAAAGTTCATCACCTAAATAAGCGTCTTCTACTTTATGATCCAGGCTTGGGTTGTCGTTTACTTCTAATACGTAAGCTTTGCCATTCACCTCTTTAACATCCACGCCGTATAAACCATTGCCGATGATTTTAGATGCTTTAAGAGCTGCGTCTAATACGGCCTTTGGCACTTCAAAGGTGGGCAGGGTTTCAAAGCCACCTGAGAAAAAGCGTTTGGCGCTATGGTTGTAAATTTGCCAATGGTTGCGGGCCATTAAGTATCGGCATGCGAATAGAGCACGACCATTAAGCACACCAACGCGCCAGTCAAATTCAGTGAACAAGTATTCTTGCGCTAATACGAGAGCACTTAATTCAAATAACTCATCGAGTTTTTGTTTTAACTCATCACGATTTGCAACCTTGTAGACCCCTTTAGAAAATGACCCCTCTGGCATTTTTAAAACCATAGGGTAGGTAAAGGACTCTTCAAGAGCCGTCAGTGTTGCATCACTTGCATCGTTGACTACTTCGGTTTTTAAACTAGGCACTTTTTGATAGCTAAATGCGTCATGCAAAAATACCTTATTGCAGCAGCGTAAAATTGATGCCGCGTCGTCCATTACCACAAGCCCCATGTTCTCAGCTTTGGTGGCCAAGCGATAAGTATGGTGATCAATGGCGGTGGTCTCGCGAATAAAAAGCGCGTCATAGTATGACAAGCTATCAATGTCATCTTTGCTTACCGCTTGTGCGTTTATACCGTACTTGCTGGCGGCTTTAATGAATTTAGCAATGGCTTCTTTGTTACTTGGTGGCACTTTTTCTTCTGGGTCAACTAATATGGCCATATCCCAACGTTGACGTTTTTTCTTCTCGCCCATTTTCCAAACGGTATTGGTGAAATGAGTAAGGTGCTCAATAAATAAGGCTTTCTCTTTGTCATCCAGCATGTTGTAAGAACGACGCTGAATACTCAGTTTGATGCCGGTTTCATCACGGTCAAAGGTCAGCTCTAAGATAGGTGCTGGGAACTGAGCAAATACCTGTGATGATAAATTCTGAATGCCCGCATCTGCCACTTTTCCAAAGTACATCATATAGTCAGATGGCCATTGTTCTTGGCTGATATTTTTCATACTGCTTTGAAATGGCACTAAATCTTCGCCGACTAATGTACGTAGGGCGTTGATGGTTTTCACGCTTGGTAATACGGTATGGTTGCGCGCTTCAGCTAATAATGAGCAATAGTAGCCCTTGCTTAAATAAGTGGCGGTATCACACAAATTAATAATGCGTGTTTTAGGCTCGTTTTGTTTTGGGTATTCGCGCAGATAGGTCTCAAAACTAATAACACCTGTGAATTGTTCAGTTAGGGATAGGTCTTCATTGTCCACAACAATCAGGGTTTTATACACGTAGTATCCTTGTTTCATTTAATGTTTATGCGCGAATGTCGTCTATTGCCTTAATGGCTAAAACGGTTAATTAAAGATACTGCGTACCTTTAATAATCAGGTGTCTATATATTCCCTATTTGGTTTCACCACAATCAATAAAAACTTGTCGTTAACATAAGTTTTTCTAATTTACGCACCGGCTCAAGCATTGGGGTAAGGCATTAAAATTTAGAATCAGGAATACTGAGGCTTGTATGAGAACTTAAACTCAAAGCAGCAACGATTCATATGGGTTACTGCAACATTGATGTGACTCAAATAGCGGTTAAACCTGACCGTTATAATTAAATAGTACAAATGTTTTAAAAGCGCCAGAAAATAGAAAGAGTACTATTAATGTCCATTTTTAATAACATAAGGCTATGGTAATTAAAAATGATGACAGAAATACTGTTTAGAACGGTTGGTTAGATACAGTACCCATTGCTTTCTCTTACGAGTAAGATGGCCGCCCATAAAAATAATAGCTGCGTAAATTTTACGCACGAAGGGAGGAGCATGCTGCAGTCCCAAAAGCAGGCCTTACGTTTGAGGCGCTCAGTGTTATCTAATATTGGTGTTTTCTCTTTGCTATTACTGTGTTGGTTGGCCGCGCAGTTGGGCTATTTTGTTATTGATACCTCTCACGTTATGACACTAACGGCCATTATGTGGCTTGGGCATAGTTTGTTTGTGGCTGCTATTTTCTTTTCTGGCAATTTGCGGTTTAAAGACGCTAGCTTGACCGTCCCCCAGATGGTTTGGGTTAATATCTGCCTTAGCGTGCTTATGTCTTATACCCAGGATATTCGACCATTGATGTTGATGGGCTATCTTCTTGTTATGTCGTTTGGTGCCTTTAGGCTTTCAATCAAAGGCTTGTATAGTTTTACCATCTTTACGTTAATTTGTTATTTGACCAGCCTGAGCTGGGTATCTCATCAACGCCCGGGTGATATTTATCTATCCCAAGAGTTCTTTGTGTTTGTCGGCTTTGTATTGGCTTTGTGTGGTGTGGTGCTCATGGGCAGTGAATTCAGTAACTTGCGCCTTTCACTGGGTAATCGCCATCGTGAACTTAAAGGGGCTGTTTCTCGCATCGAAGAGTTGGCGATTACGGATGAGTTAACCGGTTTATATAATCGTCGTTATCTTATGCAAATGCTAACCCAACAAAGAGCGTTGGCTAATCGCAGTCGCTATGGGTTTGTGGTGTGCTATTTGGATCTTGATCACTTTAAAAAAGTAAACGATCAGCATGGCCATCCATTTGGGGACAAGGTACTTAAGTCGTTTGCGAACTTAATGACAAACTCTTTGCGCGAAGTCGATTTAGGGGCTCGCCTTGGAGGAGAGGAGTTTGTTCTAATTTTGGCAGATACAAACCTGGATGCTGCATATAGTGTGTGTCAGCGAATGGCTGATAAATGGCGTGAATTGCGTTTTAGTGAGGCCCCGGATTTAGTGTTGACTTTATCAGCAGGTATCGCTGAATTTAAGCCACCTGAAACCATTGAGCATATTCTGGAGCGTGCTGATAGATTATTGTACGACGCTAAGCATAAGGGGCGAAATTGCATTGAGGTCGAACAACAAGAGCTACAGGTGCCATTTGATTTTGAAGACTCATCAAAACTTCCGGCTTAATATTAAAAATATCGTCTTAACGCAATGAAGCCACTAAATTGTGTAAAGCTAAATTGCTCGTGTTCAACGTATTCAGGTTTAAGTTGAGTTTGAAAGATACTTTGATATCGATAGTGAATACTTGGGACTAAATACCAATAGGGGGCTAAGTAGTATCGATAGTGCCAGTCTAAATTTAGGTCTATATGATAGACGGTACTTTCTTGTGATGATGCAGATTGATGGTTGGTTGCATCATTACTGAAGCTTGTGCCTAGCTGCGCAAGACTTAACTGCCATTGAAAGTTTAACCCTCGATCGTCCTTTATTCGCCCTAAACTAAACCCAAAACCTGAAAAACGCCCATCAAATACATCGGCGTTGGTCGTACTGAGTGTGGCGCTGGCGGGGCTTGTTTCAATTGAATAATAAAGCCCCACGATATTAATGGGGCCTTCGTCTTTTACGCTTTCATACCAGTAGGCTTGCCCGCGAAGGAATGTACGCTCAAGAAGTAAAGTATCGCCACTTGAAAGGGGTTGTACGTTGCCTGAATCATCCATGTATATCTTATTATCAGATAGCACGGTGCTAATTGAATCTTGTTGCCATTGTAGTTGCAGCCAAGCTCCTTGATGTGTGTGAAACTGGTAAACAGGGGTATGCAAATCAAGATTTAGCTGGCTGGGACTTTGCTGTATGCGGGCTTTAACCCCACGCGCTAGCCAGCCTAGGGGCTTTTTGCGATATGCTTGCATATCTAATGTGGCACCATAGGCTTGCTCTTGTGACTCAAGGGTATCGGTTAAATATTTGTGGTTAATCTGGCTGAGACCACTATATACACCTAATGATTCAGCGTAAGCAGGTAAGCCTGTTATGAATAACAGAAGAGTAGGTATTAGATAATGAGATCGAGGCATACCTCGTTTATCGGCCAAATCAGTAAGAAATTCACATTTGGTTACGCAATGTTACAAAACACTCTATAAATGAAACGGTATTGACAGGATCGAACCGCTATATTAGCAATCATCAGTTTTGTCTAAGAGCTGATCATTGTGTGACTCCTTATTTTTATTTAGCGCCTTTTGGCGCTTTTTTTTTGCCTTTTATTTGAATTGATGTGGGTTAGATCTGTACTAATGGAAAAGCAGTGTTAAACTTGCGCCAAATTTTTTGAAAGGGTTCTGGCATGACTGAATCTGCTGAACAACTATCTAACTCAACGCAAAAGCGTATTTTAAGCTGGTTATTATTATTAGCTGGTGTATACGCAATCTTACTTTCAGTAGGCATGGTTGGCTCCGGTTTCAAATGGGCCTCTGGTGGCTCTGAAGGGGCAAGAGAGCTTTTTGCATTTGCCACAAACCCATTTCTTGCACTATTAATTGGTATCCTTGCCACTGCTCTAGTTCAAAGCTCAAGTACCGTTACCTCGGTAATCGTTGGTCTTGTAGCTGGTGGTTTACCAATTGAGATTGCTATTCCTATGGTAATGGGTGCCAACATCGGCACTACCATCACGAACACCCTCGTAAGTTTGGGTCACGTTCGTAAAAAATCTGAATTCCGTCGTGCGTTTGCTGCGGCCACGGTTCATGATTTCTTTAACCTTATGTGTGTGATCATCTTTTTACCCCTTGAAATTATCTTTGGTTACTTAGAAAAGGGCAGTGCTTGGTTAACCACCTATTTAATAGGTGCAGACTCCATGAGTATGAAAGGCTTTAACTTTATTAAGCCTATTACTAAGCCGGTAATTGGTGAGGTGAAGTCACTACTAGGTGTGTTCCCTGATAAAGTAGCCGCCATATCACTGATCGTGATCGGCATTATTTTAATCTTTGTTTCTATCACGATTATTGGTCGTGTATTAAAAGGCTTGATGGTTGGTCGTGCTAAGAAAATTCTTCATGGCGCCATTGGTCGTGGTCCGGTTTCTGGTATTGCAAGTGGTGCGGTTGTGACGGTATTGGTTCAATCTTCTTCAACCACGACTAGTTTGATGATTCCGCTGGTTGGTTCTGGTGTGTTTAAACCTCGTGATATTTACCCCTTCACATTAGGTGCAAATATCGGGACAACTATTACTGCATTATTAGCAGCCACTGCGTTATCAGGTGCTGGTGCTGTTGTGGGTTTACAGATTGCACTTGTACACTTAATGTATAATTTACTGGGTGTAGTTGTTATTTATGGCATTCCTTTTCTTAGAGAGTTGCCATTGAAAGCCGCTGAACGCTTGGCTGAAGTAGCAACAAAGCGTCACTCTCTGGCAGCGTTGTATGTGTTGAGTGTGTTCTTCTTGCTGCCGGGTTTGTGTGTATTTGTCATGTCTAGCTTGAGCTAAGGAGATAGCTATGGGTAAGAAACGTATAAAGGAACTGCAAAAACAGGTCAAGGATGCGAAATCAACATTGGCGGATTTAGAAAAAAAGGCCAATAAAAAGATTTTAAAAGCACAGCATAAAGTGATCGAAGATTTAGAAAATATGATCGATGAAGAAACTTTACGCCGTGAAAGTTTGCTTGAGTTAAGCGAAGAAGCTTGGCAAGAAGCAAAAGAACTGATGGATGGTTTAATCCAAAAAGTTAAAAATGTTGTGAAGTCGAATAAATAATTCACTTTACACAAAAAAAGCCCCTAAACAACTGGATTGTTTAGGGGCTTTTTTGTTTTCAGGAAGCGCTTTTGTACTTTATAAAAGCTATAAGCTCATAAACCACTGCTTGTTTTGCGGGTGCTTAAAGCTGATGTTTGCCGCTTGTTCTTTTACTTTTGGGTTGCTGAGGTAAAAGTGAATTTGTTGGCTAATTTGCTGAATGATGTTGTCATAGTTAAAGCTTAGGTAGTTCTCACCATCATGAAACTGAACGCTGAAGTCTTCTGTTATATCAATGCCTTGGTGTTGAAGTTGCTTCGCTAAGTTGAGAGTTACATTCCTAAATGCGATTTCTTTTAATAAAAATGGAATACAGCCAGGCATATTAAATGACCATGCATCGCGATAAAAATCAGAATCTAATTGCTTGGCCTGTTCAATAAAAGGATCTGTGATTCGATTAGCCGCACTGGATTCAAACGGAATGCTACTTGGGCAACGATAAATGTATTGAATGTCGTGGCTGGCATCGTCATTGAGAGGCGAGTGTATGGGTGCAATTAATTCGTTATCGAGAATCACTTTAAAGCGGGTGGGCCAGAGCTTGTCTTGGTCGGTGTAAATTCGAATTTTTTTGACATGACTTGAGCCCAGTTGGCAGCGTGCGGTATTTTCAGCCAAGGTGACACAAAGGTATTCTGCAAAGCGGTCAAAGTCGTAATGTGCGTTTGGTGTGGCCATATTTCCTCCTAATGAATGGGAGTCTTATTCTTAAACGCTATAATCAGACGTTTTTTATAATAAGATCTACTCTGTCTGTGGCTTAAACTTAAGTATAGACAGAGTAGCGTAACAGGCTTATTTAGATGAAAAATTTAATTTATTCACCTTTTAGGTAATTCAATACATCCTCATGGTGAGTCTTGGTCTTGAACTTGTCCATGATATGCACCAGCTTGCCTTTCTCATCAATGATAAAGGTAATGCGGTGAATACCATCAAATTCACGCCCCATGAACTTCTTAGGGCCCCATACGCCGTATTTGTCGGCAATGGCGTGGTCTTCGTCGGATAAAAGGGTGAAGTTCAGGTTGTCACGTTCTTTAAACTTAAGCAGGCGAGCTGGGGCGTCAGGGCTGATACCTAGGGTTACCACATTTAACTTATCCAGTTCTTTTTTACTGTCACGTAAGCTACAGGCCTGTGTGGTACAGCCTGGCGTCATGGCTTTAGGGTAGAAGTACAAAACCACGGTTTGGCCGCGAAAATCCTTAAGCGCCACTTTGTTACCGTTTTCATCCAGTGTGGTGAAGGCAGGGGCTACTTTACCAATGCTTGGGCGAATCATGGGGTTTCCTTTTAGGTTTTGGTTTAAGGCTTAACCTTTTAATTTGAGTTTTAATGGGGTCTTAGGTACGCAGCAACAAGGAAGAATTTCCCCTTCATTGATCCACGCCATGGGCTCTTGTAAGTAAGCCACTTCCCCTTCAAGTAGGTCGGTGCGACAGCCACCACAATAACCTTCACGGCATTGATAGGGCAGTTGAATACCTTGTGCTTCTAAGCTTTCGAGTAGGTTGCTGGCGAAATGAAAGGCTAAAGGCTTGGCTATACCGTCTACTTGTACTGCGTATACGGGTTTTTCAAAGCCTTGGATTTCAAGTTGTTGTTCTTCTTGAGGAGCTTCGGCGTTGCCAAGGGGTAAGAACAGTTCTGGTTGTGGCAAGGTTTCATCTACATTGGATGAAACCTCAGGACTTTCTAGTTGAAAGTCCTGATGATCGATAGCGTCATCTTCAAGATGAAAATCTGATTCCTGGTCGTCCGGTTTATCTCTCATAGCCAGCATAATAATTTCAAACTTACAGTTCGATGTCGCTGAAATCTTCTAAGGAAAGTGCACTATCAATAGCACCCACCAAGTAAGAGCTAATTTCAGCTTCTTGTGGCGCCACTTGAACGTTATCACTTACCAGCCAAGCGTTGATCCATGGCAGTGGGTTTTGCTTGGTAGGGAAAATGCTATCAAGACCAATTGCCGCTAGGCGTTGGTTGGTGATGTATTCAACGTATTGGCAAAGAATATCTTTGTTCAAGCCAATCATGCTGCCGTCTTTGAATAAGTACTGTGCCCATTCTTTTTCTTGTTCAGCGGCTTCGCGGAATATCTCGATCACTTCTTCACGGCATTCTTTGGTGATGTCGCCCATTTCAGGGTCGTCTTTACCAAGCGCCCAAATTTGTAACATGTGCTGAGTGCCAGTTAAATGCAGTGCTTCATCACGAGCAATCAGTTTAATGATTTTTGCATTACCTTCCATTTTTGCGCGCTCAGCAAATGCAAAGCTACAAGCAAAACTCACGTAAAAACGAATGGCTTCGAGTACGTTTACAGATGCAACAGTTAGGTAAAGTTTACGTTTTAAATCACGTAGGCTGATGTCAACGATTTCACCGTTGATTTCATGTTTGCCTTCACCAAGATTCTGGTAGTAGGTGACGCCCTCGATTAGGTCGTCGTAATATTTGGTGACGCTTTCTGCGCGTTTGGTGATGTATTCGTTACTAACAATGTCATCAAATACAGATGCAGGGTCGCTGATTACGTTACGGATAATGTGAGTGTATGAACGGCTGTGAATGGTTTCACTAAAAGACCAAGTCTCAATCCAAGTCTCTAGCTCTGGTAGCGAAACAATAGGTAGTAGCGCTACGTTAGGAGAGCGCCCTTGAATACTATCAAGCAATGTTTGATATTTTAGGTTGCTTAAGAAAATATGTTTTTCGTGTTCTGGTAAGTTAGCAAAATCTTTGCGGTCAGTTGAAAGGTCAACTTCTTCAGGGCGCCAGAAAAAAGACAATTGCTTTTCAATAAGCTGTTCAAAAATTTTATATTTTTGTGTGTCGTAGCGAGATACATTGACGTGTTCACCAAAAAACATAGGCTGGCTAAAGGTGTCGAATGTATTGCGGTTAAATGTTTGATAAGCCATGTTTTACACTTCTGAAAATGACAATAAGTTTTGCTTATTGAATTAGGGCGACATACCAGTATATCACCCTAAATGATTTAAAAACCAAAAAGCCCTTATGGGGCTTTAGGTGTTTTAGATTTTACAAGCGCCGCCTGCACAATCGTCTTCTAGATCTTGCTGAGAGTCATCAGCACCGTCACGGGTGTTATGATAATACAGCGTTTTAAGGCCTAGTTTGTAACTAGATAGTAAGTCTTTTAGTAAGACTTTCATTGGCACCTTGCCACCTTCAAATTTAGAAGGGTCGTAGTTGGTGTTAGCAGAAATGGCTTGGTCCACGAACTTCTGCATCACGCCTACTAGCTGCAAGTAACCGTCATTATTTGGCCATTGCCATAGCAGCTCGTAGTTGCCTTTAATGTTTTCAAAATCAGGTACGACTTGCTTCAAAATACCATCTTTTGATGCTTTAACACTGATGTAACCACGTGGCGGCTCAATGCCGTTAGTTGCGTTACTAATCTGTGACGATGTTTCTGATGGCATTAACGCCGTAAGCGTTGAGTTGCGTAAACCGTGAGTGGTAATCTCACTGCGCAGCGCTTCCCAGTCATAGCGAAGTTCTTCGTTACACACTGCATCAAGTTCTTTTTTATAGGTATCAATTGGCAGGATACCTTTAGAGTAAGTAGTTTCGTTAAACTTCTCACATGGCCCCACTTCTTGAGCCAACTTGCTTGATGCTTTTAATAGGTAATACTGAATGGCTTCAAAGGTTTGGTGTGTTAAACCAAGTGCACTGCCGTCACTGTATTTCACGCCGTTTTTAGCAAGGTAGTAAGCGTAGTTGATTACGCCAACCCCTAATGTACGACGAGACATACTCGAAATTTCAGCCGCAGGCATTGGGTAGTCTTGGTAACTTAATAGGTTATCTAGGGCGCGAACAATAATGTCGGCTAGCTCTTCTAATTCGTCTAGGTTTTCAAGGGCGCCTAGGTTAAATGCTGCTAACGTACATAGCGCGATCTCACCTTCAGGGTCATTAATTTCTTTTAACGGCTTAGTTGGCAGTGCAATTTCTAAACATAAGTTAGATTGACGAATCGGTGCAACCGTTGAATCAAATGGGCTGTGAGTATTACAGTGATCCACGTTTTGAATGTAGATACGACCAGTACTGGCACGTTCTTGCATCAAAATAGAAAACAGTTCAGCAGCCTTAATGGTTTGCTTACGAATATGAGGGTCGTTTTCGTATTTAACATATAGCTCTTCGAACTTAGCTTGATCTTCGAAGAACGCATCATATAAACCAGGTACATCAGAAGGGCTGAACAAAGTAATGTTGCCGCCCTTAATTAAACGCTCGTACATTACTTTGTTTAATTGAACGCCATAATCGAGGTGACGAACACGGTTCTCTTCAACACCACGGTTGTTTTTAAGTACTAATAAAGACTCAACTTCCATGTGCCAAATAGGGTAGAACAAGGTAGCAGCGCCACCGCGCACACCACCTTGAGAACAGCTCTTAACCGCTGTTTGGAAGTGCTTGTAAAACGGAATACAACCTGTGTGAAACGCTTCACCACCACGGATAGGGCTGCCAAGCGCACGAATTCGACCCGCGTTGATACCAATACCAGCACGTTGAGAAACGTATTTAACAATGGCGCCAGCGGCTGCGTTGATTGAATCCAAGCTGTCGTCGGTTTCAATTAATACACATGAACTGAACTGACGAGTTGGGGTACGTACACCGGCCATGATTGGCGTAGGCAGTGATAGTTTAAACGTAGAAACCGCATCGTAAAAACGACGGATGTAGTCCATACGAATCGACTTGTCGTAATTGGCGAATAAACAGGCACCAATTAATACATATAAAAACTGTGGGCTTTCGAATACTTCACCGGTTACACGGTTTTGAACAAGGTACTTACCTTCAAGTTGCTTAACTGCGGCATAAGCAAAGGTACGGTCACGGCTGTGATCGATGAATCCATCCATTTCTTGGACTTCAGCTTGTGTGTAATCGTCTAATAAATTACGGTCATA
>JAGDZK010000050.1:0-9876 GCA_049115935.1 Bermanella sp. | reverse complement strand
GTGAGGCGCATAGCTCGCCTATGTAACGAACCCAACCAACGATTGTGATTATACAAATCCCGTCATGAGCGATGGCTAGGGGAGGCGGAAAGATTGCGAAGCACTTGAGTGTATGTGGTTATACATGATGGTGCTGAGCAATCTTTTCAACAATGCCTAGTCGAGCGCAATAGGGATTTACTCTACTGTTACGGATTTGGCAAGGTTCCGCGGCTGATCCACATCCGTGCCGCGCAATACCGCCACGTGATAGCTTAATAGCTGCAACGGAATGATATATAGAATCGGCTCCATCAAGTCGCTGCACGATGGCATGTTAAGTACCTTCATGTTGTCGGTGCTTTTCACTTTTGATTTTTCATCAGCAAATACAAACAACTCACCGCCACGGGCGCGCACTTCTTCAAGGTTGGATTTTAATTTATCCAACAATTCGTTTTGTGGGGCAACGGTAACAATTGGTGTGTCTTTATCCACAAGTGCTAATGGGCCGTGTTTTAACTCACCCGCTGGGTAAGCTTCTGCGTGAATATAAGAAATTTCTTTTAGCTTGAGTGCCCCTTCCATAGCGATGGGGTACATAACACCGCGACCTAAAAATAAGCCGTTATGTTTTTCAGCAAAGTCTTGAGCCATGGTTTCAATATCACTGTCCATGGCCAGTGCTTTTTCAACCAGCTCAGGCAGTTTTAGTAAATCGGCTACAATTTCTTCTTCTACTTGGCGCACCATGCCATGACGACGACCAAGGGCGATGGTGAGCATCATTAATGCAACCAACTGCGAGGTGAACGCCTTAGTTGATGCCACGCCAATTTCTGGGCCGGCGTTGGTCATAATGGCCAAATCCGATTCGCGCACTAACGATGAACCCGGCACGTTACAAATACTTAAACTAGCGGTAAAACCAATTTCTTTGGCTTTACGTAATGCCGCTAACGTATCAGCGGTTTCGCCTGATTGAGAAATGGTAATGAACAAGCTGTTAGGCAAAGCCACGGTTTTACGGTAACGGTATTCACTGGCCACTTCGATCTGACACGGAATGCCCACTAAACTTTCAATCCAATATTTTGCCACCATACCGGAATGGTACGAGGTACCACAGGCGATGATTTGCACCGCTTGTGTTTTATCAAATACATCTTTGGCTTTGATGCCAAACGCTTGTTCAAGCAAGTGGGTTTTGCTGATGCGACCTTCAAGGCAGTTACGAATCACTTGTGGCTGCTCGTAAATTTCTTTCATCATGTAGTGGCGGTATTCGCCTTTGTCTGCCACATCCATTTTATGTTCAAACACGCTCACATCATGCACCACTTCGGCGTTGTCTTTATCCCATACGTGTACGTGATCTGTGGTGAGTTCTGCCACGTCACCTTCGTTTAAAAAGATAAAACGATCGGTTACTTGTAATAGTGCCAGCTGGTCTGAGGCAATGAAGTGCTCGCCAGAACCCACACCAATGACTAACGGGGAGCCATGACGGGCGGCGACCAATTTACCTGGGTGATCGGCACTGATCACGCCCAGTGCATAAGCGCCATCTAAGCGTTTAATGGTTTCTTTTACTGCATCGGTTAAAGAGGATGTTTTTTGCAGGTTCTGGTGAATTAAATGCACCACCACTTCGGTATCGGTTTGCGATAAGAATTCATAGCCTGCTGTTTTTAATTCTTCACGCAGCTCTTCGTAGTTTTCAATGATGCCGTTGTGCACAATGGCCAAACGCTCACCGGACATGTGTGGGTGAGAGTTTTCTTCTGATGGTTTGCCATGGGTGGCCCAACGGGTGTGAGCAATACCGGTTTTACCTGCAAATGGTGCGGCTTCGATACCGTCTTCTAATTCTTTTACTTTACCCATACGACGACAACGCTCAATCACGTTGGCATCGTTTAATACGGCTAAACCTGCGCTGTCGTAACCACGATATTCAAGACGACGCAGACCTTCTAGTAGTATTTCATTTACATTTCGCTGGGCGATACCGCCTACTATTCCGCACATGTTACATTCCTTGCTTGATGGGAGACGAGAGATGTGAGACGTTTAAAACTCACTCTTGCTCTCGTTTCCTTTTTATTCGATCCGTGAGTTTTTGGCTCACGGCTTAATATCTGTATCTAGCTATTATCATCAATGTGGGAGGGCGCTTGCGCGCGGTAAGCTCTACGCATTTACCTATTAATCGCGCGCAAGCGCCCTCCCACATTGATATATTTAAATCATTTTTTTACTGGGCGCTGCCAGTTCAAATTCACTTGTTTGCCACGGGCAACCGCTAATTTGTCGACTTCAACTTCTTTGGTAATAGTAGAACCCGCACCTACGGTTGCGCCAGCGCCTATTTTAACCGGTGCCACTAACGACGAGTTAGAGCCAATAAACGCGCCGTCACCAATTTCGGTTTTAAATTTATTCACACCATCATAATTACAGGTAATGGTACCCGCACCAATATTGGCGCCTTTACCAATCACCGCATCACCAATATAGGTTAGGTGATTCACCTTACTGCCTTCACCAATAATGGACTTTTTCACTTCACAGAAATTACCCACTTTCGCGCCGTTTTCTAATACGGCACCAGGGCGCAGGCGAGCGTATGGGCCAATATCACAACTTTGTTTAATATCGGCATCTTCAATATGGCTAAACGCATTGACTTTGCTGCCAGCGGCAATGGATGCGTTTTTAATAATGCAGTTAGCTTCAATCTGTACGCCATCACCCAGTGCCACTTGGCCTTCTAGAATGACGTTGGCATCAATCACTACGTCACGCCCAACCTTTACACCAAGGGTATTGCCTGGGCGAATATCTAAGCGGGCAGGGTCTAATACTGTCACCCCTTGTGTCATTAAATCTTGAACCAAACGAGCTTGATACCAACGCTCTAGTTCCGCTTGTTGCGCTCGATTGTTCACCCCAAAGGTTTCTTCGGCGAATTCTGGTTGCAATGTTTCAACTTCAATACCTGCCGCTACCGACATGGCAATTACATCTGTTAGGTAGTATTCGCCCTGTGCATTATCGTTCGATAACTTAGGTAACCACTCGTGTAGATTTTCGGTGGGTACCGATAAAATACCGGTATTCACTTCTTCAATAGTCAGTTCTGATTCGTTGGCGTCTTTATGTTCAACGATGGCTTTTACCTTGTGCTCAGCATCACGCACAATCCGGCCATAACCACTTGGGTCGTCCATGTTCACGGTTAACAAGCCCACTTTGCCTTGTTGTGTGATTTGAATTAACGCATCTAAGGTGTCGCTTTGAATAAGAGGAACATCACCGTACAAAATTAACGTGGTACCCGATTTTGCTAGGTTTTCTAGGGCCATCATGACCGCGTGGCCGGTGCCTTTTTGTTCGGCTTGTAGCGCAAATTGAATATCACTTTCTTCGCCAAACTGTGCTTTTACTTGCTCAGCACCGTGACCCACCACCACATGCATGGCGTTGGCGCTGACTTTACGGGCGCTATCAATCACATGGCCTAACATAGGCTTACCAGCAATTGGGTGTAATACTTTCGGTAAATCTGACTTCATGCGAGAACCTTGTCCCGCCGCTAAAATTACTACATCAATCATCTATCGATCTCTATCTTCCGTTAATGGCCGCGTCTTAAAGCAATCTCACAATTACCTTAAGCAGTCCGTTTTATTGGCCATATGTCAAAACTTGCCAGACACTAAATAAAAAAGGTTGCCCAGTCTATTGAGTTTGTTAGGATTTACAATCCACTTTGTCACAAATTAAATGACAACAATGAAGTTAAACAGTCTGACACAGCTTGGCCTTACCGAGCGGGAAATTGCGGTTTATCACGGTTTGCTTTCACTAGGCCCAGCCTCTATTCGAGACTTGGCCGCTAAGGCGCAATTAAACCGCGGCACCACCTATGAAACCCTCAAAGTTTTAGTGAGTAAGGGCATTGTAAATTACTTACCCAAAGGCAAGCGCCGCGTGTTTCAGGCTGAAGACCCTGAGCGTTTACTAGATTTAGCCGAGCAAAAACGCCAAAGCTTAGAGCAAACCTTGCTTGAGCTTAAAACCGATATCATCCCAGGCCTCAAGCACCTAAAAACGGACATGGTGGCGGGTAATGTACGCTTTTATGAAGGTGACGATGGGGTTGAGTTGGTGCTACGAGACATCTTAAGCAGTGTGGATCGCAGCAAACAAAAGCAATACAGCGTCATTTCAACCCAAGCATTACGCGAACACCTATACCGGCCTTTCCCGACCTTCACTAAACAACGTGTAGCCAAAAATATAAAGGTGAGGGTAATTGCCATTGGTGACGGTGGTGATGAAGCAGAATTGGCTGAACGTAAATGGCTGAAAGGTAAGGGCGATGCATCGTATATTGCAATCTATCCACCTAAAGTAGCCATGATCAGCTTAGCTGATAACAACTATCCAGTAGTCGTTGTAATCGATAGTGATGCCATCGCGGGCACGCAGCAAATGATGTTTGATACTTTGTGGGGAGCTCTTTAATAGCCCGCTTGGAGTTAGTCTAACTAGCTCTATATTACCCTAAACCATATGGACTATATGAAAGTTCTATCTCATGAATAACTATATCGACTCACCCTAAAACTAATAATAATTCATTAGGAGATTTGATATGACGACAAACAAGTTCATGACACTATTTTTTGCTCTGATGGCTACGGTTTTAATAAGCAGTACAGTTCAAGCTAAAACACCCGACCCAATACTGTTTGTTCACGGCTACCTTTCCAGTGCATCTGTTTGGAATCCAATGAAGGCACGTTTTCAAAATGATCAATGGCCATCAACTCACCTTGCTAGCTTCAGCTATGATTTCAATCAAGCCAATGCCACCACCGCCGATCAAGTTGCTATGGAAGTTGATAAGTTAATTAAAGCCACAGGCGCCACTAAGGTAGACATCATTGCCCATTCAATGGGTAGCCTTTCTAGCCGCTATTACCTGAAAAACTTGCTTATCGATGATTCCCGCGTGGATTCGTGGGTCTCTCTAGGTGGTCCCAACCATGGTACTGACTTTGCCTATGGCTGTTTTTCTTATTCATGCTTTGAAATGCGTATGCGTTCTAGCTTTTTAACGGCCTTAAATGCTGGTGACGAGTCGCCAGGTAAAATTCGATATGCCACTTTCCGCTCACCTTGCGATAACGTGATAAATCCTGATAGCAGCGTAATCGTAAAAGGCGCAAGCAATTTTGAAACCCATTGTGTTTCACATAACGGGTTGCTAGATGACAATACTGTTTATAATGATGTAAGAGACTTTGTTAATCGCTAATTCAAATAAAAAAGGAAAGGTACACGCACGTATCTTTCCTTTTTATTGGCCGAAAGCCTATTAACGAGTATTTTTATTATAGCGCAACCTCAGAACAGGTTTGCTCCTGTATCTGTTTTAAGTCGTACTTCATAAAGCCCGCCTCACCAAATACATCGGTGCCATTTAAGTAATATTTACCGGCTTCTTCATTCGGGTTTTTAATCTCATAGCCCAATACTTTTGCTACTTGCTGACTAATCAAATAATGGTTGGACATACAGCCTAGCTCCGTCTTAATACGTTTGATTTCGCTTTCAGGAATGTTAACGCCATAAAACAAAAACGGAACACGGGCCATATCAATATCCACCGCGTTATGGCCAAAACGCCCATTTTGCCCCATTAGTTCACCATGATCCGGTGTGAAGAAAATATAAGTAGGTTTGTTTGAATCTTTAAAAAACTCATAAATGTCAGCAATGACTTTTTGCGTATACAACACAGAATTATCGTAACTATTCTTCATGTACGTCTCATAAGGTTGACCGTCCACTGGGTATACCTCTTGAGATTTTGGGTAATTATCCACATATGGCGCATGGGCACTGCGCATGTGTAAGGTAATAAATTGAGGTTTGTCGTAATCCAAGTTCATGGACTTAAGCTCTAACAATAAACGGTCGTCGTGCTCGCCTTCATAATTCAATAGGTGTTTATTTTCTTTCCACGAATCAATGTCGCCCAATGAGAAAGAATACGTCAAACCACCTGCATTTTTTTGTGTAGTAATGTAGTGGGTTTCAAAACCCTGACGTTTAGCTAAACGGTATAGGGCAGTATCCATCTTGCTAATATGGGCGCTGTTATTGGGCTCATAAACCGTATTGAAAAATAAAGCCAAGGACACTCGGGTGGATACCGCACTTGAGATAGCAGGAAGATAAAAGAAACTTGGGTCATTTTTATAAGGCATTAAATCTGGCGTGGTATCACGTTCATAGCCAAACAAAGACATATTGTAATAACTTAAGCTCTCGCCCATCAGCACCACAACATTGGCATCTACCGGTGTGTTTTTTGTGATTTGATAAGGCTGATAACTTGGCATCTCTTTACGCAAGCCCGCAATAATCTTTAACTGGCGAGCGGTAAAAAAAGACACGCTGTATAAACCATTTTTAACGGATGAATGGGCAATATTTGGCTGATACTTTTGTGAGGCTTCAGAGCGCAGGGACTGCAAAAAAGGCAGCGTTAATATCAATACAAATACTATCCAGATATACGGTATCGTGTAACTGGTTTTGTGATATTTGTTATAAGTGAAATAGGCAAGAGCGTAGAACGCCATGGATAAAAAGAACGCTGGCAACATGAACTTTAAACCGTCAGCAAAACCAATCAAAGCATCATGCATTTCGCCCATCATCAGCACCATATCAAAGGCACTGTAAAAGCCACCAAAGTACTGGAAGTACATGAGCTGAGTAGCCTGCATCAAGGCTAATATCAGTAAAACCACTTTATTCAGCTTGGGTGTGCGGCTCAATAACATGAACACCATCAACACAAGTGTGATCGCTATGCTCTTAAAATCATATCCAGCAAGGTAGTTATGGTTGAATAAGCCATAAATGACATCCGGCAAGATGACGAACGCCCAAAGGGCGAGGAGTATTAAGAGGGTGTGTTTGAGTTTTTGCACGGTAAGCTCAATTATTCAGATTTTATGCATTGTAATAAAAATCACCAATAAAGGCATGCGCATTGAAAATAATGTGTGAATTTTAATCACTTTTACACTTATATCTTTTTGATCTTGATGCAATCTATTCTACTTGTATTATGTGCCCGCACTCAGAACATGAAGATATTTATGAAAAATATTTTATTGACTATATTTTGCTCAATTATATTGTCAGGCTGTGGTTCAAGTGATCAAACAACGGATAGTAACCAAGGCGAAAAAGAAAAGCCTGAAACGACACTAGCCACTAATAATTGGGACGAAGGAAACTGGAATGAAATTGAATGGAACTAAACTGATCTCGGCATCAGTTCTATCTTTAATTACAACAATCACTCAAGCTGAAACCATTGAAGCACCTGCTTTAACAACGTTTACTGCAGGTACACCAGCTAAAGCTGCTGAAGTTAATGCAAATTTTGCAGGTCTTAAAACCTATGATGCCGCATTAACGGATGTGGTGAATGCACAGGCTGCTTTAATTGAAGCGCTTGAAGCTAAAGTTGAGTCTCTACATACAATAATCGAAAGCGAACCTAACTCTTTTACGATTCCTGTTAAGGGTGATGGAGAGCTGATCGGTTACACCGATAGTATCCCTGACATTGCTATCGGCGGGAGCATGTTAGTTAAAACAGATTATGGAATAATAAAACTTAAGGGAGACTACAGTGATGGATACCAACTTGGTTATTACAATGAAATGAACTCTACATCAGAATACTTTAGCGGTCCAAATTATACTGATGCAGCCTGTACCACTATGATATTTGCTATATCTCCAAGCGAAGGAAATCCTGTAATCTTTACTAAAGTAGCCGGTATTGTGGACAAAGATCAAATTTTTGTAGGTGAGAATAACTCATGGTTGATCGAGGCCGGCACAACTTTCAATCGTAATAACACCTCTTTCTATTACAAAGATGGTGAAAATTGCGTAGAAGCAACTTGGCTTGCTGACGGTACAATCAGTATTCCTATGATTGAGTTAAACCCTGAGGTTCATGGACTCAAGCAGACTTACTCTAGTATTTCTATCGATGGTTATGTATTGAATTAACCGCAACAGTCCTATAATCCAAAGCCGCTCATAGTAATCTGTGACGGCTTTTTATTTTTGTATTAAAAATAATGTGTGATTTTTAATCACTATTACCACTTATCCCTTTTTGATCTTGATGCAATCTATTCTCCTTGTATCATGTGCCCGCACTCAGAACATGAAGATATTTATGAAAAATATTTTATTGACTATATTTTGCTCAGTTATATTAGCAGGCTGTGGTTCAAGTGATCAAACAACGGATAGTGACCAAGGCGAAAAAGAAAAGCCTGAAACAACACTAGCCACTAATAATTGGGACAAAGGAAACTGGAATGAAATTGAATGGAACTAAACTGATCTCGGCATCAGTTCTATCTTTAATTACAACAATCACGCAAGCTGAAACCATTGCAGCACCTACATTAACAACGTTTACTGCAGGAACACCAGCTAAAGCTGCTGAAGTTAATGCAAATTTTGCAGGCCTCAAAACTTACGGTAGCGCTTTAAATGATGTTGTTAATGCACAAGCAGGATTAATTGAGGCGCTTGAAGCAAAAGTAGCTGAACTAGAAAGCGCTGAAACTGGCGAAGTTGATGATTTCACCATTGAAGTATATGGAGATGGTGAGTTACTAGGTTATACAAATCGAGTATTACATAACGTTGATAAGCCTTTCATCCAAATTAAAACACCTCTTGGAATGGCCTCCATAGCTGGGGAGTATGAAGATACTGGCTATTACTTAGACGGTTATGATGAACTAAATGATAGTGCAGGGCTTAGCGGCTATGTATATTACTCTGAGAATACATGCTCTGAAAACCCATCTAGAGTAATCAGTAGTTCTGGAATACCACAACTTGTCTTTACAAAAGTGGCCAATATCATTGATAAGAACACCTTTATCCATGGCGGTAAAGCAACATATTTTATCGAAGCAGGAACTGCATTTACTAAAACATCATCAGAAACAACTCTGTATCGTTACAATAAGTGGGACAATTCTTGTACAGATGAAACAATTTCCTCCAATTCTTTGATTACACCTATTGTTGAAGTCTCATTAGAAAGTCATGGTCTTAAAAGCAATTATTCGACAATAACTATTGAAGGTTACGCTTCTCCGCTTTAATCGTTTAGCTATTCTATAACTATATTGTATTGTTGCTATTGCTCAGCTCAATACACTTAAACCGCACATAGTTTTCATTTAACACTATGGGCGGTTTTTCTATTTCAATCAGCCAATTTAAATCTATTAAGAGTTCGCCCAAGTTCTGGTTTCAGTAAAAAGCTGCTTAACCGTTACGAGCTTAAATCGTCTAAATTCAACACAATAAGCTTAAACTCAGCTTACTTATCAATTTTTAGACAATAAAACCACTCTTGCTGTTCTTTTATCTGAACAAACATTAACTAAAAATTAACACTTACCCAACTTTTCGCAGACCTGCGGCACAGTAACGAATCTGTGCAATGCTGATTTTTAACAGTGCAAGCTGAGGCTCAGTTGAACTCTTATTTATAAAAAGCAGGCATAAAAAACCCACACTGGCATAACCATGTGCGGGTTCTTTTGTTTGAATAAACTTTGATCTTAAAAGATTAACGCTTACCCAATTTTTCGCGGATCTGCTGCAGAGTGCGAATCTGTGCAATGGATTCCGCAAGCTGAGAGGCGGCACGAGAATAATCAAAATCACCGCTTTGATTTTCAAGTGCTTGCTCAGCGTGTTTTTTCGCTTCAAGCGCAGCTGCTTCGTCGATGTTGTCAGCGCGTAACGCAGTGT
>JAGDZK010000049.1:0-4598 GCA_049115935.1 Bermanella sp. | reverse complement strand
GCAATCATGGCACCGTTGTCGGTACAAAATTCTGGACGCGGATAAAACACTTCACCGTTTAACTTATCCATTAACGCGTGCAATTTTTCACGCAGATATTTATTAGCGCTTACACCGCCAGCAATGACCAAACGTTTGCGACCAGTTTGCTCTAACGCCCGCTTACATTTAATGGCCAGAGTGTCTACCGCCGCTTGCTCAAACGCTAATGCAATGTCTGCTTTGTCTTGCTCGGTTAAACCGGTTTCCTCTTGGCACTTGGCAATGGTATTACGCGCAAAGGTTTTTAAACCACTGAACGAGAAATCTAAACCGGGTCTGTCTGTCATTGGGCGTGGAAATTTAAAGCGCCCTTTTGTACCAAGTTGCGCAAGCTTGGCTATGTGTGGGCCACCTGGGTATGGCAAATCCATCATCTTGGCGGTTTTATCAAATGCTTCACCTGCCGCATCGTCAATGCTTTCACCCAGCACTTCATATTGACCAATGCCTTTTACATCCACTAGCTGTGTATGACCGCCACTAACCAGTAATGCTACAAATGGAAACTCAGGGGCGTTATCTTCTAATAAAGGCGCTAACAAATGGCCTTCCATATGGTGAACGGCCAAGGTAGGAATCCCCCAGCTCCATGCTAGGCTGCGCGCTAAGCAGGCACCCACCAATAAAGCACCCGCCAAACCAGGGCCTGAAGTGTAAGCGATGCCATCTAACTGCTCGCTTGTCGTATTCGCGCCCGCCATCACTTCTTTAATAAGCGGGATGGCTTTACGAATATGGTCACGGCTAGCAAGTTCAGGTACTACACCACCATAAATGGCATGCATTTCGACCTGACTGTACAAGGCGTGGGACAATAGCCCTTGCTCGGAATCATAAATCGCGATTCCGGTTTCGTCACAACTGCTTTCTATGGCTAAAACCCGCATAATAACCTCATATTTTTTGCGCGGGCCATTTTACGCAGCCTACGCCAAGAACACCAGAACCCAGTATCCACGGGGGCTCATCCACAAAAATCATGAGTATAATCTATACTCCACAGAGCTTTGCAATTACAAGGCAAAGCGAGTAGAATCCCCCGCCTCAATAGGGCCTGAGTGACTGCAAAGCACTCGGCGTCAGGAAACTGATTTAATTCTAGTGGGTGATTTTCCACCTACTAAGTCAACTGATACACATAGGGTAGATTGAATGCCACAAGTTAAAGTAAAAGAAAACGAGCCATTTGACGTAGCACTACGTCGTTTCAAGCGTTCTTGCGAGAAAGCAGGTGTACTTTCTGAAGTACGTCGTCGCGAGCAATTCGAAAAGCCAACTGCTGAGCGTAAGCGTAAAAAAGCAGCTGCTGTTAAGCGTCACGCTAAAAAAGTTTCACGCGAACAGCGTAAAATGACTCGTCTTTACTAAGCCATAAACTGAATTAGAGAGACAAACATGAGTGAGCAAGGCCTAGTTCAAGAACTAAAAGATGCAGTTAAAGCTTCTATGCGTGCGAAAGATAAGCCGCGTACACAAGCCCTGCGTCTAATCCAAGCCGAGCTCAAACGTGTTGAAGTTGACGAACGCATCGAACTGGATGACGCTCGTGTCCTTACCATTATGGATAAGATGGTAAAACAACGCCGTGATTCTATTAAGCAATATGAGGACGCTGGTCGTACCGAACTTGCTGAAGTAGAACACTACGAAGTGAGCGTTATTCAGGACTTCCTCCCAGAAGCCCTATCTGCGGAAGAACTTTCAGCCATTGTGACAAAAGCAGTGGCTGAAGTTAATCCAGCGGGCATGCAAGACATGGGTAAAGTCATGGCGCTAGTGAAACCTCAGGTGCAAGGCCGCGCCGATATGGGTGAAGTAAGCAAGCTAGTAAAAGCCAGCTTCGCTTAATTAACTCTCCCCTCAAATTAGTAAACCATTTAAACGCTTTGTGATCCGGTGCATTTTTACCTGCGCATTCAATACGTTTAAAACACGACACATGATTAAAATTGAATGATTTTTAGTCATCAAAATCCCCAAAAAAGCACCCACTTAGTGTATTCTAGGGCCAATTTTTAGTATCAACCTAAATAGAAAAATGTAACGCAAATAGGTTTGAATCGTGACTGGTCGTATCCCCCAAAATTTCATCGATGATTTACTCTCCCGCGTTAATATCGTTGATGTGGTAGACAGTCGCATCCGCTTAAAAAAAGCGGGCAAGAACCACCACGCTTGCTGCCCTTTTCATAACGAAAAAACCCCGTCGTTTACCGTCGCATCTGATAAACAGTTTTATTATTGCTTTGGTTGCGGAGCCAAAGGCAACGCCATTGGCTTTGTGATGGAATACGACCACATAGATTTCCCTGAAGCGGTTGAACTATTAGCAGGCACAGTGGGGCTTGACGTTCCCAAAGAAGAATCCAGCCCATTCCAGCAAAAACAGCAGCAAGAGCGCGCCAGTCATTACGACCTAATGAGCAGCGCCAGCGAGTTTTACCAACAACAGCTGCGCTTTCATGCTGACAAAGATGCGCCTGTTAACTACCTAAAGAAACGCGGTCTATCAGGCAAAGCGGCTAAATTCTTTGGCATCGGCTTTGCGCCGCCAGGTTGGGATAATCTAAAAAACACACTCGCCACCGACGATGACAAACTAAAAGCACTCATCGATACTGGCATGCTCATCAGCAAAGATGATGGCAAATGTTACGACCGCTTTCGTAATCGCGTGGTATTTCCCATTCGTGATGTACGCGGGCGTACCATTGCCTTTGGCGCGCGAACACTGGGCGACGACAAACCCAAATACCTCAACAGCCCAGAAACCAGCATCTTCAACAAAGGCCACGAACTATATGGCCTATACGAATGCCGCCAAATTCGCCAACCCCTAAAACGCTTTGTCGTCGTTGAAGGCTATATGGACGTAGTTGCGCTACACGAATTTGGCGTGCACTACGCCGTAGCCACTTTAGGTACCGCCACCAGCACCACCCACTTACAAAAATTATTTAAAATCGCCCCTGAGATCGTCTTTTGTTTTGATGGCGACGCCGCTGGGCGTAAAGCCGCCAAGCGCGGATTAGAACTCGTATTACCTGTACTAGAAGACGGCCAACAAATTCGTTTTATGTTTTTACCTGATGGTGAAGACCCAGACACAGTAGTACGCAAAGAAGGCAAAGCCGGCTTTGAGCAACGCCTACAATATGCTCAAGGCATCAGCGAATTTTTACTACAAACCATCAAACAAGATATTGATGATAGCGACAGCCTAGAAGGCCGCGCGCGCTTAGCAAAACTGGCCGCCCCTATGATTCAACAAATCCCAGGGCCAGCCCTTAAAAGCTTATTTTGGCAAGCATTAGCAGAAGAGACTCGTCTTGAGCGCCAAGAACTTAAAGACATGGGCCAAGCCGAAGAAAACATCACCCTCATGCGCGAACAGCAACAACGTGAAAATCAGTTGAGCTACACTCCAAACACAACACCTGATCACGACGAGCCTCATCATGAAAGCACCCCAAGCTACCATGATGACGAATACACCCAAACCGCCGCACCGGTGAATGAACACCCATTAATCAAACAGGCTATAGCCCTTATTTTGCATGCTCCACAAGTAGTGCAAAGCTTTGGTGATCTTGCATTTTTAGAAACCTATGAAGGCCATTACAGCCAGTTATTGCAAAAGCTAATCAGCCAATTACAGCAATCGCCCCAACAAACCCTGCTTGATGCGTTAAGTTTATTAGCCACCGATAACGACTACCAAGAATACAAAAGTCTCACCGAACACCATAATCGTAATGACGGCCATTTAAGCCAAGAACAAGTGGCCACCGACTGCTTAAGCCAATTAAGAATTAAATCGGCTAAAACGATCCAAGATAAGCTTTTAAAGAAAGCCAGCAGCAAAGGTGGCTTTAAGCATCTACAATCAGAAGAACAACAGCTATTCCAATGGGCAAAAGCCATTATTGAGCTGAACCTTTTGCACAGCAAGTTGATCAAAGCCGGAGGCAAGCTCGACGCTCTTAGCCCAGCTGAACAAGAGAAATATCACCAATTAACCGGTTAAACCCTTGAAAGGGTAAAAAAAAACCCCATTATCAATCACTTAATCACATCAGTGCTGGATAACCCGTAACCAGATGATTATAATCGCGGGTTCGATTCGCCTACAGTACAGGACAACACAGGGTATATATGGCCGCCACACAACAGTCCCGTCTTAAAGAGCTCATTGCCAAAGGCAAGGAACAGGGTTACCTAACCTATGCTCAGGTAAATGATCACCTTCCAGATGACATTGCCACACCAGAACAAGTTGAAGACATCATCCGCATGATCAACGACATCGGCATTACCGTAGCCGAAGTTGCACCGGATGCTGATACCCTAATCATGGGCGACAACAACACCGACGAAGCAGCAATGGAAGAAGCCGCTGCGGCGCTTGCTGCTGTTGAAAGTGATGTGGGCCGCACAACTGACCCAGTCCGTATGTATATGCGTGAAATGGGTACCGTTGAACTATTGACCCGTGAAGGGGAGATTGTCATTGCCAAACGAATCGAAGAAGGTATTCGTGAAGTAATGGCCGCCCT